>NZ_CP127167.1:1485380-2228071 GCF_036288925.1 Haemophilus parainfluenzae
CATGACTTTTTGTCATTTAAGAGGTAGAGACAGGCGTGAGTTTGTCTGAAATTTTATCAACTAGAGGGAAACATTTATGTTAATTGGTGTACCTAGAGAACTGCTTGATAGCGAAAATCGTGTGGCGGCGACGCCAAAAACGGTTCAGCAGATCTTAAAGCTGGGCTTTGATGTCATCGTAGAACACGATGCGGGATTCAAAGCGAGTTTTGAAGACCAAGCATTTATCGACGCTGGCGCAAAAATTGGCTCAAGTTCAGAAGTGTGGCATTCGGATGTGATTTTTAAAGTGAATCCACCAACGGATGCAGAAATTGATCAAATGAAGGAAGGTGCAACACTTGTGAGCTTCATTTGGCGTGCACAAAATCCGGATTTAATGAAAAAACTCACGTCGAAAAAAATTAATGTATTAGCGATGGATTCGGTGCCACGTATTTCTCGTGCGCAAGCGCTTGATGCATTAAGCTCTATGGCGAATATTTCTGGTTATCGTGCGGTGATTGAAGCCGCTCATGAATTTGGTAGTTTCTTCACTGGACAAATTACTGCGGCAGGTAAAGTACCACCAGCAAAAGTGTTAGTCATTGGTGCGGGTGTAGCAGGTCTAGCGGCGATTGGTGCAGCGAATAGTCTTGGTGCGATTGTACGTGCTTTTGATTCTCGTCCAGAAGTAAAAGAACAAGTACAAAGTATGGGCGCGTCTTTCTTAGAAATTGATTTCAAAGAAGAAGGCGGTAGCGGCGATGGTTACGCGAAAGTGATGTCAGAAGAATTTAACCGTCGTGCGATGGCGCTTTATGCGGAACAAGCCAAAGAAGTGGATATCATTATTACCACCGCGGCGATTCCAGGTAAACCAGCCCCTCGCTTAATCACGAAAGAAATGGTTGATTCCATGAAACCAGGTTCTGTGGTGGTGGACTTAGCGGCTGCAACAGGTGGTAACTGTGCTTACACTGAAGCTGGTAAAGTCGTAACCACTGAAAACCAAGTGAAAATCATTGGTTACACCGATTTCCCAAGTCGTTTACCAACACAATCTTCCCAACTTTACGGAACAAACTTAGTTAATTTATTAAAACTACTTTGTAAAGAAAAAGACGGCAAGATCAATATCGATTTTGACGATGTGGTATTACGCGGTGTGACTGTGGTACGTGATGGTGAAGAAATTCCACCAGCACAAATTCAAGTGTCAGCACAACCAAAACAAGAAGCGAAAGCGGCACAAAGTGCGGTTAAAAAAGAGGAAGAAAAACCAGCAGATCCTCGCATCAAATACGGTGTAATGGCGGGTGTAGGTGTGTTATTCCTCTGGCTTGCATCTGTGGCGCCAGCGGCATTCCTTTCTCACTTCACCGTATTCGTATTGGCTTGTGTAGTCGGTTACTATGTGGTTTGGAATGTCAGCCACGCTTTACACACACCACTTATGGCGGTAACCAATGCGATTTCAGGTATCATCATTGTGGGTGCATTACTGCAAATTAGACAGCCAACAGGCAACTTCTTTATTGATGCCTTAGCCTTTGTGGCAATCTTGGTGGCAAGCATCAACATCTTTGGTGGCTTCCGTGTAACTCAACGTATGTTGGCGATGTTTAGAAAAGGTTAAGGAGAAGACGATGTCTGAAGGTTTAGTACAAGCAGCCTATATTATCGCTGCATTACTTTTCATTATGAGCTTAGCCGGTCTTTCTAAACATGAAACGGCAAAAGCCGGTTGTTGGTATGGTATTGTCGGTATGACTATTGCCCTTGTTGCAACCATTTTTGGCCCGCAATCTGAAGGCACATTATGGATCATCATTGCAATGATCATCGGTGGCGTGATTGGTGTTCAACGTGCATTAAAAGTTGAAATGACTGAAATGCCAGAACTCGTTGCGATCCTTCACAGCTTTGTAGGTTTAGCAGCAGTGCTCGTAGGCTTTAACAGCTACGGCTTAACACATGAAACTGATCCTGTGTTAATGAATATCCATAACGTTGAAGTATTCTTAGGGATCTTCATCGGTGCGGTAACATTCACGGGTTCTATCGTAGCATTCGGTAAATTAAGCGGCAAAATCAATTCAAAAGCATTAATGCTGCCACATCGCCATAAATTAAATTTAGCGGCCTTAGTGGTTTCTGCTTTCTTGATGGTGGCATTTTTAAATAACCCGGATAATATCTTCCCAGTGTTACTCATGACTGCGATTGCACTTGCATTCGGCTGGCACTTAGTGGCATCTATCGGTGGTGCGGATATGCCGGTTGTGGTCTCAATGCTTAACTCTTATTCTGGTTGGGCAGCGGCTGCAGCAGGTTTCATGCTAAGCAATGATTTGCTTATCGTCACCGGTGCATTAGTGGGTTCTTCTGGTGCGATTCTTTCTTACATTATGTGTAAAGCGATGAACCGCTCATTTATCAGCGTTATTGCAGGTGGTTTTGGTAATGATGTTCAAGTGTCTTCAGATGAAGAACAAGGCGAACACCGTGAAACAACCGCAGAAGAAGTGGCTGAATTACTTAAAAATGCAAGCTCTGTCATCATCACGCCAGGATATGGTATGGCGGTAGCACAAGCGCAATATCCAGTAGCTGAGATTACGGCGAAATTGCGTGAGCGTGGCATTAACGTGCGTTTTGGTATTCACCCTGTTGCAGGTCGTTTACCGGGTCATATGAACGTACTTTTAGCAGAAGCAAAAGTGCCTTATGACATCGTGCTTGAAATGGATGAGATCAATGATGATTTTGCGGATACCGATGTGGTATTGGTTATCGGTGCAAACGACACCGTAAACCCAGCGGCAATGGAAGATCCAAACAGCCCAATCGCAGGTATGCCAGTGTTAGAAGTATGGAAAGCACAAAACGTTATCGTATTCAAACGCTCTATGGCGGTGGGTTACGCAGGCGTTCAAAACCCATTATTCTTCAAAGAAAACACTCAAATGCTTTTTGGTGATGCAAAAGAACGTGTTGATGACATTCTTACTGCATTAAATAAATAAGCAAAAAACTAAAGTAAAACTGACCGCACTTTGAGAGATTAAAGTGCGGTTTTTTTACATTAACGTTGAATCAAATAGCGTAATTTGGTGCCATCTTGTTCTACGCTTAATAGAGTGTAACCGTGATTTTTAGTATCAACAGGAATGTTGTTGATAGATTGAGCACAGTCACTTAATAGCTCTAAAATTTCGCCTTTCTGTAATTGGGGCATGGTTTCGAGCATCGTGATTGCTGGATACGGGCAAGGTTCACCTAGCGTATCTAACGTGTAATCTGGGGTGATGTCTTTTGGATCTTTATCTAATTTTTGAACAACGGTAAATGCCATAATAATGTCCTCTTTTTTTGAATGAATTCGTTAATATTTAATTAGCAACCACAAGCTTGTGGATTCGCTGCCGCAATTTTTGCTTTAGCCTTTTTCAAGAAGTGATGTTCCCACCAAACGACAGCGATTAAGCAGAGAATAAGCAAGCCATAATTCACTAATAAACCACCAACTGGGCCAAAGGATTTCAATAAGTTAAGTTTTTCGTAATCTAACGCAAGCACAGGGGCAAGATCGTCCCATGCGTAGGCTAAATAGGTTGAGCCAACAACATTACCCACGCCCACCCACATAAAGTGAACTTGACCTTCCATTGAGCGATACATCCAACCGGTTTCACATCCGCCCGCTAACACAATACCGAAACCAAATAATAAACCACCGATAATGGCATTTGGACCCGCCCACATGATTTTGGCTGGCACACCTAATTGAATGTAGCTGAATACGCCAAGTGTACCTACGATAATACCGAAGATAATCGCTTTTGCCATATAAGCACGGCCTGTTACCCATAAATCACGGAAGGCAGAAGTAAAGCAAATTTGAGCACGTTCGATTAACAAGCCGAAAGCTAAACCACAAAGCATTGCAAAGCCCAGTTTGACTGAGTTTGTCATCACATAAAGGGAAGCGATAAGATAGGCAAAAAAGATGACCATACCAATCCAGAAACGACGATTAGCTTGTTTCGGGTCAGTTTCTTGTAATTTTGCAGCGCCTTTTTTCAATTCTAATTTCACGCGAAATATCGGAAGTAAGGTGACTTTTACCCCCGCGTAAGTGCCTATGGCTGTCGCAATAGTGAAGAACCAAGCGTGGACAGAAAATTGTGGAATACCAGTGAAGAGAGAGGCAAGGTTACAACCCATCGCTAAACGAGCACCAAACCCCGCTAATGCACCACCAATGAGGGCTTGGACAATACGACGTTTGTGTGGTTGATTACGCCATTTTACGTTGTTTGCCCAAAGTGCAGCAGAAATACACCCCGCAAACATACCTAAAATCATCACACCATCAATACGGGTGAAGATCGTGCCTTGCATGCCGATAATTTTATAATAGCTCCAGTCGGACACATCCACGCCTAGCGCTTGCAAAGCATGACCGCCCCAACGGGTAAATTCTCCTGTAACCGCCCAATAAGTGCCGGTTACCCCAAAGTAATAAGCTGAAATGAGCCCCGCAGCAATGACTGCCGCGACAGGATTCCAGTATTTGATCAGATAATTTTGTTTGAATTGCTGCAAAATCTCTTTCATGAGTGAGTAAATCCTTAAAATGAAATGATGATTTGCAAGTGCGGTATAAAATGAAGAGATTTTTGAAGTGTCTGCCATTTTCCTATACACAAAACTTGCGATATAAGACAAATGAATTGTCGAGCAAGATAATAGCATTTGTTTTTTGTTAATGCACGAGGGGAGGGATAATTATTTGTGGGTAATTTAGGATTTAGACAGACTTACTGTCTGTCTAAATGTTAAGAGAAAACTTAAACGGGCAATTTCATTTCTCGTACACGCATGGTTAATCCATCGATTAACAATAAGCGTCCACATAAATTTGAACCGATTTTTAACCGCACTTTGATGGCTTCTAAGGCTTGAATAGAGCCCACAATCCCCACGATTGGCGCCAGTACGCCAGCTTCTACACAGCTTAAAACATTTTGTCCAAAGAGTTGGCTAAGTTGGCGATAGGTTGGGGTATTGGGTTCATAAGTAAAGACGGAAATCTGTCCTTCTAAACGGATTGCAGCACCAGAAACAAGCGGGGTCTTCGCTTGTTCGCACCCACGATCGAGCGCATTACGAATATCCACGTTATCGGTACAATCTAATATCACATCAAAGTGCGGTATGATTTCCGCGAATTTTTCTTCGGAAAGTTGTGCATTGATGGTTTCAATTTCGACATGAGGATTAATCTGCTGCAAGGCGATTTTTGCCGATTCCACTTTAGGCATATTCAATCGGCTATCCGTATGCAACACCTGACGTTGCAAATTAGAAAGCGATACGGTGTCAAAATCCAATAAGGTTAAATGACCCACGCCAGCGGCGGCAAGATATTGACTTGCCGCACAGCCTAAACCGCCTAGACCGACAATTAACATTCGGCTGTCTTTCAGCTTTTCTTGTCCGTCAAAATCAACCGCTTTTAAGATGATTTGGCGGTTATAACGCAGTTCTTCTTCGTAGCTTAATTCAGCCATTATTGCCCCAATAGGTGATTAAACGGTTCAATGGTGACGATTTCGCCCGCAGACACATTACCACGATCTTTTTCAAGACGAATAAAACAGTTACTTTTCACAAAGGAACTGAATAAATGCGAGCCTTGGAAACCCACCGGTTGCACTTCAAGTTGACCATTTTCATTGATTTGATAGAAACCACGTTGGAAATCTAAACGTCCTGGCGCTTTTTTCAAATTGGTTTGGGCAATCGCTTGAAAGTGCGGTTGTTTTTTCGGGTGTTTTTTACCGCTTAATTTGGCGATAGCAGGTTGAACCAATTGATAGAATGTCACTAATGCAGAAACGGGATTGCCGGGTAAACCGCAGAACCAAGCATTTTCTAATTTACCGAAAGCAAATGGCTTGCCGGGTTTCATTGCAATTTTCCAGAAATTCACTTGACCCACTTTTTCTAATACGGTTTTCGTGAAGTCAGCTTCACCCACCGAAACGCCACCGCTTGTGATCATAAGATCGGCCTGAGCTTGTGCTTTCACAAAGGCCGCTTCAAATTCTGCTTGGTTATCCGGCAGAATACCAAAATCGAGCACATTGCAATTTAACTTTTCGAGCATTAATTTGACGGTGAAACGGTTGGTATCGTAGATTTGTCCCGCTTGTAATGGTTGGCCGACAGGCACTAATTCATCACCCGTTGAAAGCACGGCCACTTTTAAGCGAGGGTAAGCTTTCACTTCAGCGATGCCTAATGACGCGAGTAAAGGTAAAGAAACGGCATTTAACTCATCCCCTTGATGTAATACCACATCACCTTTTTTCACATCTTCACCAATACGGCGAATATTCTGATTCGCTTTAGGTAATGCTGCAAAGGTAACAGAACCATCTTCATTGACGGTGACATCTTCTTGCATCACCACCGCATCAGCACCTTCAGGAATCATCGCCCCCGTCATAATTCTGACCGCACTTTGAGCTACCCATTCCCCTTGAAATGGATTACCCGCAAAGGATTTTCCTGCGACAGAAAGCGTCATGGATTGCTGTAAATCGGCTAAACGAACTGCATAGCCATCCATCGCAGAGTTATCAAAAGAAGGCACGTTAATCGGAGAAATCACATCTTCCGCACAGATACGATCTGCAGCTTCAGTTAAAGCCAGTGTTTCAGTTTTTGTTGGGAAGGGAAGTTGGTTGAGCATTTGCGCCAAGGCATCTTCAAGTGGCAACATAATCAATCCTTTGGGTTGAGCAAAATAAACGTGGATATATTGTAGCCCGAAATACAATATGAAGGAAATTAATAAATTAGGGTGATTTTTCGCATTTTACGAATAATTCATCTTTTGTTAAAATAACACAATATTTTTTATAAATGGAAAGTAAATGAACGCGATTTCACCTGATGCGGAAAGTGTCCGCCGAGCCTTGGTAGCCAAAGGCATCGAAACACCAATGATTGATCCGACTCAATGTAAAGATGAGCGCCGTGCGGCGATTGCTTCGCATATGCGTGAAGTGATGGAATTGATTGGATTAGATCTGCATGATGATAGTTTAGAAGAAACGCCAAATCGCTTAGCCAAAATGTTTATTGATGAAATTTTCAGTGGAATGGATTATGCCAATTTCCCGAAAATGACGAAAATCAAAAACCAAATGAAAGTGAGCGAAATGGTGCAAGTGAATGACATCACCTTGACCAGTACTTGCGAGCATCATTTTGTGACAATTGATGGCAATGTTGCTGTCGCATATTATCCAAAAGATTGGGTGATTGGCTTGTCTAAAATCAATCGCATTGTGGCGTTTTTTGCGCAACGCCCACAAGTACAAGAGCGTTTAACTGAACAGCTTTTAACGGCATTTCAAACCATTTTAGAAACTGATGATGTGGCCGTTTATGTGAAAGCAACACATTTCTGTGTGAAAGCTCGCGGAGTAAAAGATACCCACAGTTATACCGTGACATCAGCCTATGGCGGGGTCTTTTTAGAAGATCGCGAAACTCGAAAAGAATTTTTATCTTCTATTTAGAAATAACGAAAAAAGCACCGAGCATTCGGTGCTTTTTTATGTTTTTAGCTTCGAACACTTAATTTCTCAAATTCATCGAAGAATGTTGGGAAGGTTTTAGCCGTACATTTTGGATCTAAAATCGTGACGGGGGTATCCGATAAAGCAATCAACGCAAAGCACATTGCCATACGGTGATCGTTATAAGTCTCAATTTCGGCATGTTTAAATTGAGAAAGGGGAAGCGGTTGAATTCGAATAAAATCTTCACCTTCTTCAACCTCTGCACCGACTTTTCGTAACTCGGCAGCCATAGCTGAAAGGCGATCGGTCTCTTTCACACGCCAGTTATAAATGTTGCGAATAACGGTTTCACCCTTGGCAAATAAAGCGGTTGTGGCAATCGTCATAGCCGCATCAGGAATGTGGTTCATATCCATATCAATGCCGTGGAGTTCAGCTTGTTCTGCTTGAATAAAATCTTCACCCCAAGTGATTTTAGCGCCCATTTTTTCTAGCACGTCAGCAAATAGGCGGTCGCCTTGAATGGAATGTTTGCCAATTCCCGTCACTTTTACGTTGCCTTTAATCGCGGCAGCGGCAAAGAAATAAGAGGCAGATGAGGCATCACCTTCGACCATGTATTTGCCAGGTGAAACATAGGATTGGTTACCTTTCACCTTAAACACTTGATAATGTTGATTTTCAACCGAAACACCAAAATCTTTCATCATCGCGAGGGTAATATCAATATAAGGTTTTGAAACTAAATCACCCACAATATGGATATCTAAATCGCCTTCAGCAAGAGGCGCAGTCATTAAAAGTGCGGTCAAAAATTGAGAAGAAATTGAACCGTCAATTTTAATCATGCCACCTTTAATCCCTTGATTACGAATTGCAACTGGTGGGTAACCGTCATTTTCTAAATAACGAACATTGGCGCCTGCTTGAAGAAGTGCATCAACCAAATGTTTGATTGGACGCTCTTTCATACGGGGCTCACCAGTCAAAATAACTTCGCCTTCTGTATCGCCTTTTAAACAAAGCGCAGCGGTTAAAGGTCGCATAGCGGTGCCAGCATTGCCTAGAAACAGCGACAAGCCATTTTCAACCTGAAATGCGCCACCTAAGCCTTCAACTTCACAGCAAGTTTTGTCTTCGGATAGTTGGTAATTCACCCCTAAAGATTTAAGGGCATTTAACATATGACGAATGTCATCACTGTCTAACAAGTTAGTGACCGTTGTGGTGCCTTTAGCTAATGCTGCTAATAATAATGCACGGTTTGATAAACTTTTCGAGCCAGGTAAGTTGATCTCACCTTCAATGCGAGAAATTGGCTCTAAAGTGATTGCTTTCATTACAAGACCACCGTTTTATTTTTATACACAAAAATACGATCATGTAAGGCAAGATCAAGCGCACGGCTTAATACGGTTTTTTCCACATCACGGCCTGCACGCATCATGGCATCGGCAGAGTAAGTGTGATCCACATTTATTACATTTTGCATAATGATCGGACCTTGATCTAATTCATTATTAATAAAGTGAGCCGTTGCACCAATAATTTTTACGCCACGTTCATAGGCTTGTTGATAGGGTTTTGCTCCAATAAATGCGGGTAAGAATGAATGGTGAATATTGATGACGCGATTGGGATAACGCGCCACGAATTCTGGATTTAATACACGCATATATTTAGCTAACACAATATAATCAGGTGCATATTCATCAATTTTTTCAGCGAGTAATTTATCGTGTTCCACACGAGTGAGCCCTTCATGACTGACACAATGGAATGGAATATCAAAGCGTTCAACTAATTCGCGTAAATTATCGTGATTACCAATGACTGCCGCAATTTCTACATCTAATGCACCGTAGTAATTTTTCATTAAAATATCACCTAAACAGTGCGCTTCTTTAGTCACTAAAATTACGATACGTTTACGTTTTGCACTGATTAGCCGACAGTTTGTCCCTTTCGGCAAACTATAATCTAAATCAGCTAGCAAGGTGTCTTCATTAAAAATCCCTTCTAACTCTGTACGCATAAAGAAATGCTTCGTTTCAAAATCAACGAACTCATTATTATGAAGGATATTTAATTGATGTTTGTAACAAATATTGGTGATTTTGGCGATTAAGCCTTTATCATCAGGACAGTCCGTCAGTAATATTTTCTTTTCTAACATAATGAATATTTTGCAAGGTAAATAAAAAAAGAGAACCCATAAAAATGGGTTCTATATAGTTGATAATGAAATTAGATTTCGAAAGAAGCTAAAGAAGCACCTTTATCTAAGGCCTTTTGAATCACTCGAGGTGTACGGCCTTGGCCCGTCCATGTTCTTTCTTGACCTGTTTCATCAGTATATTTGTATTTTGCTGGACGAGGTTCACGTTTTTTACGAATTGAAGCTGGGGCAATACCAATAATTGCCGTTAATTCTTCTGCCGTGATACCTTCTTGTTTAATTAACTCTTTATATTTGGCAATACGAGCACGACGTTCTTGTTCAGCTTGTTTAATTTCAGCGGCTTGAGCGCGTTTTTCTTCAACAGCAGCTTGTAATTTTAAAAGTGAATTTTCAGCTTGCTCTAATGTTAAATCGCGTATAGCTGCGCGCAAGCTACGAAGATTAGTTAAACCTTTTGTTAATTCGTTCATTACTACCTCTTTTTACGTGTGTGAATGCTTAATTATTTTCAAAACATATGATAGCGAAAATAATATATTTGGTAAATATGAATTAACAAAAATACAATAATTAATTAGTCGAATGTCATCATATTTATATTATCAATTGAATTATTCTTATATTGTTTTCCTCATATAGAGGTTAAATTTCTTAACAAACACGTAACAATCTTATAAGTAATGGTAAATAAAACAATAGATCTAGGAAAAAACATAAGATTTTATTGGTAATATTATCTGTTTTAATGTAATCTTTCTATATCCTATACAACAGTAGAGGTGCGATTACTATAAGTATTTTCTTAGAGTGGATAACGTTGAAGAGAAAGGAAAGGAGTGGTTGCCGAAATCGAATAAAAGTCATTTTATTCGGTTGGTTGCGTGTTCGAAAGGAACGTGACTGTCATAGTTTTATGTATTAACTATGGAGCGCTACGGTTCGGTCTGGTTATACTTGATTGTATCTTTTCTTGCCGTTGTCTCCATTAATTTATAGGTATAACTTAATGGAACTAATTGATTATTCTTCATCTATTTATTCAGTTATACCCGCATTTCTTGCGATTGTTTTAGCGATTGCAACGCGTCGGGTTCTGGTTTCTCTAAGCGCAGGGATTATTGTTGGGACGTTAATGTTGGTTGACTTCCATCCATTGGATGCGCTTATTTATTTAAAAGATAATGTTGTTGCGTTAGTTTATAGTGACGAAAATGGCATGAATTCAAATATGAATATCGTGTTTTTCCTCGTTTTACTTGGCGTATTGACCGCACTTTTAACGGTATCAGGTAGCAATCGTGCTTTTGCTGAATGGGCTCAAAAGAAGATTAAAGGTCGTCGTGGTGCAAAATTATTAGCCGCATCTTTAGTATTTGTGACATTTATTGATGATTATTTCCATAGTCTTGCTGTGGGGGCAATTGCTCGTCCAGTCACCGATCGTTTTAAAGTTTCTCGTGCTAAATTAGCGTATATTCTTGACTCAACGGCCGCACCTATGTGTGTCATGATGCCAGTATCTAGCTGGGGAGCATATATTATTACTCTCGTAGCCGGTTTATTGGCAACCTATTCTATTACATCTTATACGCCAATGAGTGCATTCGTTGCCATGAGTTCAATGAATTACTATGCGATCTTCTCATTATTAATGGTGTTCTTTGTTGCTTATTTCTCATTTGATATTGCGGCGATGGCTCGCCATGAAAAATTAGCCATGGAGCGTGATTATAAAGAAGAAGTCATTGAAGGTGTAAAAGGTAAAGTTCGTAATTTAATTTTACCGATTGTGGTTTTAATTGTGGTGACTGTATTTATGATGATCCACACGGGGAGTGAAGCTTTAACTGCTGATGGAAAACCATTTAGTATCTTAGGTGCCTTTGAGAATACAACGGTGGGAATATCACTGGTTGTAGGTGGTTCAAGTGCGGTTGCAATGTCAACATTATTGATTATCCTTGAGCGTCAAGTTTCTTTACAAGAATATGGAAAAGCCTGGATTGTTGGTATTAAATCGATGTTAGGGGCAATTGCCATTTTATTCTTTGCTTGGACAATTAATAAAGTAGTAGGTGATGCACAAACAGGTAAATACTTATCTTCTTTAGTGAGTGGTAGCATTCCTGTTCAATTTTTACCTGTTCTTTTATTTGTACTTGGTGCGGCAATGGCGTTCTCAACAGGGACAAGTTGGGGAACATTCGGGATTATGTTGCCAATCGCAGCAGCAATGGCGACCAATTCAGCACCAGAGTTATTACTCCCTTGTCTTTCAGCCGTAATGGCTGGTGCAGTATGTGGGGACCATTGTTCACCGGTTTCTGATACGACGATTTTGTCATCAACTGGGGCGAAATGTAACCATATGGATCACGTCACCACACAATTACCGTATGCGGCAACAGTAGCAACAGCAAGTGCTGTCGGTTACATTGTAGTTGGTTTTACAAAATCAGGTTTAGCGGGATTTGTAGCAACTGCAGCAGTATTAGTTGCTTTAGTGTTTATCGTGAAAAAACGTTAATCAATAAGTAAAAGAAGAAAGGGGCGTACTATGCAGTACGCCCTTTTTGCATTCATTATCAAAATTATAATAATGGACTAAACAAGAAAAACAATCGTTCGATAATTCGATGATAGAGAGGGCGATTAAGCCATTCTTGCATATCGAGTTTAGATGAATTCGCTAAGTAATTTTCGTGGAGTGTTGCGACTTCATTCGCAAAATTACGATCTTCGACGACAATGGTGATTTCAAAATTAAGTAAAAAACTACGCAAATCCATATTTACTGTACCAACAAGTGCAAGTTTATTATCAATCAGTATACTTTTTGTATGCAGAAGCCCCGCCTCAAAATGATAAATTTTTACTCCCGCTTCTAGCAAATCATCAAAGAAGGTACGGCTTGCCCAGCGAACCATTAGGGAATCATTTTGTTTCGGTAAAATAAGCGTGATATCAACGCCACGGAATGCGGCAATACGTAATGCTTCAGCGATATTGTGACTTGGTACAAAGTAAGGCGAGGTGATAACAATACTTTCCCTTGCTGCATAAATGGCGGTAGCAAGAGATTGAGCGATTAGATCATCAGGAAAAGCGGGTCCACTCGCAATGACTTGCACTGAATGCGTGTCGTTATCGTCAATTTCCATAATCGGGCAGTTTGGTAATAAAAGCGGTAATTCTTCCGTCGTTTCAATTTCCCAATCCCAAGCGTGTAGGCTGTTTAAAATCGGCGAAACAGGACCATTAATTCGCACCATTATATCTACCCAATTGCCCACATTACTTTCTTGTTTAAAGAAATTGGGATCCACCATATTCATACTCCCTGTATAGGAAATTTGATTATCAATAACAATAATTTTACGGTGTTGGCGTAAATCAATTCGGTTGAAGAACATTCGGAATAAATTTACGTGTAGCGCCTCAGTAATTTCAATGCCTTTCGTTCGCATTGCTTTACAAATAGGGCTTTTCAAAAAAGCATGACTGCCAACGGAATCGAGTAAAAGACAAACTTTTACTCCACGTTGTACAGCTTCTTCTAAGGCTTGTTTCACCTCATTAATCAGGCCATCATTGCTCCAAATATAGAACACCATATTAATCGAGTGGCGAGCTTGTTGAATATCACCGATGATACTTCGAATAATGCTTTCCGGCGTATCGAGAATATGTAATTCATTGCCTCGAATATTCGGAATGCCTAAGCGTTGGTGGACCAATTTAAATAAAGCACGATAACGTGGATCTTTAGAATGAGTGACCACATCTTTTTGTTCTGAAAGTAAGTTAAGCCATTTGATATATTTAGGTTTTAACAGCTGAAATGCTTTGGCACGGCGAGTACCGAGTTTCACTTCACCAAAAACTAGATAGGCAATGACACCAATTAGCGGCACGAGGTAAATAATCATTAGCCATGACAACGTAGCGGAAACCGCTTGTTTTTTGACGAGTAACCGCAAGGTGACAGAAATAACCGCCACCCAAATTAACACGGGAATAATATAAACCAGTATAATATGTTCAACATTCATCAATTTTTAACCGCACTTATGAAATTAGACATTATTTATCAGACCGATGATTTTATCATTATTTACAAGCCTTGTGGACTGAGCGTGCATAAAGATCAAAGCGAAATTGGTTTAACCACTTTGCTTGCTGAGCAGCTTGGCGTGTCACAGATTTGGCTTGTACATCGGTTAGATAAAGTGACATCAGGTTTACTCATTTTGGCATTGAACGCCGAAAGTGCGGCTGAATTTTTCCGACTTTTTGCTGAACACCATATTCAAAAAACTTATCTCGCCCTTAGTAATCAAAAACCCAAAAAGAAACAAGGATTGATTGTGGGAGATATGCAAAAAGCGCGTAATGGTGCTTGGAAACTTTGCCAATCGAAAGAAAATCCAGCAATTACGCGTTTTGAAAGTGTAAGTTGTGAGCCTAATTTACGAGTATTTATCTTAAAGCCACAAACAGGGAAAACTCATCAATTGCGTGTAGCAATGAAAAGCTTAGGTAGCCCGATTTTAGGCGATGCGCTTTATGGTAAAAACACTGAAAAAATTGACCGCACTTATTTACATGCCGCCAGATTGCAATTTGAATTTAAAGGTCAGGCATTTAATGTGTTTACTCTTCCTAAAGAAGGGGAGTGGTGGCATCGTGAGGGTGTTATGTCTCAGATTCAAAAAATGGCTTTAGCAAGTGCTGAAGTCAACTGAATAGGAAAAGTGCGGTTAAGATTTCAATTATTTTGTATAATAGCCACAATTTTTCACATTAGGAACAAAAATGAAATTTATCTCTTTTAATATTAATGGCTTACGAGCTCGTCCTCATCAACTTGAAGCAATTATTGAAAAATACCAACCGGATGTGATTGGTTTACAAGAAATTAAAGTGGCGGATGAAGATTTTCCGTATGCAATTACCGAAAATCTGGGGTATCACGTTTTTCACCATGGACAAAAAGGGCATTACGGTGTCGCCCTGTTAACTAAACAAGAACCAAAAGCGGTGCGTCGTGGTTTTCCAACGGATAATGAAGATGCGCAAAAACGCATTATTATGGCGGATTTAGAAACACCATTTGGTTTGTTAACGGTAATCAATGGCTATTTCCCACAAGGCGAAAGTCGTGCACATGAAACCAAGTTTCCGGCAAAAGAAAAATTTTATGCGGATCTTCAACGCTATTTAGAACAAGATCACGATAAAGCCAATCCAGTGTTAATTATGGGAGATATGAATATTAGCCCAAGCGATTTAGATATTGGCATTGGCGATGAAAACCGCAAACGTTGGTTGCGTACTGGAAAATGTTCATTCTTGTCCGAAGAGCGAGAATGGTATCAACGCTTATACGATTATGGATTGGAAGACACGTTCCGCAAATTAAATCCAACGGTCAATGACAAGTTCTCGTGGTTTGATTATCGCTCAAAAGGTTTTGATGATAATCGTGGATTACGTATCGATCATATTTTAGTGAACCGTCAATTAGCAGAGCGTTGTGTTGATGTTGGCATTGCATTGGATATTCGTGCGATGGAAAAACCGTCAGATCACGCACCAATTTGGGCTGAATTTAAATAGGAAAGCAACATGGATATGGCAAATTGGCAGAATTATCGTTCACAAGTGAATGGTATGCCTGCCGTATTTAGTGCAAATATTGAAAATTTAGATGTTTACCATGGTAAACATCTTAGTAAGGTTGTGCAATTTACCGTGCCTTATCAAGGTGATGAGGACGGTTTGCCGAATGAAGACGAATATGAAAAATTGATTAATCGCCTTTTTAAAATCCTTGCACAATTGACCGCGCTTCCAAATGTATTCTTTGCCGGGCATTTTATTTGCAACCATCAGGCAAAAATGCATTTTTATTGTGAACATGATAGTTTGCTTAAAGAAACCCTTCAACAGCTTGATTTTGTTTCAGAAATCAATGTACAGAATGATCCTAATTGGGATACCTATTTTGATTTCTTATTGGCTTCACCATTAGAAATGAAATTAAATGCGACAGAAGAAATTTTGAGCATGCTGAATAGCAAAGGGCGTAATTTAAGCGACATTTATTTGATCGAACATACTTTCCATTTTGATGACGAAGAGAAAATGTTTCCTTTTATGGATGAATTGACGCTCGGACAAGTGTCTTTTAACACGCTGAAATATTCTAGCCAAGCGATTCAAACAGAAGAAGATGAAGAACCTTACTTTATGGTGAAATTGGAGCAAGAACTTTCATTAGACAGTAATGAGATCTTCCAGTGGGTAGAGCGCTTTGAAAAGCTAGCCGTAGAATTTTCAGGCGATTATATTGGTTGGGAGTGCGATAATTTAATCGACGACCATTCAGTGCTAAATTAGTGCGATAATTCGTCAAGCAGTATAGTTTAGATAAAAATAAAGCCCATCAATACGATGGGCTTAAATTCTTTTGGCTACTAATTTAGAATTCGTAAAAGGAGACAAACGAAAGCTAAACCAAAAGAGAAATTTGGCTCCTCCTGCGGGACTCGAACCTGCGACATATGGATTAACAGTCCACCGTTCTACCGACTGAACTAAGGAGGAATAAATTTAGTATCACAAAGAATAGGCGCGCATTTTAATGAGCGGTCCATTCCTTGTCAAGGCCAAAAATGAAAAAAAGTATAAAATTTTTTGCACTTTTTTCTATCCACAAAGCCTGTGGATAACTTTGTGGATTGTTTTTGTTTAAAATGGTCAACCACTGGTGCAGACTGGCTTTTCCTTAAATTGTTCATCTATTAGCCATAAGTGGATATTCTTTTAAATATCAATACGTTGCATAAAGTCCAGCAAAAAAAATAAAATATTTTTCAATTTTGAAGTGTTTCAGACTTGACACGCCTAAGTATGTGTAAAACTTGGATTTTTATCGCTCAATTTGGAGTAATAAATGTGCTAAAATAGTCACACTTCTAAAACAGTTAAAAAATTGACCGCACTTATGGCAGAGAAAATTAATACTAAGCCTTTTATCCTTCATTCTGATTTTAAACCTTCCGGTGATCAACCCCAAGCAATCGAAAAATTAGTTGAAAATTTAGAGGATGGTTTGGCCCATCAAACCCTTCTAGGGGTAACGGGGTCAGGCAAAACATTTACCATTGCAAATGTCATAGCGACATTAAATCGTCCAGCGATGTTACTTGTCCCAAATAAAACCCTCGCTGCTCAGCTTTATGCAGAAATGAAAGCATTCTTTCCTGAAAACGCAGTGGAATATTTCGTCTCATACTATGATTATTATCAGCCGGAAGCTTATGTACCGAGTAGTGATACCTTTATTGAGAAAGATGCTTCCATTAATGATCAAATTGAACAGATGCGTCTTTCTGCTACCAAGTCGTTCTTAGAGCGTCGAGATACTATCGTAGTGGCGTCCGTATCAGCGATTTATGGTTTGGGCGATCCAGATAGCTATTTGAAGATGATGTTGCATTTACAGCAAGGGGCCATTATCGATCAACGTCAGATTTTAGCGAAGTTAGCGGAATTACAATATACAAGAAACGATCAGGCTTTTCAGCGTGGTACATTCCGTGTGCGTGGCGAAGTGATTGATATTTTCCCTGCGGAATCTGACGATCGAGCGGTACGAATTGAGTTATTTGATGATGAAATTGAACGTTTAAGTTTATTTGATCCTTTAACGGGCACAAGTTTTGGCGCTGTTCCGCGTTTTACGGTGTATCCGAAAACCCACTATGTGACGCCAAGAGAGCGTATTTTAGATGCCATTGAAAAAATCAAAGCGGAGCTTGTGCAACGCCGTGAATATTTCATCAAGGAACATAAATTGCTGGAAGAACAGCGTATTACTCAGCGTACGCAATTTGATATTGAGATGATGAATGAGCTCGGTTATTGCTCAGGCATCGAAAACTATTCACGCTATCTTTCTGGCAGAAATGAGGGCGAACCGCCTCCGACATTATTTGATTATATGCCGTCTGATGCGATTTTGATTATTGATGAATCACACGTGACTGTGCCGCAAATTGGCGGGATGTATCGTGGTGACCGTTCTCGTAAAGAAACCTTGGTGGAATATGGTTTCCGTTTGCCTTCTGCATTGGATAACCGTCCATTACGCTTTGAAGAGTTTGAGCGTTTAGCGCCGCAGACCATTTACGTTTCTGCGACACCAGGGCCTTATGAGTTGGAAAAATCGGGCAGTGAAATTGTCGATCAGGTGGTACGTCCAACGGGATTGCTTGATCCACAAATTGAAATTCGTCCAGTATCCATTCAAGTAGATGATTTACTGTCTGAAGCGCGTCAAAGAGCGGATAAAAATGAGCGAGTTTTAGTAACGACGCTGACGAAGAAAATGGCGGAAGATTTAACGGATTACTTAGACGAGCACGGCATTCGTGTGCGTTATTTGCATTCAGATATTGATACGGTTGAGCGTGTAGAGATTATTCGTGATTTACGTTTAGGTGAATTCGATGTGTTGGTTGGCATCAACTTGTTACGTGAGGGCTTGGATATTCCTGAAGTTTCTCTTGTCGCCATTTTAGATGCGGATAAAGAAGGTTTCTTGCGTTCTGAGCGTTCCTTAATTCAAACCATCGGTCGTGCCGCTCGAAACTTGAATGGTAAAGCGATTTTGTATGCTGATAGCATTACTAAATCTATGGAAAAAGCCATTACCGAAACGAATCGCCGTCGTGAAAAACAAATGAAATACAATGAAGAGCATGGTATTGTTCCACAGGCATTGAATAAGAAAGTCGGCGAGTTGTTAGATATTGGTCAAGGTGCAAATCAAAAAGCGAAATCGAAACAGCGTGGAAAAACGGCAGCTGAACCGACCGCACTTTACAATGCACCTAAATCCGCCAAAGAATTCCAACAACAAATTAAGAAATTGGAACAACAAATGTATAAATTTGCTCAAGATCTCGAATTTGAAAAAGCCGCAGCAGTACGCGATCAGCTTCATCAATTAAGAGAGAAGTTTATGATATCGGAATAAAGTAAAAGAGCGGTCAAATTAAATTGACCGCTCTTTCATTTTATTGCACTAATAAGTAGAAGTTGTTTTGACCACGTAAGATATTAAGTGCAATGGCAGATGGTTTTTCATCTAATGCTTTGCGTAAGTCTTGCGTGCTTTCAATTGGCTGACGGTTGATGCCGATGATGATATCACCTGATTTTAAGCCGCGTTGTGCTGCCATTGAATTTGGCTGTACTTTGCTAATTTCCACACCTTTCACGCCTTTTACATCATAGTTGTTTAAGGTTGCACCGTCTAATGCAGGAAGTTCGGTTTTACTTGTTGTTGGTGTACCATCGTCTGCTTGCAAGGTCACTTTTACGTTTTCAGTTTTACCATCTCGTAAGTAAGTGAGCTCAATTTCTTTACCAACACCAGAAGTCGCGATTTTTGCACGCATTTCGGCAAAGCTTGAGATTTTTTGACCATTCATTGCGGTAATCACATCACCCGCTTTTAAGCCCGCTTTTTCGGCAGCAGAATTTGGAATGACTTCACTCACAAAAGCACCTTGTTGCGCACTGACATTAAAGACTTTTGCCAAGTCTGCATTTAATTCGCCACCTTTAATACCGAGTAAACCACGGCGTACTTCACCAAATTCTAAGATTTGTTGAACGAGATTGTTGGCTTGGTTGCTTGGAATTGCAAAGGCGATCCCAGCGTTACCGCCACTTGGAGAAATAATTGCGGTATTAATGCCAATTAATTCACCTCGTAAATTCAATAATGCACCACCAGAGTTACCACGGTTTACCGCAGCATCGGTTTGAATATAGTTTTCATACGCTCCGCTATCTGAACCAGTAGAGCGGCCAAGTGCTGAAACGATACCAGAGGTTACAGTTTGACCTAAACCAAATGGGTTACCGATAGCCACAGTAAAATCACCGACACGTAATTTATCGGAGTCCGCCATTTTGATAGCAGTAAGATTAGTTGGTTTTTCAATTTGTACTAAAGCGATATCAGATTGTTCGTCTTTTCCAACGAGTTTTGCTTTGAATTCACGTCCGTCTTGTAATTTTGCGGTAATTTTATCCGCACCATCTACCACGTGATTGTTAGTTAAAACATAGCCTTTATCTGCATTGATGATCACGCCAGAACCTAAACCACGGAAGTTGCGTGATGAGCCACGGTTTCCACCAAATTGTTCGCCAAATTGATCACCAAAGAAAAATTTAAATTCTTCTGGAATATCATCAGGTAATACTGAACGGCTGTTTGCTTTTGCTTTGCCTTCAACAGAAAGAGTCACGACTGCTGCTTGCGCTTTTTCTAACATTGGCGCAAGGCTGCCTTGTTCTACGATTTCATTCGGAATAGCTGCTTGAGCGGATAAAGAGGTCGCAAATACGCTTAAACCTAATGCGATACCGGTTAATACAAAATTTCTTTTCTTCATAAGTTCTCCAAGTAAAAATAAATGACTGAATCAGTGTTCAATCAGACAAAAAAATGAGGGGAATGTTCAGTAAAAACAAGGGAGTTTAAAAAATATTTAAAAAAGTGCGGTTGGAATTGAAATTGTTTTTTATGACCACATTTTATTTAAATTT
Source organism: Haemophilus parainfluenzae (assembly GCF_036288925.1). Classification (NCBI taxonomy): domain Bacteria; kingdom Pseudomonadati; phylum Pseudomonadota; class Gammaproteobacteria; order Pasteurellales; family Pasteurellaceae; genus Parahaemophilus; species Parahaemophilus parainfluenzae. The sequence goes on from NZ_CP127167.1 coordinate 1,505,778, forward strand.
ATTTATTCATTTTAGAGGATAAAAGAATAATCTATTTTAAATGGAGCAGGTACAACCTATTTTTACGCCAAAATCCTTGCCAGATAAGGTGAAAGGTAGTTTAATAACGAGTTACTAGGATTGCTTAACGAGTACAAGTTTTATGCAATTGTATAAAATTAGTGTATGAATTCAAATGAACTAGTTTACTAGTACAAAAATGGGTGTAGAGTAACGCCATGAGATTGAAACACAACATTTAAGATTTAGAGAGTGACATATGGCGACGAAGAAAGAAGAAATCGAAGTAAAAGTTGCAAATGATGATACCCGAATTGAAAAAGTCGATCAGGTATTACCTCCCATTGCCTTATTAGAAAAATTTCCTGCAAGTGAAGAAGCGGCAGATTTAGTTCATGAAACCCGTTTGCATGCGCACAATATTATTCATGGTAAAGAAGATCGTTTACTTGTAGTAATTGGCCCTTGTTCGATTCATGATCCTAAAGCCGCATTAGATTATGCTAAACGTTTAAAAGTATTACGTGATGAATATAAAGATACACTTGAAGTGGTGATGCGCGTTTACTTTGAAAAACCGCGTACAACAGTGGGTTGGAAAGGCTTAATTAATGATCCTTATTTAAATGATACATATCGTTTAAATGATGGTTTGCGTATTGCACGTAAATTATTATCTGACATCAATAACTTAGGCGTACCATCAGCAGGTGAGTTCTTAGATATGATCACACCACAATATGTAGCGGATTTCATGAGCTGGGGCGCAATTGGTGCGAGAACAACGGAATCTCAAGTTCACCGTGAATTAGCTTCAGGCTTATCTTGTGCGGTAGGCTTTAAAAATGGCACAAATGGTGGCGTAAAAGTAGCATTAGATGCAATGGGCGCGGCAGAAGCTTCGCATTACTTCTTATCTGTGACAAAATTTGGCCATTCGGCTATTGTTTCAACAAAAGGAAATGAAGACTGCCACATTATTTTACGTGGTGGGGATAAAGGTCCTAACTATAAAGCGGAAGACGTTGCAAAAGTTTGTGCAGAGATCGAAAAATCAGGTCGTATTCCACATGTCATGGTTGATTTTAGCCATGCAAATAGTAGCAAACAATTCAAAAAACAAATGGATGTTTGTGAAGATGTTTGCCAGCAAATTGCAGGTGGTTCAAAGCAGATCTTCGGTGTCATGGTAGAAAGTCATATTGTTGAAGGGCGTCAAGATTTAGTAGATGGTAAAGCGCATACTTACGGACAAAGTATCACTGATGCTTGCATCGGTTGGGAAGATACAGAAATCGTGTTAAAACAGTTATCTGATGCCGTAGCGGCTCGCCGCCGAGTAAATAACTAATAATTTTTTATTTTTCAGATAATTAAAAGTGTGGTTAATTTTGACCGCACTTTTTTATGCGCTTTGAAAAAGGGGGAGAAAAGGGGTATGCTAGCCTCAGTGGAATAAGAAAGGAGATGTATGATGCAGGATATGATAAATGGCTTATTAATTGTCTTAGTACCGATGGTGTTAGGCTATCTACTGAAGGTCAATAATAAATCCTATATCGCAAAGATTAATCATATTGTCATGTTTTTGCTTTACATCATCCTTTTCTTAATGGGGTATTTACTTGGTCAATTGGATGATTTAGAACATAAACTTCCTATTATTGGTACAACCGCATTGACGCTATCGGCGATCATTTTGGGTTCAAATATGATCGGTCTGATGCTTTATGATCGTTTTAATCCTGCTGAGCCACTTAAATCACAAGGTAAAATTGATTCTCGTTGGCATTCCTTAATCGATTCTCTCAAGCTTTCGGGCACAGTGGTACTTGGTACTCTTTGTGGTTTCTTTTTTAAATCCTATCTTATGTTGCCTACAGGTATAAATCTATATGTATTGATTGTGCTGATTTTCTTTGTGGGTATTCAACTAAGAAATAACGGCATTTCCTTAAAAGAAGCACTTTTCAATAAACGTGGTTTCCAAACAGGGATGGTGTTTACGTTTACCTCGTTACTAGGTGGCGTGGTTGCTGCTTTCGTTTTAGCGATGCCCATTACTCAAGGACTCGCTTTTGCCTCTGGAATGGGCTGGTATTCGTTATCTAGTGTGGTATTAACTAATGCGTGGGGACCGGTGCAGGGTAGTATTGCCTTTTTTAATGATTTATCCCGTGAAATTGTGAGTTTATTTGTCATTCCATTATTTATGCGTCACTTCCGTTCAACCGCGATTGGAATCACGGGGGCAACTGCAATAGATTGTACATTGCCGATTATTCAAAAAGCAGGGGGCATTGAAGTCACGCCAATTGCGATTTCATTCGGCTTTGTGACGAATATTCTGCCACCATTGTTATTGGTTTTCTTTTCCAGTATTCCGCTATAAAAAGATAAAAAAGAAATACAAAAACAAAAGCGTTAATCGTTATTTTTCGATTAATGTGGGGGAGTGACAATATTTGCATAAAGGAAAAGAAAAAATTTGGCGGGAAAAATTTGGCTTAGGGCTTGTGTGGTGCGGGATTGGATGATTTGCCGGTCGGATTTATGCAAAAATAAAAATGGTGGGAAAATCTGTAAAATGGTCGAAAATTGGGTTTTATTTTGCATAAAAATGAACGGTGGATTTGTAGTTTTTAAACCTTTTTAAAATTTTAAAGATCATTTTAAAAAGGTTTTAAAGTTTTTAATAGATGGGTTTAAGGCGGTTTCTGTGTGGAAACTGCCTTTTTTATTGGTTATTTATGGTTATTTTGGTGCGTTTGGGTGAAATCTAGCGGTTTATTGTGTGTAATTATGGGTAGAATTAGCGAAAATGCGCCATTATTTGGCGATATTTGAAAGGAACACTGGCATCCGTGCCGTTGTGTTTTAAAATATTAAGAAAGCGCTTGTGAGGCGGTTTTTTGGGGATGTTACCGACATTGATGTCGGTGACATATTAGAAGTCCCGATAACCACGCACGACTTGCCCTATCACGACAAGGCTGTTTGCTTCTTCTGTGTCTAGTTTTAATGGGCGATAGGATGGGTTGTCACTAATTAGCTCTACTCCACCGTAGGTAAACTGTACTTTCTTTACCAACATTGATCCGTTGTGGTTTAGTACAAATATTTTCCCTTCTGTTAATTCACGCTTAGAGCGGTCAACAATAATTTCTTCGCCATCTTTCAGGGTAGGCTCCATGCTTTCCCCTTTTACGGTAAACATTGCACAATGTTTTGATTTATTGCCAGTTCTTTGAAACCAAGAGCTTTCAACCATTATGTAAGCTGAATCATATTGTTCTTCATTTTCTAAACCTAAGCCTGCTGAAACTCTGACACCCCTAAAATCATCAATAGGTTCGTAGTGATCTCTGTTCATCTGTTTAAAATCAGCAAATCCATTCTCTTTTATAGCGTGCTCTTCCATAGCTTTGAATGCATTACTCTTTATGGATTGAATGCTATCTCTTAGCCCTAAAGACATCTGTGCTTCTTTTGGCAATGTAGATATATGGTATTCGAACCCACCTCCTTTTATACCTTTAGCTTCTCTAGATAGCCAATTTTCATTTTTAGCTTTCCTTGTGATGTTTGTTGCATGAGATGGCAGTCCATTTAGCTTTAAAGCCTCAAGTTCTTTGGCAGTAAACCAAACTTTATCTAATGATTTCATAAATCACCTTTCTTAATCAAAATAATTTAAAAAGATTCAGCCGATTAAGTTAAATAAAATCAATAATTTAAACACCGAATAGAAAGATTTTATAAAATTTTATTAAATCACCTATTGATTAAGAAAATGATTTGATATATATTCTAAATCGTAGATGATTAAGTACTTAATCAAGTAGTCAAACAACTAACTTTTAAGGATCGCACAAAATGAAAGAAAAAGGAAGATTTAATGATATGCATAGAGCTGACATTAGAGCTGAATTGATTAAGAAAGGGATTTCATTAGCTCAATTAGGGATTCAGCATGGATTAGCAAAAACAACTCTAAGAAATGCGTTTGATAAACGCTATCCAAAGGGGGAAAAGATTATTGCTGATGCACTAGGTAAGGAACCAAAGGATATATGGCCAAGCAGATACTTAGACTAATAAGGAAGGATTATCGTGAAACTATGGTTTATTCATGAACGTGAGGAACGCGAAGAGCGTGAGCGTAAAGAACGTGAGGAACGTGAAGAGCGTGAAGAGCTAAAAAATAGAGAAGAACTAATCTATAAGTATCTAGCGAAATGGCTAACAGATAACTGGTTACAAAGTGTGCGCGAAAAATCTTATGATAAATACTTAAATAAGTATGGTGCGAAGGCTCAAGTAAATCAAAATGGACTGCAAGCTTTACTCGACATACCATTCGAGCGAGATGCATATGGTTCAGATGGGGTTATTAATCCTGACGCCTACGCCGACGCTAAGACAGCGATGTTAAACGAGTTAGAGCGTATTAAAAAAGGCGAGGTAGATTTAAATGCGACCAAAGATTTTGAAATCGTAAAATATGATTATAAAAACATTTTATAACTCAAAGTGCGGTCAATTTGGGCCGCATTTTGTTATAAGTCAATGATTATAAGAGATAATAATGACAAACAAACAAACAAACAAACAAACAAACAAACAAACAAACAAACAAACAAACAAACAAACAAACAAACAAACGGAGTGTACTATGTTTAAACAAGCACCACTACCGTTTGTTGGGCAAAAGAGGATGTTTTTAAAGTGCTTCGAGGAAGTGTTAAACGCCAATATTAAGAATGATGGCGAGGGCTGGACTATCATTGATACATTTGGCGGGAGTGGTTTATTAAGCCATGTAGCAAAACAGCTCAAGCCTAAAGCACGCGTAATTTATAACGATTTTGATGGGTATGCTGAACGATTAGCACATATTGATGACATTAATGCACTTCGCGCACAGCTTTACGCGGTAGTTGATAACGCTACGCAAAAAAACAAAAGATTGACGAAGGATTGTAAGGCAGAATGCATCAAAATCATTCAAAATTTCAAAGGTTATATTGACCTAAATAGCCTGGCAAGCTGGCTTCTTTTTAGTGGCCAACAAGTGGCAACATTGGACGACTTATTTCAGCGCGATTTTTGGCATTGTGTTAGACAGTCTGATTATCCGAAAGCGGATGGATATTTAGACGGACTTGAGATTGCGCGCGAGTCATTCCACACGCTTTTACCTAAATTTAGCAGCGACCCTAAAGCATTATTTGTTCTAGACCCGCCATATTTATGCACCCGCCAGGAAAGCTATAAACAGGCGACGTACTTTGATTTAATCGACTTCCTCCGATTAATCAACATCACGCGCCCTCCTTATGTATTCTTTAGCTCAACAAAGAGTGAATTTGTTCGCTTTATCGAATATATGGTAGAGGATAAAGTTGATAATTGGGAAGCTTTTTACAACTCCGAGCGCGTTGTTGTTAAGGCTTCAGCAAGTTATTCCGGCAAGTATGAAGATAACATGGTTTATAAGTTTTAATACTTAAAATTTAAACGCCCTTTAATGATGATTTAAAGGGCGTTTTTATTTCAGTTTGATTTGTGATTCATTTTACATAAAGGTTTCAGGATTATGCAAAATAAATTCCAATTTTATGCAAAAAGTTTTGCGAACTTATATTAACTCTTTTTCTTATATTTTAATATTAGGAATTATCAGTTTCTATGCATGGCAATAACAGCCTGACCTAAACTGAGGCCTCCATCACCCATCGGTAGTTTATGCGCACTTAATACATGGAATTCGCTCAAATTTTCTTTTAATAAGCGACGTAGTAGTTGGTTATGCATCACACCACCAGATAACACGATAGTACGGCATTGGTATTTGCGAGCTTGATTTGCAGCAAGTTCAGCAAACCCTTGGGCGAGAGCATAGTGAAAGGCGAAGGCTTTATCTTCAACAGAAGCATGATAATTCAACCAACTTTGCCAAAAGTAAGCCAAATCCAGTTTATTGCCGATAAGCGGCATTTTTACTGGAATATTGATCGCACTTTTTGGGTGTGTAGCAAAGGATGAGTTATTTGCCAGAACTTCTAGATGGCAGGCGGCTTCGCCCTCCCAAGAAACAATGGTTGGTGCAATACCGAGAGCATAAGCTACGGCGTCAAATAAACGACCAGCAGATGATATAGGTGGACAATTGAGTCCGCGCTCAATGGCATTGACTAGTATTTGCCAATTCGGTTCAGCACAAGTTTTTGTGAGTATTTCTTGCCACTGTGGCACAAATTGATGCAGGTGAGCCAGCCAGTTGCGCCAAGGTTGTTTCGCTGCAAGATCACCGCCTGGTAGAGCAACAGCCGGCAGACCACCTAAATATTGACTATGTTGATAGTCAACGAGTAGGCATTCGCCTCCCCAAAGTTGTCCATTTTCGCCCATGCCGATACCGTCTAGAGCAAGACCAATTACTGGTTCATTACAATTGTGCTCGGCTATCACGCTGACAATATGAGCATGATGATGCAGTACTTCTATTGGTGTGATTTGTTGCTGTTCGGCAAGTTGTTGACCAATGGAAGATGAAAAATAGCCAGGGTGAGCATCAACCGCGATGATGTCTGGTTTAAATTGATAAATCTGCTGAAATAATGCAAGATTTTCACTCAATTGTGACCGCACTTGTTCATTTGCTGTATCGCCAATATGTTGGCTCAGTACGGCTTTATTGTGACGTAGCAGGCAGAATGTATTTTTCAGATCAGATCCTAAAGCCAACACATTCTTCGTGCTTTGTGTTTCAAGTGGTATTTCATCGGGTACATAGCCACGAGCGCGACGCAATGTTTCTAATCCATCGAAGGCAACACGAACGAGACTATCATCGGCACGTTGTAGAATATCGCGGTTGTGACAAAGATAAAAATCAGCTAAATCAGCTAATTGTTCCACTGCATGTTCATTTTTCAATACAGGAGGATGTCCGCTTGCATTTGCAGACGTCATCACGAGCGGACGATTAACCGCTCGTAACAACAAATGCTGCAGTGGGTTGCTTGGAAGCATTACTCCGATTTCCTGTAAGTTTGGCGCAATGTTATTCGCAATATGCGGCACTTTGTGTTTTAAAAGAAGTACAATTGGCGCAGCACTGCTGGTTAGTAATTCTGTTTCTTGGGCACTTAAATCTTGTAAAAACTGCAGGTCAGGCACCATAATGGCTAATGGTTTTGTCGGACGATGTTTCCGTTGACGTAATAAATCAACAGACTTTTGGTTATTTGCATCACAGGCTAGGTGAAAACCGCCTAAGCCTTTAATCGCAACGATATGACCTTGTTGTAATAAAAGTGCGGTCTGTTTTAGCGCAGTTTCATGAGTAGCAAGCGTTTGTTCTCGATCTTGTAACCAAATATGGGGGCCGCAAACAGAACAAGCATTGGGTTGAGCATGAAAACGACGATCAGCGGGATCTTTATATTCTTTTTCACATTGTGGACAAAGTGGAAAAGAAGCCATTGCCGTGTTTTTTCGGTCGTAAGGAATTGCCTTGATGATGGTAAAACGCGGACCGCAATGGGTGCAGTTAGTAAAAGGATAATGATAGCGTCGGTTATTGGGATCGAATAAGTCAGCTAAACAATGTGGACAGGTAGCTGCATCTGGAATAATTTGCGTGTCCATTTGATTGTTTTCACTTTCCCGAATGGTAAAGCCCGTTACAGCGGTTGCTTCTGGCCAATCTATTGGACGCTGAGTAATGTCAGTAATTTGCGCTAGCGGCGGGAGTTTGTTTTGCAGGTCGGACAAAAATTGCTTGAGTGCATCTGCTGATGGGGAGACAAAACGAATTAATACGCCTTGCCCATCATTATTTACATCTCCGTTTAACTTATATTGATTTGCCAGAAGCCAAACAAAAGGGCGAAATCCCACGCCTTGAACCTTTCCTTTTATGCGTAATTCGATCCCTTGCATAACGCAATCCTGTTTATTTTTGATTTAAGCCAAGAAAATCGCCGACTTCGTGTTCTAGCTGGCTCATGGCAATTAAGGCTTCTTGCGTTTGTTTGGCCTCTTCTTCATCGATAATCGTCATGGCAAAACCCACATGCACGAGTACCCATTTACCAACGAGAGGTTTGGGGTCATCCTGACAAATTAATGAAATATTAACTTCTCTTTTAACACCACACACATCGACTACAGCAAGCTGTAATGCACTGTCTGCAACTTGAATAATTTGTCCTGGAATACCTAAACACATAATCTGTCCTTAGTTAGAATGTTTATGAGATAAATCGTTTATTGTGTTTCAATAAACGTACTGCGAGTGTGAAATTTTATCATGTAAGCACCTAAATTTGTATAGCCATATTTTAAATAAGGCTACTGCATTTTTGTTTAAAGTCTGTTCACATTTTTAACATAAAATTATTATGTTTCACTGTTATTTAACAGGTGCATCAGAGTAATAGAAAAACAATGGAAATCTTTTGATCTTAATCACAAATTTTCGAATTAGTTCTTGAGCTTTACTTTTTTACAGGAGTATCCTTACTCCTAGAGTGGTTATTGTAAAAAACGTTATTTACATACAAGGAGGGGGAATGTATGAATCGTTTTGTAATCGGTGATCCGAAGGATTGCATTGGATGCAACACCTGTATGGCCGCTTGTAGCGAAGTGCATAAAGCTTTCGGATTACAATCTTTTCCACGCTTACAAGTCATGCGTAATGATGATGTAACCGTGCCAATTCTCTGTCGTCATTGTGATGATTCACCATGTGCTACTGTGTGTCCGGTGCACGCAATTACACATATCAATGACACTATTCAACTTAACGAAAGTCTCTGTATCGGTTGTAAACTTTGTGGTATTGCTTGCCCATTCGGTGCCATTACCCAACATGGTTCTGCACCGATTGACGCACCAACCTATTATGAAGGATTCTCCTTCACTGATGCGGTAAAACGAGATATTCGTACTGCACCAGATAATACGGATTTACACAATATGTTGGCATGGCAACCAGGTGTGAAAGCCATTGCGGTGAAATGCGATCTTTGCTATTTCCGTGAAGATGGTCCGGCTTGTGTGCAAACCTGCCCGACCAAAACGTTATTTATTATTAGTGATGAGAGTATCAAACAGGCTAACGAAAGAAAACGTGAAATGGCAATGGTTTCTTCGCCTGCTATCCCAAGATAATTAGTGTGTTTAACTTGTAATCAATGGAGTGATATTATGAGTTTACCAATCAATTTACTCATCACGACCCTGTTGATTTATGTCGTAGGTGCGTTTATTTCGCTCGCAGTGAGACGAAACGAACAACTTTCAATCAATATATCCGGCGTGACCGGTGTACTTGCTGGAGTGTTAGGTATTGTTGCCTGCATCCCCGTTCTGATCAGCAGCGACACAGTCGTTGATGTTTTCAAAACCCCATTTGAATTTGCCTCGTTCTCCATCCGTATTGACGGATTGGCAGCCTTTATGGTGTGTGTCATTTCTTTATTAGTTATTGTGACCGCACTTTATTCTTTCTCTTATGTAAAAGAATATAAAGGTAAAGGCGCAGGTTCCATGGGTTTCTTCATGAATTTATTTATCGCTTCCATGGTTGCGTTAGTCACCAGCGATAATGCATTCTACTTCCTTGTATTCTTTGAAATGATGTCATTGGCATCTTATTTCTTAGTCCTTACCGAACAAGATGACAATGCCGTAAATGCAGGCTTGCTTTATTTCTTTATTGCGCATGCCGGTTCGGTATTAATTATGATCGCCTTCTTCATTTTCTACTGCTATGCCAGTAGCTTTGAATTTAGCGCATTCCGTCAAACCACTTTACCGGCACCGCTTGCCTTTACCGCCTTTATTTTGGCATTTTTAGGTTTTGGCGCCAAAGCAGGGATGATTCCATTACACAGCTGGTTGCCAAAAGCTCACCCAGCTGCACCTTCTCATGCCTCAGCGATGATGTCTGGAGTGATGGTAAAAATTGGTATTTTCGGGATCATTAAAGTAGGTGTTGATCTTCTCGGTTCTACCAATGTTTGGTATGGCGTTATAGTACTTGGTTTCGGTGCAGTATCTTCCGTACTCGGCGTACTTTATGCCTTGGCAGAACATGACATCAAAAAACTCTTGGCTTATCACACGGTAGAAAATATCGGCATCATTATGATGGGGGTGGGCGTTGGTATGATTGGTATCGCGACACATCATCCAGTATTAGCAACCGTGGGCTTACTTGGTGGGTTATACCACTTGCTTAACCATGCTGTATTCAAAGGCTTGTTATTCTTAGGTGCAGGTTCTGTAATGTATCGCTTGCACACTAAAGACATGGACTTAATGGGCGGCTTAGGCAAACTTATGCCTTACACCGCATTCTGTTTCTTAATCGGTACCATGGCGATTTCTGCATTGCCACCGTTTAACGGTTTTGTCAGTGAATGGTTTACTTATCAATCCTTATTCACCTTAAGTCAAAGTGATGATTTCGTCTTAAAACTTGCCGGTCCAATTGCCATTATTATGTTGGCATTGACGGGTGCGTTAGCGGCACTTTGTTTCGTGAAAGTGTACGGCATCAGCTTTGGTGGTGCACCGCGTAGCGAAAAAGCAGCCAATGCACGTGAAGTGCCAAAACCAATGGTAATTGCGATGGCGGTATTAGCGTTATGTTGTGTATTGTTAGGTGTGGGTGCATCTGTGGTGACTCCAATAATTGCGAAAATTTCGACCGCACTTGCTCACAGTGAGCCGCTAATGTTGGCTCAAAATGGTGTGGTGGTCGCACAAGCTGAACCGCATACCGCGCTTTCAACACCGATGGTGACTATCATGCTATTGGCATTCTTCTTCTTGCCATTTAGTTTTTACGCCTTCACCAAAAATCAACGTTTATCCGATCGTGCAAAAGGCAATCCATGGGCTTGTGGTTATGCTTATGAACAAGATATGGCGGCCTCTGCAGGTAGTTTCACTCGTCCGTTGCGTACGATTTTCAAATCACTTTATACCTTGCGCGAAGTGTTGGATCCCGCACCTTTAGGTGATAAAGGTATCCAAGCGGTAATTAAAGGTGCAACAAAAGCTGAACCTTTCTGGGAAGAAAAAATGACGATGCCAATCGCTCGTTTTATTCCTTGGTTAGGAACTAAAATTCAATGGTTGCAACAAGGTGATTTCCGTGTGTACTGCGTGTACTTCGTGATTGCCTTGGTGGCAATACTACTTTCCATTGCGTTGATGTAGGAGGTTGAAGATGATTACGTTACCTTCAGAAATTGCAACATCTGCCGGAATGTTTGTTTTTGCCATTGTGCAAGCCTTGATTTTGCTCGCCCTTGCACCGTTATTTTCCGGTATTTCACGTATGATCCGTGCTCGTATTCAATCTCGTCGCGGTCCTGGCGTGTTACAAGATTATCGTGACATTGCGAAATTAATGAAACGTCAAAACATTTGGCCAGACAATGCGGGTTGGGTTTCTAAAGCGATGCCTTATGTGCTAATTAGCACAGTGATGGTGGTTGCCATGAGTTTGCCTTTATTTACTCGTATCGCACCATTTGGCGCTGGCAGTGATTTAATCACCGTGATTTACTTATTCGCCTTGTTCCGTTTCTTTTTCTCAATTGCGGGTTTGGATTCAAACAGCACATTCTCAAGTTTAGGGGCAAGCCGTGAAGTCACATTAGGTGTTTTAGTAGAACCAATTCTCATGTTGGCATTCCTTGTGATTGCTTTAATTGCCGGTTCAACCAATTTTGCGGTTATCGGTAATGCACTTTCCGAAAATACTTGGCAATATCCAATTGCGACAGTGATTGCTATCGCAGCAGCATTCTTCGCCGTGTTTATTGAAATGGGGAAAATTCCATTTGACTTGGCAGAAGCGGAACAAGAATTACAAGAAGGTCCATTGACTGAATATTCTGGTCCAGCACTCGCCTTATTAAAAGTCGGCTTAAGCTTAAAATCTATGGTTGTAGCATCTATCTTTGTGAGCGTGTTGCTTCCGTTTGGTATCCCAACAGAGATGAGCTTAAGTGCGGTCGTTTTAGGCGGTGTTTTATTCTTCGTGAAATTATTCGTGGTGTTCGTATTGGCTTGTGTCTTTGAAAACACACTCTCTCGTACCCGCTTTATGTTAACAGGACGTTTAACCGTAGTCGGCTTCGGCATTTCTGTGTTAGCGTTTGTATTTTACTTCACAGGGTTGTAAGGAGGACAAATATGGAACGTTTAGCTCTGATTACAATCATTTTACCTTTCGTAGGGGCGTTTATTGTTGGTTTGAACAAAAAACACTTTGCTCAAATTGCCACTGTATTTGCAGCGCTTGCTACGTTAGGAACCATGTTAGTTGCTGGGCAATGGTTTGCCGATGGTCATCAAAGCGTCACTTATGACATCGTCGCTTTTGATAAAACGGCGATCTTTGGTGTCACTCTTGATGCAGTCAGTACATTAATTGCCTTTGCCGTTGTGGCCTTGGGTTTCTTAATCTGCTTATATTCTTGCGGATACTTAACCGATAAAAACCGTGAGCACCCACATAACGGGTTACCACGTTTTTATGCCTTCTTGCTCATCTTTATTGGTGCCATGGCAGGCTTGGTGTATTCCTCAACTTTAGCAGGACAATTATTGTTCTTCGAAATTACTGGGGGATGTTCTTGGGCATTAATCAGTTATTACCAAACACCAAAAGCCCAAGCCGCTGCAATGAAAGCGTTGATTATTACCCATGTTGGTGCAATCGGGTTATATATTGCTGCAGCCTATTTGTTCAGCCAATCAGGTACATTCTCCATCACAGCATTAGAACATTTAGATCCGAGTGCGAAAACCATCGTGCTATTTGGTGTGATGTTTGCTGCGTGGGGTAAATCAGCGCAATTACCAATGCAAATTTGGTTACCAAATGCGATGGAAGCACCAACACCGGTGAGTGCATATTTGCACGCTGCATCAATGGTTAAAGTTGGGGTCTATATTTTCGCTCGTTCAGTTATGTCTGCTGGTGAGATTCCACATATTGTGGGTGAAGTCGGCATCATCATGGCGATGATTACCTTGATTTACGGCTTCTTGATGTACTTGCCACAAACTGACTTAAAACGTTTATTGGCGTATTCCACCATTACCCAACTTTCTTATATTTTCATTGGGATTTCTCTTGCTGCATTAGGTTCTAAATTGGCCTTTGTGGCAGCGATTAGCTACATCTTCAACCATGCTTTCGCGAAAAGCTTATTCTTCTTGGTCGCTGGTTCATTAAGTTATGCGACAGGAACCCGCTCAATGCCATTGTTACGAGGTATTATGCGTACAATGCCAGTGGTCGGTGCAGGATTTGGTGTTGCAGCATTAGCTATTGCTGGGGTACCACCATTTAATGGATTCTTCAGTAAATATCCATTATTTGCGGCCGGATTTGAATTAGGCAATGAATATGGCTGGATTACTTGGTTAGTGGTACTTGCTTTAGTTGAATCTACCGCGACATTCGTGTGGTTGTTGTATAAATTCGGACAATGTGTCATTGGTAAACCATCAGAAGCAGTTGCCAATGCACAACCTATACCATTCTCTATGCGTTTTGTGTTAGTTGTATTAATGGTGATGTCCGTGGTGTCCAGTTTTATCGCCGCATATTGGCTAGGTTTGGCTGGTTAGGTTAAGGAGGAATCTATGTTAATGATAAATGGACTTGCGTGTTTACTCATTATTACCTCTCTTTGCGTAATTATGGCTCGAACCGCCAAAAAAGCTGCGTTATTTTATAGTTTGCAATCATTGGTGTTGGTGTTACTGTTTGTCTATCTTGCCAATGAAATGCAAGCCCATGAACTTTATATGTGGTCAATCAGCGCATTTATTACCAAAGTGGTTTTGGTGCCCGCGATTTTAATCTATGCGATGAAAAAAGTTGATGAAAGTCAAACTCCTGCTGGAATAAATGTCGCTTGGTTGATCCCGATCACAGCAGTGATAGTGACATTGTGCTACTTTGTCGTTGTCCCAATCGATTTACCGTTGGTTGCGCATCTTAAACCGGCATTATCAGTGTCATTAAGTCACTTCTTATTAGGTTTAGTGTGCATTGTTAGCCAACGCAATATCGTAAAACAAGTATTCGGTTATTGTTTGATGGAAAACGGTTCTCATCTCACATTAGCCTTATTGGCAAATAAAGCACCTGAGTTAGTGGAAATCGGAATTGCCACAGATGCTATCTTTGCCGTCATCATAATGGTGGTGTTGGTAAACAAAATTTACCGTACATTCCACTCATTAGATGCAAAACAACTTATGAGTTTGAAGGGGTAACGCTATGTATGAACAATGGATAATCGCGTTATTAATCGCACCTTTAGCAATATCACTTGCCAGTTTCGCTTGTGGCGTGACAAAAGCACGGACAATTTGTACCGCACTTCATGTTACAGGTTTGATTTTGATGTTAGCATTTGCCTTACAAATTATTAATGGCGTGCTAACTCAGGGGGAAATCAGTGCATTAAATAACTGGGTTTACATCGACAGTCTATCTGCTATTTTCTTAGGGCTCATCGCTATTGTTGGAACATTAGCCGGTATTTATTCAATCGGTTATATTGGTACTGAATATCGCGAAGGGCATCTTGATTTGAAAACATATTGCAATTATTACGGCTTTTTGCATTTGTTTTTCTTCACTATGATTATTTCTGTGATCACCAATAACGTGATTTTGATGTGGGCTGCTATTGAAGCAACTACATTAAGTTCTGCGTTCTTGGTCGGTACATACAAACAAAAAACTTCTCTTGAAGCCGCATGGAAATACATCATTATTTGTTCTGTTGGGGTCGCGTTCGGATTGTATGGCACGATTTTAACCTTCTCTAATGGTACGAATCTTTTGGCAGATCCTAGCCAAGCCATTTTCTGGACAGAAATCAATCAGCAAGCGGCTGGTTTGAATCCGATGCTCATGTATCTTGCTTTTGCCTTCATTTTGGTTGGCTTTGGTACTAAGTGCGGTCTATTTCCAATGCATACTTGGCTATCCGATGCACACAGTGAAGCGCCAAGTCCGGTGAGTGCGATTTTATCTGCGGTATTATTGAACTGTGCCATGTTGGTGGTATTGCGCTACTACATCTTAGTTTCTAAAGCAGTTGGTCCAACTTACCCTCAAACCTTATTGTTGGTATTTGGTTTACTTTCTGTATTGGTTGCGGCCTTGTTTATTATCGTTCAATTCGACATCAAACGCTTATTGGCATACTCCAGTATTGAAAACATGGGTTTAATTAGCTTCGCTTTTGGTTTAGGTGGCCCAATCGGCGTATTTGCTGGGTTATTACATACCATTAACCATAGCTTAGCGAAAACCTTGCTGTTCTGTGCTTCTGGTAACATTTTATTGAAATACAAAACCCGTGATATGAACCAAGTACGAGGTTTATGGCATGTGGCACCAATGACAGCGGTATTATTTGCCGGAGGTGCATTAGCACTAGGTGGTATTCCACCATTTAACGTGTTCGTCAGTGAATTCAGTATTGCTGTTGCGGGTATTTACGCAGGTAAAACTTGGTTAATGGTATTCTGTTTAATTTTACTCACTATTGTGTTAGCTGGATTGTCTTTAATGGTATTAAAAACTGTATTAGGCAAACAGCCAGATAATATTGAAGTGGGGGATGTGAACAAAGTTTCACTCGTGGCGATGGCAATTTTATTGTTATTCATGTTTATTATGGGTATTCATATTGCCGAACCAATTTTGCAGTTATTAAAAAGTGCGGTCGGAATTGTACTCGGATCTGAACAAGTGTCTTTTGGTGAAATGTTAATTTTACCTTGGCAAAGTTTAGCGCAATGATCGACAGGAGGGATAAATATATGGAATTAACTAAAAATACATCAGTCGATCCAGCCAAAATGATTGGTAAAAATTACATTGAAGCAGTCAATGCAAAATTTCCAAATACCATTTTGGATGAGGAGTGGTCAACACCAAATCAGGTTACCCTTACCATTAAAACCAATATGTTACCTGATGTAGTTGAATACCTTTATTATCAACATGACGGTTGGTTACCTTTGGTATTCGGGAATGATGAGCGTTCAATTCATGGCAACTATGCAGTGTACTACGTGCTTTCCATGGAAGGGGAAGTGAAAACTTTTATCACTATTAAAGCCTTAGTTGATCCTGTGAGCTTAGAATTTCCGTCAGTGACACCAAAAGTCAAAGCAGCTGTTTGGGGCGAACGTGAATTATTCGATATGTATGGTTTGAAAGCCGTTGGTTTACCTGACCAACGTCGCTTAGTGTTGCCAGATGATTGGCCGGATGATCTTTATCCATTACGTAAAGACTCCATGGACTATCGTTTACGTCCGGATCCAACAACGGCAACAGAAACCTACGAATTTATTAACGAAAAAGGCGAAGCGCGCATTGTGCCAATTGGCCCATTACACATCACCTCTGACGAACCGGGACATTTCCGTTTGTTCGTGGATGGGGAAGATATCATTGATGCGGACTATCGTTTGTTCTATGTGCACCGCGGTATGGAAAAATTGGCAGAAACTCGCATGGATTACGACCAAGTCAACTTCCTTGCTGACCGTGTGTGCGGGATTTGCGGTTTTACTCACAGTGTGGCGTATGCCAATTCCGTAGAAAGCGCTTTGGGGATTCAAATTCCAAAACGTGCTGAATGGATCCGTGCGATTTTGTTAGAAGTAGAACGTTTACACAGTCACTTATTAAACTTAGGTCTATCTAGCCACTTTACCGGCTTTGATACCGGCTTTATGCAATTCTTCCGTGTTCGTGAGAAATCCATGACCTTGGCTGAAGTGCTAACTGGTGCACGTAAAACCTATGGTATTAACCTTATCGGTGGTGTGCGTCGTGATATGTTGAAACATCAACGTGAGCAATGTATCAAGCTTATCGGTGAAATGCGTGAAGAACTCAAAACCTTAACCGATATTTTATTAAATACACCGAATATGGAACAACGTACGGTAGGCGTTGGTGTCTTGGCAAAAGATATCGCTCGTGACTTTAGTCCGGTTGGTCCAATGATTCGTGGTTCTGGCTTTGCGCGTGATGTGCGTAAAGTACACCCATTCTCCGGTTATGGCGATATCCCTTTCAATCTCTTCACTGAAGCAAATGGTGATGTATTATCCCGTGTGAAAGTGCGGATTAATGAAGTGTTTGAGTCTATGAATATCATTGATTACATGGTGGACAATTTGCCGAGTGGTGAAATCTTAAAAGAAGGTTTCAATTATACGCCAGGACGTTTTGCTTTAGGGATTACGGAAGCGCCACGTGGTGAAGATATTCACTGGTCAATGCTAGGCGACAACCAAAAACTTTTCCGTTGGCGTTGTCGTGCTGCCACTTATGCTAACTGGCCAACCTTGCGCTATATGTTGCGTGGCAACACTGTGTCTGATGCGCCACTTATTATTGGTAGTCTTGACCCTTGCTATTCTTGTACCGACCGTGTCACCGTGGTGGATGTACGTAAACGCAAAGCGAAAACCGTGGATTATAAAGAGATTGAACGCTACGGTATCGAACGTAAAAATTCACCATTGAAATAGGGGAGGCGGAAAATGTTTAAATTACTAAAAACGGTATTTAAAGCCGGTGATGTTACCACCAAATATCCGTTCAAACCTTATGAAGTTGATGATGATTTTAGAGGAAAACCGGAACTCAATTCTGATCAATGTATAGTCTGCGCGGCTTGTACCATTGCCTGTCCAGCCAATGCGTTGACCATGAGAACGGATCCAGTGACAGGCGAACGTACCTGGTCATTATTCCTTGGTCGTTGTATTTTCTGTGGACGTTGCGAAGAAGTTTGCCCAACCAAAGCCATTCGCTTATCACAAGATTTTGAACTATCAGTGACCAATAAACAGGATCTTTTCCAAGAAACTACCTTTGCTACAGTAACTTGTCAGGAATGTGGTCAACCGTTTATTTCTTATAAAGAACTGAATTACACCATTGATTTATTCAAACAAACTTTGGATAAACCAGAATTAGTGAAACAAAAATTGGCAGAGTTGCATACTTGTCCGGTTTGTAAACGTCAGCACAGCTTAGAAAAAACCGCGAATATGGAATCCAACATGCGGATGAAATTAATCGACTTTAAAGAGCCAGTTCGCTTGAATTTCAAAAAAGCACTCGAACAACGAGAACAAAGTGCGGTTGATGTACCTAACGTTTTAGCAGGAGGCGAAAGACGATGAACACACAAATTCCAATGCCGGTCAATGGCATATCAACACCGTTTAGTATTGATGAAAATATTGCCAAAATGAAACAAACGTTGCTGAAAGATATTCAACGTTCAGCTTATGTTTATCGTGTGGACTGCGGCGGTTGTAATGGGTGTGAAATCGAAATTTTCAGTACCATTACGCCAACATTCGATGCAGAACGTTTTGGTATTAAAGTGGTCGCTTCACCTCGTCATGCAGACATTTTATTATTCACCGGTGCGGTTACTCGTGCTATGCGCACTCCTGCCATGCGTGCTTACCAAGCTGCGCCTGATCCAAAGATCTGTATTGCTTACGGAGCTTGCGGTTGCGGCGGTGGTATTTTCCACGATCTCTATTGTGTATGGGGTGGTTCTGACCAAATTGTACCGGTTGATGTGTATATCCCTGGCTGTCCTCCAACTCCTGCAGCGACCATTTATGGATTCGCAGTAGCACTTGGTTTGCTTGATCAAAAACTCAAAGGTAAACAAGAAAAAGCTGATCCTAACGCAGAAGCTAAATTGCGTTTCCCAACCATTCCGTTAGATTTGCGTATTAGTCTTGAACGTGAAGCACGTCGTCTTGCCGGTTATCGTCAAGGCGGCAACATTGCTAACCAATTTATGGCAATGATGACAGAAAATGATAAAGTGCCATTTGGTGTACGTTTAGGTGAATACCTAGAACGCGAAGCCGATCCGCGTTTAAGCGAAATCGTCAATCGTTTGCATGCGATTAGTATGCCGTTTTCGGGATAGTCTAACGATTGCTAAATAAACTAATAGCTCCGTTTTGATTTCTGCCAAATCTCCCCTTACCCCTCTTTGCTAAAGAGGGGAATAAGAGCGGTCAATTTCAATCTAGTTTTCTGCATTAACAACAGAAAATTAAAATGAGAGAGGAGTGCTTTATTGCTAAAGAAAAATCCCCCTCTTTAGCAAAGAGGGGTAAGGGGAGATTTGGCAGTATTGATTAGCGAAGAAATTACTTTACAAGTTTTATAGGACGTACCATGACAACCCATGTTTTTTTCTATTTACTCAATGAGCGTTTCGTCGAAAACGATGAACAAGTGCCAGAGCAAGCAAAACAGGTGATGTATTACTCTTTGGCGATTGGTCACCATGTTGGCGTAATTGATTGTTTTAAAAAATTACTGGTTTGCGATTACGATGCTTATCAACGTTTTGTAGATAGCTTTCCAGAAGGGGATGCTAAACGTAAATTTGCCGGCTTAATACGATTCGGTGAAATCGTGATTGATTCTAGCCATGTCAATTTATTGGCGAAAGCGATGGATGAAAATAAAGCAAATTTCACCCCAGAACATCAAGAGTGGGTCGAAATTCTGATGAATACGTTAGCATCAATTCAGCGTGAACCTGTGATGTATATTATGGTGAAACGTCGTGACGAATAATGTGATCTTAACCGTTGGCAACAGCATGATGGGGGATGACGGTGCTGGCCCTTATCTCTATCAGCTATTGAATGAAAATCCATTGCCAAATTGGACCGCACTTGACGGTGGCTCAGCACCGGAAAATGTTGCACATATTGTGCGAGGCATGAAACCTGATTTGCTTTTAATTTTCGATGCGGCTGATATGGAATTAGCACCGGGCAAAATCCGAATCATTGAAAAAGAGAGCATTGCGGAAATGTTTTTCATGAGTACGCATAATATGCCGCTCAATTATCTCATCGAGCAACTGGAACAAGATATTAAACAAATTGTTTTTGTTGGGCTTCAACCCGATCTGGTTTCCTTTGGTTTTCCAATGACAGAAAGCGTAAAAGAGTCTGTGCAATTTATGTATGATTTTTTAAAAGAGGGAAGATCGCTTGAAGAGATTCCTGTTTTGTAAAAAAGTGAGGGTGATTTTCTAAACATATTTTAAAAATATTACGAAAACCTGTTTTATATCAATAAATCCATGTTTTTTATAAGACTATAAGTTGATTTTGGGTGTAATATATACCCAGAATTAATTATTCTAATTCTATCTCTAACCTCGTGTTGTATCTAAAATAAGGACGTTACTATGGCTATTAAAAAAGTAATTACCGTATGTCCGTATTGTGCCTCAGGTTGTAAAATCCATCTTTTGGTGGAAAACAACAAAATTGTGGGAGCTGAAGGTGCAAACGGCAAGACAAACGAAGGGGAGTTATGCCTAAAAGGATATTATGGCTGGGATTTTGTGCATGATACAAAAATCCTGACTCCTCGCCTGACTCAACCGATGATCCGCTACAAACGTGGCGAACCATTCACACCAGTGAGCTGGGAAGAAGCGATTTCTTACACAGCAAAACGTCTCAGTGAAATCAAAGAAAAGTACGGTAACGAATCTATTATGGTAACGGGCTCTTCCCGTGGACCAGGTAACGAAGTGAACTTCGTTATGCAAAAATTCGCCCGTGCGGTATTAGGAAATAACAACATTGACTGTTGTGCGCGCGTGTGACACGGCCCTTCTGTAACAGGTCTGCTCAAATCGGTCGGTAACGGCGCAATGTCCAACTCAATTGTTGAGATTGAAGATACCAAATGCGTATTTATTTTTGGCTATAATGCCTCCACTTCACATCCTATTGTGGCGCGTCGGATTAACCACGCCAAAGCAAAAGGGGCGAAAGTGATTGTTTGTGACCCTCGTAAAATCGAAACAGCCCGTATTGCGGATATTTATGCACCGCTTGCTAACGGGTCTAACGTGGCATTCTTGAATGCGATGATGAATGTGATTTTAGAAGAAGGATTACAAGATCAAACATTTATTGATGAACACACCGAAAACTTCGATGCGTTCTATGAAACCGTGAAAGCTTATACACCGGAATCCACTCAACACATCACCGGTATTGAGCCTGAAATGTTGCGTGAAATTGCCCGCACTTATGCGAAAGCGGAAACCGCTACTATCTTATGGGGTATGGGCGTTTGCCAATTCCGTCAAGGTGTAGAAACCGTACGTGCATTAGCAAGCTTGGCAATGCTTACCGGTAACTTAGGTAAACCAAATGTTGGGGTGAACCCAGTACGTGGTCAAAACAACGTACAGGGTGCATGCGATATGGGGGCGTTATTCAACACATTACCTGGCTATCAAAGTTTTGCTAATCCAGAGATTAATGCAAAATTTGCGAAAGCTTGGGGCGTGCCATCTATTCCAACCAAACCTGGTGTGCCGTTGAGTGAAGTGCCTGAAGCGATCATGGAAGATAAAATTAAAGCATTCTATATCATGGGTGAAGATACATTACAAACTGAGCCTGATATTAATGCGGTTAAAAAAGCCTTCGAGAAAGTTGAGCTTCTTATTGTTCAAGATATCTTCATGACTCAAACCGCAGCAGAAGCAGATATTTTATTACCTGCGACTTCTTGTGCTGAGCATGAAGGGGTGTATAGTGCCGCCGACCGTGGTTTCCAACGTTTCTATAAAGCGGTTGAACCAACCGGCGATGTTAAGGATGACTGGGTGATCATTAGCGAAATTGCTACGGCAATGGGCTACCCAATGCACTATAACAATACCAAAGAAATTTGGGATGAGTTACGTGATCTTTGTCCACTTTATAAAGGGGCAACTTACGAAAAAATGGAAGGTATGGGCTATATCCAATGGCCATGTACTGACGAAGGTCCTGAAGATCAAGGTACAACATACTTGTATAAAGGCCAAATCTTCGACCGTCCGAATGGCAAAGCTGAGTTCTTTGCTTGTGATTGGGAGCCACCGATGGAAGAGCTTTCTGAAGAATTCCCATTAGTACTCTCTACCGTGCGTGAAGTTGGTCACTATTCTTGCCGTTCAATGACTGGTAACTGCCGCGCTCTAGCTGCACTAGCGGATGAGCCGGGATTCGTACAAATGAATGATCAAGATGCCAAAGAATTAGGTATTAAAAATAATGACTTGGTTTGGATTGCTTCTCCGCGTGGTAAAGTGATTTCTCGCGCGGATGTGAGCACTCGTACTAACAAAGGCGCTTGTTATATGACCTATCAATGGTGGATCGGTAAATGTAACGAATTAACCGCTGAACATTTGAACCCGGGTTCTAGAACGCCGGAATACAAATATAGCGCGGTTCGTATTGAGAAAATTGAAGACCAAGCCTGGGCTGAACGCTATGTGGTCACTGAATACGCGAAATTAAAAAATCGCTTAAAAGAAACCGCACTTGTGGCTTAATTAGTGTCATAAATGAATGACGGGCGAACTTAAATGGTTCGCCCGTTTTTTATTCAATTATTTTCTCATGATTATGAACGCATTTAGCCATCATTATCTGTGGCTAAAGACAAACAGGAATCGGCGAGCGTTTCACTAAAGTGTAAATCATGCGAGGCAATAAGCATTGGTAACTGTAACTCGCGTAAAAGTGCGGTCAGTTTGGCAATATTTTTTACATCCAGTCCATTGGTTGGTTCATCAAGTAATAATACTTTGGGTTGCATCGCTAGCACGCCAGCCAGTGCAGTAAAATTCTGTTCACCACCAGATAGGGTATTCACGGAACGATCTTTTAATCCAACAATATTCAGACGTTCCAGTTGTTGCAAGGCAATTTGATAGGCTTCATCTCTGTTCAATCCTTGATTAAGTGGACCAAAGGCCACATCATCAAATACGGTTGGACCGAAAAGTTGATCGCCTGCATGTTGGAAACAGATACCAATCTTTCCACGTAACGGTACAAAATCTTTTTCTTGACGGCAGGTGTTATCGAACCAGCGAATCTCACCTTGTTGGTAAGGTATAAACCCTAATAGGCTATGTAATAGCGTTGATTTCCCACAACCAATATCGCCTTGTAAAAAAAGACGATGACCTTCAGGGAGCTCAAAAGAAAGGTTATCAATAATCACACGTTGGTCGCGCATGATCTGTAATTGTTTGACTTCGAGGACGTTCATCAAGATTTATCCTGTGTTTTTTTCACATCATGCAGCTGAAAGCCACGTGCTTTTAGCGCCATTTCTGTTTTTTCTGCTTTAACGAGAGCATGAATTAATAATAATGCCACGCGTTGTGATGCAATGAATAAGGTTCTGCTGTTAAGTTTTGGCTGGTATCCGCGTGCGCGCATTGCCATATCCATTTTTTTATGTACATCACCGAGTACAGAAATATAACGTACGGTTAGAACAAATAGGTGAAGTAGTTTTTCGGGCAATGGTAAACGACATAATGCTTGTAATAAAAGGCTCTTGTTCATATCAATTAACAAGAGGCGAGTTAAACTTAAAATCAAATTGAAGCGTAGCGTGATGAGCCGTGCGAGCTGAATACCCATTGGATTTAATACTAAACCTTGCTCGGTGATTTTCCAACTTAAGGTCAACCAAACAAGCAAAGTGAAAAAATTCAGTTTTAGCCAATATTTGAAATAACCGGCAAGGGATTTTTGATAACGTATTAGCGCAATAAGTAACCCGCTGAATACGATCAGATTAAGGATAATAAGCGTTGAAATATGTGTCATTGTGCTGACGATAAGTCCACACAAAAACACATAAATTAATCGTAAGTGCGGTTGAAAAATAGCAAGAAAATTCATTTCACTACACTGAGCGCTGTTGGATACATTTTGTTTAACAATAAGACCACCCCGACGCTGACGATACTGTCGACAATAAACACGGGAATATGTGATATCACCAGAAGCATAATTAGATCGCTGTAGGCTTTACCGCCATCTAGAGCCAAGACTAAAGAAGCGAGCAAGGCTGAACCGCCAACGCCGATCACGCCAGCTCCAATTCCTGCAGTAATTTGAGTGCGACGGGAATTGTCATTTTCAAGCCTTTTTGCAAATAGCCAATGTACAAGAAGGGCTGGTAATGCCATTACGCATAAATTGACACCTAATACGGCAAATCCCCCGAAGGAAAATAGCAGGGCTTGTAATACCAATGCGATTAAAAAAGCAGGGAAAACAGCCCAGCCGAGAAACAGGCCGGCCATGCCGTTTAAGATGAGATGCACGCTACCAATACCAACCGGTACATGAATGGTACCCGCAACAAAAAAAGCAGCAGCAAACAATGCTGTTAGCGGTAATTGCTGCGAATTGAGGCGTTTCAGGCCAATCATTACGCAGACTAATGCGACAGCTGCACCACCAAGCAATACGGGTGTATGCAACACACCTTCCGATAAATGCATATTATCTTTCCTTAGATTGCGACGCACGCGTCATCTTTGAGGCTCTAATCAATGCCCATAAGCCAAAAATACCAACAATATAACCGATACCACCAATAATATCGTGCAGGTAAATTTTGTCTTTTAATTTAGAAATATCTTCGCGAACCAACATCAATGCATTGTTACTGTTATTAGTGGTTTGTGCAGATACTCTGTTGGCAACAATTGAGGCTCGATGTCCTTCTTCACCTTCTATCACCACTTTAATGGCACCTTCGGTAGTCGTATTGATCGGATAGGCAAATTGCCCATCGCGATCCGTTTTGCCTTCCAATAGAGGAGAGTCCTGGCCTGCTTGCAAAATTTCCATATAAGTTTCTGCCGCAGGGGTCATATCGGAATAATAGGCTTTACCAGAGACTGTGCGTCCATCATATTGTGCAAAAACATGCAAACTATGAGCCAATGCTGATGGTGCGCACAGCCAGGTGAAAAGTGCGGTTAAAAATATAACTCTTTTCATTATTTTGCATCAAAAGTCAGCATATATTCAACACTGCGCTCGGTATAGTCAGGGTTTTCTTTAACTGGCTCGTCAAATTCAGCCCAAACTTTGTTATAACCCGCTTTAGGGGTGAATTGTGCGATACCTTTTTCATTGGTTAAGTTGAATGGGTGATCTTCGCCTAACCCCACTTTGATGCCTTGCACAGGTTTACCTTTTACTAACACGAGAATATCGAGTGGTTGTCCCGCTTTCGGTTCACTTTGAGGGATTAATTCATAATCCATATTGTGTGATTTATTTGCTTGCGTATCCCAGTGTAAAATGGCTTTACCGAATTTGATTGGATTAACACTGCGTACAGCTTCAGGTGCCTGTTGTTTGGTTTTTTCGACATATTTACCGCTAGGTAATTTTGACCAAACACCATTATCAAAGCGAATAAAAGCGATGGCTGCATCTGGTGCAGCAAAGTGTGCTTCGCCTTCCTTAAAGTTTACAGTGGCATTTTGCAATTGGCCCTTAGCATCGAGTAGGCGTACCACTTTTAATTTGCTTTGAGGATAGGTTTCAGTTTCCTCATGACCAAATTTAACCACATATTGCCCTTTTGCATCCTTAGCAGGCTCCAACCAAACATTATGTGCATTAGCAAGTGAAGCACCGAATAGTGCGGTAATAAACAATGCTGTTTTTTTCATGGAAGTTCTCCTTTTCTAACATGTGAATACTATGATAAAGTATAAAATATGAAGTAACTTCAGAGTCAAGTGTAATTTTATAAAAATGAAAATTGGTCAACTAGCCAATATCGTTGGCTGTACGGTGGAGGCCGTACGTTTCTATGAAAAGCAAGGATTAATCGAACCCGCCAAACGAACGAGCGGTAATTTTCGTGTTTATACGGAAGAGCATTTGAAACAACTTTCTTTTATTTGTTATTGCCGCAGTTTGGATATTTCACTAAAAGAAATCAAAATGTTGCTGAATCCGCAATGTGCCACTCAAGAGCAGGAAAGGGAAATCAATGAGCTGCTAGATCGACATATTCGAGAAGTATCAAAACGGATCCATGAATTAGCTCACTTGAGACTTCGCTTAATTCAGCTCAAAGGTAAATGTAGTCACTTTGAGCAAAATAATGATTTAATGAACACTTTATTGCAGCACAGTGGCATTAATTTTGTGCCGTTGAAATAAAGTATAATGCCAACACGGGTGAATATTGAAACTCAGAAAATGAATAGTAAAAAGAGCAGAATTAAAACATACTGCTTTTTATCCTAAGGAGAAAATCATGCACGAAATGTCCCTCTGTCAGAACATGATGGAAATTATTGAACAGCAACAGAAAAAGCATAACATCCATGAAGTGACAGATATCTGGCTAGAAATTGGAGCACTGTCTTGTGTCGAGCAAAGTGCGGTTGAATTTTGCTTTGAAATTATGCGTAAAGATACTGTTGCTGAAAATTGCCAATTACATTTTATTCATTTACCCGCGATAGCATGGTGCTGGCAATGTCAAAAGGAAGTAGAGATTGAGGCCTATCAGGATTGCTGTCCACATTGTCACAGTGCATGTT
This sequence comes from Haemophilus parainfluenzae, assembly GCF_036288925.1. NCBI lineage: Bacteria > Pseudomonadati > Pseudomonadota > Gammaproteobacteria > Pasteurellales > Pasteurellaceae > Parahaemophilus > Parahaemophilus parainfluenzae. The sequence goes on from NZ_CP127167.1 coordinate 1,532,330, forward strand.
TACAACGTCGAAGCGGCACAGAATTTAGAGTGAAAGAAATTGCCGTAAAATAGCAGAGTATTTTAATTGGTTAGAATGTCGTCTGACTTTTGAATATAAAACCCGCTAACTGATTGATAGTATGTGTTTATCTCTCTTCAAAGAATATATTTAACATTGAGAATATGGTATTCTAACACACATGAATTAGCATAGATTCTAAGCATTTACAGAATAAACGAAAAATTATTGAGGTGACTTATGTGTACAACCTGTGGCTGTGGCCATCCAGACCAAGTCAGAATCGGTGAATTACCGCATGTTCATCATGATTCCAATGCGCAACATGCGACAAAACTACCTAATTTTTCTCACTCCTCCTTCCGCATGCCAGACACGCCGCAACAAGAAGAAACACAGCAACGATTACTGAAAGTAGAACAAGATATTCTTGGTGCCAACAATCAATTAGCCGATATGAATCGTCGTTTTTTTGCGAATCAGCATATTTTGGCACTTAATCTTGTTTCAAGTCCTGGTTCAGGCAAAACAACCTTATTGACGACTACGTTAAATGCATTAAAAAATGACTATCCTTGTTATGTGATCGAGGGCGATCAACAAACAGAAAACGATGCGGATCGTATTCGTCAAACCGGTGTGCCAGCAATTCAAGTTAATACGGGTAAAGGTTGTCATTTAGATGCACAAATGATTGGTAATGCATTGGTGAAATTGCAGCCACAGGAAAATAGTCTGATGTTTATTGAAAATGTCGGAAACCTAGTCTGCCCATCAGAATTTGATTTAGGTGAGCATGCCAAAGTAGTGATTTTATCTGTAACAGAAGGTGAAGATAAACCACTCAAATATCCACATATGTTTGCGGCTTCTAAGTTAATGATTTTAAACAAAGTGGATTTACTGCCGTACTTAAATTTCGATGTGGAAAAATGTATTGCTTATGCGAAACAAGTGAATCCAACAATTGAGGTTATCCAGTTGTCTTCTCAAAGTGGAGAAGGATTACAGCAATGGCTAGACTGGTTAAAAGCGCAAGAACGATAGGAGCATCAAATGCAGTTTGTTGATGAATTTCGTGATCCTGAACTGGCTAAAAGTCTGTTGCAGCGATTACAAAAAATAATGGAAAAACAACCGCACTTTACGCCAGAAAATCCGTTATATCTGATGGAGGTCTGCGGCGGACATACTCATACCATTTTTAAATTTGGGCTTGATCGTTTATTACCGAAAAGTATCGAATTTATTCACGGTCCAGGCTGCCCAGTATGTGTCTTACCGATGGGGCGAATTGATGTCTGTATTGAGATTGCTCGTCGTCCAGAAGTCATTTTCTGTACTTTCGGTGATGCGATGCGAGTGCGCGGACGTTTAGGCTCATTATTAGAAGCCAAAGCTCAGGGCGCGGATGTTCGTATCGTTTATTCACCGCTCGATGCATTGAATATCGCATCAAATAATCCAGACAAAAAAGTCGTATTCTTTTCACTCGGTTTTGAAACGACGATGCCAAGTGCCGCGATTACCTTGCAACAAGCGAAAAAACAGCAGTTAAAAAACTTTTTTGTGGTATGCCAAAATATTACTATCATCCCGACATTACACAGCTTATTGTCGCAAGGACAAGTAAAAATTGACGGCTTTATTGCGCCCGGTCATGTCAGCATGGTGATTGGTTCTGAACCTTACCAAGAATTGTGTGACACCTATCATAAGCCTTTTGTGATCACTGGTTTTGAACCTTTAGATATCCTACAAGCAATTTTAATGTTGGTAACACAGATTGCTGAACAACGCTGTGAAGTGGAAAACCAGTATAAACGCATTGTGCACCAACATGGCAATCTGTTGGCTCAACAGGCAATAAGCGAAGTATTCCGCTTGAAAGCCAGCAGCGAATGGCGTGGATTGGGCGAAATTGCCGAATCGGGTGTAGAACTGACAGATGATTATCAATGCTTTGATGCAGAAGCTCATTTTGCTTGTCAGCCACATCAAGTTGCAGATGATCCTGACTCTCGCTGCGGTGATGTATTAATCGGTAAATGCAAGCCGGCGGATTGCCCATTATTTGCTAAAAAATGTAATCCAGACAATGCTTATGGTGCGTTGATGGTGTCTTCCGAAGGGGCATGTGCGGCCTATTATCAATACAGACGAGAATAAAACAATGACTGATTTTATTACAATGGCACACGGAAATGGTGGTGCCACAATGCAAGAGTTGATCCGCGATTATTTTGTCGAGGCATTTGATAACCCAATACTTTCACAAGGCGAAGATCAGGCTCGCATTGCTTTACAAGAGTTGAATGCTTTAGGTGGGACTCTGTCATTTTCTACCGATAGCTTTGTGATTGATCCGATTTTTTTCCCTGGTGGTGATATCGGCAAATTGGCTGTATGTGGTACAGCTAACGATGTAGCGGTATGTGGTGCTGTACCAAAATATTTATCCTGTGGTTTCATTTTGGAAGAAGGTTTACCACTAGAAACTTTAAAAAAATTGATTCAATCCATGGCAAAAGCCTGCCAGTCAGCCGGTATTCAAGTGGTAACCGGTGATACCAAAGTGGTACAAAAAGGCGCGATAGATAAAGTGTTTATCAATACGGCAGGCATTGGTGTGATTCCAAACGGACTTGACTGGGGCGTACATCGCATTCAACCAGGTGATCAGATTATCGTGAGTGGTACTTTGGGTGATCATGGTGCAACCATTTTGAATTTACGCGAAAATCTCGGTATTCAAACAGATTTATGCAGTGATTGTGCCGTGCTTGCCCCGCTTATTGATTGTATTCGTCCGATTGAAGGGGTTAAAGCTGTACGCGATGCAACTCGTGGTGGTGTGAATGCGGTACTTCATGAATTTGCACAGGCACAGAAAGTGGGGATTCAAATTGATGAAACGATTTTACCGATTCGTCAGGAAGTACGCGGTATTTGCGAATTACTCGGTTTGGATGCATTAAATTTTGCTAATGAAGGTAAATTGGTGATTGTGGTGGATAAAGAAAAAACAGCAGAAATTCTGACCGCACTTCGTCGCCATCCATTAGGTGAAAATGCGACCGTAATCGGCGAGGTAACGACTGATGGCAAAGTTCGTGCTGTTGGTCTTTTCGGTCAAAGTCGTTTATTAGACTTACCACGCAACGAACCTTTACCACGAATTTGTTAAGCAAAAACCGGTTTAATTTAAAATTAAACCGGTTTTAGTTTATCAATTGATATATAGAGAAGAGTGATTATTTTTTCCAAATAACGTGGAATTCACGATCTTCTTCTCGGTGTGAAATTAAGAATTTTGCAAACACATCATCCATTTCATCTTTCTCATTCACTAACCCTACCCAAACTTCAGCAAAAGCGTCAGGATCGATTAACACCCCAATTTCTTGTTCCCAATCGTCTGCTGTTTCGACAAACTCGACAGCTCCACGATCTTCAAATTGCAGATTGAATAGCATAATATCAGCGGGATCGAGATTTTCACCTGCCATCTCTAAGAAAATATCATAAGCAAGATCAATCGCTGCATCGGGATCGAGTTTTTGAATATCAGTTGTCATTGGGTTTTCCTTCATTAAGTCAATTGTGCGTATGATACCGCAAGAAATACAAAACAAAAAGTGCGGTCAAATTGATCTGACCCCAAAAAGTTAGACTGTTATTTAAAGGATTGTTTTCGATATTGTATCGGACTCAGTCCTTTTAATTTTAGTTGAATCCGTCGATGATTATAGTAATCCAAATAATCTCTGACAGCATCAACTATCTCTTCTTTTGTTTTAAATTCCCGACCATAAAAACATTCCGTTTTTAATCGCCCAAAGAAACTTTCCATTGCGGCATTGTCCAAGCAATTCCCTTTTCTCGACATACTTTGAATGATGCCATGTTCAGCTAAAATTCGACGATAAGCTACCATTTGATATTGCCATCCCTGGTCTGAATGTAAAATGACACCACAAGCTTTATTTAATCCTTTGACGGCTTGCATTAACATGTCCTCTACTTGCGCCCAATTTGGGGAATAGCTGAGATTATAGGAGACTATCTCATTGTTAAATAAGTCTAAAATTGGAGATAAATAGACTTTACTCCCATCTTTCGCCTTAAACTCGGTGATATCTGTCACCCATTTTTGTTTCGGGGCCGTTGCACTAAAATCGCGTTCAAGATGATTCGGTGCAATTACCCCTATCGTGCCTCGATAGGTGGTAAATTTCTTGCTTTTTCTTGACCGCACTTGAAGCCCAAGTGTCTGCATTAAACGTTGAACTTTTTTATGATTCACGCCTGGCAAGCTGGCATGAACACGTCGGTAGCCATAATCAGGATGATTGGCTTTGATGCGTTTAATGGCCTTTTTCAGCTCCTCATCCTTATCCGGTTTAATCTGAAGTTTCGCAAAAAACGTACTACGCGCTAACTGTGCAAAGCCTAAAAGCCATTTTAACGGATAGCGTGTTCTTAACCTTTGGATAATTTCCGTTGCTCGGCTTCGTCCTGAAGTCTGAGCCTTCTCAACTCCTTTAGGTAGGCTACCTCCGCTTCAAGCTGTAAAATTCTCAGGCGTAAACGGTCTTCTTCAGTTTTGGGTGGCGGTGGCATTCTGGCATATTTAGGTTTCATAGGCGGTCGTCCTGATGGTTTACGGGGAATAAGTCCCTTTATGCCACTTTTTTCAAACCGTTTCAACCATGTCCCGACTAGGGCGTTGGAAGGAATATTGTAAAAACGAGCTGCTTCTCTAATACTCATTTTTCCATTCAAAATAGGTTGAAGAATTTGTAATTTAAATTCGATTGTGTAGTGTTTACCCATAAAAAATCTGCACCTCAATTGTTGGTTTGTTGAGTCCAACTTTTGGGGTGCAGATCAAATTTATCATTATTTTTGGCCGCACTTATTTTTAGTTGCCGTAATTAGCCCGTATTCCGCATACCTGCGGCAATACCTGTGATGGTAATCATCAAGGCTTGTTCGACATCAGGGCTTGGGTTTTCAGGCGATTCACGGAAACGGCGGAGCAATTCCACTTGAAGGAGATTGAGTGGATCCGTATAAACATTACGTAACGCAATAGAATCGGCGATCCATGGCAAGTCCGCCATTAATTCATCTTTGTGAGAAAGCGAAAGCACGGTTTTAATATCTGCATTCAGTTGGTTACGCAGATTCTCACCTAAGTACCAAAGCTCTTTTTTCACTAAGTTATGATCATATTGCTCTGAAAGCCAAGTATCGGTTTTACTGAACACCATTTCTAACATGCCTACACGAGTAGAGAAGAATGGCCACGCTTTACACATTTCTTCAATAATATGACCTTTGCCTTCATCCACAATTTTTTGAATTGCCGCCCCTGCACCAAGCCATGCTGGTAGCATTAAACGGTTTTGCATCCAAGCAAAAATCCATGGAATGGCACGTAAGCTTTCTACGCCACCATTTGGATTACGTTTTGCAGGGCGAGATCCAAGTGGTAGTTTAGACAGTTCTTGTTCCGGTGTAGCACTGCGGAAATAAGGCACGAAGTCTTTATCTCCACGAACAACACGACGGTAAATGTCACATGAAGTAACGGAAAGCTCATCCATGACCGCACGCCATTCTGCTTTTGGTTCTGGTGGTGGAAGTAAGTTTGCTTCTAAAATTGCACTCGCGTAAAGATCAAAGGTTTCAACTGCGACTTCAGGTAAACCCAGTTTAAAGCGGATCATTTCCCCTTGTTCAGTCACACGTAAACCATTTTTGAGTGAACGTGGAGGTTGAGAAAGTAATGCTGCATGTGCAGGTGCACCACCTCGACCGATTGTACCGCCACGACCATGGAATAAAGTGAGTTCAATACCCAGTTCTTCGGTTAAATTGACTAATGCTTCTTGTGCACGATATTGTGCCCATGAAGCTGCCATCATTCCCGCATCTTTGGCTGAGTCAGAATAACCAATCATCACCATTTGATGATTGTTAATCACGCCACGATACCAACCAATATTAAACAATTGACGCATGACACCTTCAGAGGCATCTAAGTCATCTAAGGTTTCAAAGAGTGGTACGACAGGAATGTGATAAGGCACGCCCGCTTCTTTTAATAATAAATGCACAGCAAGCACATCAGAGGCACTTCTTGCCATTGAAATAATATAGCAAGCAATCACGCCTTGTTTTTGTTGGGCAATGACTTTGCAAGTCTCTAAAATCTCTTGGGTTTCAGCAGACGGCTCCCAATGGGCTGGAATTAATGGACGGCGAGAATTTAATTCACGAACCAAGAAAGATTGTTTTTCTGCTTCGCTCCATTGTGCATAATCACCAATGCCAAGATAACGGGTGATTTCAGCAATCGCATCGGTATGACGCGTGCTTTCTTGACGGATATCCATTTGTGAAAGGGTGACCCCAAAACAGCGAATACGGTGCAAAATATCCAATAAGGATCCATTGGCAATAATACGCATGCCACACGCCATTAATGATTGATAGCAATCATAGAGCGGTTCCCAAAGTTGATTATCTTCCATGATGATATCCGCCTGACTTACACGAGGCGGACGATTTGCCATGCAATCTTCAAAGTAATCAAGAGTCCCGATAAGTTTTTCACGAAGTTGTTTGACCACAAAACGATAAGGCTCTAAATGTTCACCATATTTTGCGGTAAAGTCTGGTGTGCATTTCACCATGGATAATTCATCGGCAAGAGATTTGATGTCATTTAAGAATAAATCCGCTGCTTTCCAACGAGCAAGATAGAGCACTTGTTGGGTTATTTTTGAGGTGACAAACGGGTTACCATCACGGTCACCGCCCATCCAAGAAGAAATTCGGACAGGACGTAAGCCCACAGGTAAGTCGTAGCCTAAGAATTCACGAGAATGTTCATTTAATTGACGTAAGAATTCCGGCACGCCTTGCCATAGGCTATTTTCGATCATGGCATAGCCCCATTTTGCTTCATCGAATGGCGTCGGGCGAACAGTGCGGATCTCATTAGTGTGCCACGCTTCAGCAATTAAACGAAGTAGCAATCGTTCAATAATACCGCGTTCTTTAGGCGTTAAATCATCGTGCTCTAATTTGCTTAAGCATTTATTGATCTCAACGTGTTTATGGACTAAAGAACGACGTGTAGTTTCGGTTGGATGTGCCGTTAATACAAGCTCAATGAGCAAGTTTTCAATGGTTTTGTAAACCTCTTCTTTTGAGGCATTTTGTGCTTTTAAGCGTTGAAATAAAGCACTTAATGAACGGTTAGAGGATTGTAAATCTTTATGTTGGCGAGAGACCGTTTGGTATTGTTCAGCGATATTTGTTAAGTTAAGAAAATGGCTGAATGCACGCGCAACGGGAATAATGTTTTCGTTAGAAATGGTGGAAAGAGTATCCAACAATGTTTTACGCGCTTGGCTATCGCCCGCTCGAGATTGTTTGGATAATTGGCGAACCTTTTCAATCAAGGTAAGAATGTCTTCGCCTTGCGCATCATTAATGGTTTCTCCAAGAAAACGCCCTAACATATTAATATTATGGCGGAGAGTGCGATACTCATTAGTCATATGAACTCCGATAAAGAAAAATAAAATAAAACCAGGAGAGATATAACCAAAAATATGTATCGGGATCAAATGCTATACGTCGAAAACTTGTATTAAATCAAAAAAGCTGAAAATAAGTAAAAAAAGACCGCACTTTTTTAGATAAAATTTAAAGTGCGGTCAAAAAATTTAATGTTTATGCAAGTGTACGGACTGATTTTCGTAGTACCAATTCTGGATGGATCGCAATACGATGTTTTTCGTGGCTGTCGTTATCTTTATTGGCGATTCGTTCAAATAACAGATTAACCGCCTGTGCACCTAAACGTGATTTAGATTGGTGAATCGTGGTGAGTGGCGGTGCATAGAAACGTGATGAGTGAATATTGTCATAGCCAATAATCGAAATATCATCAGGCACGCGCAAGCCTTTTTCTGTAATAGCAGAAATTGCACCTAATGCCATCACATCATTACAGCAGAAGACAGCAGTAGGTAGGCTGTCTTGTACGAGAATTTTATTCATACACTCGTAACCATCTTCAGGCTCGAAGAAACCTTCCATAATCCAATTTTCATGAATTGGCAGATTGGCTTCATTCATGGCTTTCACAAAACCTTCATAACGTGTTCTTGCGGTAGTTTTATCCAATTCCCCCGCAATAAGACCAATGGCTTTATGACCACAATCAATTAAGTGCTTAGTCGCAATATATCCGCCCGTAGAGCTATTATCTTCAATGACATCTGTATCAGTATTAGGCCCCCAGTCCATTACAACCATTGGTATGTCAGCTGCGTTAGAAAGGATATCAAGTGAATGGGATGTATATTCAGAACACATGACTAATAAGCCATCTACACGTTTTTTGGCAAGCATGTCTAAATGGTTTTTAATCTTTTCTGGATCATTTTGTGTGTTACATAAAAACAATGAATAGCTTTGGCGATAACAATGATCTTCAACGGCATGAATGATTTCAGCAAAATAAGGGGATTCACTAGTGGTAACAATCATCCCAATAGATTTTGTCGTATTGACTTTCAAACTCCGCGCAACAGCACTAGGTGAATATTTCAAGTTTTTAATGGCTTGCATCACCGCTTCTTCGGTTTCTTTTGCTACAAAACGGGTTTTATTAATTACATGGGAAACTGTGGTAGTTGAAACACCAGCCATCTTCGCGACATCTTTAATTGTTGCCATAATTTTGCCTCTAGAAAATTTTTTCTATTATAAAGATTGAAACTAAAGAGGTTAAGCAGATTATAAAAATTTTTTGAAAAAACGTACTTTATTGTTAGAATAGGATATCTTTAACTAAACAAGTGGGAAATTAAAATGGGTGATTTTGGTTACGCGATGCTAACAGTAGTACTTTCTTTAAGTGTTGTAGTTGGTTTAGCTGTTGCAATTTTTTAATAGAAAGAAAAACATATTTAGGATTAACCGCGCTTTAAGCAATTAAAGTGCGGTTATTTTTTTGGTTGTTTTTTGTCTCCGAGCTAAAAGCAATGCCAACTGGCTATTTCTTTAGTATAATTTGCAACTATTTTCGTTTGTTGCAATCAAAATAACGCAAAAACTAAATTGAGATAATGATGAATAAATATTTGATTTCACTAGATAAAGATGTTCAGCGTCGTGAGCTGTTTTTTGCTCAACCTGATACCGCCGATTTTGCTGTATTTTCAGCGATTAATACCATGCAAAAAGAGTGGGATGAATTGGCTGAAGTATTCAATCCAACGAAGTTTGAACAGCATTATGGACGCAACGTCACAAAAGGCGAAATTGGTTGTACATTAAGCCATTTAGCGGTTTATCGTCAGATCGTAGAAGATCAAAATGTGACGGAAAATGACTATGCGTTAGTCTGTGAAGATGATGCGTTATTTAACGCTAATTTATCGCCAAACACAACCGCACTTTTAACCGAAAAATGCGATGCAGATATTGTATTAATCGGGCAGTCAAAAATTGCGGAATTTGATGATGTGGAATTGGAAATTAATTATCCGACAACCTTCTCATTTTTACGTCAAACAGTGGGTGATGTCACCGTAGCTTACCCATATAAAAGTTATTTTGCAGGCACGGTAGCATACTTAATTAAAAAATCAGCGGCACGTGCATTTTTAAAGCAACTCAAACAAGAAAAGCCGTTTTGGCTGGCTGATGATTTCTTATTATTTGAAACCCAATTCCAAATCAATAACAATGTGGTTCGTCCGCTTGTGGCCATTGAAAATCCACAGTTAGTGAGTAATTTGGAAGCGATTCGTGGTTCAAAATCTAATAATTTAGTAAAGAAATTAATGAAATATCCGCTCAAAAAAATCTTAGCGGTGAAAAAGAATTTAGGAAAATAACGTAAAAAATGACCGCACTTTTTAACCTTTTTTATCTTTACGATCCTTGGCTGTTCCATGTCGTACGAATGTCATTCGTCGCGGGCTTGGCTGCATTGGTTGTTTTGGCTTATCAGTACATTAAAAAGCAGAAACCGCAAGGCATCATTTTGCCTTTAGACAGTCTTGCTGTTTTAGGCGGATTGATTGTTTTCAGTGTGATTCCGTTATTACTTAATGGCACAAAAGATCTTTCAGTTATCACCATGTATGTGAAGGAATTGATTTTATTCCTCTTAGGCGTGGGACTGTATAATGCGTTTTATGCCAATGCAAACGGACAACAACGAGTCGTGCGAGATTTGCAAATTGGTGTAGTGGTGCAATTTGCAGTGGGCATCATTGGCTTGCTCGGCGCATCATTTGTGATCGATTTCTTGCTTTCAACCAATGCAGTGTTGCCCGCACGTTTTTATGGTTCAGAGCAGGAATATCGCTTATATAACATCACCGCAACCGCCTTTTTCCAACTGAGTTTATTCTATTTAATGCTGTTGCATTTCTTACTGGCTTACAACGCTAAACATAATACACTTCCAAGTATTTTAGTGTTTTTTATGCTATGTATCGGATTAATTTCAGGACGTACATTCCTTCTGTTATCGGTTGTGAGCATTTTAGTGTATTTCAAATGGCGTTATGTTCCATCACTCATTGCATTTGCTATTTTGGTCTTGTTATTGGCGTATTTCTTACCAGAAAATCCTTATGTTGCACATGCTTTAGAACCCGTGATTAATTTATTACACGGTGAAGGATTTGTCAGTTCGTCAACAGATACCTTGATGAAAAACCACCTCTTTATGCCAACGCTCAAGCAGTTCATTTATGGCGATGGTATGTATATGACAGGTGAGTTAGAAGTCGGTCGTTATTATGGGCATACGGACTCTGGTTTCTTACGCCAAATTCTTTATGGTGGTGTGTCTTATGCTTTAGTGTGTTTTGCCGTGACATTCTATTTTGTACGCAAAGTTGCCTTAAACTGGTTTGATGGCAGCTGGAAATTTATCCTTTCTGCCTTTGTGATTTTAGCGTTCTGTAATATCAAAGCAGACACCTTTGCTTTCCCGGGCATTATGTTTGTCATGCTGATGTTCTTATCGCTTTTTGGCACTCACGGTAAACAACTTATTTTATTTAAACAAAAGGAGCCGAAAGATGTTTAGTATCATCGTGCCTTCTTATAATCGGAAAGAAGAAATTCCTGCGTTATTGGAAAGTTTAACCAAGCAAACCACTTATAATTTTGATGTGGTGATTGTGGATGATTGTTCTAAAGAACCCGTTGAAGTGACACAATCTTATCCATTTGCAGTTAAAGTTATTCGTAACGAAACCAACCAAGGGGCAGCAGAAAGCCGTAATATCGGGGCAAGAAATGCCGATAATGATTGGTTGTTATTCCTTGATGATGATGATCGTTTTGCAAATGATAAATGTCAGAAATTAGCCGATGTGATTACCGAGCATGCTGATGTTAACTTTGTTTACCATCCAGCTAAATGTGAAATGGTGAATGAAGGCTTTAGCTATGTGACCAACCCAATTGAGCCACAAGAGATCAGCGTTGAACGAATTTTACTGGCGAATAAAATTGGTGGTATGCCGATGATTGGGGTGAAAAAAGATCTGTTTTTAAAAATTGGCGGATTATCAACCGCACTTCGTTCATTGGAAGACTATGATTTCTTGCTGAAACTTGTGCAAGATCCTACGTTTAAAGCGTGTAAAGTAGCAGAACCATTAACTTATTGTACGTTCCATACTAAGCGTTCTAGCGTATCAACGGATACGACTAATACGCAAAAAGCGATTGATTATATCCGTGAAAATTATGTGAAAACGGCAGAGCAAGAAAAGAATTTTGCCATCAACGCACAATATATGTTGGCTTACCCACATATAATGAATTTATCCCGTAAAGCGGCTTTTTACTATTTTGAGATTTTTAAATTAACGAAAAGTATTAAGCAGCTAATTATTGCCTTTGTGGTTCTAATTTCACCTAAATTGGCAATTAATTTGAAACGGTTTATATAGATAACTTATTAGATAGAGAAGTATGAAATTTTCAGTTTTAATGTCCTTATACGTTAAGGAAAATCCACAATATTTAAGAGAATGTTTTGAAAGTTTAGTGGCTCAAACCCATCCAGCAGATGAGATCGTATTGGTGTTTGATGGTGCGGTAACACCAGAATTGGAAGCCGTGGTTGCTGAATTCGAAACCAAATTACCCTTAAACTTAGTGAAGTTGCCAAAGAACTTAGGCTTAGGCAAAGCACTCAATGAAGGATTAAAACATTGTTCTCACGATTGGGTCTTCCGTATGGACACAGATGATATTTGTGTGCCAGAGCGTTTTGCGAAACAAGTGGCGTTTATTGAGCAACATCCGGATACGATTATTTTTGGTGGGCAGATTGCTGAGTTTGGCGAAAATATTCAAGACATCGTGGCATATCGTCATGTGCCGACTGATGCACAAGATATCGTTAAATTTACGCAAAAACGTTGTCCGTTCAATCACATGACGGTGGCATATCAAAAAAGTGCGGTCATTAATTGTGGTGGATATGAGGATTTACAGGAAGATTATTACCTGTGGATTAAGCTTGTAGCACAAGGTCAAAACGTGGCAAACTTGCCGGACATTTTAGTTTATGCCCGCGTGGGTAATGGCATGGTCGGGCGTCGTCGAGGTTTAAACCAAGCGAAAGCAGAATGGCGTTTATTTAAATTGAAACACCGCTTAGGTATTCAAGGTTTATTTTCAGGCCTATTCACCTTTGTCTTGCGTTCAGGTTCTCGCTTATTACCAACCTCGTTATTGAAAGCGGTTTATAACCAATTTTTACGCAAATAATGCGATATTTTGATAATTAAAAAAGGAAAACAAATGAATTTAATCTCAACGTTAAAAATGACGGCATTATCGACCGCACTTTTATTAGTGGGCTGCTCGAGCGTTTCAATGGTAAATAGTAGTGCTATTTATAGTAAACCGAGAACTTTAAATAACTTCAATGATTATGTACAGTTTTTAAAAGGTAAAGCAGCGGCTGAAGGTGTATCGGCTTCAGTATTAAATGCGCAGAATAATATTCAGTATATGCAAAAGGCCGTGGATTTAGATCGTGCACAAGCGGGTAGAAGTAAACGTAGTGCAGATAAACCTCAATTACCCAATCCAAACGGCACAACCAATTATTTGAATAAAGTACTGACTCAAAACAAAGTGGATATTGCCGCAGAGCGTTATTGGGAAGTCCAAGCGCCATTACAACAAGCAAGCCAACGTTATGGTGTTCAACAGGAATATATCCTTGCCTTATGGGGTATGGAAAGTAGCTTTGGTCACTACCAAGGTCGCTATGATGTGCTTTCCGCTTTAGCCACATTAGCATTTGATGGCAGACGTGAAGCCTTATTCAGTAAAGAATTTGTGAATGCGATGAAAATGTTAGAACGTGATCATATTCAACGTCACAGAATGTTAGGCTCTTGGGCGGGCGCAATGGGACAAACTCAATTTATGCCAAGTGCATTCTTGAATTATGCGGCAGATGGTAATAATGATGGTGTGAAGGACATTTGGACGAACCAATTTGATGCGTTTGCTTCAATTGCAAATTATCTTCACACTGTAGGTTGGGATAACAAATTGCCTTGGGGCGTTGAAGTCACATTAAATCAACCATTAGATTTATCGCTTTCAGGCATTGAGAAAAACAAAGCTCGTTCATTAAGTGACTGGCAATCCAAAGGTATCACCTTAGCGAGCTTCAGCCAACAAGAACAAGATAAATTGACCGCACTTTCGCAAGCCGATCTTTGGTTAGTTCGTCCCGATAAAGAAGTTGGCCGTGCATTCTTGGTCTCCAATAACTACCGCACAATTTTAGATTGGAACAAATCAAACTATTTCGGCGTGAGTATTGGTATGTTTGCTGATCGCATTAAGATGGCCACCGGCTTGTAGAAAATTATTTTCCTTTTATAATCCAGCAAAGCTTTGTTGGATTATTTTTTATCTATAATTTGAATATTTGGAGAACACGATGCAAAAAAAATGGCTTTCTATTTTATTGTTTGCACCTTTGATACAGAGCAATTATACCTTAGCTGATCAAGCTAAAGGAAAAGAATTGAATTATCAAGGATTGGGTGAAGTGCTGTTTTTTGATAAATCGCTTTCTTTTAATAAAACACAAAGCTGCTCAACTTGTCACAACCCGGGTACGGCCTTTGTGGATCAACGTAAAAATTCGGCAAATCAAATGGTCTCCGAGGGAGATAATCCGCATCTTCATGGTAATCGCAATGCCAACACGGCACTTTATGCGATGTTTTCACCAGATTTTCATTTTGATGAAAAAACTCAAGATTATGTTGGCGGACAATTCTGGGATGGGCGTGCAAAAGATTTAGCCGAGCAAGCAGGTGGTCCACCTATTAATCCAGTGGAAATGGGCATGCCAGATAAAAAATCGATTGTCGAACGTCTAAAAGCAAATTCAATTTATTACAAGGCAATTACAGATATTTATGGTGAAAGTATTTGGGCTGATACCGACAGAATCTATGCCATTATGGAAAAAGCCATTGCAGAGTTCGAAAAGCATGAATTATTTGCGCAATTCTCTTCAAAATATGATCGTGCATTAAAAAATGAAGCGGAATTGACCGCACTTGAATCGGAAGGTAAGGCATTATTTTTCGATAAAACACGAACAAACTGCAGTAATTGCCATCAATCAAGTGACGCGAATTCAGTAAAAGAGACCTTTACGAATTATCGCTATTACAATATCGGCGTGCCAAGTAACCAAGCGTTAATTAAGTTAAATAAACTTGCGGCTGATTATGTGGATAATGGACTATTGGATAATCCAATGGTAAAAGGCGATGAAAAGCAAAAAGGTAAATTTAAAGTGCCAACATTGCGTAACATTGGTGTCACAGCACCTTATATGCATAACGGCGTTTTCCGTGATTTAAAAACCGTTTTGCTATTTAAAGACAGTTTTAATAATCCTAATCGTAAAATCAATCCTGAAACAGGAAAAGCGTGGGATAAAGCCGAATATGCTCCAACCATTAATCCTGATGTTTTAAAAGCCAAACCGCTTACAGATGAAGAGATTAATGCATTAGAAGCATTCTTAAAAACGTTAACTGACGAAGCTTACGAAGAATAATTATCAGATTAATCTATTAGAATAAGTTTACACCTATACGAAACAGAAAAATCTGATTACTATAATGGTATTACATGATTTAAGTCTTGCCGCTCAATTTTCAGATGAGTTGATTTTACTTGGTGAAGATAAAGTGCAAGGCGTAGGCGATGCTCATCATGTTTTACAAGTCGAAACCATTAATCGTTTGTATCATGTAAACGTTGAATTATTGCAATGTAGTGCCGGTTTGCAGTGGTTCGTCCACAACGTAAATCAGCACATTCTTAAGAAGGAAATGAAAATGAAGAAAATTGTACTTGCAGCATTAGTAGGTTTAAGTTTTACTGCTCAAGCCGCACATTATGACATTAAAATGTTAAATTCAAATAGTGAAGGCTCAATGGTTTTTGAACCGGGTTATTTAAAAGTTCAACCAGGAGATACAGTGACATTTCGTCCAGAAAATAAAAGCCACTTTGTACACAGTAAAGCGATTCCTGAAGGTGCACAAAAATTCCAATCTGAAGAAGATCAAGAGCTTACGATCACTTTAGATAAAGAAGGTGTGTATGTTTATAGTTGTCCAGTACACCGTTCAATGAATATGAATGGTGTGATTCAAGTGGGTGATAATCTACCAAACAAAGAACAAGCGGAGAAAGTGGTGAAAGATCTTGAGAAGAAATCCATGACGAATAAAGGTCGTCTTGAAAAATATTTTGCTCAAGTAAAATAATTATTGAAATCGATGCGCCAGTTTAATGATTGGCGCATCTTATTTTATAGGTAGATGCTGTCTAGCTATAAATAAAAAAACCTTACTTGTTACAGTAAGGTTTTTTTCATCTTTAACGCTTAATTATTTTGCAGCTGGAGCAGCTGGTGCTGCAGGTGCAAATTTTTGTGCTAAATCAGCACCGTCTTTTTGTAATTTAGCGACTGCAGCTTGTAGTTTTTCAACTTTAGCTTGGTAAGCTTTAGTTTGTTCTTCAGTTGGTGCTTTAGTTGCTAAGTTTAATTGATCAACTAATAATTCACTTGATAACGCAAGTACTTCTTTATTTTGATCTTTGATGTTTTTCACTGAAGGTGAAGCAACTTCTAATTTATCTAAGCTTGCAATAGTATCTTCAACAGTTTTGTTGAAAGTTTTGATTGCTTCTTCAATTTTCTTTTCATCTTTTGCTTCAACCGCAGCAGCTAAATCAGATTGAAGTTTTTGTTGTGCAGTCATTTGAGCTTGAGCTTGGCTTGCATTCCATTCAAGTAATTTGTTGTAGTCAGCTTGTTCTTGAGCAGGAGTTGCTTCAGCTGGTTTAGCCGCTTCAGCAGGTTTTGCTGCTTCTTGTTTAGCTTCTGGCGCAGGCTGAGTAGTTTCAGGTTTTGCCGGAGCTGGTTTATCTGCTGGTTTATCACAAGCAGTTAAGAATAATGCAAATAATGCAGTTGCACTGATTTTAGTAAATTTGTTCATAAACAATCCTTTATTGATATATAAAAAACTTCTTAGCTTATAAAAATTAAGCCCTTTTTAAGACCTTGTATTTTAAAATTAGTTTAAAAAAATTTCAAAAACTATTTTAGTGTTTGAATATATTCACTTAAATTATGAATATCTTGTTCACTTAAACGTTGTTTTGCAGGGCTTCCTGCGCTAGGAATATTTCCTGCTTTTCGTTCTGAAAGTGCGGTTGAAATTTCTTCTGGTTTTAGCTGATTAATGATTTTTGATTCACCCATTGCTGGTTTTTCGCCTTGTTTTCCATGACAAGTTGCACAAGACCGTTTATATACCTTTTCTGCTTTCACTAAGTCAGCTTCGGCAGAAAGGGCTGGAGCCGCAAATAAAAAGCCTAAAACGGGTAAAAAAATAGAGAGTAAGTAAATTCGTTTTTGCATTTTGGCTAGCCTTTAAATAATTTATCTAAATCTGCTGCGGGAATCGCCCCTTCATATTTAGCCTGAATATTGCCTTCAGGTGTGATCACAAAGCTTGTTGGCGTGCCAATAAGCTGATAGCGTTCCGCTGTGATTTTTAATTGGTCTTTGATAACTGGCAGCATAAGCTGACGTTTGGCGACTACGGCTTTGGTATCCACTTTATCACCATCTACGTTAATAGCGATAAGTTGAACTTTATTTGGATTAGCTTCAGCCAATTTTTCAAATTCTTTTAACTCAGCGACACATCGACCACAGGTTTCAGACCAGAATGTCAGTAGGCGAGTGCCTTGCCAATTATCAAGTTTCACCTCTTTACCTTGTAAATCATAGGCAGCGATGTCTGGCGCTTTTTGACCAATAGCCGCAACTTCGTCTTTACAAGAAACGCTGCCAAAAATGACCGCACTTATCGCAAGTAGTTTTACGAATTTATTTTTCATGAATGTCCTCTTTTACAAATTTTCCGTGGTGGAGATAAATAACACGATTGGTTAACTCACTCAATTCAGGATTGTGTGTAACCATCACAATGGTTCTACCTTGACGATTTAACTCTTGTAGTAAATCCAGTACAAGCGCTTCATTTTTTTCATCGAGGTTACCCGTAGGTTCATCGGCAAAAATGACCGGAGGTTGGTTCACTAATGCACGAGCAATACATACCCGTTGTTGTTCGCCTCCGGAAAGTTGGCTTGGACGGTGATCAATACGATGACCTAGTCCCACTTGCTCGAGTACCGCTTTAGCCGCCGCTTCATCAATCACACTGTGATAGTGCTGTGCGAGCATCACATTTTCAAGTGCGGTCAAATAAGGAATTAAATGGAATTGTTGGAAAACTAGACCAATTTTTTCCGCTCGGAAACGTTGGCGACCTACTTCATCCAGTTGGGCTGCATCGACACCATCTAAAATGACTTTACCTTCACTGGCGGTATCTAAACCGGTCAGAATATTCATGAGCGTGGTTTTACCGGAACCCGATGCCCCCATGATGGCAATAAATTCACCTTGGCGAATTTGAATATTAATATCTTCTAAAGCAGTGACTTGCCCGAATCGTTTATATAAATGTTGCGTTTCAATCACAAATTCACTCATTTTATTCCCCTTTCAACACATTTGCGGTTTGAATATTTAAAGCGCGTTTGGTTGGTACAATCACCGCAATAAAGGCAACCAATAACGATAAGACGATAGTAATAGGAATAACCGGTAGACGCATATCAATGTAAGATTTAAATACGGTTAATCCAAGTAATTGTGCCAAAATGTAGCCGAGAATCAGTCCCGCAACAATAGCACAAAGTGCAATGATCAGAATCTCAGTACTAATCTGTTTAATGATGTCACTTTGTTTAGCACCTAAGGCTTTTTGTAGTGCAAATTCTTTTGCTCGCTCACCAACAATCGCAATCAACGTGGTGTTCACACAAAGGGTAGCGAGAATCAAAATGACTAATGAGATTAAGCCCATCAATCCTTTAATTTTATCTAAAATCTGCCCTTCAGACGCTGAGACTTTTCGAATTGGTCGAGCAGTTAGATCGAGTTGGCGTTGCATAATGTCTTGGGCAAATTGTGCAACGTTACCTTGTTCATTTTTGACATTGAGCAAGGCGTTGTTTGCCAATCCTTCTTTATCTAACCAACTTTGTGCAAATTCTAAGCTAACGATTAACATGTTGTCTGTGGCATCGCCTGCCTCAACAATACCTTTTATCGTGAATTCATGTTTTTCGACGGCATTTTTGGAAAGCTTTAACTTACTCCCAACGCCTAAATTAA
This sequence comes from Haemophilus parainfluenzae, assembly GCF_036288925.1. Classification (NCBI taxonomy): domain Bacteria; kingdom Pseudomonadati; phylum Pseudomonadota; class Gammaproteobacteria; order Pasteurellales; family Pasteurellaceae; genus Parahaemophilus; species Parahaemophilus parainfluenzae. The sequence goes on from NZ_CP127167.1 coordinate 1,551,216, forward strand.
GACGTTCAGCTAAGGTTTTACCAATCATGGCATGGCGATCGTCAAAATTCACATTAATGGACGAACCGGTAATTTGCCAATAAGGCGCGAGCACACGCATATCTTCAAACCACACGCCCATAATCACGATTTTTTCTAAATCACTTCGTGCAACACCATATAAATAAGGGCTGGCAGCGGTGATAAAATTATCCGGTGCATGATGAAGAATTTGTTTTAATTGGCGTTCTTTCATCAAACCACCATTGGCAGCCCCAATGTAAAAGTTTGCCCCGAAAGTACGGAGCTCTTGGCTCATTTTGGTATTAATATCAAAATATACTGCAGCCATTGCGGTCACAATGGACGCACCGACAGTCAACGCAGAGAAGATAATAAATACCCGTTGTAAACGTAGGCGTAATGCTTGGAAGATTAAACGCCAAAACATACTTTTATTGGCGGCCATACAGCACCTCCACAGGGTAAAGTTTGGCAATACGATGGGCTGGGAACCAAGTGCCCACCACAGCAATTAAAATAGACAGCATCAATACGCAAGGGATGACAATCCAAGCGAAACTCAGTGGTACGCCAAATAGCGCTGAACCAATAAATCTTGCTAAGCCCCAACCTGCAATACAACCAAGAGTGCCACCAATTAAGGCACTGATAATGGCTTCACAATAAAATAATAAAGCAATTTGCCATTGGTATGCGCCTAAAGCCTTCATTAGACCAATTTCTTTTGAGCGCTCAATGATCCCAGTACTCATTAATGAGGCAATGCCCATAGCAGCGGCGATTAAGGCAGCAAGAGTCACGACAGCAAGCAATAACTGGATTTTACCAATGACGACACCTTCTGATGCGGCAACCTGCCAAATTGGGCGAACAATAGCACCAGAGATAGCTTCTTCTAACTGATGTGAAATAGACGAAACATAAGCTGTACAATACCAACGATCGTACTCTTCAGCATCCAATGCATCGGTATTGGCACGTGCTTTGCGAGAAAGATCATTTTCCGGAACAGTAAGCGCAGACACTTTAACCGCTTGAATTTTTCCTTCTAAACCTAGTAATTTTTGCACGGCATTGAGTGGCATGACTAATTGATTATCTTCAGCGCCCCCAGTAGATAAAATCCCGGTAATTTCAACCGCACTTTGATTATCAAGTTCATCATTTTGATAGTGGAGCTTGATTTTATCGCCTTGTTTTAACCCAGTTCGTTGTGCTAATTGTTCACCAATGATCGCAGGAATAAATTCACCTTCAGGCATTTCAAGATCGTTTACCCATTCTCCTTGAACATGCCAATAAGGGCTAATAATTTTTTGGCCAGTATGGAAATCGTCTTCGTCTGGTACAGGAATGTTGTGATCGAAAAATGTACCAAGCACATTAATTTGTTCAAGTGCGGTCGATTTTTCATACGTTTTTGCAGAAAGAATTTCTGCTTTCACATCTGCACTTAATAATGGCGCAAATCCCACAATGTTATTTCGCCAGAAAATATCTTTAATATTCGGCAGTTCTTTTTCATCGAGGAAATCTTGGCTACTTAAATCTGTGTTATGGCTGAGTTCGCCAGGCAAGGCTGCATTGCTCGCAGGTTCAACTAAAATATTGGCACCGTAAGATTTTAGTTCTTTCGCCATTTTGTCGCCGATATCAATAGAAACAGCTAATAGCGCAGAGACTAATCCCGCAGCCAAGAAAATAGTCACCACGGCTAAAAATTTACGTTTTATGCTAAAACGCCAAGATTGGAATAACATTCTTGCTAGCATTATTCCCCCTTACCTAAATATTTTTCAGGGTTATCACGGAATAAATCAAGATTTTTCTCGCTTTCAAAGAAGTAAGTCTTACCTTCGTAATTATATTTGTGCTCTGTTTTAGTGTTTTTCATTTGGGTGCCACTAATAGGATCTTTTACATCGATTTCAACAATCGTGCTAAATAAATTCAGCCCTTCTTCTAAGCTGGTTCGATTAATGAGAATTTCAGTCTCAGTTTGTTGCCAATCTTCAATCGGTACAGGATTACAGCCACCCGGTTTACCAATAGATGGAATAAACATATGTACGCCGCAACCCACGCAAACGACTTGGTTACCTTCCATCACATAGCCTTGGTCACCACAAAGCAAGCAGGCATCAAATACTGCGGCTAAGCTCAATTTATCTGGCTGACGATTAATGACAAAGAAACGCACAGCTTTACCATCATCAGCAATCCAAACAAAACGGTGTAATTTGCCGTCTTTTACTTGCTCAATCGGAATGCGAACTTGTTGCTTGTCATCTAAGGTAACAGGAATTGCTTCTGAAAGTTGTGGGGGACGAGAAGCAATTTGCTCCCAATAAAGTTGCGTTGCAAAAGTAATCGCTAAAGCTAAATAGCCCCAACCGAGTAGGTGAGAAGAGGTACGTAATGCAGCTAATTTTTGGCGTTTTTCAATCGGTTCTTGTGTGGTATTAACTTGTTGCTTGCGTGATAAATGAATTTTGCCGTAAAAGATGGCAAGTACAACTAAGAGCAATGTTGCACAGATGTAATTTAACCAACGAGTGATTTCGCCTGATTTCGCAACAAAACTTAAACGAGGCTTGGTAAGTTCAAGCACCTGAAGTTTCATTAAAATTAATAAGAGTTCACCGATAAGTGGAACAAGCAAGCAAACTAAGAGAAGGCTAATAGCACCTTTTAAAAGTGCGGTTGATTTTTGTTGTGTTTTTACCGCTTGTTTTAGAAGTAAATAGATCCAGCCTTGTAAGCATAGACAAAAAACAAAGGCAAAAATGACCGCACTTATATGTAAGATCGAATCGGTATTGATAACATCAGTAGAAACGAGAGCGGTAATGTTAGGATCTTTTGCCCAGAAGCTTCCAGCGATGAGCATTAATACCGTTTGCCAAAAGGCAGGTAAGCGACCTTTGCCGAAAATTAAACATAAGGCAAAGATAGTCAACAGCGTCAATATCACGCCATTAACGATTAAATTGGTGATTTGTCCCGTAGGTAAACTAAGGCGCAGTACGATACCGGCAATAAAACCGAATAGGCTAAGCCAAATTATTTTTTTCGCACTCACAGTGGATTGTTTACTGTGATAAACACCGAGCAATAATGAAAAAGGTAAAAGTGCTTGAAGCAGGAAAGTAAAAAAATAATTCATAGTTTGACCATTTAATAGGATAAAACAGACGATATTTTAAGGTTAAATGAAATGCTATTGCCTTCCCCTGACATACAAGGGAAGGCAAGTCGGTAAAATCAATGTTTACCTGAGATTATTTGATGCCAGTGAATTTGAATTCATAGCTTACATCAAATGGTTTCCACCAACGACCTACACCCGTTTCAGAGTCGGTATGACGGTGCATACCCGCTTTTGATGGAGGATCGATGTGGTAAGTTAATTTATAGTTACCTACGCCCATCATTTTCACGTTTGCACCGTAGTGAGGACCATCACCCGCTACCATTGGCATGAAAGTACCTTCTTGTTTTTCACCCGTATCAGCATTTACCAAAGTATAGTTGATGGTTAAGTAAGGCATCCATTCACCATCACCAAAGCCATTTTTGTTACCTTTTACTGCGTGGATATCCGCTTCTAAGTGAATATCTGATTTTGCCGCAGGTAAACCCATACCACGAGGTTCCATATCGATTGGTTTGAGATAAACCGCCGCAATTTCCATTTCATTCATGGTTACCGCTTCACCGATTGGGTACTCTTGGAATGCGTTTGCAGTAGACGCGGTAAAAATACCCGCAAATAATGCTGTTGCTAAAAGTGCTTTTTTCATTGTTTTTCTCCTAAAGGATTGTTGGGTATTACGCGGCTTTTTTGCTTTGATATTTCATAATAAACAGAGCAAATACGGCTGCGATGAGTAAGATTGCTTGTGGGATTAGGGTTTCCATATAAGGATAAATACCTAACCACGAAATTTCAGGCACACCGCTAATCAGCGTTGGCTCGAAAAGTTTGCCTTCAATGAGTTCTAAAACAGATTTACCGGCGAATACAAAGGCCATTAAATACATGAAAGAACCCGTGAACATAAAGAATGGTTTAAGCGGTAATTTCACCACGGTATAACGCATCACGAAGTAGCAAATGGTGAGAATAATTACACCGACAATGATACCTGCGAAAAGATAGATAAAACTGACCGCACTTTTCGCATCACCCACGAGGGCATAGTAGAACAATACGGTTTCTGCCCCTTCACGATATACGGCTAAGAAACTGGTAAGCCATAAGCCGATGAGTGAGCCAGTAGTGAGGGCAGTTGAGAGTTTGCCTTCTAAATAACGTTTCCAGTTTTGTGCTTCGACTTTGGACAATAACCAGTAGCTCATCATAAAGAGCATGACTACAGCAAAAATCATCGTAAAGCCTTCGAGCAATTCGCGGTTTTGACCGGAATTTTCAAAGATAAGTTGGAAGATAAATGCGGTAACCACACTGGCAATTAATGCCACATAAACAGATTGGCGGATAACTGGCAATTTATCTTGGTGGTTATTTTTAATTAAGTAAGTCACGATAGCCGCAACAATTAATAAGGCTTCCAAACCTTCACGAAGAATGATTAAAAGGCTATATAAGAACATAGACCAATCACTTTGTTCTCCGCCCTGTAACATATCAACCGCTTTAGTTAGATTCAGGTCTAAACCATCAGCTTGCGCTTGTAACTTATCACTTTGTTCAGCTTTCATTAAGCTGACTAGACGGGTAAAGTAGCCTTCAAGTTCCGCTTTAAAGTTGCTATCACGAGAGCCAATTTTGTTCTCCATACCACTGCTTTCAAACACATCAAAATAGGTGTCTTGTACAGAAAGAATTGCTTTTTTGCTTTCACCTTGTTGATAGAGCGCAATAGCTTGTTGAATACGTTGGTTGATCTCTTGTTTAATCTTATTCCAATCTTGCTCTTGTTGATTATCTGTTGCTTGCTGCGCTGCATTGGATTGAACATTTTGTTCTTCACGTGTCGTTGGCAGGTTAGGCAAGTTTTCTTCAATATCTTGTAATAATTGCGTACTTTGATAACCAATCTCTGTGATTTGATCGGTTTGTTCACTTAAACGGATGATGTTGTAAAACTGTTGATTAATCGCCGCTGAAGTTTCTGCAGAGCGATTTTGGCGAATGGACATTTCCATTTCTGAATTTTTATAGCCATCGTATTGCGCTTGTTGGAACAATTTTTTCGCGTTAGCGAGATCACCATTTTGATACGCTTCGAGCCCTTGAGCGAGCAAATCATCAATGGTTTTAAAACTTTGTTGCCAATAAGGGGCAATCGCTTGATTATCATAAACACCATGTTGACCATCGGCATTGAGCTGATGACCTTCAATCAATGATGGCAACACTTCTTGTAATTCTTTTTTGAGCTGATCGATTTTAGCTTGAATCTCTTGTTGTGAACTGCCTTCACCGATCATTTTACGGATCTCACCAAAAGTCGCTTCCATTTGGTAACTTTTTTGTGCCGAGAAATTGATACGAATTGGACCTTCTAGATTTTCAAACACTTCAAAATAAGCCATTTGCACTTCAGTGCGAGCATCATCAGTATTACCTTGCTGGACAAGTTGAGCGGTTTTATCTAAGCGTGACGTAATATCATTAACCCACTGTTGGTAGTCGTCTTGTGCAAAGAGTGAAGAAGAGAAGGCGAGTGAAAAAATTAAAAAGAAAAATCGAATAGAACGGAATAGCATCGCCTATTTACCTCAAATGAAATTAATTCCTATTAATAATTATACTTTGATATCAGTAAAATGACAATGAATAATTCCTATTTTTGTGATGAAGATCAAAAAATTCACAAGAGTCAGAAATGTTTAGAGGACGGTTGTATGCTTAAAAGAATAAAGCGCCTTTGTTAGGCGCTTTATGGCGATATCAAAGTGCGGTCAAAAATAAGCGAGTTTATTGAGTGGGTGCGGCTTCTTCAACAGGCGCTTTATTATCTAACACATCCCATACACTTTCTTGTTTTGGTGATTCTGGTTGTTCAGGTTGTGGCGATTGTGTAGTCTGCGCCGCTGTAGCAGTTGCCGTACTCGTCGTTGGCGCAGACGCACAGAAGTTTTGATCTTTATTTATCCACACAGGGATTGTCCGACTGCTACCACAACTCCAACTGCCGTAAGCATTAATGCCAACCCATTTAATCGTAGAAGGTTGTCCGAGTTTTAGTTTTTCAATAACGACACGGTTTAAATAATCTTTATAGATTTGTAATGCACCTGAGGCTCCCGTCAATTTGGTTTCACCGTTATCATCACGACCTAGCCAAATGGTGCTGACATTTTTACCATCAATACCGACAAACCACGTATCACGGGCATCATTGGTGGTGCCTGTTTTACCTGCAAGACGAAGATCCGCGTAATCATTTTGTAAGCTACGCGCGGTACCACGTTCTACGGTTTGTTGCATCGCATACAAGGTTTGATAAGCCGCTTCTCTCGGTACCACTTGATCCGGCACCGTATTGTGTTCGTAAATAATATTCCCTTGGCGATCAGCAATGCTTTGAATGGTACTTAACTCAATTTTGCCACCTTGATTTGCAATGGTTTGATAGAGTTTGGTCACATCATAAGGTGAAATACTATAAGAACCAAGCAAGGTTGCAGGTACTTTTGGAATCGCTACATTATCCCAGCCCATGGCTTTTTGCGTATTGATCACTTTGCTTAAACCGACTTTCATCCCAATATTTACCGTTGGAATATTCATCGAGCGAGCAAGGGCATCCATCAACATCACCGAACCGCTGTATTTGCGATCGTAGTTACGAGGTTGCCAAGGTTGGCTACCTTTAACATAAATCGTGATTGGCTGGTTTTGAATTGGCGTATTTAAACGAAATTGTTCCGGATTCATCAGTGCGGTCAAATAAATGGATGGTTTTACCAAAGAACCAATTTGACGTTTTGACATTAACGCACGGTTAAATCCGGCATATTCTGTTTGTAATCCACCTACGACAGCACGTACTTCACCCAGGTGATAATCCGCCACAATCATGGCACCTTCAAGGTGTGGATTTTTGGTTTGTAGTTGTAAATGATTGACCGTATTCACCACAGCATTTTCAGCTTGTTCCTGTTGTTTTAAATCCATAGTGGAGAAAATACGCGCACCAAGTAGCGCAGAGGTTTTATTTTCCCCTAATTGACGGCGAAGATCGGCTTGCAATGTTTGAATGAAAGCAGGGTATTTACGAGAAATTTGACCTTTAGCTTGCACGCCTAATGGACGTTTACTCAACATCTCATACAACTCATCCCCAATCATTTGGTGATCAAGCATCAGTTTTAACACCACATTTCGGCGATCGAGTGCATATTGTGGATTTCGCCATGGATTATAAAGGGATGGACCTTTCACCATGCCGACTAAAAGGGCAATTTGGTCAAGGCTAATTTCACGGATGGAGCGACCAAAATAGAATTGGCTCGCCAACGCAAAACCGTGAATTTGAATATCACCATTTTGACCAAGGTAAATCTCGTTCAGATAGGTTTCTAAGATACGGTTTTTATCATATCGCCAATCTAACACCAATGACATTAAGGCTTCATTGGCTTTACGTGTCAGGGAACGTTCTCTGGATAAAAATAGGTTTTTAACTAATTGCTGAGTGAGTGTACTGCCGCCTTGAACCGTTTGACCAGCTTTAATATTGGCAATCATCGCTCGCACAATACCCACTGGATTAATCCCGTTATGCTCATAAAAGCGGCGATCCTCTGTGAGTAATAAGGTATCGATGAGTAAGCGAGGGTATTGTTGTAATGGGATCGCCAAACGATCTTCATTATCTGATTCCAACATGGCAATTAATTTAGGCGCAAGACGGAATTCATCAACGGCTTTTACGTTGACCAAGTCTTCAATACGAGAAAGTTTGTTATCGGTAAAACGTAAACGTAATACACGTTGTGGCTCTGGTTTGTCAGGATAAGGGAACGCACGACGAAGTAACACGATGGTATCCTCTTCGAGCTTAAAATCTCCCGGTGCTGCAATCATTGTGGTTTGACGGTATTCGTTATCGAGTAAGATTTGAATCACTTCGTCAAAAGAAAGGTTATCAGAAAGTTTTACGCTTTCTAAACGACTATACACTTCTGCCGGTAAACGCCAAATTTGGCCATCCATTTTTGAGCGAATTTGCCAGTCTAAATAGCCACCATAAAATACAGCAAGCGTCCCTAAAGTAAAGGCTGCTTTAGCTAAAAAGATTTTACAAGAACGTCGCTTATCTGGCGCTTGTGTTTCTTGTTGTTCAGGAGAGGTGTTTTCCGTTTCCGACATAATAGTTAGCTTCAGAGAATGAGGTTAAGCAATAAATTCAAAATAGGCATTAAGAAAGTGGATGAAGTCTGTTGTACCGCAGAAGGCGATGCTTTCTTCATCATAATAATGGAAGTCGTCTTCTAAAATTTCATCTGTTTCAATCGCAAGGTTATTGGCGCGAATCATCACTTCATCGGTATTGATAAAAAGGGTGTATTCTGAACCAATTAACGTGACTTCATCATTATTTTTAATCTGCTCACAGGCAGAAAGTGCGGTCAAAAACGCTTGAGGATTTGACCGCACTTCTGAATTAAACCAATTGGCTAGCGCAATGTGTTCCATTGAACATTTGGCGTGCACATTGCCTAGATAATAGGTAAATTGAAAATCCATATTAAATGCTGAATGACGAACCGCAACCACAGGTGCTGGTTGCATTAGGATTGTTCACCACAAAACGAGAACCTTCTAAGCCTTCAGTGTAATCCACAGTACCGCCAATTAAGTATTGTAAACTCATTGGGTCAATCACTAATTGCACACCGGATTTTTCAATAGTTAAGTCACCTTCATTAACTTTATCATCAAAGGTAAAACCATATTGGAAACCACTACAGCCACCACCGGTGATGTACACGCGTAATTTTAATTCGTTGTTTTCTTCTTCGCTAATTAAACTTTTTACTTTATTGGCTGCCGCATCAGTAAAAGTTAGCGGCACGGCCATATCTAAATCTGACATATCTCTATCCCCACTTTCCTAAAAATAATCCTTGTATTATCTAATAACCTGTTAATTCATTCAAGATTTTTCACGGAATTAGTGCTATTATATGCGAATAAATCAGAATTAAATAAGGAGAAATAATGGGCATTCCATTAAGAACGGAAGAAGAAATTGTTAAGTTGCGTGAAGCGTGTAAATTAGCGTCCGATGTTTTGGTCATGATCGAACCTTATGTCAAAGAAGGGGTGACCACAGGTGAATTAGATCGCATTTGTCATGATTACATGGTGAATGTACAAAAAGTGATTCCTGCTTGCTTAAATTATCATGGTTTCCCGAAAGCAACCTGTATTTCTATAAATGAAGTAGTTTGCCATGGTATTCCAAGCGACGATAAAAAATTAAAACAGGGCGATATTGTCAATATTGATGTGACCGTAATAAAAGATGGTTATTTCGGTGATAACTCTAAAATGTATGTCGTGGGAGAAACCAATATTCGTAGCCAAAAATTGGTTGAAGCGGCACAAGAAGCGCTTTATGTGGGATTACGTACGGTTAAGCCTGGTATTCGTTTAAATGAAATTGGTAAAGCGGTACAAAAATATACGGAAAGCCAAGGTTTTAGCGTGGTGCGTGAGTATTGCGGCCACGGTGTGGGAACTGAATTCCACTGCGAACCACAAGTGTTGCACTATTATGCTGACGATGGTGGTGTGATTTTAAAACCAGGTATGGTATTTACCATTGAACCAATGATCAATGCGGGTAAAAAAGAAGTGCGTTTAATGGGCGATGGTTGGACGGTAAAAACCAAAGACCGTAGCCATTCAGCGCAATATGAACACCAAATTGTGGTGACCGAAAATGGTTGTGAAGTGATGACAATTCGCGATGAAGAAATTGCGGAAGGCCGAATTCAACGTATAATGAATAATCTTTAAATTCAGCTAAAAGCCTACGATAGTGGGCTTTTTTTATAATTGTTTTGTTTGTGGAATACCTATGCTTTTTCCTTATCATTTCGATTCTCCACTCACGCCAAGTGCGGTCAAAATCCAGCGTGAAAATTTGAAGGAATTTGAACGTCAGCATTTTGCTGATTATTCCATTTTTAATCTGATCGCTAACCGAACACAGTTTTATGATGATTTGTTAAAACAGCTTTGGCAGCAATTTGAATTAGATAAAGCTCATCTCACCTTAATTGCAGTAGGAGGTTATGGCAGACAAGAAATCTTTCCTTTATCTGACCTAGATGTTCTTATTCTCTCAAAAGAAGAAAGAGAGTCTGAAACAGAAGAAAAAATTGCTCAGTTTGTGCAGTTCTTGTGGGATTGTGGATTCGACGTAGGGCATAGTGTTCGTTCTTTGGAAGAATGTGAAAAGGAAGGTAAACAAGACATTACCATTGCAACCAATTTGCTTGAGTCCCGTTATTTATCGGGAGATGTATCGCTTTTCAATGCGTTAGGTGAAATATTGAAAAAGCCAGATTTTTGGGCGGTAAAACCATTCTTTGATGCTAAAGTTCAAGAGCAAATTGAACGTTATCAGCGTTATCACAACACCAGTTACAATTTAGAACCTGATTTAAAATACAGTCCTGGTGGCTTGCGGGATCTTCACCTTTTATATTGGATCGCCTTACGTCATACCGGAGAAATGACCCTTGATGGCATTTTGGAAAGCGGCTTTATTTACCCATCAGAATACCAACAATTATTAGAAAGCCAAGAATTTTTATTCAAAGTGCGGTTCGCTTTACACTTGATTTTAAAACGTTATGACAACCGACTGCTGTTTGATCGTCAAATTAAAGTGAGCGAGAAGCTTGGTTTTGAAGGCGAGGGAAATCGTGGTGTCGAAAAAATGATGAAACGTTTTTTCCAAGCTTTACGCACGATTTCTCGTTTGACCGATATTCTAATTAAGCATTATAAAGCGCATTTTTTATCTTCAAACGGAGAGGAATCAGTTCACCATTTGGATGACGGTTTTGAAATAGTGAATCAAAGTTTGCGTTTACGTAAGGAAGACGTGTTTTTACGTTCACCGGATCGTATTTTGGATCTTTTTTTCTATCTTACGCAGCATGAACAAGCCGAAATTCATTCTTCAACATTACGCCAATTACAGATTGCGTTGGAAAGTTTGACACAGAAATTATGTGATATTCCTGAAGCAAGAGAGAAGTTTATTCTGTTATTTAATCAACCAAAAGCGATTCAGCGAGCATTCCTCCCAATGCACCAATATGGTGTGTTAACGGCTTATTTGCCACAATGGCAGGGGATTGAAGGCTTGATGCAATTTGATCTCTTCCATATTTACACGGTGGATGAGCATACCTTGCGAGTGATGTTGAAATTGGAAAGTTTTTTAGCCGAAGATGAGGCAGAATCACATCCTATTTGCCATCAAATATTTACTCAAATTCCTGACCGCACTTTGCTCTATGTTGCCGCACTTTTCCATGATATAGCGAAAGGGCGAGGGGGGGATCATGCGGAGTTAGGGGCTGAAGATATCGCTGACTTTGCTCGTTTGCATGGTTTTGATCGTCGAGAAATTGAAACAATGATCTGGTTGGTAAAAGAGCATTTGCTCATGTCAATTACCGCACAGCGTCGAGATATTCATGATCCGGAAGTCGTGATGAACTTTGCGGAAAATGTGCAAAATCGTGTTCGTTTAGATTATCTTACTTGCCTGACTGTTGCGGATATTTGTGCGACAAATTCGACTTTATGGAATAGTTGGAAACGTTCTTTGTTTGCTTCGTTGTATGATTATACGGCTCAACAATTCCGCCAAGGGATGGATTTGTTATTAGATAATGAAGAAAAAATCCTTGAAAATCGTCAATTGGCGTTGGCAATTTTATCCGAAGAACAACCAGAATTATCGGAAGAGAAAATTTCAGCGTTGTGGCAACATTGCCCATCTGATTATTTCTTACGAAATAGTCCAAAACAAATTGCGTGGCATACCGAGTTATTAGCTGAATTTGATGGTGAAGTACTCGTTAAAATCAGTAATTGTTTTTCTAGCGGTGGGACTGAAATTTTCGTTTATTGTCCCGATCAAGCTAATTTGTTTAATAAAGTGGCCTCAACCATTGGTGCGAAAAAATTCAGTATTCATGATGCGCAAATTTTGACATCCGATGATGGCTACGTATTCGACAGCTTTATCATCACAGAATTAAATGGTGAGTTGGTTCGTTCAGAACGTCGCCGAGAATTAGAGACGGTATTAACCTCTGTTTTATTAGGCGAAAAATTGCCGTCAATGTCTTTTGCAAATAATCGACAGTTGCAACACTTCACCGTAAAAACAGATGTACGTTTTTTGAAAGAAACTAAAAAAGAGCATACCGAATTAGAAGTAGTGGCTTTAGATAAACCCGGTTTATTGGCTCAAATTACTCAAATTTTTACCGAATTAAAACTTAATATTTGTAATGCAAAAATCACGACAGTAGGAGAAAAGGCAGAAGACTTTTTTATTTTAACAAATGAGAAAGGCACAGCATTAACCGAAGAGGAAAGAGGATTATTAGAAAACGTTCTCTATGAATGCTTATAATATGAAATAAAAAAGTGCGGTTAAATTTGATCTGCACCCCAAAAGTTGGACTCAACAAACCAACAATTGAGGTGCAGATTTTTTATGGGTAAACACTACACAATCGAATTTAAATTACAAATTCTTCAACCTATTTTGAATGGAAAAATGAGTATTAGAGAAGCAGCTCGTTTTTACAATATTCCTTCCAACGCCCTAGTCGGGACATGGTTGAAACGGTTTGAAAAAAGTGGCATAAAGGGACTTATTCCCCGTAAACCATCAGGACGACCGCCTATGAAACCTAAATATGCCAGAATGCCACCGCCACCCAAAACTGAAGAAGACCGTTTACGCCTGAGAATTTTACAGCTTGAAGCGGAGGTAGCCTACCTAAAGGAGTTGAGAAGGCTCAGACTTCAGGACGAAGCCGAGCAACGGAAATTATCCAAAGGTTAAGAACACGCTATCCGTTAAAATGGCTTTTAGGCTTTGCACAGTTAGCGCGTAGTACGTTTTTTGCGAAACTTCAGATTAAACCGGATAAGGATGAGGAGCTGAAAAAGGCCATTAAACGCATCAAAGCCAATCATCCTGATTATGGCTACCGACGTGTTCATGCCAGCTTGCCAGGCGTGAATCATAAAAAAGTTCAACGTTTAATGCAGACACTTGGGCTTCAAGTGCGGTCAAGAAAAAGCAAGAAATTTACCACCTATCGAGGCACGATAGGGGTAATTGCACCGAATCATCTTGAACGCGATTTTAGTGCAACGGCCCCGAAACAAAAATGGGTGACAGATATCACCGAGTTTAAGGCGAAAGATGGGAGTAAAGTCTATTTATCTCCAATTTTAGACTTATTTAACAATGAGATAGTCTCCTATAATCTCAGCTATTCCCCAAATTGGGCGCAAGTAGAGGACATGTTAATGCAAGCCGTCAAAGGATTAAATAAAGCTTGTGGTGTCATTTTACATTCAGACCAGGGATGGCAATATCAAATGGTAGCTTATCGTCGAATTTTAGCTGAACATGGCATCATTCAAAGTATGTCGAGAAAAGGGAATTGCTTGGACAATGCCGCAATGGAAAGTTTCTTTGGGCGATTAAAAACGGAATGTTTTTATGGTCGGGAATTTAAAACAAAAGAAGAGATAGTTGATGCTGTCAGAGATTATTTGGATTACTATAATCATCGACGGATTCAACTAAAATTAAAAGGACTGAGTCCGATACAATATCGAAAACAATCCTTTAAATAACAGTCTAACTTTTTGGGGTCAGATCAAATTTAACCGCACTTTTGCTATTTATTGAATATCTTTTTTAAGAAACAATACGAATAATTCAATAAGAGAAGGGTAGAATTGGCTTTTCAATTTTACTTTCTGACTTTGTTGTTGAAATAAATCCATCCAACTAAGTAAAACAATTTGTGCAAATTCTTTTTGTTTCTCGTTATTTTGATCTTCAATGAGCTTTATAAAAATACTCAATAGCACTCCAATATGATCACTTGGTTCATTCTGCGCTTTATTCACTTTGAGCTTGTAGTGTTGCATATAACCATCTACAAGTGAGAGTGCTTTTGAAAGTTCTTCATCTTGTAAATAAGCTGACATATAAGGAATTGCACTTAAGCTTCCTTCTAACAAGAAGCAATGAGTAAAATCTGCAGCAAGTTCAAGTTGATCGTATTGCAATGATTTTAGTGCATTACGCAATGCATCAACTTGCTGTGAAAAGCCCATTTCTCCTAAAAGCTCAAATAAGCTGTCGAAATGCCCATTTTGATAATAAGAAAGTTGCTCTTGGGTAAGCTCTTTGCTTAACAAAGAGCCCATCCATTGATAAATAAATGCTCGTTCTTGATTATCTAAATTAAGCATCTTCTATTGCTCCGCTAAAGCCATTTGGTTTTGGTGCAACGCCTTGGTATTTTTCGACATTGACTAAACAAGTATTAGCAGATACAGCTTGAGCAAGCATCGAGCTACCGATATCTAATGTCATGGTATTTGGGTCACCATAGGTATCAATTGCACCGATTTCAGCACCTTCTGGAGAGTACCATGCCCCTTCTTGTAAACGTACAACGCCACTTGGGAAGTTATCAGAGATATGCGCACCAACAATAGCTTGTCCACGGTCATTAAATACGCGTAGAAGATCACCATGTTGAATCCCTAATTTTTCTGCATCTTGTGGATTCATGAATAGTGGCTCACGTCCTTGAATGCTGTAGGTTTCTCTAAGCTCTTTAGACTCACAAAGTTGTGAGTGAAGACGTTTATCTGGGTGAACGGATTGTAGCCAGAATGCAAATTTATCTGAATTAGGGCCACCATGAGAACGCTCGGCTTTTTCAAACCACATTGGATGCCCTTTACAGTCGGAATAACCGAAACTCGCAATTTTATTACTGTAAATTTCAATAAAACCTGATGGGGTACCTAATGCATGCAGTTCTGGATCATCACGGAAATCAGCATGTCTTACCCAAGGTTTACCCTCTGGGAACATGACATAGCCTTTTTCCCAGAATTCTGCAAATGGAGGCATATCAAATTTGCCTTTGTTTTCTTTTCGGCAATCTTCATATAATTTTTCAACCCATTCCATTTCATCCATATTGCGACAATATTCTTTTTCTTTGCCAAAACGGCGGCAGAGTTCTTTAAAAATCTCGAAATCTGGTTTGGATTGATACAGTGGGTCAACTAATTTTTGCATTGCGATAATGCCACGGTTGCTATAAGAACCGTAGGCATCAATATCGTTACGCTCAAATGGCGTACAGGCTGGTAATACAATGTCGGAGAATCGACAAGTTGCAGTCCAACTGTAATTGATCGACACAATCGTTTCTAACGCTAAAAAGGCTTTTTTCATTTTATTGCGTTCAGACTGTCTATGCCACTGATTACAACCAGTAAAGATAGCCATTTTATAAGGTGCATAAACCACTTTGCTACCATTGTAGTTAATGGTTTCACCTGGATATAACAGCGAATCAGTGACACGGGCGCAAGGTAAAACTGCACTGTAGCCTTTATAGTCTGTATTATTATATTTTGGTGTTTGATCCTCATCTAAGTTTAATGGGAATGCACCAGGCATAGCCGCACCAGATTCTGGAATACCAATAGAGCTATAATGGTGAGCATAACTAATTCCACCACCAGGTAAGCCAATTTGACCTAACATCGCGGCTAAAACAGCACCTAACCAATAAGGTTGTTCACCATGTTGTTGACGTTGAATAGCCCAACCAAAAATAAGTTGAGTACGTTTGCCTGCAAGCATGTGGGCAAACTCACGAATGCGATCAGCACCCACGCCACAAATATTTGCTGCCCACTCTGGTGTTTTTTCAATGTGATCTTCAGTTTGACCAAGTAAGTACGGCACAAATTTTTCAAAACCAACGGTGTAAACATCAATAAATTTTTTATCGTATAGCCCTTTGGTGTAAAGCTCATGCGCAATAGCCAGCATAAACGGCACATCAGTTTGTGGGTTAATGTACTGTTGTTCACAATTTAAATAACGTTGTGTTTTCGTTTTAACAGGGTCAACGCTAATCACGTTAATTTGCTTATTCGCGATTTTTTCTTTTAACATTTCCAAGTAAGCATAGGCCTCATGGGTTTCACAGTTCCAACCTACTTGTAAGTTTTTAACCGGATCGCTTGCCCAGAAAATGATGTTTTGACTTTCTTTTAAGATAATTTCCCAAGAAGTACCTTGAGAATAAACCTCAGTTGAACCTAATACATAAGGCAAAATCACTTGACCGGCACCAGTTGAATAATCGCCCGCTGTGCTAACACTGTTTCCGTGCATCGCAATCGCACGAATCATATGGTTACCGCAGCTATGGAATTGTCCAGTTGAACGCCAACCTACGTTACCTGTATGTAATGCCCAAGGACCATAATTTTGCTGAATGCGTTCTAGTTCTTCGTAGAAGAGATCTAAGGCTTCATCCCAAGTGACACGAACAAAGCGGTTATCGCCACGAGAAGTGCGGTCGCTTTTTTCTTTATTTTTGAGCCAATCTAAACGTACCATAGGGTAGCGAATACGTGATTCGCTATAAATAAGCCCTTTGATACCATTGATCATTTCTGTTGGGTATTTATCTAACTCAAAAGGTTTTACATCAACGACTCGACCGTTTTCTACTTTGGCACGAATTGCCCCCCAGTGAGAGCCAGTAATTTTCCATTGAGTAATATCTTCATCTGTTGGTGTTTTTGCGACTAACCAACTAGGCATTGCGCACGCAGCACCCATAAGAGATATATTTTTTAAAAATTGACGACGTGTTTGTAACATAATGATATCTCCTATTTTCCTTCTTCTTTCTTAGGTGCGGTATCTGAAGCATGTAATTGTAAATAACGTAGGACTTCTTTACTGGTTGCTTCATCAATATTTGTGAAACCAACCATTCCTTTAAATAGACCAATCCAGGTGTTGGAATCAAAATGATCAACATGTGGCTGTCTATGACAAGTACTACATTGTGTTTTATAAACGTTTTCTGCCGCTTCCCATACGGTATTTACATCGCTAATTAATTGATTTTTTGCAATCCATACCGGTAATTTCACTTTTTGCCAAGTTAAGCCCGTTAATGGATCTTCTTTGGTTTCTAAGACGGTATATTGCGGTTCAGACTGCATAAATTCTTTTGTTAATACCGCATCAGTAATATTTTTACCAAATTGGTTATACCAAATGCGTCCAAATCCTTTGTCTTTACGCCACATCACCAATTCAACAAGATCACCTTTATCGGTGGATTTTACTGCATTAACTGGAGCGGCTGTTTCGAGATGACCGATATTTTGAGTCAACGATTCATCTGCAAATAATGGCACAATGGCTTTCGCATAGTATTGTTGAGATGGTTTAATATCACTCACTACGAATGCTTCAAATTTAGATGTGTTGCCAGCATCTGCTTTTTTAGCTGGTAAGTGGTGAGCGATACCTTTATGACAATCGACACAGCTTTGATTACGTTCTGCAGCTGGTTTCATGGCTTTTTGTGCCGCTTTAGACATTTTTTCAAAGTTCATGCGATCGTAACTATGGCAATTTTTACACTCTTTAGAGCCATTTGCAGCAAATCTCGCCCATTCGCGTTCTGCCATTTCTGCGCGATGTTCTTCAAAAGAGCCTTCTTCATTATATTTACCGCTCAATTCTGCCAATACTTCGCGGCTTGCTTGCATTTTACGTGCATATTTTGCGGTTTTGTCATGTGGCAAGTGACAATCAGGGCAGGTTGCACGTACGCCACTGTTATTGCTCCAATGTACAGTTTGTTTAAGTTCTTCAAGAGGTGTTTCCATTGAATGGCAACTCACACAAAACTCTTCTGTGCTTGTCGCATCCATGACATTATTAAATTGTTGCCAAGCAATTGCACCTGCTATAAAACCAAGCGTAACGAGTACACCAAGTCCAATTCGGTTAGATGGTTTCAGAAAAAATGACTTTATTTGTTTTTTCATTTTTGGCTCCTTATATTGACTAAGCGGTTGGTAAACCAATTACATATAATTGTAAGAACCAGACAATAAAGCCATATAACCCCACACTCATTGCCATACCTAAAGGTAAAATAATAAATAATAAAAGTAGTAATTTTGAGATATCGCTTCTCATTGATGATTGATTCATCGCTCCCCCCCCTATATGTTCATATTTACATACTTATTTTTAATTAGCGGGCAATATTATCATACGCTAGTGAAAAAAAAGTGATTTATATCAAACTTTATTGATTAAATAGAATTTGCATCCTTCTTTTGGGTAAAAGACGTTTTTTTATACTTTAAGTGTTTTTAGAGCAGAGAAGGGATAGTTGAGAAAATAAAAAATGCTGATTTTCTATAAAAATCAGCACTTCATTAGTTTGGCTAAAATACGGTGAAAATTAACCGCACTTTTATATTTTAAGCCACTGCTGCAAATGCAATATCAGCGGCAGCAAGCGTTTTTTCAATGTCTTCATTTGTATGTGCTAAAGACATAAAGCCCGCTTCAAAAGCAGAAGGCGCAAAATAAACGCCTTGATCGAGCATTTTATGGAAGAACACTTTGAATTTTTCGGTATCACATTTCATGACTTCTGCATAAGAGGTAACTTGTTTTTGGTCAGTGAAGAAAATGCCAAACATGCCGCCTACATGATTAATCACAAATGGCACATTATGTTTTTGAGCTAATGCTTTTAAGCCATCACAAAGTTTTGTGGTTAATTCTGCAAGGTGTTGCTCGTTACCTGCTTTTTTCAATTCAGTTAAACAGGCTAAACCTGCCGCCATTGCAATCGGGTTACCAGAAAGGGTACCCGCTTGGTAAACCGGACCGGTCGGTGCAAGGTGTTGCATAATCACTTTTTTACCACCCACTGCACCAACAGGCATACCGCCGCCAATGACTTTCCCTAATGTAGTGAGATCTGGTGTGACTCCATAATAAGCTTGTGCACCTGCAAGTGAAACACGGAAACCCGTCATGACTTCATCAATAATGAAAAGTGCACCATATTGGTCACAAATTTCACGAATGCCTTGTAAGAAACCTTCTTTTGGTGGAATACAGTTCATGTTGCCTGCGACAGGTTCAATAATCACACAAGCGATGTCGTTAGGAAATTCTTCAAATAATTTTTTAACAGAATCAAGATTGTTATATTCTGCTGTTAATGTATGTTTTGCAAAATCTTCAGGCACACCTGGTGAGCTTGGTTGACCAAGTGTTAACGCCCCCGATCCTGCTTTTACTAGAAGTGAATCAGAATGGCCGTGGTAACAACCTTCAAATTTTAAGATTTTGCTTCTATTTGTATAACCACGCGCAAGACGGATTGCTGTCATGGTTGCTTCAGTACCTGAACTTACCATACGAACCATTTCAATAGATGGCACAATTTCACAGACTAATTCCGCTAAATCAATTTCAGAGGGGGTTGGTGCACCAAAGCTTAAACCATTCTCCGCTGCTTTTAATACAGCATCTAAAATAGCAGGGTGGTTGTGACCTAAAATCATAGGCCCCCAAGAACCCACATAATCGATATATTGTTTGCCTTCAGTATCGTAAATATAAGCGCCTTTGGCTTTTTGAATGAATACAGGTGTACCACCTACGCCTTTAAAGGCACGAACAGGAGAGTTTACGCCACCAGGAATAACTTCTTGTGCACGAGAGAAAAGTGCGGTTGATTTTGTCATGATTTGAATCCTTATATTAATAGTAAGCATATTGTACTAAAAAACTGAATTTGAGAAAAATCTTTGTGTGCTGATTTTTCTTTATGTTATCCTTTGCAAAAAAATTTTTAGGATAAAAACTATGCTAAGTCTTATTGTAACTTTCTTAGGGGCATTTTTAACCTTGATTGTGATGCGACCAATTGCGAATAAAATTGGCTTGGTTGATAAACCAAATTATCGTAAGCGTCACCAAGGTGCGATCCCACTGATTGGCGGTGTTTCTCTTTTTATGGGAAACCTTTGCTATTATTTAATGGAGTGGGATCAACTTCGTTTACCTTATCTTTATATATTCAGTATCTTTATTCTACTCGCAATCGGTATCTTAGATGACCGCTTTGATATTAGCCCTTTCTTACGTGCAGGGATTCAAGCGGTTCTTGCGATTTTAATGATCGATTTAGGTAATGTTTATTTAGATCATTTAGGCCAAATTCTCGGGCCGTTCCAATTAACGCTTGGTTCTATCGGATTGATTATTACCGTATTTGCCACGATCGCAATTATTAACGCCTTTAATATGATTGATGGTATTGATGGATTGCTAGGTGGGTTGTCTATTGTTTCATTTGCTGCTATTGGTATCTTGATGTTCCGTGATGGACAAATGGATATGGCATATTGGAGTTTTGGTTTAATTGTCGCGATTCTGCCTTACTTATTATTAAACTTAGGGATTCCGTTCGGACCAAAATATAAAGTGTTCATGGGCGATGCAGGAAGTACTTTAATCGGCTTTACGATTATTTGGATTCTACTTTTAAGTACGCAAGGAAAAGGACATCCGATGAATCCAGTGACCGCACTTTGGATTATTGCTGTTCCTTTAATTGATATGGTGGCCATCATTTATCGCCGTTTACGCAAAGGAAAAAGTCCATTCCGCCCGGATCGCTTACACGTACACCACTTAATGGTTCGTGCTGGATTAACCTCTCGCCAAGCCTTTTTATTAATTACTTTCTTTGCGGCCATTTGTGCCACAATCGGGATTTTAGGCGAAGTCTTCTATATTAATGAATGGGCAATGTTTATTGCGTTTATTGTATTATTCTTCCTTTATGCTTATTCAATTACAAAAGCATGGAAAATCACCCGTTGGGTACGAAGAATGAAACGTCGCGCACGTCGTAACAAGCAATAAATGAAATAAAGAGGATAGCAATTTGCTATCCTTTTTTACGTTTTAGCATTAAAAATAAACGAATGCATAATAAATTCTATACAAATTGAACAAAAATTTATCTTTTGATATTTTTTTTCAAAAAAGTGCTAGACAAGATATTTGTAAATCATTAATATACGCCCCGCAACGACGCAGTAACGCGTTCGTAGCTCAGTTGGATAGAGCGTTGGCCTCCGGAGCCAAAGGTCGCAAGTTCGAATCTTGTCGAGCGCGCCAGAAGTCAATGCGATGAACAACAAATCAATGGTGGCTATAGCTCAGTTGGTAGAGCCCTGGATTGTGATTCCAGTTGTCGTGGGTTCGAATCCCATTAGCCACCCCATTTCTCTTGGTTGAGAAATCTGACGGCGAGTAGCGCAGCTTGGTAGCGCAACTGGTTTGGGACCAGTGGGTCGTAGGTTCAAATCCTATCTCGCCGACCAATTTATTTTTTTTGCTCTTTAACAATGTATCAGACAATCTGTGTGGGCACTTGTTGATTGACTTGTTTTAAAAATATTTTTTAATTTTGAAGTCTTAATAGGTGCTAACTAGAAATTCATTATACTTTATTAAGTAGTGACATTTTATGTCAGCAGTATTGAGCGATTGAACTTGAATTGAAGAGTTTGATCATGGCTCAGATTGAACGCTGGCGGCAGGCTTAACACATGCAAGTCGAACGGTAACATAGAGAAGCTTGCTTCTTTGATGACGAGTGGCGGACGGGTGAGTAATGCTTGGGAATCTGGCTTATGGAGGGGGATAACTACGGGAAACTGTAGCTAATACCGCGTAATATCGAAAGATTAAAGTGTGGGACCTTCGGGCCACATGCCATAGGATGAGCCCAAGTGGGATTAGGTAGTTGGTGAGGTAAAGGCTCACCAAGCCGACGATCTCTAGCTGGTCTGAGAGGATGACCAGCCACACTGGGACTGAGACACGGCCCAGACTCCTACGGGAGGCAGCAGTGGGGAATATTGCGCAATGGGGGCAACCCTGACGCAGCCATGCCGCGTGAATGAAGAAGGCCTTCGGGTTGTAAAGTTCTTTCGGTAGCGAGGAAGGTGGTTAGTTTAATAGGCTAGCCAATTGACGTTAACTACAGAAGAAGCACCGGCTAACTCCGTGCCAGCAGCCGCGGTAATACGGAGGGTGCGAGCGTTAATCGGAATAACTGGGCGTAAAGGGCACGCAGGCGGACTTTTAAGTGAGGTGTGAAAGCCCCGGGCTTAACCTGGGAATTGCATTTCAGACTGGGAGTCTAGAGTACTTTAGGGAGGGGTAGAATTCCACGTGTAGCGGTGAAATGCGTAGAGATGTGGAGGAATACCGAAGGCGAAGGCAGCCCCTTGGGAATGTACTGACGCTCATGTGCGAAAGCGTGGGGAGCAAACAGGATTAGATACCCTGGTAGTCCACGCTGTAAACGATGTCGATTTGGGGGTTGAACTTTGAGTTTGGCGCCCGTAGCTAACGTGATAAATCGACCGCCTGGGGAGTACGGCCGCAAGGTTAAAACTCAAATGAATTGACGGGGGCCCGCACAAGCGGTGGAGCATGTGGTTTAATTCGATGCAACGCGAAGAACCTTACCTACTCTTGACATCCAGAGAACATTCCAGAGATGGAATGGTGCCTTCGGGAACTCTGAGACAGGTGCTGCATGGCTGTCGTCAGCTCGTGTTGTGAAATGTTGGGTTAAGTCCCGCAACGAGCGCAACCCTTATCCTTTGTTGCCAGCGATTCGGTCGGGAACTCAAAGGAGACTGCCGGTGATAAACCGGAGGAAGGTGGGGATGACGTCAAGTCATCATGGCCCTTACGAGTAGGGCTACACACGTGCTACAATGGCGTATACAGAGGGAAGCGAGAGTGCGAGCTGGAGCGAATCTCACAAAGTACGTCTAAGTCCGGATTGGAGTCTGCAACTCGACTCCATGAAGTCGGAATCGCTAGTAATCGCAAATCAGAATGTTGCGGTGAATACGTTCCCGGGCCTTGTACACACCGCCCGTCACACCATGGGAGTGGGTTGTACCAGAAGTAGATAGCTTAACCTTTTGGAGGGCGTTTACCACGGTATGATTCATGACTGGGGTGAAGTCGTAACAAGGTAACCGTAGGGGAACCTGCGGTTGGATCACCTCCTTACTAAAAATGAGAGACAATAAGTGTCCACACAGATTGATTGATATATTGTAGACAATATCGAGCAGAAAGCCGTTATTCCCTTGGGTCTGTAGCTCAGGTGGTTAGAGCGCACCCCTGATAAGGGTGAGGTCGGTGGTTCAAGTCCACTCAGACCCACCACTCAAACTGAGTGAGTGATGAAGGTGAATAGGGTGGTAAATAAACGATGATATGGGGATATAGCTCAGCTGGGAGAGCGCCTGCCTTGCACGCAGGAGGTCAGCGGTTCGATCCCGCTTATCTCCACCACTTATCATCGTTAAGTAAATTGACTGATTTAATGCTTAAAATGCTTTAATGAGTTTATTTAACGATGATAACTGAAAATGTTATTTATTTCTGTTCTTTAACAACCAGGAAACAAGCTGAAAAACTGAAGAGACTTTCAAGTCCTTTAAGGATAAGAAAAAGTCTGAGTAAGAATAAAATCTTGATTGAACAAAAGCAATCAAGTGTTTAGTTGAAAACACAACATCAAGAATTTTTGAGGTTGTATAGTTAAGTGACTAAGCGTACAAGGTGGATGCCTTGGCAATCAGAGGCGAAGAAGGACGTGCTAATCTGCGAAAAGCTTGGATGAGTCGATAAGAGGCGTTTAATCCAAGATGTCCGAATGGGGAAACCCAGTAGATGAAGAATCTACTATCACTGACTGAATACATAGGTAAGTGAGGCAAACCGGGAGAACTGAAACATCTAAGTACCCCGAGGAAAAGAAATCAATCGAGATTTCGTTAGTAGCGGCGAGCGAACGCGAAGGAGCCTGTTAGTGATAATGACAGAGACAGAGGAACAAGCTGGGAAGCTTAGCGACACAGGGTGATAGCCCCGTACTCGAAGTCCAGGTCATGGTACTAAGCTAACGACAAGTAGGGCGGGACACGTGATATCCTGTTTGAAGATGGGGGGACCATCCTCCAAGGCTAAATACTCCTGATTGACCGATAGTGAACCAGTACTGTGAAGGAAAGGCGAAAAGAACCCCGGTGAGGGGAGTGAAATAGAACCTGAAACCTTGTACGTACAAGCAGTGGGAGCCCTTTAAGGGTGACTGCGTACCTTTTGTATAATGGGTCAGCGACTTATATTTTGTAGCGAGGTTAACCGAATAGGGGAGCCGAAGGGAAACCGAGTCTTAACTGGGCGTCTAGTTGCAAGGTATAGACCCGAAACCCGGTGATCTAGCCATGGGCAGGTTGAAGGTTGGGTAACACTAACTGGAGGACCGAACCGACTAATGTTGAAAAATTAGCGGATGACTTGTGGCTGGGGGTGAAAGGCCAATCAAACCGGGAGATAGCTGGTTCTCCCCGAAATCTATTTAGGTAGAGCCTTGAGCGGACACCTTCGGGGGTAGAGCACTGTTTCGGCTAGGGGTCCATCCCGGATTACCAACCCGATGCAAACTACGAATACCGAAGAGTGATACTCAGGAGACACACGGCGGGTGCTAACGTCCGTCGTGGAGAGGGAAACAACCCAGACCGCCAGCTAAGGTCCCAAAGTCTATATTAAGTGGGAAACGAAGTGGGAAGGCTTAGACAGCTAGGATGTTGGCTTAGAAGCAGCCATCATTTAAAGAAAGCGTAATAGCTCACTAGTCGAGTCGGCCTGCGCGGAAGATGTAACGGGGCTCAAATATAGCACCGAAGCTGCGGCATCAGTAGCAATACTGTTGGGTAGGGGAGCGTTGTGTAAGCGGATGAAGGTGTGTTGAGAAGCATGCTGGACGTATCACAAGTGCGAATGCTGACATAAGTAACGATAAAACGGGTGAAAAACCCGTTCGCCGGAAGACCAAGGGTTCCTGTCCAACGTTAATCGGGGCAGGGTGAGTCGGCCCCTAAGGCGAGGCTGAAAAGCGTAGTCGATGGGAAACAGGTTAATATTCCTGTACTTGGTAAAGCTGCGATGTGGGGACGGAGCAGGTTAGGTTATCGCACTGTTGGATATGTGCGTTTAAGTTGGTAGGTGGGAAGTTTAGGCAAATCCGAACTTCCTTAACACTGAGAGATGATGACGAGGCTCTACGGAGCTGAAGTAACCGATACCACACTTCCAGGAAAAGCCACTAAGCGACAGGCTTTACTAAACCGTACTGAAAACCGACACAGGTGGTCAGGTAGAGAATACTCAGGCGCTTGAGAGAACTCGGGTGAAGGAACTAGGCAAAATAGCACCGTAACTTCGGGAGAAGGTGCGCCGGCGTAGATTGTAGTCCCTCGCGGGCGAAGGTTGAACCGGTCGAAGATACCAGCTGGCTGCAACTGTTTATTAAAAACACAGCACTCTGCAAACACGAAAGTGGACGTATAGGGTGTGATGCCTGCCCGGTGCTGGAAGGTTAATTGATGGTGTAATCGAAAGAGAAGCTCCTGATCGAAGCCCCAGTAAACGGCGGCCGTAACTATAACGGTCCTAAGGTAGCGAAATTCCTTGTCGGGTAAGTTCCGACCTGCACGAATGGCATAATGATGGCCAGGCTGTCTCCACCCGAGACTCAGTGAAATTGAAATCGCCGTGAAGATGCGGTGTACCCGCGGCTAGACGGAAAGACCCCGTGAACCTTTACTATAGCTTGACACTGAACATTGAATTTTGATGTGTAGGATAGGTGGGAGACTATGAAGATGATACGCCAGTATTGTTGGAGTCGACCTTGAAATACCACCCTTTAACGTTTGATGTTCTAACGAAGATTGCGAAACGCGGTCTCGGACAGTGTCTGGTGGGTAGTTTGACTGGGGCGGTCTCCTCCCAAAGAGTAACGGAGGAGCACGAAGGTTTGCTAATGACGGTCGGACATCGTCAGGTTAGTGCAA
The DNA here is from genome assembly GCF_036288925.1 of Haemophilus parainfluenzae. Taxonomy (NCBI): domain Bacteria; kingdom Pseudomonadati; phylum Pseudomonadota; class Gammaproteobacteria; order Pasteurellales; family Pasteurellaceae; genus Parahaemophilus; species Parahaemophilus parainfluenzae. The sequence goes on from NZ_CP127167.1 coordinate 1,577,332, forward strand.
TGGTATAAGCAAGCTTAACTGCGAGACAGACAAGTCGAGCAGGTACGAAAGTAGGTCATAGTGATCCGGTGGTTCTGAATGGAAGGGCCATCGCTCAACGGATAAAAGGTACTCCGGGGATAACAGGCTGATACCGCCCAAGAGTTCATATCGACGGCGGTGTTTGGCACCTCGATGTCGGCTCATCACATCCTGGGGCTGAAGTAGGTCCCAAGGGTATGGCTGTTCGCCATTTAAAGTGGTACGCGAGCTGGGTTTAGAACGTCGTGAGACAGTTCGGTCCCTATCTGCCGTGGGCGTTGGAGAATTGATTGGGGCTGCTCCTAGTACGAGAGGACCGGAGTGGACGCACCACTGGTGTTCCGGTTGTGTCGCCAGACGCATTGCCGGGTAGCTAAGTGCGGAAGAGATAAGTGCTGAAAGCATCTAAGCACGAAACTTGCCAAGAGATGAGTTCTCCCAGATTATAAATCTGTAAGGGTTGTTTAAGACTAAGACGTAGATAGGCAGGATGTGTAAGCGGTGTGAGCCGTTGAGCTAACCTGTACTAATTGCCCGAGAGGCTTAACTATACAACGCTCAAGGGTTTTGGGTGTTGGGTAAACAAAACAAACTCAGAGAAGAAGAAAGTTTTAAAGTTGAATCAGCTTGTTTGGTTGTGAGCGCTAGAGATAGCGGAGCAGAGAGAAATAGAAAAGTTATTAAAGGAATAATCCTGGCGGCGATAGAGCGGTGGTCCCACCTGACCCCATACCGAACTCAGAAGTGAAACGCCGATGCGCCGATGGTAGTGTGGGGTTTCCCCATGTGAGAGTAGGACACCGCCAGGTAGTGAATATAGAACCCCGAGCTGAATGGCTTGGGGTTTTGTTTTATATAAAACATTAGAATTCATATATAAATGAGTTTAATAATGATAAAATCTCACCTATTTCTAGATAGTAATAATTATGAAAAAACAGATAAGTAAGATTTTTTCCAGTGATGGTGAATTGAGTAAGAATATCAAAGGATTTAAGCCTCGAGCAGAACAGCTCGAAATGGCTCAATCTGTAGGATATGCTATTCAAAATAAGCAACCGCTTGTTGTAGAAGCTGGAACGGGTACTGGAAAGACTTTTGCTTATTTAGCACCAGCACTTATTGCAGGAAAGAAAACGATTATTTCAACCGGCTCTAAAAATCTACAAGATCAACTCTTTTCAAGAGATCTACCTGCCATAAAAAAAGCCTTAAATTATTCTGGAAAAATTGCATTATTGAAAGGGCGATCTAATTACTTATGTTTGGAACGACTGGATCAGGTTATCGCTCAAGGTGTGCTTGGGGATAAATCTGTTTTAGCCGATTTAAGTAAAGTAAGAAAATGGAATAATGCGACGAAAACAGGTGATTTGACTGAATGTATTGAATTGGCTGAAGATAGCCCAATTTTGCCTCAATTGACGAGTACGGCAGAAAGTTGTTTAGGAACAGATTGTCCTAACTACGCTGAATGCTATGTTGCACAAGCTCGTAAAAAAGCGCTAAATGCGGATCTTGTCGTAGTAAATCATCATCTTTTCTTTGCTGATATGGCGGTAAAAGAAAGTGGCTTTGGTGAGCTTATTCCCAATGCAGAAGTCATCATCTTTGACGAAGCACATCAACTTCCCGATATTGCAAGCCAGTATTTTAGTCAATCATTAACTTCTCGCCAGCTATTTGATTTATGTAAAGATATCAATATTGTTTATCGAACAGAATTGAAAGATATGCCGCAGCTTGGCACTACTGCAGATACATTGCTTAAAGTTATTCAGGATTTTCGCCTTCTTCTTGGGGAAGGAAATCAGCGAGGAAATTGGCGTGAGCTATTTAAGCAAAGTGCGGTTAAAAAATCGGTTGAATTATTACAAGAAAAAATTGAGTTTCTTTCTGAAGTGATCAAGATTGCATTAGGTCGCTCTCAGACTTTGGATAGTATTTTTGAACGCACTGAAAGTATCAAGAATCAATTAATTCGTCTTTGTGATACGGCCATTGTTGGCTATTGTTATTGGTACGAAAGTATGGGGAGACAATTTGGTTTGCATATTACGCCACTTACTGTTGCAGATAAATTTGGCGAACAGCTAAATAATAAAGAAGCAGCTTGGATTTTCACCTCCGCCACGCTTGAAGTCGGTGGCACTTTTAATCATTTCTGTCAGCGACTTGGTATTGAGCAAGCAGAACAAAAAATTCTTCACAGTCCTTTTGATTATCCTAATCAATCGCTACTTTGCGTGCCACGCTATTTACCAGCAACAAATCAAAATAATACGTTACAATCTCTTGGTGAAATGTTATTGCCTATCATTGAAGCGAATAAAGGACGATGCTTTGTGCTTTGTACTTCTTATTTAATGATGAGAGGCTTGGCAGAGTATTTTAGAGAAAATAGTGAGCTTTCTATCTTATTACAAGGTGAAATGCCTAAAGCCAAATTACTCGAACAATTTATTCATGAAACCCACAGCGTGCTAGTTGCAACCTCGAGCTTTTGGGAAGGTGTGGATGTCCGTGGTGATGCGCTATCATTAGTCATTATTGATAAATTGCCTTTTACTGCACCAGATGAACCTTTACTAAAAGCGCGCATTGAAGATTGCCGATTACAAGGTGGTGATCCATTTAATGATATACAGATCCCTGAAGCGGTTATTACGCTGAAACAAGGTGTAGGACGCCTAATTCGAGATGTGACAGATCGTGGTGCGGTAATTATTTGTGATAATCGTCTTGTTATGCGAAATTACGGCGAAACCTTTCTAAAAAGTTTACCTAATTCAACCCGTACCCGAGATCTCAACAAAGTGGTACAATTCTTACAAAATGAGAAAATGGATTAATAATGAAAAATATCACCTTATTAGCACTTGATACTTCAACAGAAGCCTGTTCAGTTGCACTTTGGCATAAAGGCGAAAAAACACATTTAGATGAATTAGCACAACGTACACACACAAAACGTATTCTTCCAATGGTTGATGAGTTGCTCGCTAATTCAGGTATCAATTTGAAGCAAGTCGATGCGTTAGCATTTGGACGTGGTCCTGGTAGTTTTACTGGTGTCCGTGTCGGTGCAGGGATTGCTCAAGGGCTTGCATTTGGTGCTGATTTACCTGTTATTGCGGTATCAAATTTAACAGTAATGGCTCAGGCTGCATTTGAATTACATCAAGCTGAAAATGTGGTAGTTGCCATTGATGCGAGAATGAATGAAGTTTATTTTTCTCAAGTAAAACGAGAAAAAGTGCGGTCAGAATTAGGTGAGTTTTTCCAATGGAATCCAGTCATAGAAGAACAAGTTTGCGAACCTGAAAAAGTGCTTGAACAGCTTTCAGAATTAACCGCCTATCGAGTCGGAACAGGTTGGGCAGCGTATCCTCAATTTAAAGACAGTGATTTAGAAGGGAGTGATATTATTTTACCTTCTGCACAATATATGCTTGAGCTTGCTTTAACAGATTATGCTCAGAATAAAATCATATCCGCTTTAGAAATTGAACCAGTTTATTTGCGTAATGAAGTAACTTGGAAAAAATTACCTGGGCGTGAATAATTTTCAAAAAGGAGTTGAAGATGAATAAAAAAACGGTCTTAGTTTTGACCGCACTTTCGACCACATTAGTGGGATGTGTTAATGCACCGAAAGGACTGGAAAAAGAGCAGTTTACTTTAAAATCATTATCTTCAATTCAACAGAGTGATTATAGTTGTCAGTGCAAATCAATTCGTTTAGGCGGAAAAGTATTAACAGCACACGCCTTGCCGAATAAAACTAAAATTGAAGTATTAAGCTATCCAGTTTACTCAATCTCTGCAAAGCCCATGATTGATGAACAACCTAATGGACGTTTTATTACTTATCTTGATGGTTTTGTTGAGCCTGAAAGTTTAAAAGACCAATTTATTACAATTGGCGGCACCTTACTGAAAACAGAACAAGGTAAGGTTGATCAGGCAAGCTACACTTACCCTGTAATTCAAACCAATCATTATCGTGTCTGGAAGCTTTCTCAAAGCTATTATTATCCAGATGATATGTGGGATGATTGGGGCTTTTTCGGTAGAAGACCATATTATTGGTATGGCGAGCCTGAAATTCGCTATTATCTCTATTAACTACATGATAAAATTAAGAAAATTTCCCAAAGAATAAGGATAAAAAGTGGAAAAAGTTTGGTTTCAAAATTATCCAGAAGGTTCACCAACCACGCTGGATACCTCAAAATATGATTCGATTCTCGATATTTTAGATAAAGCAATTCGTGAGCATCCAGACCGTCCTGCTTATATCAATATGGGACAAGTGCTAACTTTTCGTAAATTAGAAGAGCGAAGCCGTGCATTTGCTGCATATTTACAAAATGAATTGAAATTAAAACGTGGTGATCGTGTTGCTCTCGTGATGCCGAATTTATTGCAATATCCTATTGCGCTGTTCGGTATCTTACGTGCGGGCTTAGTTGTGGTAAACGTGAATCCACTTTATACCCCTCGAGAATTAGAACATCAGTTACAAGATAGCGGTGCAACGGCGATAGTTGTTGTTTCAAACTTCGCTTCAACCTTAGAAAAAATCGTGTTTAATACTAAAGTGAAACACGTGATTTTAACAAGAATGGGCGATCAGCTTTCTTTTGGTAAGCGTAATCTGGTCAATTTTGTCGTGAAATACGTCAAAAAGTTAGTGCCAAAATATAAATTACCGAATGCAGTGACTTTCCGTGAAGTGTTAAGTATTGGTAAATATCGCTAATATGTTCGTCCACAAGTGGATCGTGAAGATTTAGCCTTCTTACAATATACAGGTGGTACAACGGGTGTTGCTAAAGGCGCAATGCTGACTCATGGCAATATTATTACCAATATTTTCCAAGCGAAGTGGATTGCGGAGCCATTTATTAGCGATCATACCAAGCAACGCATTGCCGTACTGGCTTTACCGCTTTATCATGTTTTTGCCTTAACGGTAAACTGTTTACTCTTTTTAGAACTGGGCGTTACCGCACTCTTAATTACGAACCCACGTGATATTGATGGCTTTGTTAAAGAGCTCAAAAAATACCGCTTTGAAGCGATTACAGGGGTAAATACCTTGTTTAATGCGCTACTTAATAATGAAAATTTCAAAGAAGTGGATTTTTCACGATTAAAACTTTCTGTTGGCGGCGGTATGGCTATCCAACAATCGGTCGCAACGCGTTGGCATGATTTAACTGGCTGCAACATTATTGAAGGTTATGGTATGACAGAATGTTCACCGCTAATTGCCGCTTGTCCGATTAATGTGGTGAAACACAATGGTACAATCGGTGTACCCGTGCCAAATACCGATATTAAAATTATCAAAGATGATGGCTCGGAAGCACAACTTGGTGAAGCGGGAGAGCTTTGGGTTAAAGGTGATCAAGTCATGCGTGGCTATTGGCAACGTCCTGAAGCTACGGCTGAAGTGCTTCAAGATGGTTGGATGGCAACGGGTGATATCGTCATTATGGACGAGAGCTATAGCCTCCGTATTGTTGACCGCAAAAAAGACATGATCTTGGTTTCAGGCTTTAACGTTTATCCAAATGAAATCGAAGATGTGGTGATGCTAAATTATAAAGTCGCTGAAGTGGTCGCTATCGGTGTGCCACATGAAGTGTCGGGAGAAAGCATCAAAATCTTCGTCGTGAAGAAAGATGATAGCCTCACGCGTGATGAATTACGCCAACATTGCAGACAATATCTCACTGGTTATAAAGTCCCGAAAGATATTGAGTTTCGGGATGAATTACCGAAAAGTAATGTAGGCAAAATTTTACGACGCGTACTGCGTGATGAAGAAATAGCAAAACGCTCACAACATTAATTTAATCAGGGATATGTGTTCATATCCCTGTTTAGTCTTTACCTCTATTTGAAAATACATCCTATTACAATGATAAAAGAATGCCAAAATCAACCGCACTTTACATTAATTCAAAATAATGAAGAGCTCGCTCAGGTTTGTCAGTTAGCGCGTCAGCAAAGTGCGGTCGCTTTAGATACCGAATTTATGCGGGTATCGACCTATTATCCTAAATTAGGATTAATTCAACTTTATGATGGTGAACGAGTTTCATTGATCGATCCTTTATCCATTACTGATTTTTCACCTTTTGTAGAATTATTACGCGATCAGCAGGTGACAAAAATTTTGCATGCTTGTAATGAAGATTTATTGGTTTTCTTACAAGAGTTTGATGCACTTCCACAACCTATGATGGATACGCAAATTATGGCGCGTTTTTTAGGTTTTGCTAATTCAGCGGGTCTAGCCAAATTGGTGTTACATTATTTAGGCATTGAAATGGATAAAGGGGCAACGCGTACAAATTGGCTAAAACGTCCACTTTCCTCCGTACAGCTACAATATGCTGCAGGGGATGTATGGTATCTCTTGCCGGTCTATCAAAAAATGCAAATAGAATTAGCGCAATCTCCTTGGCTTCAAGCGGTAATTGATGATTGCCAGCTTGCGATCGCAAAAACCGGTAAATTAGATGATCGCGATCCAGACAAAGCTTATTTGGATATTCCGAATGTTTGGAAATTGAATCCGCTCGAATTAGCGCGTTTACAGCTATTGGCCAAATGGCGACAAGAAACGGCAATGGCACGAAATTTAGCCCTTTCTTATGTGGTGAAATCGGATAACCTTTGGAAAGTAGCAAAAAACAATCCTCGCAATACATCAGAAATGCTAGCGCTTGGATTATCTGAAAATGAAGTCCGTGTACGTGGCAAAAAAATGCTTCAATTATTAGCACAAAGCCGTCGAATTTCCCCTTATGATTATCCTAAACGTTTAGTGCGTATTGTGGATGATCCTCGTTATAAAAAGGCAATTCGATTGTTACAAGAAAAAGCTTATGAACTGACACCAAAAGGATTAACCCTTGATATTCTGGCAAGTAAACGAAATTTAGAAGATCTCATTAAATGGGTCTGGTTAAAAAATGAAGATATGACCAAACAGCCCGATTTACTTTTAGGATGGCGAAGAGAAATTGGCTTGAAGCTGGTTGAATACTTAAAATCTGTAGAGTAGTCATTAAAAACAATCCTAAAAATAACCGCACTTTGAATTATCAAAAGTGCGGTTATTTTCTTTAGTGTTTTACAACAAAGGCTTTAATTAAGCTTGTGTTGCTTGGATCGCGGTTAATGCGATGGTGTAGATGATATCATCTACTAATGCACCACGAGATAAGTCGTTAACCGGTTTACGCATACCTTGAAGCATTGGGCCTACAGCCACCAAATCAGCAGAACGTTGTACCGCTTTATAGCCGATGTTACCAGCGTTGATATCAGGGAATACAAATACGTTTGCTTGACCTGCCACTTTAGAGTTTGGCGCTTTAGAAGCAGCCACATCTTTCATTACCGCGGCATCGTATTGTAATGGACCGTCGATTAATAAATCAGGACGTTTTTCTTGTGCAATACGCGTTGCTTCTTTCACTTTCTCTACAGATTGGCCTGAACCAGAAGTACCGGTTGAGTAAGAAAGCATTGCGACTTTCGGATTTAAACCAAATGCTTTTGCCGATTCAGCAGATTGAATTGCGATTTCAGCCAGTTGTTCAGCGGTTGGCTCTGGGTTTACTGCACAGTCACCATACACTAATACTTGATCTGGTAATAACATGAAGAATACAGACGAGATAATTGAGCTACCAGGTGCTGTTTTGATGATTTGCATCGGTGGACGAATGGTATTTGCCGTGGTGTGAACGGCACCAGAGACTAAACCATCTACTTCGCCCGCTTCTAACATCATCGTACCTAATACAACGGTATCTTCTAATTGTGCGCGTGCTTGCTCTTCCGTTAAACCTTTAGATTTACGTAATTCAACTAAACGAGCAACGTAGTTTTCGCGTACGTCAGCTGGATGGATGATTGTGACGTCAGCACCTAAAGTCACGCCTTGTTCTGCCGCAACTTTTTTCACAGATTCTGGATCCGCTAATAATACCGATTTTGCGATACCACGTTCAGCACAGATAGCTGCCGCTTTAACGGTACGAGGTTCGTCACCTTCTGGTAATACGATGGTTTTACCTGCTTTGCGTGCTAAATCAGTTAATTTGAAACGGAATGCCGCTGGAGAAATACGTGCTTCACGAGCAAGTGGTGCAGAGATTGCATTCGCTAACGCTTGTGCATCTAAGGTTTTAATTTTGCCTGCTTGCGCACCAAACACCCCTAAGATTTCAGCGTTGTTCACTCCGCCAAATTCTGAAGCAACGGCTTCGACTAATGTGCCTTCTTCATTGTTTGCCACTAAGATAATTTGAGCATCTAAGGTTTGTGCAATCGCCAAGTTTAAGCTATTTGCAAAAGGCGCTTGAGCTGAAGGTTGAACACCTTTAACAACCACTAAATTTGCATTTAATGCTTGGAAATCAGCCACGATTTTTTCTAATAACACGTCTTTTTGGTTATTTGCGATTAATGCTTGAGCGGCTTTTACATCTTCTACTGCATTGAATACGACGGCGCCTGTTGTTTTAGCCACGTCTAATGCTGCAGCTAAATTTGCTTCTGCACTAGTTGGAATAAGAATAACTGCTTTAGTCATTTTGATATACCTTTTAATGAATGAAAAAAACCTGCTGATCTCTCAGCAGGTCTGAAGAAAATTGATTAGCCCGCTAAACGTGCTGTATCTTGTGCAATGACTAATTCTTCGTTAGTTGGAAGAACGATCGCTTTGAATGCAGAGTCATCAGCGGTAATTACGCCTGATTTGCCAAAGCGAGCAGCAAGATTACGTTCTTGGTCTAATTTGATACCAAATAATTTTAAGTGGCCTAATGCTAGTTCACGAACATGAGCTGAGTTTTCACCGATACCACCCGTAAATGCGATCGCATCTAAGTGATCATCACCTAAAACAGCCATGTATGCACCGATGTATTTTGCTAAACGGTAGCTGTAAACGTTTAATGCACGTTTTGCTTCTGGTTTAGATGCGTTGTCGTAGTTATCTTCTGCATAACGACAGTCGCTCGTTACTTCAGTTAAACCTAAAAGACCTGATTTTTTCACTAAGGTCTCTTCGATTTGCTCCATTGACATGCCTAAGTTTTTGTATAGATAGAAAACGATCGCAGGATCGATGTCACCACAACGTGTCCCCATGACTAAACCTTCTAATGGAGTTAAACCCATAGAAGTGTCGATACATTTACCGTTACGAACTACAGAAACAGAACCACCGTTACCCAAGTGACAGATAATTGCGTTTACTTGATCTGCTGGTTTGCCTACGTATTCAGCCACTTCACGAGAAACGAAGTAGTGGCTGGTACCGTGCGCACCATAGCGACGTACGCCATGTTCTTTGTAAAGTGAGTATGGAAGCGCATACAAGAATGCTTCTTCAGGCATAGTTTGGTGGAATGCGGTATCAAATACGACAACGTTCTTATCTTTTAAGTGTGGGAATGTTTTGAATGCTTCACGGATACCGATTAAGTGAGCCGGGTTGTGAAGTGGTGCAAATTGTGCAGCATCTTCAATACCTTTAACTACTTCATCTGTTACGACAACAGATTGGGTGTATTTCTCACCACCGTGAACGATACGATGGCCAATAGAGGTGATAGAGTTTTTAAGCTCATCAGTCATAATGTTTGATGCGATGAAGTTAAGTGCTTCAGTGTGCGCAGCACCAGCACCTAAATCAGCACTACCTTTTTCACCGTTAAGTTTCCATTTTATACGAGCTTCAGGAAGATAAAATGCTTCGGCTAAGCCTGATAATTTTTCTTCACCTGTCGCAGGATCGAGGATTGCAAATTTTAATGAAGAACTACCACAGTTAAGGATGAGAACAAGTTTTGACATAGGAACCCTGTTTTTTATTGAGGTTAATAAAAATCCATTCACAAGAAAGGATCACAAATATGATATAGAATACACCTTTTGGCGAATAAAATAAAATAACACAAGTGTAAAAATGCAATCTTTTCTTAAAAAAGTTGAAAATTTCAACAATTTCTAGTCAAGGATGACAATTAAACTTAAACTAGAGTATTATAAGCGCGGTTATTTTCAAGGATGTTTTCATGTCATCATTTTTTTCAACCTTAAAACAAGGGCAAATTTATTTGCAAACATGGCCATTAGAGGCGAAACTCGGCATTATTTTTCCGGAAAATCGCATTATTAAGGCTACGAAATTTGCTCAGAAATTTATGCCTTTTATGGCCGTATTTTCGGTGCTCTGGCAGCAACTATACGCAAAAGACGATCTTACAGCATTTTCGCTTGCTATTTTGACCGCACTTTGTGCGTTAGTTCTTCCATTTCAAGGTTTATATTGGTTGGGAAAAAGAGCAAAATCACCGCTAGAGCCGCAAAGTTCTCAGTGGTTTTATGAGATTAGTGAACGTTTGAGAAAACAACATGAAAGTTTGCCAACTGTGAAAGATAAACCGACATATCAGCACTTGGCAGAAGTATTACAAAAGGCGCAGCGAAAATTAGATAAAGCATTTTGGCAGGAAATCTAGTTAATTGCTTCAAATTTAATTGACGCAAACGTTTTCCTTTTGTGTTTTTTTATGTAAAATACTGCGGTCGCAATGGCGACCCTTTTTAATTGAGAGACTATTTAATGATTGATTATATTATCATTGGCATCATCGCATTTTCGATTATCGTGAGTTTATTACGTGGATTTGTGCGAGAGGTGATGTCCCTTGCAAGCTGGGTCGTTGCATTTATTGTCGCTAGCCAATTTTATCCTTATCTCGCCACCTATCTTACTCAAATTGAATCTGACTACGTGCGTAACGGCACGGCAATCGGCATTTTATTTGTTTTAACCCTAATTGTAGGCGGCATTGTTAATTATGTGATTAGCCAATTAGTGGATAAAACAGGACTAACCGGAACAGATCGTGTTCTCGGTGCGGCATTTGGCTTAATTCGTGGGGCGTTAATCGTTGCTGCGATCTTATTCTTCTTGGATACCTTCACTAACTTTGAACAAACCGATTGGTGGAAAGAATCAAAATTAATTCCTCATTTCGGCTTCATTATTGAATGGTTCTTCCAACAACTACAAGCAAGTTCTAGTTTTTTAAACTCAACTTTTAAACAATAAGGTAGTCAATCAGTATGTGTGGAATTGTCGGTATCGTTAGCCAAAATCCGGTTAATGAATCCATTTATGCAGCATTAACGTTATTACAGCATCGAGGTCAAGATGCGGCGGGGATTGTCACAATCGATGATGAAAACCGCTTCCGTTTGCGTAAGGCTAATGGTCTTGTAAGCGATGTGTTCAGACAAGAGCATATGTTACGTTTACAAGGCCATGCAGGCCTAGGACATGTACGTTATCCAACCGCCGGCAGTTCAAGCGTATCTGAAGCTCAGCCTTTCTATGTTAACTCACCTTATGGTTTAAGCCTTGTTCACAATGGTAACTTAACCAACTCAACCGAATTAAAAGATAAATTATTTAAAGAAGCGCGTCGTCATATAAATACCAATTCGGATTCAGAACTTCTTCTCAATATTCTTGCGAATCATTTGGATAGAGTGAATAAATACCATCTCGATCCGCAAGATATTTTTAATGCAATTCGTGCGACACACAAAGATATTCGTGGTGCTTACGCATGCTTAGCCATGATTATTGGACATGGTATGGTAGCATTTCGCGATCCGTTTGGTATTCGTCCACTCGTGTTAGGTAAACGAGAAGAAAATGGTTCTGTGGAATATATGTTTGCCTCTGAAAGTGTGGCATTAGACGTCGCAGGTTTTGAATTAGTGCGTGATGTTGCGCCAGGCGAAGCGATTTATGTGACCTTTGATGGCAATCTTTATGCTGAGCAGTGTGCAGAAAGTGCGGTCTTAAATCCGTGTATTTTTGAATATGTGTATTTTGCGCGCCCAGATTCGACGATAGATGGCGTGTCTGTTTATGCGGCACGTGTTCACATGGGCGAACATTTAGGTAAAAAAATTGCAAAAGAATGGGTTGAGGAAGCTGATAGCATTGATGTTGTTATTCCAGTACCAGAAACTTCAACAGACATTGCGTTACAGATTGCGAAAATCTTAGGCAAACCTTACCGTCAAGGTTTTGTGAAAAACCGCTATGTTGGCCGTACGTTTATTATGCCTGGACAAGCACAACGTATTAGTTCGGTCCGTCGCAAGCTCAATACGATTAAAGCAGAATTTAAAGATAAAAATGTGTTATTAGTCGATGATTCTATTGTTCGTGGTACAACATCAGAGCAAATCGTATCTATGGCTCGTGCTGCGGGTGCGAAGAAAATTTACTTTGCATCAGCCGCGCCAGAAATTCGTTATCCGAATGTGTACGGCATTGATATGCCAACAAAACGAGAACTCATTGCCTATGGCCGTAATGTTGATGAAATTGCGAAATTGATTGGTGTAGATAAATTGGTTTTCCAAGATCTTGAAGCGCTGACAGAATCAGTACGCCAAGAAAACCCAACCATTCAAGGCTTTGATTGTTCAGTCTTTACTGGTGAATATATCACTGGCGATATCACACCAGAATACCTTGATAGTATCGCATCTCAACGTAATGATTCAGCAAAGAAAAAACGGGAAAAAGATGCAAGTAATCTCGAAATCCATAATGAAGGATAAAACAATCTAAAAGTATAAAGCGCCAAATTCGATGAAGAGTTTGGTGCTTTTTCTTTTTAATTTAAAACGAAGAAAAAAATGACCGCACTTGGTATATTTGAAGTGCGGTCATTTTTTAATGTGTTTTAGTCTTTATAAAAATCGTTATAAAGTGTACTTTCAAATTGTACAAGTGGAGCACGTTTCGTTTTACTTTCTAAATCGCCAGTGGAGTAACCATTAATAAATTGAACGAAAGCCACTTTTTCACCTCGCGCATTGGTCATAAAACCAGCAAGGTTATATACGCCTTTTAATGAGCCTGTTTTCGCAATGACATTTTTAACCAATGGTGGACTAATTAAGCCACCGCGTCCACTGATGGTTCCATCTACACCTGCAATTGGGAAGGTTTCCATTAAATGCAGTGTATCTTCATTTTTAGCGATGTACTCTAAAACAGAAAGCATGGTTTTCGGTGCAACCAAATTATGACGAGAAAGCCCCGAACCATCGGCTAAAATGCTGTTACCAAATTTAATACCTTGTTTTTGTAATACGGATTTCACCGCCAATGTACCTAATTGGAATGAAGCAGGGCGTTTATAGTAGTTGTAGGCTACCGCTCTAAATAAAGCATCGGCAATCTGGTTATCTGATTTTTTCATCATTTTTTTCAATAACTCAGGCAGTGGTTTAGATAAATGTTGTGCAAGTTTTTGCCTTTGCTGTGGTTTTTGAGGCTGTTTCACTTTACCTGTAAATTCAATACCAAGACGTTTTAGTTGACGTTGAATAATGGCAGCGGCGTAGGCATCCGGATCTTGTACTGCAAAACTAAGCCCAAAAGGTTTTGCTTGACGAGCAATACAGCCTTTTACTTGGTAGCGATTATTGTCGTGAACAACGACGTCTAACTGGCAATAACCAGCCTCTTGCTGATCCACGACGTAAACTTGTCCGAAAACTTGAATAGGAAATTGAACAGGAACGTTAATTTTGACGGTTTCACCCACAGGTTGATTTGCATCTAACTCGGCATAAAAACAATTATTATCGATATTTGCGGCAGCAGGAGGGGAGTTAAAGCACATTGTAAGATCGTTCCAAATCCAACCTAACCCACGATCATGGCTCGAAAATACAGAGGTATCTAAAATAAGATCACCATTAATTTTCTGAATGCCTTGGTTTTTTAAATTTGCTAATAGGCTATAAAGTTGTCCACTGGTCAGATCAGGATCGCCAGTAAATTGCACAACAAGATCGCCTTCTAAAACATTATTCTGAATCTTTCCGTTACTTAAAAGTGATGTTTCAAACTGAAAGGCATCGCCTAATACTAATTTAGCTGCTACAGCGGTAAAGATTTTTTGTGTGCTAGCAGGTAACATAAACGCTGAACCATTGTAATCTGCGATAATTTGATCGTTATTGAGGTTTTTAGCAATAATACTGGCAGACGCGCCTTCTGGTAAATAGTGGGTGATAGAGGCCACATCAACTTTAGCCATAGAAGAAAAAGAAAATCCGAATGTGACAAATGCGGCCTTAAGTGCGGTCGAAATAGAAGATTTTTTAGTCATTTTTAGTTCTGTTTTGGTTGCTATTTTTCTCAAGAAGAATAATAATAAGCCTCGAATTCAATAGAGTAAATCATTTTTTATTTTTCATTGACTGCGGCAAAGTTGTAAAACATTGTCGTGGTTTTGTTTTGACCAAATTTCAAGGAAAAAGAATGAAGCAAATTCCAATGACTGTACGTGGTGCAGATCTATTACGCGAAGAATTAGATTTCTTAAAAAATGAGCGTCGTCCTGAAATTATTAAGGCGATTGCTGAGGCTCGTGAGCATGGTGACTTAAAAGAAAATGCAGAATATCATGCAGCACGTGAGCAACAAGGTTTTTGTGAGGGACGCATTCAAGAAATTGAAGGCAAACTTGCAAATTGTCAGGTTATTGATGTCACTAAATTGCCTAATAATGGTAAAGTGATTTTTGGTGCGACAGTGGTATTAATGAATACGGATACTGATGAAGAAGTCACTTACCAAATTGTGGGTGATGATGAGGCTGATATTAAATCAGGTTTAATTTCTGTGAATTCACCTATTGCTCGAGGCTTGGTGGGTAAAGAGTTGGATGATACCGTAAATATTACCACACCAGGTGGAACGGTTGAGTTCGAAATTATTGAAGTTAATTACATCTAAAAAACATCCCCTCAAATTGAGGGGATAACAATTATTTACGAGGCAGCTGGATTTTACCTTCTTCGCTTGGTCGATAGAGCACCAAAATATGCCCGATTGTTTGAACATTAGATGATTGTGTTTCACGTACAATTGCATCAATGATTAACTGTTTAGTTTCGCGATCTGCACCAGCAATTTTGACTTTGATTAATTCGTGATGATTTAACGCATTATCGATTTCGGCCAATACACCTTCAGTTAAGCCGTTACCGCCAAGCATGACGACAGGACTAAGGTGATGAGCAAGTCCTTTTAAAAATTGTTTTTGTTTTGTTGATAATATTGTCATAAGGAATCCTTTAAATAGATGAATATGAGTCAAAAAAAGACCGAAAAGAGCGGTCAGAAAAAACGTGGTTTTTCAGCACTTTTTGGTAAGTCTAGCCTTGAATTTGGCAGATTGTACCCAAATATAGACGAAACTACTACAAAAAATAGTACAAAAGAAAGAGATTATGGGAAAGAAAAAACGTTCGGCGAGTTCTTCTCGTTGGCTAAACGAACATTTTAAAGATCCGTTTGTTCAGAAAGCACATAAGCAAAAATTGCGCTCACGTGCTTACTTTAAGTTAGATGAAATTCAACAAACGGATAAATTGTTTAAACCGGGAATGACTGTGGTGGATCTCGGTGCCGCACCAGGTGGTTGGTCACAGTATGTTGTGAGCCAAATCGGTGGAAAGGGCCGAGTGATTGCTTGTGATATTTTGGATATGAACCCAATTGTCGGCGTGGATTTCTTGCAAGGCGATTTTCGTGACGAAAATGTGCTGAATGCATTATTAGAACGAGTTGGTGAAGCAAAAGTTGATGTAGTGATGTCTGATATGGCGCCAAATTTTAGCGGCATGCCATCTGTTGATATTCCACGCGCAATGTATTTGGTAGAACTAGCTTTGGATATGTGTAAGCAAGTTTTAGCAAAAAAAGGCAGTTTTGTAGTCAAAGTATTTCAAGGAGAAGGTTTTGACGAGTATCTGCGCGAAATTCGTTCACTCTTTAGTGTCGTAAAAGTGCGTAAGCCGGAGGCCTCTCGTGGGCGTTCTCGCGAAGTTTATATTGTAGCAAGTGGTTATAAAGGCGAATAGATAATTGCTTTGATAGCTTTTCATTATGTCGGGGATGAGATAGTATCTCGTTTAATTTTAATTAACTTAAGAAAGGCAGGTTAAACCTTGAACGATATGGTCAAAAATCTAGTTCTATGGGTTGTGGTAGCAATTGTTATGATGACGGCTTACCAAAGTTTTAATTCTAATGGTGTGAGTGACTCAGCAGATTACACAACCTTTGTGTATGACGTGAGTAACAGTCAAGTGAAAGAAGCGCGTTTTGATGCGAATGAAATTACTGTGACTAAAAATGACGGATCTAAATATATGACCGTCATGCCACCATTGGAAGATAAAAAACTCTTAGATGACTTATTAAATAAAAAAGTCAAAATTGAAGGTACGCCTTTTGAAAAACGTAGTTTACTATCACAAATTTTGATTTCGTGGTTTCCGATGCTATTCCTTGTTGGGGTATGGATTTTCTTCATGCGCCAAATGCAAGGTGGTGGCGGCAAAGCCATGAGCTTTGGTAAAAGCCGAGCTAAAATGCTGAACCAAGACCAAATCAAAGTCACTTTTGCAGATGTTGCAGGTTGTGATGAAGCAAAAGAAGAAGTGGGTGAAGTGGTCGATTTCTTGCGTGAACCGAAAAAATTCCAAAACCTTGGCGGTAAAATTCCAAAAGGTATATTGATGGTTGGCCCTCCTGGTACAGGTAAAACTTTATTAGCTAAGGCTATTGCGGGTGAAGCAAAAGTACCTTTCTTTACGATTTCAGGTTCTGACTTTGTGGAGATGTTTGTGGGGGTTGGTGCTTCTCGTGTACGTGATATGTTCGAGCAAGCAAAGAAAAATGCACCCTGCTTAATCTTTATTGATGAAATCGATGCGGTAGGTCGCCAACGTGGTGCTGGTTTAGGTGGTGGACACGATGAGCGTGAACAAACCCTTAACCAGATGTTAGTTGAAATGGATGGTTTCGGTGGTAACGAAGGCGTAATCGTTATTGCCGCAACGAACCGTCCAGATGTACTTGACCCAGCATTAACTCGTCCAGGCCGTTTTGACCGTCAAGTTGTTGTGGGTTTACCGGATGTGAAAGGTCGTGAGCAAATTTTAAAAGTACACATGCGTAAAGTGCCTGTTGCTGATGATGTAGATGCGATGACACTTGCTCGTGGTACACCAGGTTATTCAGGTGCGGATTTAGCGAACTTGGTTAATGAAGCGGCATTATTTGCTGCGCGTAGCAATAAACGTACTGTATCGATGCTTGAGTTTGAAAAAGCAAAAGATAAGATCAATATGGGACCTGAACGCCGTACCATGATCATGACGGATAAACAAAAAGAATCGACAGCGTACCATGAAGCAGGTCATGCCATTGTGGGTTACTTAGTACCTGAGCATGATCCTGTACATAAAGTCACGATTATTCCTCGTGGCCGCGCATTAGGTGTGACTTTCTTCTTGCCTGAAGGTGATCAAATTAGTATCAGCCAAAAACAATTAGAAAGTAAACTTTCAACACTTTATGCAGGACGTTTAGCAGAAGATTTGATTTACGGTGAAGAAAATATTTCGACTGGTGCATCTAACGATATTAAAGTGGCAACCAATATTGCACGTAATATGGTGACCCAATGGGGCTTCTCAGATAAACTCGGTCCGATTCTTTATACCGAAGATGAAGGCGAAGTATTCTTAGGTCGCTCAATGGCGAAAGCAAAACATATGTCAGATGAAACGGCGCATGCGATTGATGAAGAAGTTCGTGCGATTGTAAATCGTAACTATGCGAGAGCAAGACAGATTCTGATCGACAATATGGATATTCTTCACGCCATGAAAGATGCGTTAGTGAAATATGAAACCATTGAAGAAGAACAAATTAAACAGCTAATGAATCGTGAACCTGTTACACCACCATCTGGTTGGGAAGATAACAAAGATACGAGCCCGAAAGCTAAGCCGCAAGAAGACGCAACTGAAAGTGCGGTTAATCATTCAGAAGATTCTGAAGAGTAAGAATAAAGCCTTCCTAATTAGGAAGGCTTTTTTTATTTATAATGTCATTCTATTAATCACTATATTCCGTTATAATCTAGCCTTTAAAATTTGATTTAAAAATTGACCGCACTTTATGAAACTTTACGCTAATAACAAATGTCTAGATTTATCATTCCCTCAAATTATGGGAATTTTGAATTTCACGCCCGATTCATTTTCAGATAGCGGACAGTTTTTTAGTCTAGACAAAGCATTATTTCAAGTTGAAAAAATGCTCAAAGAAGGTGCAACAATTATTGATATTGGCGGGGAATCAACTCGATCAATGGCAGAAGAAGTGCCTGAAACTGAAGAGTTGCAACGAGTGATACCTCTTGTTGAAGCCGTGCAAAAACGTTTTGATTGTTGGATTTCAGTGGATACCTCTAAAGCAATTGTGATGCAAGAAGCAGCTAAGGTCGGCATGGATTTAATCAATGATATTCGTGCTCTACGTGAACCTGGCGCACTCGAAATAGCAGGACAGTTGAATTTACCGACTTGTATCATGCATATGCAAGGACAGCCGCGCACAATGCAGACTAATCCGCATTATGATGATGTAGTCCAAGATGTTTATCAATTTTTAAACGATAGAACTCAAGCTTGTTTAGCAGCGGGAATAGCCAAAGAAAATATTATTTGGGATATGGGCTTTGGTTTTGGTAAGACTGTACAGCATAATTATAAGCTTTTACAGCAGTTAGCTCACTTTTGTGAAAGTGGATATCCTGTTTTAGCAGGGCTTTCACGTAAATCGATGATTGGTGCTGTATTAGATAAGCCCGTGACTGAACGCGTTGTAGGAAGTGTAGCCGGGGCATTAATTGCTGCACAAAATGGTGCGACTATTTTACGTGTGCATGATGTGGCTGCAACAGCTGATGCCTTAAAAGTATGGCAAGCTACACAAGAAGCGTAAGCAACTAACAGATTTTATATGTTGTGGAATAAATGATTTTTGTAACATCATTATTCAAATTTAATTAAGGAATAAATATGGCAAATCGTAAATATTTTGGTACTGATGGTGTCCGTGGAAAAGTGGGTACATATCCAATCACACCTGATTTCGCATTGAAATTAGGTTGGGCAGCAGGTAAGGTTTTAGCTTCCCAAGGTTCTCGTACGGTATTAATCGGGAAAGATACTCGTATTTCAGGTTATATGCTGGAATCTGCACTTGAGGCAGGTTTGGCTGCAGCGGGTTTAACTGCCGCATTTACTGGTCCTATGCCGACACCAGCCGTGGCGTATTTAACCCGTACTTTCCGATTGGAAGCAGGTATTGTCATTTCGGCATCTCATAACCCTTACTATGATAACGGGATTAAATTCTTCTCTTCACAAGGTACAAAATTACCAGACGATATTGAGGAAGCGATTGAAGCCATGCTTGATCAGCCAATGGATTGTGTGGAGTCTGCTGATTTAGGTAAAGCAAGCCGTATCAGTGATGCCGCAGGACGTTATATTGAATTTTGTAAAAGTACTTTCCCTGCACATCTTGGTTTAGATGGTTATAAAATCGTGGTGGATTGTGCAAATGGAGCGACTTATCATATTGCGCCAAATGTATTACGTGAGTTAGGCGCAGAAGTGATTGAAATTGGTACAGATCCTAACGGAATCAATATTAATGAGAAGTGTGGTGCAACCGATGTAAAAGCGTTACAGGAAAAAGTGCTTGAAACAAAAGCAGATGTTGGTCTTGCTTATGATGGTGATGGTGACCGTATTATGATGGTGGATCACTTAGGTAATAAAGTAGATGGTGACCAAATCCTTTTCATTATTGCTCGTGAAGCTTTACGTTCAGGTCAGCTAAAAGGTGGCGTAGTGGGCACATTAATGAGTAATATGAGCTTAGAGATTGCTTTAAAAATGTTAGGTGTACCTTTTGTGCGTGCTAACGTTGGAGACCGTTATGTGTTAGAAAAAATGGTAGAACATAACTGGACGCTAGGCGGAGAAAACTCAGGCCATATTATTATTGCTGATAAAAATACGACAGGTGATGGTATTATTGCATCACTAGCTGTATTAAGTGCAATGGTTCAACATCGTTTATCTTTAAACGAGCTTGCAAGTGCGGTGAAATTATTCCCTCAAGTACTCATTAATGTTCGTTTTGCTGGTGGTGATAATCCATTAGAAAGTGAAGCGGTAAAAGCGGTAGCTGCAGATGTGGAAAAACGTTTAGAAGGCAAAGGTCGAATTTTACTGCGTAAGTCTGGTACTGAGCCTCTTATTCGCGTCATGGTCGAATGTGAAGACGGTGTACTTGCAAAACAATGTGCAGAAGAAATTGCAGAAGCAGTGAAAGCGAATTAATAAAGTGGGGGCTTGCCCCCATTTTTGATCCATAAAATTTATCTTTTATTATTTTTAGGAAAGCAAAGACATGAAAATTTTTATTATGCGTCATGGAGAAGCTGAAGTTGTCTCTTCATCAGACGAGGCTCGGCATTTAACCGACTATGGACGCAAACAATCAATATCACAAGGTCAATGGCTTAAAACACATCTAAATTCAACCGCACTTTCAGTTCAGAAAGTGATTGTCAGTCCTTATGTTCGTACTCAAGAAACCTTTGAGCTCGTCAATTCAGCGTTAGACAATATTCTTAATGATGTTGAAACTTGGAGTGGGATCACACCTTACGGGAATGCGACGCTAGTAGCAGATTATTTATCTGTTTTACAGGAACAAGGTGTTAAAAGTATTTTGCTTGTTTCTCATTTACCTTTAGTGGGCAGTATTGTTTCGGAGCTTTATGGCAAGCGAAATCCAATCAGTTTTTACCCTTCAACGATTGTTCAAATTGACTGGAATGGTGAAAAAGGTATTATTGAAGCCTGCAATTCTTATAAAGAACATGGTTAAAAGTGATTAAAGAGAGCAGGGTAAATACGTTTTATTTGATTCGCTTTTTAATAAATGCAAAAAATTCAATTACTAGAGATGTGTTTTTGGGGTGTATTCTTTTTTCTTTTTTGATAGACTGGAGGGGAGCTATATTTGAATAGCTTTATATTAACCACTATAATCATGCTAGGAGAGTAGTTATGAATAATAAAATTGAAGATACGGTAACTGAAGTAAAAGAGACGACAGTTAATGCTGCGACACAAGTTAAAGATGTATTAGTTGCAGCAGCTAACTATGTAAAAGATACTGTGACAAATAACGCATCAGAAGCAAAAGAAGCAGTGGAAGATAAAGCTGCTGAAGTGAAAGATGCGGCTGAAGATAAAGCATCAGAAGTAAAAAAAGCAGCTTCAGAGGCAAAGGATGAAGCGACAGATAAAGTAGCAGAGCTAAAAGATGCAGCTGAAGACAAAGTATCAGAAGCAAAAGAGGACGTTTCTGAAGCAAAAGATACAGTGCTAGACAAGGTCGCTAAATTAAAAGATGCATTTGCAGATAAAGTTGCAGAAGTAAAGAATGCGGTTTTTGAAGCAAAAGATGGCGCGGCTGATAAAGCAACAGAGCTAAAAGATGAAGCTAAAGACAAAGTATCAGAAGTAAAAGAAGCTGTAGAAGATAAAGCTGCTGAAGTGAAAGATGTGGCTGAAGATAAAGCAACTGAAGTGAAAGATGTGGCTGAAGATAGAGCATCAGAAGTAAAAAAAGCAGTCTCAGAGGCAAAAGATGAAGCGACAGATAAAGTAGCAGAGCTAAAAGATGCAGCTGAAGACAAAGTATCAGAAGCAAAAGAGGACGTTTCTGAAGCAAAAGATACAGTGCTAGACAAGGTCGCTAAATTAAAAGATGCATTTGCAGATAAAGTTGCAGAAGTAAAGAATGCGGTTTTTGAAGCAAAAGATGGCGCAGCTGATAAAGCAGCAGCGCTAAAAGATGAAGCTGAAGATAAAGTATTAGAAGCAAAAGAAGCAGTGGAAGATAAAGCTGCTGAAGTGAAAGATGCGGCTGAAGATAAAGCATCAGAAGTAAAAAAAGCAGCTTCAGAGGCAAAGGATGAAGCGACAGATAAAGTAGCAGAGCTAAAAGATGCAGCTGAAGACAAAGTATCAGAAGCAAAAGAGGACGTTTCTGAAGCAAAAGATACAGTGCTAGACAAGGTCGCTAAATTAAAAGATGCATTTGCAGATAAAGTTGCAGAAGTAAAGAATGCGGTTTTTGAAGCAAAAGATGGCGCGGCTGATAAAGCAACAGAGCTAAAAGATGAAGCTAAAGACAAAGTATCAGAAGTAAAAGAAGCTGTAGAAGATAAAGCTGCTAAAGTAAAAGATTAGGTTTCATAGGCAAAAAATATGGTGTCTACTAAAGTTTACGCTGTAAAAGATGTAATAGTAAGCACGGTAGTACAAGTTAAGATTCTGTCATTGTCGTAGCTAAGCATGTTAAACATGTTGCCGAAAAATGACTGAAGTAAAAGATGCCATATGCTCTAAAGCAGAGGAAGTAAAAACTAGATTCTGAAACAAAAGATCAATCTGCAGACGTAAACAAAGTAACTGAAAAGTAAAAACAATGATTAAGGATTATTCAAATTAACTGAGCCTGTCTGTTTAAAAAAACACAAAAAGTAATTTTTATCTTTACAAAAAATAAAATTTTTATAATGAACTTGTGTATAAGTTTTTAAATTCATAGAGTTATAGTTATTTTTATAAAAACTATATCTTTAGAAATGTAAATTTTTTTTGAAGATATTCTATTTTGAGTTTTTTTGTGTAGACTAATCAGCGCAAAGCATGTAGCTTTGGATTAATCCTTAACCATGAAATGGAGAATAACAATGAAAAAATCAGTATTAGCCGCATTAGTATTAGGTTCATCTTTAGCCGTAACAGGCTGTTTCGATAAAGAAGAAGCACAACAAAAAGTTGAAGCGACAAAAGATGCGGCAACACAAGCTAAAGATGCAGTAGTAGATAAAGCCGTTGAAGTAAAAAATGGGGTTGCTGATAAAGCTGTTGAAGTAAAAGATGCGGTTGCTGATAAAGCAGCTGAAGCAAAAGATGCGATGTCTTCTAAAATGGAAGCGGCAAAAGATTCAGCTTCTAAAATGAAAGATGCAGCAGCAGATAAAATGGCTGAAGCAAAAGATGCGATGTCTTCTAAAATGGAAGCGGCAAAAGATTCAGCTTCTAAAATGAAAGATGCGGCAGCAGATAAAACGGCTGAAGCAAAGGATGCAATGTCTGCTAAAATGGAAGCAGCAAAAGATTCAGCTTCTGAAACAAAAGATGCAGTAGCTGATAAAGCTGTAAAAGTAAAAGATGCAGCGGCAAATAAAGCAGTAGAAGCAAAAGATGCAGCAGCAGATAAAGCAGCTGAAACGAAAGATGCTGTGACTAAATAATTAAACTTTTGTAAAATGAAAACCTATCAGAGATTATCTGGTAGGTTTTTTCTTTTGGAGCAATAAAATGTTATGTGCAATTTATAAAAGTTTACGTAAGCCAGGCTGCTATCTCTATATTTCGAAACGAGATGATTTTTCAGCTGTACCAGACGTATTGATGCAAAGTTTTGGTAAGCCTCAGTTTCTTATGCTATTTAATTTGAAAGGAAGCAAGCTGCTTGTTCATGCTGATAAAAGCGAGGTAATGGAAAAAATCACTCAGCAAGGATTTTATCTTCAAATGCCAAAACAGAATGATGGTTTATTTTATAGTTTGAGTGAGATCAAATAAAATTGTTATTTTTTAGTAAAATTATTAAAGTTTGTGCTATCTCAATATTTTTTATTTAAAATGCCTTTAAAATTCAATCCGATTTAAAAAGGAGAGTGAAAATGAGTAGTTTTTTTGTGGTTGGCACAGATACAAATGTAGGAAAAACTACAGCTTGTCGTGCCATTATTCAAGCATTACAAGCAAAAGGTGTGAGAATTGTAGGTTATAAGCCGATTGCTTGTGGCTGTGAGGAAAATATATATCTGACTGAAAATCAGTCTGATGAGAGTCAAACAGATTATGATGCTGAAAATAATTCAGATGTGTTAGCTTTGATGGATGCAACAAATGAACCAGTATCTTATCAAGAGGTGAATAGTTATACTTTTTTACATTCTTTACCTATGTTAACACAAGATAAATCACGTATTAAATTAAGCAAGATAGATCAGGCGTTAACAAAATTAATCAAAAAATATCAATCTGTTGTAGTTGAAGGTTCATTTGGCTTACTCACACCAATGGCTGAAAATAAAAGTTTTGCAGATTGGATTGTTACACATAAAATGCCAGTTGTATTAGTTGTTGGAATTAAAGAAGGATGTATAAACCACGCATTACTTACAGCAAGAGTGATTAAACAGCTTGGCGTCCCTTTATTAGGTTGGGTTGCTAATCGTATTAATCCAGGCTTAGGTCATTATAAAGAAATTATAGGTGTCCTAGAATCACAAATTGATGCACCGTTGCTTGGAAAAATTCCTTATATTCACAAACCAGAAATTCAGGAGTTAGGGCATTATTTAACGGATATTGATCATTTAATGTACATGCAAACAGAATTAGTTAAATAGCAGTTTTAAATGTGGAGTGAGGTTAAAATTTTTTAAATTTTAACCTCATTGTTTTTATTCTTCATTTTCTGAATATTCTTTTTTCAGAATATCATTTTCTGCCAAACTAGATAAACGAGCAATGGCATTACGATAAGAAATTTCAAGGCTTTCGCGACTTGTTGCTATTACACCTTGATCTACTAGGAAACCATCATTTACATCATATACCCAACCATGTAGCGAAAGCTTTTGTCCTCGTTCCCAAGCACTTTTTACGATAGATGTACGGCCTAGGTTATAAACTTGTTCTGCTACATTTAATTTAGTTAGCATGTCTGCACGTTTTTCTGCAGAAAGGTTACCCAATAGGTGCCCATGCTTGAACCAAATATCACGAATATGGAGTAACCAGTTATTGATTAATCCAAGATCTTTATCTTGCATAGCCGCTTTAATACCTCCGCAATTTGTGTGCCCACAAATAATAATATGTTCAATTTTGAGTACATCAACGGCATATTGCACAACCGAAAGACAGTTGAAATCTGTATGAATAACTTGATTGGCAACATTACGATGGACAAATAACTCGCCTGGTTCAAGATTTGTTAATTTTTCGGCTGGAACGCGGCTATCAGAGCAACCAATCCAGAGATAGTGAGGGGTTTGGTGGTCTGCAAGTTCTTTAAAATAAGTGGAATTTTCTTCCTTCATTCTTTGCGCCCAACTGTAATTGTTGGCAAAGAGTTGTTTAATTTTGTCCATTTTTACTTTCCTTAATTCGATGTACTGAAAGATTGTTTTAAGTACAATAAATGAAATAGGGGATAAATTATCGCCTAAAATAATGACCGCACTTTAAATAAAGTGCGGTCAATTTAATCAATATTTTTAGAAATTTGCATTTCTTGGTGCACGAGGGAATGGAATCACATCGCGAATATTTTGTACGCCTGTTACATAAACAATTAAGCGTTCAAAACCAAGACCAAAGCCTGAATGTGGTACGGTACCATATTTACGAAGATCACGATACCACCAGTAATCTTCAGGATTTAAGCCCATTTCTTCCATACGTTTATCTAATACGTCTAAACGTTCTTCACGTTGAGAACCACCGATGATTTCACCAATTCCTGGGGCGAGAACATCCATTGCCGCAACGGTTTTACCATCGTCATTTAAACGCATGTAGAAGGCTTTGATATCTTTCGGATAGTTTTTCACGACAACCGGTGATTTGAAATATTCTTCTGCTAAGAAACGTTCATGTTCAGAAGACAAATCAATTCCCCAAGATACAGGGAACTCGAATTTTTTACCTGATTTTAATAATACATCGATCGCATCAGTATAGTCGATTTGAGCAAAATCAGAGTTTACAAAGTTTTCTAAACGAGTAATAACATCTTTATCTACATGTTTTTCAAAGAATTTTAAGTCATCTTTGCGCTCAGCAAGCACTGCGCGGAACACATATTTCAACATGTCTTCTGCTAATTTAGCATTGTCAGCAAGTGTTGCAAACGCAACTTCAGGTTCAACCATCCAGAATTCTGCAAGGTGACGAGTTGTATTTGAATTTTCAGCACGGAATGTTGGGCCAAAAGTATAGATTTTGCTTAATGCACAAGCATAAGTCTCGCCATTTAATTGGCCTGAAACCGTTAAAAATGATTCTTTTCCGAAGAAGTCTTGGCTGAAATCAACTTTACCATCTTCGCCACGAGGAAGGTTTTCTAAATCAAGTGTTGAAACACGGAACATTTCACCCGCACCTTCAGTATCTGATGCAGTAATTAATGGGGTAGCGACCCAATAGAAACCTTGTTCATGGAAGAAGCGATGAATAGCTTGAGCTAAGCAGTGACGAACACGTGCGACGGCACCGATAATATTGGTACGAGGACGTAAGTGAGCCACTTCACGTAAGTATTCAATTGAGTGGCGTTTTGCTGCCATTGGATAAGTGTCAGGATCTTCTACAAACCCTGTCACTTCTACTTTTTCAGCTTGAAGTTCAACACTTTGACCTTCAGCAGGTGACTCAACAATAGTACCGGTTACGATCACAGAGCAACCCGTTGTTAAGCGTAAGACTTCGCTCTCATAATTTTCAATATCATTATTAACAATCGCTTGAATAGAATCAAAGCAAGAGCCATCATAAACTGCAAGGAAAGAAAGACCCGCTTTAGAATCACGACGGGTACGGACCCATCCGCGTACAGTAACTTTTTCGCCTATAGCGATTTTACCTTGTAACACATCAACAATAGATGCAACTTTAGACATATAAACCTCTGTAATTCATTATAAATTAGGCAATAAAACTGTGGTAGTTTACCTTAAATCGCAAAATTTTCCATAAAAAGTTAGTGTAAATCAGGCTTGCACAGTAAAATAATTCCTTCACTTTATTTAGGAGAAAAACTATGTGGTCTGATATTTTGACCGGCTATGGCATTTTTATTTTAGAGATTTTAACGATTTTACTTGTAATCGCCGCTATCGTGGCAATGATTATTTCTGCAAAGCAACGTAATCTGGCACATCATGGTGAATTAGTTGTGACAGATCTTTCTGAAGAATTTAAGGAAACAGTTAAGCATTTACGTGATTTCCAACTTTCAGAAGAAGAGCTAAAACAAGCCGAGAAAACAGAGAAGAAAACCAAAAAACAAGAAGCAAAGGCTTTAAAAGCAAAATTAAAAAATGGTGAGAAAGCAGCACCTAAACCTTGCGTTTACGTGCTCGATTTTAAGGGGGATATTTCTGCATCAGAAACAACCGCACTTCGTGAGGAAATTTCGGCAATTATTAATGTGGCAAAAACCGATGATGAAGTCTTACTACGTTTAGAAAGCCCAGGCGGTGTTGTTCATGGTTATGGCTTGGCTGCCTCACAGTTAGCCCGCTTAAAACAAAAAGGCATTAAATTAACGGTTGCTGTAGATAAGGTTGCAGCAAGTGGTGGATACATGATGGCTTGTGTGGCAGATAAAATTGTTTCTGCGCCTTTTGCGATTATCGGTTCTATTGGTGTGGTTGCGCAAATCCCTAATATTCATCGTTTATTAAAAAAACATGATGTCGATGTTGATGTGATGACAGCCGGAGAATTTAAACGCACCGTCACGGTGTTAGGTGAAAATACTGAAAAAGGGAAACAGAAATTCCAAGCAGAACTTGAAGAAACCCATCAATTATTTAAACAATTTGTGGTCCAAAATAGACCGCACTTAGATGTAGATAAAGTCGCAACAGGTGCGCATTGGTTTGGTCAGCAAGCTTTAGAGCTTCTGCTAGTCGATGAGTTAGCAACCAGTGATGATATTATTCTTGAAAAGATGAAAGATAAGTCAGTGATCTCAGTGAAATACAAAGTGAAAAAGCCACTGTTACAAAAAATAGGTAAACAAGCAGAAGAGAGTATTGAGGGAATTATCCACCGAAATTTAACAAAAAATGGGCAAGATTTTATTCAATGAGAAAAATTTTTACTTATTTGACAACTCTTTACACAACTTTACAAAAAAAGTTTCATAAAAAATCATTTTTTAATGTTTTTTTATTTACAAATTAAAGAATTATGACTACTATCACGCAACGGAACTTTTTATAGTTTTATTTGTAAACTTTATAAAGTTTAGTTGTGTGGGTTCTTCTTGCAAGGATTGCACCTTAACAGAAAAAAGGTAAAGAAATGAAATTATCTCGTATTTTATTATCTGCAGTTGCAGTAGCAACAGTTGTTGCTTGTGGTAACTTAAGCAAAGTTACAGAAGCTGGTACACCAGAATATAAAGAAGTTGATGGTCAACAAGTACCACAATTGGTATGGCCAAAAATTGATAAGTCAACTTTTAATCATGACGGTAGTCAATTTGGTTCATGGCCAAATTGGGACAACGTTCGTATGATCGAACGTGGTATGAACAAAGACCAATTATATAACCTAATCGGTCGACCACACTTCTCTGAAGGATTATTTGGTGTTGAAGAATGGGATTATGTATTCAACTATCGTGAGAATGGTGTTCATAAAATTTGTCAATACAAAGTATTATTTGACAAAAACCACAATGCTCAAAGTTTCTTCTGGTATCCAAACGGTTGTAACGGAAACTCAGCATTTACTTTAAGTGGTGACTTCTTATTCGACTTCGATAAAGATACTTTAACTCCACGTGGTAAACAAGTTGTTGATAGCGTAGCATCTCAATTAAAATCTACTGGTGCTAAAGATGTTAAAGTTGCGGGTTACACAGACCGTTTAGGTTCTGATGCTTATAACTTAAATCTTTCACAACGTCGTGCTGATCGTGTTAAAGCACGTTTAATTGAAGATGGTGTGAATACTCAAATTACCGCTGTTGGTTACGGTAAAAACCCTCAAGTAAAAGCTTGTGATGGTATTCCACATGGTCAAGCATTAAAAGATTGTTTACGCCCTAATCGTCGCGTTGAGATCACTACTTCTGGTTCTGTATTAAAATTACAAGAAGGTGGTCAAGTTAACGGTGGAACTCAAGGTCCAGCACCTCTTTATCAAAAATAATAGATAGAGAAGATAGAAAGAGCGTAATGAAAATTACGCTCTTTTTTTATCTGATGTTTAAGAAATTATTCAAGTAGAAGTTCTTCAATCAATTTAGTGGTTAAGTTGATATAACTCCCATTAAAACGATGGCTAAAATTTAGTAAATAATAGAGCTGGTAAAGGTGTTTTCTTTCTTCAAAGCCGTCTTTATCAAGAGGTAAAGTGCGGTCATAAATTTCATAGAATTCAGCTGAGAACGGTTGGAAAAGCTCACTAAATGCCAAATCACATTCTCTATCCCCCCAGTAGCAAGCAGGATCATAAGTAAAGGTTTGATTACCTACTATAGCCGTATTTTCAACCCATAAATTACCATGTAACAAAGAGGGTTTCGGATTATGTTTTGCGAGCTTTTGTTTTACTTTTTCAGTTATTAAATCAAGATCGCCAAAATCCAATCCTTTATCTTTGCAAAGTTGTAATTGCCATCCAATACGTTGTTCTGCAAAGAATTTCGCCCAGCTCCCATTCCATTTGTTAGGTTGATACTCAGGACCAAGCCAAGTATCAAAATCTAAACCATAGTTTTTAGTACCAGATATTTGATGAAGTTTTGCTAACTCTTCGCCAAAATGTGCTGTCGCATCAGTTTGTTTAGTAATAGGAAGTGATTCTAGCAGTAAGAAACTATGATTTTGAGAACAGCCTACGCCATACACTTGTGGAAGTCTGATTGTATTCGTCTTGCCTAGTAGATTTAATTGGTCAGCCTCAGCACGAAACATTGAACGATAAGACCGTTCATTTACTTTAACAAAGACTGGTTGGATTCCATCCGTAATAAGCCAAGTTTCATTTACCTCCCCTCCAGGTGTTTTGTTTTTTTCTTTGATGTTATAGTAAGCACCAAATTGATCAGCTAAGACTTGAGAAATTGATTTCCACATATTACACCTCCTAGACATGGTCGATTGTCTAGTATTCTAACTAAAGTATTAAAAATTACTGTGATAGATCTCAAAAAATAGTAAAAAATTTTGTTATTTTTTCATTCGAAATGTCAATTCCTCAATAAATACGTGATTTTTTAATAAGTTAGTATTATCATTAAGCGTATTTTTAGTTAGAAAAGATAATCAGGGGAAACCATGCAACATCTGAAAGATCTTGTTGAGAAAGCAAAATCAGCGATTGAACAAATCGAAAATAAAAGTTTGGCCACATTAGATGAAATTCGTGTGGAATATTTTGGTAAAAAAGGTCATTTTACCCAACTTATGCAGGAATTGCGTAATGTTGCAGCAGAAGAGCGTCCAGCAATGGGGGCTAAAATCAATGAGGCAAAACAAACAGCATTAGATTTTTTAAATGCTAAAAAAGCAGAGTGGGAACAAGCTGAACTCAATGCGAAATTGGAAAAAGAGCGTATTGATGTGAGTCTTCCAGGTCGTAAAACAGAAACGGGTGGGTTACACCCAGTGACCATTACCATTAATCGCGTAACAAAATTCTTTTCAGAGCTAGGTTTTTCTGTGGAAACCGGTCCCGAAATTGAAAGTGATTATTACAATTTCGATGCATTGAATATCCCTAAACATCACCCAGCTCGTGCTGATCATGATACTTTCTGGTTTAATCCCGAATTATTACTGCGTACACAAACCTCTGGTGTGCAAATTCGCACCATGGAAAAAATGCAGCCGCCTATTCGTATTATGGCGCCAGGTCGTGTATATCGTAACGACTATGATCAAACACACACACCGATGTTCCATCAAATTGAATTGCTTTATGTAGATAAAAAAGCAAACTTCACCGAATTAAAAGGCTTATTACACGATTTCTTACGTGCATTTTTTGAAGAAGATTTACAAGTTCGTTTCCGTCCTTCCTATTTCCCATTTACTGAACCTTCTGCAGAAGTCGATGTAATGGGTAAAAACGGTAAATGGTTAGAAGTATTAGGTTGTGGTATGGTGCATCCTAATGTGTTACGTAACGTAGGTATTGATCCAAATGAATATTCTGGCTTTGCAGTAGGCATGGGGGTTGAGCGTTTAACTATGTTACGCTACAACGTCACAGATTTACGTTCATTCTTTGAAAACGACTTACGTTTTTTAAAACAATTTAAGTAGTTAACCGTAAGGTTAAATTGACGATAATGATTAATTTAGAACGTAGCACGTTCATCAATAAAGGATACAGAGATAATGAAATTTAGCGAAAATTGGGTGAGAGAATGGGTTAATCCATCAATTTCAACAGAGCAGTTATGTGATCAAATCACAATGCTTGGTTTAGAAGTTGATGGTGTTGAAAAAGTAGCTGGCGACTTTACAGGTGTTGTTGTGGGTGAAGTTGTTGAATGTGCGCAACACCCAGATGCAGACAAATTACGAGTCACTAAAGTAAATGTTGGTGGCGACCGTTTATTAGATATCGTTTGTGGTGCACCAAATTGCCGTCAAGGTTTAAAAGTAGCATGTGCAACTGAAGGCGCTGTATTACCCGGTGATTTTAAAATTAAGAAAACTAAATTACGTGGTCAACCTTCAGAAGGGATGCTTTGCTCATTCTCTGAATTAGGCATTGATGTAGATGCAGAGGGCATCATTGAATTACCATTAGATGCACCAGTAGGGACAAATCTACGTGAATATTTAGATTTAGATGATAAAGCCATTGAAATTAGCTTAACGCCAAACCGTGCAGATTGTTTAAGTATTGCTGGTGTTGCACGTGAAGTTGGTGTGGTTAATAAACAAGTTGTTAATCAACCGCACTTTGATGCTGTGCCAGCAACGATTTCAGATAAAGTTCAAATTGAATTAAACGCGCCAGAAGCATGTCCACGTTATTTATTGCGCGTGGTAAAAAATGTGAATGTTAAATCGCAGTCACCAATTTGGTTACAAGAAAAATTACGTCGTTGTGGTATTCGTTCTATCGATCCGATTGTGGATATTACCAACTATGTTTTACTTGAATTAGGTCAACCAATGCATGCTTTTGATGCATCAAAAGTAGCTCAACCTGTTCAAGTGCGTTTAGCCAATAGCGGTGAAGAACTTGTTTTATTAGATGGCACAACGGCAAAATTACAACCGAATACTTTAGTGATTGCAGACCAAACTGGTCCATTAGCAATGGCAGGTATCTTTGGTGGTCAAGCTAGTGGTGTTGATGCTGAAACAACAAAAGATGTGATTTTAGAAGCGGCATTCTTCGCACCATTAGCGATTGCGGAACGTGCAAGACAATATGGTTTACACACAGATTCCTCACACCGCTTTGAACGTGGTGTTGATTTTACGCTACAACGTCACGCAATGGAACGTGCAACAGCATTGTTACTTGACATCTGCGGTGGTGAAGCAGGCGAAATTTGTGAAGTCGTGAGCGAGCAATATTTACCAAAAATCAATGAAGTCATTTTACGTCGTGAAAAATTAGATAGCTTATTAGGTCATCATATCGAAACTGAAACCGTGACCGAGATTTTTAAGCGTTTAGGCTTTGCCGTGAAATATACGAATGATGTTTGGACCGTGACTTCTGCAAGCTGGCGTTTTGATATTGAAATCGAAGAAGATCTCATTGAAGAAGTAGCCCGTATTTATGGCTATAATAGCATTCCAAATAATGCACCATTAGCGCATCTTCGTATGCGTGAGCATAAAGAAGCTGATTTAGAGTTAAGTCGAATTAAGACCGCACTTGTGGATGCAGATTATCAAGAAGCGATTACTTATAGCTTCGTTGATCCAAAAGTACAGACATTACTTCATCCAGAAATTGATGCACTTGTATTGCCAAATCCAATTTCAGTTGAAATGTCAGCAATGCGTGTTTCATTATTAAGTGGATTACTCGGTGCAGTACTATACAACCAAAATCGTCAGCAAAACCGTGTACGTTTATTTGAAACAGGATTACGCTTTGTTCCGGATGCCAATGCAGAATTTGGTGTGCGCCAAGAATTTGTTCTTGCAGGTGTGATTACAGGTACGGCTAAATCTGAATCTTGGACGGGTAAGGCCGAAAATGTTGATTTCTTTGATCTTAAAGGTGATTTAGAAAGCATTCTTTCTCTCACTGAAGTGGGGAATCGTGTTAAGTTTGTGGCAAAAGCATATAGTGCATTGCATCCAGGACAATCTGCTTCAATTGAATTAGATGGAAAAGAAATTGGTTTTATTGGAACTATTCATCCACTTATTGCTCAAAAATTAGGATTAAATGGTAAAGCGGTTGTTTTTGAAATTTTATGGGAGGCCATTGCAAATCGTCGAGTAGTGCAAGCCAAAGAGATTTCAAAATTCCCAGCAAACCGTCGTGACTTAGCTTTAGTCGTTGCCGATAATGTGCCAGCGGGCGATATTATCGAAGCATGTCAGCAAGCTGGCGGAGAAAAATTAACACAAGTCAATTTATTCGACGTATATCAAGGCATTGGCGTTGCGAGCGGACATAAGAGCTTAGCAATCAGTTTAACCATTCAAGATAATGAAAAAACGCTTGAAGATGATGAGATTAATGCGGTAATCTCAGCTGTATTAAACGAAGTTAAGCAACGCTTTAATGCGGAGCTTAGAGACTAAACAGGAGACTAACATGGCAACGATTACAAAAATTGATATTACTGAATACTTATTAGATAAGTATCAATTACAAAAAGCTGAAGCTAAATCATTAGTGGAAGACTTTTTTGAGGAAATTCGTTTATCGTTAGAATCTGGTGGCGAAGTGAAATTATCAGGTTTTGGTAATTTTGAACTTCGTAATAAAGCTTCCCGTCCAGGGCGTAATCCAAAAACAGGTGAAAGTATTCCTGTTTCTGCACGCCGTGTAGTGGCATTCAAGCCAGGGCAAAAATTACGTGCTCGCGTGGAAAATACCAAGCCAAAACAATAGTAAGAAAAGTGCGGTCGTTTTTGACCGCACTTTTGTCAGGATTGAACATGAATAAGGTTAAATGTGCTTTTTTAGTCGCAGGAAGTTTTTTACTTTTTGCTTGTTCAAGTGGTGTTCGTGAAGAGTATGCAATGAACTATAAAGGTCAGATTGGTGATCCTATTATGGCCATTGCCATGTTAAGTGAACAACAATATGAATGGGCGGGTACTCCATATGTTTTAGGCGGGCAATCTCGAGGTGGTATAGATTGTTCTGGTTTTGTGCAAAAGACCTTTATTGAGCGTTTTAACATTCGCCTTCCTCGTACAACGAAAGATCAAGCGGGTTATGGAAAACTTGTTCGTAAAGAAGATATCCAAACTGGCGATTTAATTTTCTTTAAGACAGGGCGAGGACCAAATGGCTATCATGTTGGGATTTATGTAAAAGAAGATAAATTTTTACATGCTTCAACCAAAGGTGGTGTGATTTATTCTTCGATGAATAGCCCTTATTGGAAGAAAGCCTTTTGGCAAATTAGGCGAGTATAGTGAGAAATAGACTCCATGGATGAGCGATAGATCCGATTGTAATCAACCATCTGAATATTTTCTGATGGTAAGTACCTCGTTTAAAAGAGTGTGATAAAAATGGCAAAATTTAACTGAAATTAAAAGGACTAAGTACGATATGACATCATCACTAGCCCTTAATTTTAGTGGTATCTTCAGGAGGTCAGGAAAAATGACCTCACTTAGTTTATATAAAAATTATGATTTATGATTAAAGCCCAGCTTTCAAACTCGCTTCAATAAAGCGATCAAGATCGCCATCCAATACGGCTTGAGTATTCCGATTTTCAACGCCAGTGCGGAGGTCCTTAATACGCGCATCATCTAACACATAAGAACGAATTTGGCTGCCCCAACCGATATCAGATTTATTATCTTCCATCGCTTGTTTGTCTGCATTTTTCTTTTGTAACTCAAGCTCATACAATTTCGCTTTTAACTGCTTCATGGCTTGATCTTTATTTTTGTGTTGAGAACGATCGTTTTGACATTGCACGACAATCCCACTTGGCATGTGAGTAATACGCACCGCACTTTCAGTTTTATTGACGTGCTGACCACCCGCACCAGATGCACGGTAAACATCAATACGTAAATCAGCTGGATTGATTTCAATATCAATGTCGTCATCAATTTCAGGATAAACGAAAGCCGCTGCAAATGATGTATGACGTCGATTATTGGAGTCGAATGGGCTTTTGCGAACTAAACGGTGAATTCCCGTTTCTGTGCGTAACCACCCAAAAGCATATTCACCACTGACACGAATCGTCGCTGATTTTAAACCTGCGACATCGCCATCCGAGACTTCCATTAATTCTGTTTTAAAGCCCTTGCTTTCAGCCCAGCGAAGGTACATGCGAAGTAACATTTCCGTCCAGTCTTGTGCTTCTGTACCACCAGAACCTGCTTGTAAATCGACATAACAATCACACGCATCATGTTCACCGCTAAACATACGGCGGAATTCTAATTTGGCAAGTTGTTGTTCAAGCTCATCTAATTCAGCAACGGCTTCATTGAAGGTTTCTTCATCTTCCGCTTCAACGGCTAATTCAAGCAGTCCTTCAACATCTTCTAAACCTTGTTCTAAATTTTTGATGGTATCAACTACTTGTTCAAGTGAAACGCGCTCTTTCCCAAGCGCTTGAGCTTTTTCAGGTTCGTTCCACACATCGGGTTGTTCTAATTCGGCATTAACTTCTTCTAAACGCTCGACTTTGGCATCGAAGTCAAAGATACCCCCGAAGCACAGAAGTGCGCTCGGAAAGGTCGGTGATTTTGTTTTTGATTGGATTGATTTCAAACATAATAAATAAACCTCTATAAACGGCAGAAGTATAAGTCATTTTCAGTTTTTTGGGTAGTTTGGCTTGCACAAATTATCGATCCATTTATAATTCTACTCCTCGTTGTTTAGATATATTTAGGAATAAAAATGAAGAAATTACTGACCGCACTTTTAATCTCTGCTTCAGCTACTGCTATGGCGAGTGATGCTGAGATTAAATCGAAGTTACAGGCATTAGGTGCAAAAAATATTGAAGTGAAAGATTCCCCTGTGAAAGGCCTGAAAACAGCCGTGACTGATCAGGGGATTTTATATGTGAGTGAAAATGGGCAATATGTTTTGCAAGGCAAAATGTATGAATTAACAAATAAAGGCCCGGTTGATGTCGCAGGTAAATTTTTAGCCGATAAAGTAAATGCATTAAAAAATGAAATGATTGTTTATCCGGCAAAAAATGAACAATATGTCGTAACCGTATTCATGGACATTACTTGCCATTATTGCCATCTTCTCCATCAACAGACAAAGGAATATAATGATTTAGGTATTACAATTCGTTATCTTGCTTTCCCTCGAGCAGGAATGAATGATACGGCTCGTCAAATGGAAACCATTTGGACTGCAAAAGATCCTGTATTTGCATTGAACGAAGCAGAAAAAGGTAACTTACCGAAAGAATTGAAAGCACCTAATATTGTGAAAAGACACTATGATTTAGGTGTACAACTCGGCGTGCAAGGTACGCCAAGCATTGTAACGTCAACAGGTGAAGTGATTGGAGGATATTTAAAGCCTCAAGATTTGCTAGCGGCCTTAAAAGAATCGGTGCAATAATTTTAAGTGAGGGCGTGTGATATACGCCCTTAAAATATTCATATCATAAAAATACATACCAAATATTTCTTTAAGTGATTATTAGTCAATCATAAAATATTGTGAAAAAACTCATCAAACGTCGTGAAATTCCTGCCGGAAATTCTGTTTCAGATAATGCATTACTCGATCGTCTTTATCGTTCTCGTCATATTAAAAACAGTCAAGAATTAGACCGCACTTTGCAATCAATGCTGAATCCCAATAAATTATATGGTATTCAAAAAGCTGTAGATTTATTGGTAGAAGCTTATCAACAGCAACAAAAGATAGTTATCGTTGGTGATTTTGATGCTGATGGGGCAACGAGTACGGCGCTTTCAGTATTGGCTTTACGCATGCTTGGTTTTACTGATGTAGAATATCTTGTACCAAACCGTTTTGAACAGGGTTATGGCTTAAGCATTCCTGTTGCAGAGATGGCAATGGAAAAAGGTGTGCAATTATTGATGACGGTAGATAATGGTGTATCATCCTTTGATGGTGTGGCCTCTTTGAAAGAGCAAGGTGTGAAGGTATTGATTACGGATCATCACTTGCCACCAGAAATGCTACCGAATGCTGATGCCATTGTTAATCCAAATTTGCAACAATGTGATTTCCCTTCAAAATGTTTAGCTGGTGTAGGTGTGGCATTTTATTTAATGCTCGCTTTACGTGCAAAATTTCGCGAGTTGGGCATTTTTACGGCAGAAACACAGCCTAATTTTACTGAATTACTGGATTTAGTCGCACTCGGCACGATTGCGGATGTTGTTCCCCTTGATCAAAATAACCGCGTTTTAGCTCATCAAGGGTTGATGCGAATTCGTGCGAAACGTTGTCGCCCTGGAATTATTGCATTAGCAGAAGTGGCTAATCGAGAAGTCGAAAAACTTTGCTCGACGGACTTGGGCTTTGCGATAGCACCCCGTTTAAATGCTGCAGGGCGATTAGATAATATGTCTGTTGGTGTGGAGTTATTACTTGCAGAAAGCATGCAAGAGGCAAGAGAACAAGCCTTGGACTTAGATAGCCTGAATCAGGTTAGAAAAGAAATTGAACAAGGCATGAAGCTTGAGGCTTTAGAAATTTGCCGCAATCTCACCGCACTTTCCGATGAATTACCGATGGGAATCGCCTTATTTCAGAAAGATTGGCATCAAGGCGTATTAGGCATTGTAGCTTCTCGTATTAAAGATCAATACCATCGACCAGTCATTGCTTTTGCACAAGATCAAGAAGGCATTTTAAAAGGTTCTGCACGTTCAATTGAAGGCTTGCATATGCGCGATGTATTAGAACGCATCCATTCTCAACATCCAGATATGATTTTAAAATTTGGTGGTCATGCCATGGCTGCAGGATTAAGCATTAAAGAAAGCTTTTTCCCTGATTTTCAAAAGATTTTTAATCAAACTGTACGAGATTGGTTAGATAAAGAACAACTACAAGGCGTGATTTGGACGGATGGTGAACTTCAAACAAATGAATTTAATATTCAAACAGCAGAAGAGATCAAATCTGGCGGACCTTGGGGGCAAGCATTCCCTGAACCAGTGTTTGATGGCGAATTTAGAATTTTTGAGCAACGTGCTATTGGGCAAAATAAGAATCATTTAAAAATGTTGGTAGAACCTAAAAATGGTGGGCCATTATTAGATGCCATTGCGTTTAATATTGATACTAGGTATTATCCCGATTTATCTATTAAACAGGCAAAATTTGCTTATAAGTTAGAAATTAATGCGTTTCGAGGAAATCGAAACATCCAATTATTAGTCGATTATATTGAACCAATTGGTTAATTCATGAAAAAAGTTTGGCAGAATAAATTATTAAAAGGATCCTTTGCAATGATATTGCTAAGCGTGACAGATATCGCATTTAGTGAAGTTAATTCAAAGAGTTTTTCTGTCCAAAATTCACCACATTTACCATCAGCAAATATCATACAGTTTGAAGATGGGCGTGATTATTTTTCATATCAAGAACCAATTGTACAAGCTAAAAGAAACGATCGTAAAATCCCCATCCAATTTTTCTTTGATTATGACTGCCGAGTTTGTTCTTCAGCTCAAGATATCTTACAGCTTTATAGTCAAATTCGCCCAAATAAGCTCATTTTCAAGGAATATCCTGTTGCAACGAATGAGGATAAATTTTCAGCAATAATATTTTATACATTGCAGCGCTTAAATGCGAGTGAGTTGTCTGATGCGTTATTATTTGAAACCTCAGAAAAAGCTCGTTATACCGAGTTATCGTCATTAGATAAAATGAGTGAATGGGCTGCTTTGCAAGGAATTAATCAGTCTGAATTTGACGAGGTAGCATCCTCTATTGGAGTGAAAGAGGATGTGAGTAATGCTATTGATTTAACTGAAGAATATGGTGTTTTTACCTTTCCTTATGTGGTTGTAGATGGAAAATATGTGCTTACAGCAAGCACACTATATAATGATGATTACAGTGTAGCGGTATTGGATTTTTTAGTGAATAAAATAGAACAAGAAAGGAAACAATAATGAAAATCGGGATTGTTGGTGCAATGGCACAAGAAGTGGAAATTTTATCTCAGTTAATGACAGATAAAAGAGAAACAAAAGTGGCAAGTGCGGTCATTTTTGAAGGCAAAATTAATGGCAAAGAGATCGCATTATTACAATCAGGAATTGGTAAAGTTGCAGCCGCTATTGGTACTACCGCTTTATTACAATTGACAAAACCGGATGTGGTTTTAAATACCGGCTCAGCAGGTGGTGTTGCAAAAGGTTTAAAAGTAGGAGATATCGTTATTTCCGATGAAACATGCTACCACGATGCAGATGTGACAGCATTTGGCTATGAAAAAGGTCAGTTACCTGCGAATCCAGCGGCTTTTCTTTCTGATAAACAATTAGCCGATTTAGCTGATGAAATTGCACAGTTACAAGGACAAAATGTAAAACGTGGTTTAATTTGCTCGGGTGATAGCTTTATTAATAGCGAAGAAAAAATTGCTCAAATTAAAGCGGATTTCCCCAATGTGACCGCAGTAGAAATGGAAGCAACCGCGATTGCGCAAGTTTGTCATGCCTTTAACGTACCTTTTGTGGTCGTTCGAGCTATTTCTGATGCAGGTGATGGCGAAGCGAGTATGTCATTTGAAGAATTTCTCCCACTTGCAGCAAAACAATCTTCAGCGTTAGTATTAGGAATGCTTGAACAGCTATGATCGTTTACGGGCAATTAGTTGGATGATGAAACTCGCTGCGTTCACTATCGCGGAGAAAAAGACATTATTGCCCTAAAATGCGAAAAGTGCTTAAAGTTCTATCCCTGCTATCAATGTCATAATGAAGCCGAGGATCATAATTTTGAACCTTGGCTTGCCTCACAGTTCGATGAACATGCTATTCCTTGTGGATATTGTAAACAAACATTAAGCATCGAAACTTATCTTTCCGTTGATGCCTGCCCGCATTGTTATCATCCTTTCAATCCAAATTGTGCAAAGCATTACGAATTATATTTCAAAAAATAGACGTCTCTTTTGAGGCGTTTTTTTTCATTCTAAACGCTATATTCTAAAAAGCTATATGTTAGGGTGAATGAGTATTAGATTGTTATAAAAAACTTTTCTAAAATCATCCGCACTTCTATTTTAAAAGTTAGTATTTTAATAATTAACAGGAAAGAATATGCGATCCTTCATTAAAAAAGCACTCACAACAAGTGCGATTCTTTTTTATTCGGTATTTAGCCAAGCGCAAGATGAGAAAAATTTGCGTGTTGGTATCGACTTAACCTATGCGCCTTATGCATATTTAGATAATGGCAAAGCGAGTGGTTTTGATCCTGATTTAATGCGTACCTTGGGCAAAAATCTTAACAAAAATGTTGAGTTCAAAGATACCCGTATCGAAAACATTATTATCGGTTTAAATGCGGGGCACTATGATGTAGTGGCATCTGCACTTTACGTCAATCCACAGCGTGCGAAGCAAGTAGATTTCTTGCCTTACTTGCAAACAGGCGGCGTGCTTGTTGTTCGTGGTAATGATGATTTTGCGCCGCAACGCTTAGAAGACTTATGCGGTAAAAGCATGTCTTCAATGAAAGGTGCAGCATGGATTCCAACAGTAAATAAAGTGTCAGAAGAATTCTGTGCGCCGAAAAATTTAAAACCAATTACGATAAAAGAATATCCAAGTGCGCCTGAAGCTGCACAAGCATTATTGTCAGGTGGTGTGGATGTTCAATATGAAGATGCTGCCGTGGCACAAATGGTGATTAATCAATTAGGTGATCGCTTAAAAATTACTAATAAAGAACAACTTTATCCAGTATTAATCGGCTTAGCATTTAACAAAGATGATGTGAAAGGCAAAGCGATTATTGCACAAGCCATTAAAGATACATTGGCAGATGATTCATACAATGAATTGTTGAAAAAATACAATCTTGAGTTTCCAAATGAAGCCTTACTCAAAGCTAATGGTTTAGAGAATGCAATTGATCAAGCGATCACTGCAAATTCTGCAACGCAAAGTGCGGTCGATTCTGACAAAGTTTCTGAAAAAGGTTTTAACTGGGCGTATTTAGGTAGTTTATTTACTAATACAGATTTTTGGAAAGCGGTATTAACGGTTTTAGAACTCAGTACCTTAACGTGGATTTTTGCGATCCTTTGGGGCTTTGTTTTAGCATTGGGTACACAATCTAAAAATCCATTATTTAATAAAGCGGCAAACACCTATATTTGGTTGTTCCGTAGCTTGCCGTTGTTAGTGTTACTGATCTTTATCTATAACGTTCCACAATTTTGGCCTGCAAGTTCAGTGGTATTATCAAATCCGTTTGTGGCAGGTTTGATTTCAATGGTGCTAAGCGAATCAGCCTATATTGCAGAAATTCATCGTGGTGCATTATCAGCTATTCCTAAAGGTCAATATGAAGCGGGTAAAGCCTTGGGAATAGGCTTCTGGGGCGTTCAGCGTCATATTGTGATTCCACAAGCGTTGAAAGTCGCGTTACCGCCATTAACAAACCAATATATTACGATTGTTAAATTAACGTCATTGGTTTCAGTGATTTCATTAACAGAAATTTTATTAGTAGGCCAACAGCTTTATACACGTAACTTCTTGGTATTAGAAACGTTATTAGCCGTAGCATTCTACTATGTTGTGATTGTGAGCTTGCTTTCTTGGTTATTGAAAAAATTAGAACAACGTTTAGATGTGTCATTACGTCATGAAGAAAGTGAACAACCAGTTAATGTAGAACGTTCAGAACTTGCACCTTACAGTGTGTTAAAAACTGAACACAGCAACAATGCTGAAGCGTTACGCATTGAAAATGTGAAAAAATCCTTTAATCATGTTCAAGTATTAAAAGGTATAGATCTTTCATTGAAATGGGGTGAAGTGCTATCAATTATTGGTTATTCTGGTTCAGGTAAAACGACATTAATTCGTAGCATTAACGGATTAGAAACTTTAGACCAAGGTTCAATTTACTTGGATGGCGAAAGCTTTATTGAAGGTAAACATTTAGCATCGAATGCACAAAATAAAATTGTTAACTTAGGTATGGTATTCCAAAACTATAACTTGTTCCCACACAAAACAGTATTAGAGAACTTATTATTAGCACCAGAATATCATGGTAAACCAGAACAAGAAACTCGCTTGCTTGCATTGGCAATGTTAGATAAAGTAGGTCTATTAGCACATGCGAATAAATATCCGCATCAGCTATCAGGTGGTCAACAACAACGTGTGGCAATTGTACGTGCGTTAGTAATGAAACCGAAAATTATGCTCTTTGATGAACCTACATCAGCATTAGACCCTGAATTAGTGGGCGAAGTATTGTTGGTAATGGAAGAGCTTGCAAAAGAAGATATGACAATGGTGATTGTTACCCATGAAATGCAATTTGCCTTGAAAGTATCAGATAAAATTGCCTTTAT
The DNA here is from genome assembly GCF_036288925.1 of Haemophilus parainfluenzae. NCBI lineage: Bacteria > Pseudomonadati > Pseudomonadota > Gammaproteobacteria > Pasteurellales > Pasteurellaceae > Parahaemophilus > Parahaemophilus parainfluenzae. The sequence continues at coordinate 1,619,984 of NZ_CP127167.1, forward strand.
GGATGCGGGTGAAATTGCCTTCTTGCAAACACCAGATGAATTAAGAAAAAATGACGATCCTCGTATTCGTAAATTCATCAATAACGAAATTTTAAGAAACGACTTTATTATTTAAGGAAAGCATTATGTCAGTAGATTTTCCAGAATTTGTAGAAATTGGAATTCTTCAACAACGTAAAATTGAAGCAGAAATTATCAAGCCAATTTATGAAATTATGAAACGTGAATTTGGTCTTGAAAAGGCTAAAGCAATTATCGAAGAAGCGGTTGCAAATGCAGCTGTGGATGCTGGTAAAGAATATGCGAAACGTGAGCCTGAAGGTACGAGCGTAGAAAGCTTTGTGGCATTGCAATATCTGTGGGAAAAAGATGATGCACTTCGCATTGAAGTGCTTAATAACGATCATTACCAATATAATTACAACGTCCATCGTTGTCGCTATGCGGAAATGTATCAAGAAATGGGATTAGCTGATATTGGTTTCTTGCTTTCTTGTAACCGTGATAGCAAATTTATTGAAGGCTATGCGCCAAATGTAAAATTAACACGTCCTCATACGGTAATGAATGGTGATGGTTTCTGTGATTTCCGTTACCAACTTCAAGAAGAAACAAAAGCAGAGAAATAATGTATGACAGTACAAATTAATACTGCGAGATTATTAAAACTCATTGATGATTTTGCTCAATTTGGACGAACAGAAAAAGGCGGGGTAACCCGCCTTACTTTAAGTGATGAAGACAAACAAGCTCGTGATTATTTTGTACAAATTGTAAAAGAGGCGGGCTTTTCTGTTCAAGTAGATGGAATTGGTAATATTTTTGTTCGCCGCCTAGGATTACAACCAAATTTATCACCAATTTTGCTTGGTTCACATGGTGATTCTCAACCGCTTGGTGGTCGCTATGATGGTATCTATGGTGTATTGGCTGGATTAGAAGTTTTACTCTCGCTTAATGATCAAAGAATTGAAACTGTGCGTTCGATTGATTTGGTGATGTGGACGAATGAAGAAGGCGCAAGGTTTGCCCCTGCGATGATGGGGGCTGCGGTTTTTACGGGAAAATTGTCCCTTAATGATGCGTTAAAAATCCAAGATAAAGATGGCTTAACGATTAAAGATGAGCTTGAACGCATTGGCTACTTAGGTCAGGCGGATTTTTCACAATATAAAGCTCATGCAGCGTTAGAAGTTCACATTGAGCAAGGTCCAATTTTAGAACGCAATCAAACAGATGTCGGCGTAGTGACTGGGGCATTAGGACAACGTTGGTATCAAATTACATTTGATGGTTTAGCGTCTCATGCAGGGACTACACCGATGAATATGCGTCAAGATGCAGCTGTGGGAATGGCTAAAGCCATTGTGAAATTTAATGAAATTGGATTGCGTGAAGTACTAAATCAAGGTCGTGTAACAGTAGGGTATGTACAACTTACCCCAAATTCGCCAAATGTGATTCCTGGAAAAGCGTATTTTACCTTAGAAGTTCGTCATCCAAGTACAGTGTCTTTAACTCAAATAGATCAAGAAATTCGTCAGATTTTGACAGATATTGCAACTGAAACCAATCTATCAGTGTGCATTAAACAAGTTGTTACATTAGAGCCTCTAGCATTTGATGTTCGCCTGACGGATATTATTCAGAATACTGCGGAAGCATTGAATTATTCATGGGAACGTATTGTATCAGGTGCAGGGCATGATTCTTGTCATTTAAATAGTAAATTTCCAACAGCAATGATTTTTATCCCTTGCATTGATGGTTTGAGTCACAATGAAGCGGAAAATATTACGGATGAATGGTGTGAGTTTGGCGGAAATATGTTGTTAAATACGACACTTGCTCTGGCGAACGAACACTAAATGATTGAGTCATTTGATAGAAGTCTTTTATAATGCACAAAATTTAAAAGATAGGATTTTATTATGGGAATGATTATTACCGTTGATGGTCCAAGTGGGGCAGGAAAAGGAACACTTTGTTACGCATTGGCTGAAAAGTTAGGTTTTACCTTATTAGATAGTGGCGCCATTTATCGTGTGACAGCATTGGCTGCGCTGAAACGTCATGCAGACTTAACCGATGAAGAAAGATTAGCGGAGTTAGCTCGTCATTTAGATATTCAGTTCATTCCAAAGAATGGCGAAGTCAATGTGCTTCTTGGTGGGATGGATGTGAGTCATTTAATCCGTACGCAAGAAGTGGCGGAAGCTGCTTCAAAAGTGGCGGTTTTCCCCAAAGTGCGGTCAGCTTTACTGCAACTTCAGCAGGATTTTGGTAAAAATGACGGTCTGATTGCGGATGGGCGAGATATGGGAACGGTGATTTTCCCAAATGCACAAGTGAAACTATTTTTAGACGCGAGTGCGGAGGAACGTGCAAAAAGACGCTATAAACAGTTGCAAAATAAGGGAATTAATGGTAACTTTGCACAGATTTTAGCCGAGATACAAGAGCGCGATTTTCGCGATAGAAATCGTGAGGTTGCGCCATTGAAACCGGCCGATGATGCTTTATTGTTAGATAGTACAACATTGAGTATTGATGAAGTCATTGTTCAAGCGTTAGCTTATATTCAACAAAAAGCGTCAATTTCGATTTAACTGTTTATTCAAGGAAGAATAGACATTTACCTCAACCCCGCATTTTATGGATCTTAATGTGGATGTTATTAACTTAAATTAAGAAGATTATTTATATGTCAGAATCTTTTGCTCAACTCTTTGAAGAATCATTAAAAGGCCTTGAAACCCGTCAAGGTTCAATCGTTAGCGGTACTGTTGTTGCTATTCAAAAAGGCTTTGTACTTGTTGATGCAGGCTTAAAATCTGAATCTGCAATTCCTGTTGCTGAATTCCAAAACGCTCAAGGTGAACTTGAAGTTAAAGTTGGCGACACAGTAAACGTAGCTTTAGATGCAGTTGAAGATGGTTACGGCGAAACTAAACTTTCTCGTGAGAAAGCAGTTCGTCACGAATCTTGGATTGAATTAGAAAAAGCTTACGAAGAAAAAGCGACCGTTATCGGTTTAATCAACGGTAAAGTGAAAGGCGGTTTCACAGTTGAGTTAAACGGTGTTCGTGCATTCTTACCAGGTTCATTAGTTGATACACGTCCAGCACGTGAAGCTGATCACCTACTTGGTAAAGAATTAGAATTCAAAGTAATCAAATTAGATCAAAAACGTAACAACGTTGTTGTTTCTCGTCGTGCAGTGATCGAATCTGAAAACAGCCAAGAACGTGAACAAATCCTTGAGAACCTAGCTGAAGGTTCAGAAGTTAAAGGTATCGTTAAAAACTTAACTGACTACGGTGCATTCGTAGATTTAGGTGGCGTTGACGGTTTATTACACATCACTGATATGGCTTGGAAACGTGTTAAACACCCAAGCGAAATCGTGAATGTAGGTGATGAAGTTACAGTTAAAGTATTGAAATTTGATAAAGATCGTACTCGCGTATCTTTAGGCTTAAAACAATTAGGTCAAGATCCTTGGATTGCTATCGCTGAAAACCACCCAGTAAACAGCAAATTAACTGGTAAAGTAACTAACTTAACAGACTACGGTTGTTTTGTTGAAATCTTAGACGGTGTTGAAGGTTTAGTTCACGTTTCTGAAATGGATTGGACTAACAAAAACATCCACCCATCTAAAGTTGTAAGCCTTGGTGATACAGTTGAAGTAATGGTGTTAGAAGTTGACGAAGAACGTCGTCGTATTTCTTTAGGCTTAAAACAATGTAAAGCTAACCCATGGACTCAATTCGCTGAAACTCACAACAAAGGCGATAAAGTTACTGGTAAGATCAAATCAATCACTGATTTCGGTATCTTCATCGGTCTTGAAGGTGGTATCGACGGTTTAGTTCACTTATCTGACATTTCTTGGAATGTTGCAGGTGAAGAAGCAGTTCGTAACTACAAAAAAGGTGACGAAGTTTCTGCAGTAGTATTAGCAGTAGATGCAGTGAAAGAACGTATTTCTTTAGGTATCAAACAACTTGAAGATGATCCATTCAACAACTTCGTAGCAATCAACAAAAAAGGTGCTGTAATTTCTGCAACTGTTGTTGAAGCTGATGCTAAAGGTGCTAAAGTTGAATTAGCAGGTGGCGTTGAAGGTTATATCCGTGCAGCAGACTTAACAAACGAAGTTGCAGCAGGTGATGTAGTTGAAGCGAAATATACAGGTGTTGATCGTAAAGCTCGTATCGTTCACTTATCTGTAAAAGCGAAAGATCAAGCTGAAGAAGCTGCTGCAGTTGCAAGTGTGAATAACAAACAAGAAGAAGTTGCTATTCCAAACGCAATGGCTGAAGCTTTTAGAGCAGCTAAAGGTGAATAATTAATTCATATAAATAAGGCTGAGTAATTACTCAGCCTTATTATTACTCGCAATATTTAATAAAGATTTAGCGATAATTTGTTATGAACAAATATATTACTCGTAAATTTTAATGAAAGGTTTGAATATAATTTAAAGGAGAGTTGACGATGACTAAATCAGAATTAATTGAAAATCTATCAACAAAGTATCCAACTTTATCGACAAAAGAAGTAGAAAGTATTGTGAAGGATATTCTTGAACTGATTACACAATCTTTAGAAGATGGTGATCGGATTGAAGTACGTGGTTTTGGTAGTTTCTCTTTACACCATCGTCAACCGCGAGTTGGCCGTAATCCTAAAACGGGTGATTCTGTAAAATTGGATGCTAAATCCGTACCGCACTTTAAAGCAGGTAAAGAATTAAAAGATCGTGTAAATGTTTTTGCTTAAGCATATCAATTGATATCAATAAAACGACACTTAGGTGTCGTTTTTTATTATAAATTTTGGCATAATGAAACTATTCTTAATAAGGAGATTGTGATGATTAAATATATTCTTGGACTTATTATTGTGTTTGCTATCGTATTAGTTGCGATAACTATTGGGGCAAATAATGATCAAGTCATTACTTTTAATTATATTGTTGCCGAAAGTCAATTACAACTTTCAACATTGGTTGCAATTTTATTTGGCATTGGATTGATTCTAGGTTGGTTAATTACTGGATTCTTCTACTTAAAATTAAAATTCAAAAATATGTCGTTAGCGCGTCAAGTTAAACGTCAAACATCACAAATTAACGAATTAACGACTACTCGCGATAAGGCAGTATAATGCTTGAATTACTCTTTCTGCTTCTGCCAATAGCCGCCGCTTACGGTTGGTATATGGGGCATCGGAGTGCTAAGAAGGATCAGGAAGATATTAGTAATAAACTCTCCCGTGATTATGTCACGGGGGTGAATTTTTTGCTTTCTAATCAAACGGATAAAGCTGTTGATTTGTTTCTTGATATGCTGCAAAAACAAGAAACAGAAAATGAAATTGAAAGCAACTCACAGTTTGAAGCAGAGCTAACGCTCGGTAATCTTTTCCGTTCTCGAGGCGAAGTGGATCGTGCTTTGCGGATCCATCAAGCCCTCGATCGTAGTCCCAATTATTCTTTCGAACAAAAATTATTAGCTAAACAGCAACTTGCCAAGGATTTCATGGCGGTAGGTTTTTATGACCGTGCTGAAGCGCTTTACATCATTATGGTGGATGAACCAGAGTTTGCTGAAAATGCACTGCAACAGCTTTTGGTGATTTATCAAAAAGTAAAAGAATGGAAAAAAGCGGTTAATATCGCAGAGAAGCTTGCCAAGATTTCACCTACAGAAAATAATGTGGAATTAGCACAATGTTATTGTGAATATGCCTTAAGCGGTGAACTTGAAAGTGCGGTCGAAAAACGCAGTATTCTACAAAAAGCGCTGAATGTATCTCCAACCAGTGTGAGAACATCAATGCTACTTGCTGATTTAGAAATGGCCAATAAAAACTATCGCCAAGCTATTCAGTTTTTAGAGAATATTCTTAATCAAAATCCAATTTATATTGGTGAAGTGCTGAAAACGCTCAAATATTGTTATGATGAATTAGGGGAGAGAGATAACTTTGAGTTATTCTTGATTCGAGCTAGCCAGCAGGCTAACAATACTAAAGTCGATTTAATGTTAGCAAGTGTGATTGAAGAGAAAGATGGTAAAAGTGCAGCACAATCAAAACTTTATCAACAATTAACAAAGCACCCAAGTATATCTATTTTCCATCGTTTTATCCAATTTCAAATTGATGATGCTGAGCAAGGTCGAGGCAAAGAAAGCCTAATTTTGCTACATAAGATGGTTGGTGAGAGGATTAGACAAGATTTTGGTTATCGTTGTACAAATTGCGGTTACCAAACTCACAAATTGATGTGGAATTGCCCTTCTTGTAAAGAGTGGGAGTCCATTAAACCTGAACATAATTAATTGACACTGTGAGGTAAAATTATGAATAGTAAAGTAATCGTTGCATTGGATTACGAAACGGAAGCACAAGCGCTATCCCTCGTGGATAAAATTGATCCAAGCTTATGCCGTTTAAAAGTAGGTAAAGAGATGTTTACCACACTGGGAACAAATTTCGTTAAGCAATTACACGAGCGTCAATTTGATGTTTTCCTCGATCTTAAATTTCATGATATTCCGAATACTGTGGCAAGAGCAGTACGTTCTGCGGCTGATTTAGGGGTATGGATGGTTGATGTCCATGCTAGTGGTGGTCTGAAAATGATGGAAGAGGCGAAGAAAATTCTCGAGCCTTATGGAAAAGATGCGCCTTTATTAATTGCAGTAACCGTATTGACCAGTATGGAAGATTTGGATTTATTACAAATCGGTATTAATTCTTCACCGCTTGAACATGTTTTACGTCTTGCGCATTTAACACAGCGAGCAGGATTAGATGGCGTCGTTTGTTCACCACAAGAAGTGGAGATTTTACGTAATACTTGTGGTCCTGATTTTAAATTAGTCACACCGGGAATTCGTCCAATAGGAAGTGATTTTGGTGATCAACGTCGCGTCATGACTCCTGCTGCGGCTATCCGTTCTGGTTCTGATTATTTGGTGATTGGTCGCCCAATTACTCAAGCTGAAAATCCAGCAGAAGTGCTTCGTTCAATTAATTCATCACTTTTGTAATATGACAGAGAGTACTTTAGTTTATTCTACCGAAGTTGATCGAATTAAAGCGCAAAAGCAGCCGGTACAACGCCCTAAAGGTGATGGAGTGGTTCGTATACAAAAACAAACTAGTGGTCGAAAAGGCGCAGGCGTTTCAGTGATTACTGGGCTAGATTTATCAGATGATGAATTGAAAAAGTTAGCGGCTGAACTTAAAAAGCGTTGTGGTTGTGGTGGTTCAGTTAAAGACGGCAATATTGAGATTCAAGGCGAAAAACGTGATTTACTTAAACAACTTTTAGAACAAAAAGGGTTTAAAGTAAAATTAGCGGGTGGCTAAGATAAAACAAAAAATCCATCTTCAATTGAAGATGGATTTTTTTATGATTAACTTACCATGAAGTCTGGTTGGTAAGCAAAGAAAATTGCGCCCAAGAAACTTAATACAGCAAATGCCAGAAATGCATTATTTGGATTTGTAGCTTTGCGACTAAAATATTTAGCCGAGAAGAAGATATAAAGCACAAGCATGATGATTTTCATGATGAGCCAGCTTTGTAACTGATAACCGACCAAGAAGAAAATCGTTAAGCCACTGGCAATTAAAAGTGTATCAACTAAGTGCGGTAAAATTTTTAGCAGTTTAATCGCTCGCCAATCTTTCCCACTTAATTGCATTCCCCCACGGATAATTAATAATCCTAAACTTAAAAATGCACAAACAATGTGCAAATAAACTAACATAATCACTCCAGATGTAAAAGGAAAGTGCGGTCAAAAGTGACCGCACTTTGATTGCTTATTTTGCAATACGCTTATATTTAATACGATGTGGTTGTGTTGCGGCTTCACCTAAGGTTTTCTTTTTCCACTCTTCGTAGTCTGAGAAGTTACCTTCGTAGAACGTCACTTTACCTTCATCACCGTAATCTAAAATATGCGTTGCAATACGGTCTAAGAACCAACGGTCATGGGAAATCACCATGGCACAACCAGGGAATTCTAAGATCGCATTTTCTAACGCACGTAAGGTTTCAACGTCTAAGTCATTGGTTGGTTCGTCCAATAACAGTACGTTACCACCACGCTGTAGAAGTTTAGCCAAGTGTAAACGACCACGCTCACCGCCCGATAATTCGCCCACACGTTTTTGTTGATCTACGCCTTTGAAGTTGAAGCGTCCAACATACGCACGGCTTGGAATTTCAAAGTTACCAATCGTGAGAATATCTTGTCCGTTAGACACTTCTTCCCATACGGTTTTCTTATCATCCATTGAATCACGGAACTGATCGACAGAGGCAAGTACTACCGTTTCACCCATTGTAATTGAGCCGCTATCTGGTTGTTCTTGACCTGAAAGCATACGGAATAGGGTCGATTTACCCGCACCATTCGCCCCAATAATACCCACAATAGCACCTTTTGGAATGCTGAATGATAAATCATCAATTAAAGTGCGATCGCCGTAGGATTTAGTGAGATGTTCTACCTCAATCACTTTATCACCTAAACGTGGACCAGGTGGGATAAAGAGTTCGTTAGTCTCGTTACGTTTTTGGTATTCGCCAGAGTTCAACTCATCAAAACGCGCCATACGCGCTTTGCTTTTCGCTTGACGGCCTTTAGGATTTTGACGAACCCACTCTAATTCTTTTGCAATCGATTTTTGACGTGCGTTTTCAGTGGCTTGTTCTTGTTCTAAACGTTTCTCTTTTTGCTCTAACCAAGAAGAGTAGTTGCCCTCCCAAGGAATACCTTCACCACGGTCAAGCTCTAAGATCCAACCTGCTACATTATCTAAGAAGTAACGGTCGTGGGTAATCGCCACAACGGTACCTTCGTAGTCATGTAAGAAACGCTCTAACCATGCTACAGATTCCGCATCTAAGTGGTTAGTTGGCTCGTCTAATAAGAGCATGTCTGGTTTTTCGAGTAATAAGCGACAAAGTGCGACACGACGACGTTCCCCTCCGGATAAATGCTCAATTTTTGCATCCCAATCCGGTAAACGTAATGCATCTGCGGCACGTTCTAACTGGTTATCTAAATTATGTCCATCATGCGCTTGAATAATCGCTTCAAGGTTGGCTTGCTCAGCGGCTAACTTATCGAAATCTGCATCAGGATCGGCATAAAGTGCATAGACTTCATCTAAACGGGTCAGTGCATTTTTTACTTCAGAAACCGCTTCTTCTACTACTTCGCGTACAGTTTGTTGCGGATCAAGTTTTGGTTCTTGTGGAAGATAACCAATCTTAATACCCGGTTGTGGACGAGCTTCACCTTCGAACTCTTTATCCACGCCCGCCATAATGCGTAAAAGGGTTGATTTACCTGCACCATTTAAGCCCAGTACCCCGATTTTTGCACCAGGGAAAAAGCTTAAAGAAATATCTTTCAAAATATGACGCTTCGGTGGCACGACTTTGCCGACACGATGCATCGTATATACAAATTGCGTTGACATTATTTTCTCTATGTTGTGAATAAAAGTACGGTTATTTTACTTGATGTTTCGGGAATAAGCTATTTGAAAGGTAAAAAAAACCACCCATGCAGGGTGGTAGGAAAGTAGTTTAGCTATATTTATGATTATTTTATTTAGGAACTTTATGAATATCAAGCAATCACTTGACGAGGCAAATAGTACATAAATTTCAGTTATAATGGAAATGCGAATGAATAATTTGTTGATACAAATCAAGAAAATCACAGAATTTTTTACGTTTAGAACGATTTTTATTCGATTTTGATTAGGAACTACTTGTGATAAAATCTGTCTACTCAATTATTTAGCCCACTTTATTCTTATTTATGTTTAAAAAATTACTCTTTGGATTATCACTAATTTCTCCTTTTTCAGTTTTTGCTCATCCTCACGCCTTTATTGATATGCAAACCAAACCCTTAGTGAAAGATAATCAACTTATTGGTTTTTCAACCCAATGGCTACTGGATGAAGCTAGCTCTTCAGCCGTATTGTATGATGTGATGCAGACGAAAGGGGATAAAGCAGCTAAACAAAAACTCATTGATGAAGTGATGGCAAATGTTGTAAATGAGCATTACTTTAGTTATGTCTTTGACAAAGAAAATCATAAAATTAAATATAAAAAACAGCCTGAAAATTATGGCATGCGTGTTAAAGGGAATGAGGTGGAATATTATTTTGATTTTCTTTTGGCACAACCACAGCCTTTGCAAAATAATGAATTTACGCTGATGACTTATGACCGAACCTATTATGTGGCAATGCGTTATGTAGAAACAGGAAAAAGAGCGGTTGATTTTTCAGCACTTCCTGCAAACTGCAAAGGGGAAGTGCTCGAAGCTAATGTGGATGAAAAAATTAAATCCTACGCTTCATCATTGGATAAATCTCAAAAAAATGAAGATGACTCTCTTGGTGTATTGTTTGCACAGAAAGTAAAAATTAAATGTGAATAAAAAAATGAAGTTAAAACTGACCGCACTTTTTATCGGCTTATTGGCGGTTATTTTCGCCTTGTTACCTTGGCTTTTTGTGCAAGTAGCCGATTGGCAAAAAGCCTTTAATCAGCTGATTTCTGAAAATCTGCACCAAATTCAAGCACATTCATCTACTGCAGGATTGTGGTTAATTTTTGCCGCCTTTTCTTATGGTGTATTACATGCATTAGGCCCTGGGCATGGGAAATTTATTATCGCTAGTTATCTTTCCACTCACGAAAGCCAACTTAAAACCAGCGTACGCTTAAGTTTGCTTTCCTCTCTCATGCAAGGTTTTGTCGCAGTCGCAGCAACCTCTATTGTGGTGGTGATACTTAATCTTTCCTCAAAATATTTTAAACTTAGTCAGCTATGGCTGGAGCGTAGCGCTCTGATTTTATTATTGTTGTTAGGGCTTTATTGGATGGCTCAAGGTTTGAAAGGCTTGAAGAAAAAACAATCTTTTCGTATCACATCGATTCAATCATTGCCAAAACAGATTGGAGCAGCTTCGCCATTTAGATATGAGCCAGGAAAAGCAAGCCAAGCGCAATGTAGTTGTGGACATCAACATCTACCCAATCATCAACAGCTTAAGCAATCGGGTGATTTAAAATCTCAACTCTTAGTGATTTTAACTATTGGTATGCGACCGTGTAGTGGCGCCATTTTTGTGCTTTTTCTCGCTTATATGCTGGATCTTTATTGGTGGGGAATTTTAGCCACGTTTGCCATGTCTTTGGGGACAGGATTAATGCTTTCGCTTTTTGCAGCGTTAGTACGCTATGCGAGAAATGTCGCGACTCGCTTAGGCCATTGGTATGGTTTAGCGGGTTCTAATCAAAAAGGCGAAGCCATGATCAAATGTATTGCGGGCGTAATGATGATCTTTTTTGCACTAAGCTTGTTATATGGCACGATGGGGGCTGTAACAGGTGGCGCAGCCTTATTTGGTGGATAAAGAAAAGGGCAGCGTTTGCTGCCCCTTTCTTTAAAAATGGATTATTCAACCCAAGTGACGATTTCTTCAATTGGTCGACGAGATTTTTTGGTAATGTCTCTCGCACGATAACCAAATGTTGCGGCCACGGATACACCCCATTCATTTGGATCAAAGAGACCTTCAGCGGCTAAAACTTCATTCATTTTATCATAGTTAAAGCCTTCAATAGGGCAAGAATCTACACCGATAGCGGCAGCACCCGTTAGCATATTGGCTAATGCAATGTAGGTTTGTTTGCTTGTCCAGTCAAATAATGCACGCTCGCTTTCTGCTGTTTTCATTTCAACTTCTTGTAAGCCTTTATATTTTTCCAAGGCTTTTTCTAATTGCTCGCCTTGTAAACCTCTCCGCACCGCAACATCACGAAAGAAAGCAGAGTCATAACGAGCATTTTTCTTCGCAAGAATGACGACTAAATGGCTGCAATCATCTAATTGATATTGCATGCCCCAGCTAAAAGGTTTGAGCTTATCGCGTAATGCTTTATTTTGAATAACTAAGAATTGCCATGGCTCAGAACCAACGGAGCTTGGTGATAAACGAGCAAATTCTAAAATTGCTGCGAAATCTTCTTGGCTAATTTTTTTATTCGGATCGTAATAACGTGTTGAACAGCGATTTTCGAATACTTGAAGCATTTGTTCGCGTGTAATTTGATTCATGTTTTTTCCTCTTTACATTATCTAATTTGTAATCTTTTGACCGCACTTTAGCGCTCTTTCCAATATCCAATCCACTCTTTGAGTAATTGCATATTTTTCGTAATTGCGCCACCTTGCGGAATAAAATGCATCATATTGAGTCCGTAACTGTCGGGCGTAATTCCTTCACCTACACTTGCAGGTAATACATCAAAGCCTTGTTGTTGGAATAATAATTTTGCACGTTGCATATGCCATTCATTAGTGACTAAAATAATTTTATGAATACCTTCTTTTTCCAATATCTGCTTGGTGAAAAGCGCATTTTCTTTAGTAGTAAGTGCTTTAGGTTCAATCCATTTGGTTGGCACATTAAAGAAGTTTTGGAGTTCTTCGGCGGCGATTTTTGCCTCAATGGCGCCAGTTGGACTTGCCCCTGTAATTAATAATGGCAAGTGCGTTTCTTTTTGCAAGAATGCTGCATAGCGTAAGCGTTCAAGTTGAATAGCAGTTGAAGCTAATGGCGCATAAAGTTCTTTGCTATCACGCAAACCACCGCCAAGTAAAACGATCGCTTGAGCTTGTTGGTAATCTTGCAGTGTTAAATGATCTTCAGTGATGAGGCTATCTTTAAGTACTTGTGCGGTGTAAGGGATACTTAAAAGATAGAGTAGTGAGAAACCAAGTGCGGTCGAAATTCGGCTTAATTTTTTAAAATTGAATTTAGCTAGAATAAGAGACAGCCCCCATAAAATTAAAATATTAAATGGGGGAAGAATCATAGCGGTAATGAGTTTTTTCAATTCAAACATCATTTATCCAATTCAACAAAATCCAACGCTTTGGTCCACAATTTTGCATAGCTGCTATTTTTACCATAAGAGTTATCGCAAACACGATTTGGGATTTCTAATAGGCAAGAGAAAATATGGCCATGCAAGCGAGTCGTGGTCACTTTGTCGTTTGCTAAGAATACTTGCGCAACACGTTTTACAATGCGTTGAGTATAGGCATACCAGAATTGATGGCAAAGATCTTTCAACCAACCTAAGCCAAATTTGTTCGCCATTTTACTCATTCGCCAGCTTAATGCTAAAACAACATCATCTTCGGTTGAAAGAATGTCTTCCCAGTCTTTTACATTACTGTTAGCGGGCAGTTGCGCTAAGATATTTTTTTCTACATCACTTGCTTCAATGTCTTTACGCAAGAAATAAAGTTGTTCACCGGTTGTGCCTTGCTTGGTTTCCATCGTGCCATAGAGCTGATGCGCCATATCGGGTGATAAATAAACATGATCAGAAAATTGTGCAAATAAATTCGCTGTTCTTTCGTCACGAGCCAGTAAATGGCAATCACCGTGGTTACGGAAAAGTGCGGCTGATTTTTGCAGATTTTCTTCGTGCTTAAAATAAGCAGTTTGTGGAAGCACAATAATACGATTATTTGGGAAATGCGTTACCATTTCTTCACGGATCTTTTGATGCTGTGGATAAAGATCGCCAAAGTTGCCGCCACCATGTAAAAGGATGGTGGTGTTCGGTGTGATTTTTGCTTTGACTTCTTCAAGATCTAAATCGTATTCACAGCGTTTTAAGGTCACATTAATGTGGTGATCTTTAAAAAATTGCTCGGTTCCGTGATAAATCAATAAATCGCCCACGTTCAAATGAAGCGGGTAGTCGAAATAAAATACGTCGTTTTTATCTTTGATCAGTTCGACAATAGGATTCAGTTTGTTTTTTAAATCAATAAGAAGTTGATTCATTTTTTTACTCTTTTCTTTAAATAGCTAAACAAGAAATTTTTTTCTGCTGTGTTTAATCCGAAGATTAAGATGACACAGATTAATACCATTTCTAAGATGATGGATTGTCCAATAAATTCCAATAAAGAATAACTGCGGGTGGTATCTGATATATAGATGATACTTAATAGCAGGCCAAACACCACGCCGACATTCACTAAATATGAGACAAATTCTTTTTGGTTAAATTTAATTTTTTTATTAATAAAATATAATCGATAGATTTGTGAGATGACCATCGTACTAAATTTACCCACAAAGGCAAATACTGGATTATAACCTAGTGTGAACAAATAATAAGCCAATGGTACCGTACAAAGATCAATTAACGCCACGATGATATTGTATTGTTTTACGATGGATGTGCCAATGGCTAATGCGCTCATCCAAAATGCGCCAGCCATTGCACTGATTAGTAAGCAAGCAATAATAGCTTGTACAAGTTGTTCAGTATATTGCGGAAGATGATCGCCTAGCCAAAATGTCAGTAAGGTATGGGTGAAATACAATACAGGTGCCGAGAGAATCGCCATTAAATAAAGTGAATATTTTGAAATACCAAGAATTAATTGGCGATTGCGATCATAATCTTTTGCTGCATAAGACTGAACCAACTGTGGATTAGCTGCCATTTGGAAATTATTTACAAAGCTGTAAACGGCACCTTCTACCTGAGTCGCAATAGCGACAGCGGCGTTGACTGCGACACCAAAGAATAAGTTAGACACCATATTCAAGCCTTGTGTTGAACCCACATAAGCGACTTGCCCCATAAGCATCCAACCGGAAAAACTCACCATTTCTTTGGTTTTGCTTAAATCTTTATATAAGCGGAAACGTGCGGCCTCTTTGAAATAATATTTAGTGAATAACACATAAAGAGAGAGCACAATTAAGCTGACTGAAAGCAATAAGCCGCCATAAGTAATCAACTTATCGTAATGTGTGATATGACTTAAGATAAAGACAGAGGTTAGTTTTAAGATGGTTTCACCTAATCCCAACCACGCATAGAATCCCATTTTTTCGTGTGCAACAATCATGGCATTAAATGGCACTTTGATAATTTCAACAAGGGCAATAATTAATGCCAATTGGTAAACGATATTTGCGGCTTGCAAGCGTTCAGCGGGGATCACCAATTTGTGATTTAAAAACCATAAACCTACGGTTTCAGCTAACACGAATACGATAAAAATAATGAGTAGGTGATTTAAGATACTAATATTAAAGACTTTATTGACACGTTGGATGTCATTCGAGGCTTTTTCTACGTTAATAAAACGCTGAGTGGTGGCGGTCATTGTGCCATTAAAAAAGGAAAATAAGACCACGACACCCATCACAATGTTATAGATACCAAAATCTTCTACACCCAAAACCTGCAATATCACACGAGAGATATACAGCATCGCTCCCATGTTGAAAAGCATTCGGATGTAAAGAAATAGCGTATTTTTAGCAATGGTTTTATTTGACATTGTGAAAATGAAATTAGAAAAATTGGGGGAATTATAGGGGGGATTGGGGTGTGTAGCAAGCATTGTGCAAGTTCAACTCATTTGTTAAGGGATGGAAAAGAAAAGGCCAAATATCAATTTAGCCTTTTTGGTTGGTTACACAATACACACCGCTAAATCTAGCTGTTTATTATGGAATTGATGTAATGTACCACGATGGCCCACACTTAGAATGATCATATTCGGTAAGCGCTCTTTAATCGTTTTATAAAGGAGATACTCTGTTGGCTCATCAAGTGCTGATGTGGTTTCATCTAAAAAGATCACTTCAGGCTTAGTCAGTAAAATCCGAATAAATGCCACACGCTGTAATTCACCCGGTGACAAAATAGCTTGCCAATCGTTATCTATATCAAGACTATGAAGATATTTATCCAAACAGCAATCTGCGAGTGTTTTTTCCAATTCAGGATGATAAGGATCAATATCTGGATAGCAAATCGCTTCACGTAACGTGCCTTGTGGCATATAAGGACGTTGTGGTAGGAACAAACTAGTCACGCAAGGGTGTTCTACTAAGCCGACTGTCTCAAAAGGATAAATTCCAGCCATTGCTTTTAATAGAGATGTTTTCCCCGTGCCAGATGGACCTTGAATTAATAAAGCATCACCATTTTTTAATTCAATATTTAAGTTATTAAGCAACAATCTACCTTGCTCATCTTTAATACCAAAGTTTGACAATGCAACACGGTTAGAACATTTCATGGGTTGATGAACCTCTGAATGATCTAATTCATCCAACTTAGTCATAAAACCATAAAGACGATTTAAACGCGCTTGGTAGAGTGTAAATTCTTCATAGAACAAACGGAAGAAGGAAAGGGCGGTCATTAATCGGTTAAATGCTTGCACAGTTTGGTGCATATCGCCCAGCTTGATTTGTCCAGTAAAAAAACGAGGCGCTTGCAGCATTAACGGTAAGAGTTTTGCAACGCGCGTGACACTTCCATTAAATCCGTCTAACCCCAGCATTCTCAATACAATTGCCCAACGGTTATGAATGATTTCGGCAAATTTATTTTTCAGTAAATGCTGTTCTTGCTGTTCACCTTGATAGAACGCGATACTTTCCGCATTATCTCGCACTCGAATTAAAGAATAACGGTAGTCACCATTGAGTTTTTCTTTATTGAAGTTCAGCTTGATTAAAGGGTGGCCAATCCAAACGGACATTAATGTTGCGAGGATAATAAAGGCATAAATAAAGAAAACAACACCTTTTTCGATATTCAAGCCGAAAAGACTCAACACCCCAGACAGTGACCAAAGAATGATGGTGAATTCAATGGTAGTCAGAATTGAATTAATCATGCCCCGCACAATTTTGACGGTGCTACTGATAAATTCACGTGCATCTTGTTCAATACGTTGATCGATATTATCGGGCAAATCTTTTTCGTATTTGAGGCGATAGTATTTTTTATTTTCTAACCATCGTTTAACAAGGGCTTTATTCAAGCTTTCCAACCAACGGATTTCAAATACTTGTTGCAAGAAATAATCGGCGATGGAGTGGATAACTTGTACCAATACTAAAAGGGCATTCAGTTTTGCAAAGAACCAAAACTTATCCGCATCTAATTCCTGCATTGAGCTATAAAGCCCATTATAGAAAAAAGAGTTGAGTACGCTGAAGCGCACTTCTAACAAAATCATGGTAAATAACACCAGTAGCATAACGATGATTTTGATGCTGTTACGGCGATTAATCGAAGGGGATGCAATATGCCAAAACTTCTGACCGAATGGGGTTTGTTTGAGTGCGACTATCGTTACGCTAAAGCACACAATCACCCAGAAAAGTGCGGTCAAAATCCAGCTTAAACTTGAGTTAAGTTCAGTTTGCCAATTCATTGATTATCCATAAAGTAAAAAACGAAAAAAGGGCGAAATGATTCGCCCTCATATTGTGCGTTCAATTAAAACTCAACTTTGGTGTTGAAGATAAATTCACGTCCATAACCTAATGCAACAGGGATTAACGTGTTTGTTGCGTTACCAGAGGTAGATGGATAGTAAGTTTTATCTGTTAAGTTTTTACCATTAAGTTGGAAAGAGACTTTCTTGCCAGAGATTTTGGTATCGTAAGCAATAAAGGCATCATATACCACGGCATGAGGTAATTTGTATGCTTTTGTATAAGTATTATTGTAGGCATACCAGGAACCTAAATAACGAGCACCACCACCAACACGGATGTTACCAAAATCAAATTCACCTACGTTATAAGCTAGGAATAAAGACGCTTGATGTTTTGGTACACCAGAAAGTTGTTGATTTACTGCATCAGGATAAAGCTCATTTTCAAGTGATTTAACTTTGGTGTAGGTATAGTTAGCCGCTACGCTTAGACTATCCGTAATTTGACCATTAAGATCGAATTCCACACCACGAGAACGTTGTTTGCCGACGATGTTCAATTGCGCATTTGAACCAGAACCAACAGCCTCAGCCACATTACGTTTGCTGATATTGAATAATGCAAGTGTCGTATTAAAGCCTGAGTTTTCGTATTTTGCACCAATTTCAAAAGATTTACCTTGTTCTGGTTTTAAATCGCCGCTAACTGGAGTTGCCACACTCATTTGTGGACGGAAAGACTCAGAGTAGTTTGCAAAGGTCGCAATATGTGGCGTAAATTTATATACGGCACCTAATTGATACAATAATTTACCATCGTGCTGATCGGTATTTCCTGTTTTTGTTAGATTTTGACCTTTTTTACAGTTTGCCGCATTTAAGCAATGACGTCCTGCAAATTGATCAAAATACTCATAACGTAAACCACCCGTCATAATAAAGTTATCTGTAAAGTAGGCGGTATCTTGAATATAAACACCAACGGTTTTGAGATAGTTATATTGGTAGGCGTTGCCATTACCATTTTTATGTTCCGCAACAGGGCTGGTATAGTTTGGATTATCAATATTGATATCAGAATTCATGATGCCTTGGTTATAAATAGGACCAAGATCACGAATATTACGCATTGCATCAATACCCGCTACAAAGCGGTTAGCAATATCACCAATACCAAATTCACCAACGATATTTAATGTACCGCTATGAACGCGTTGATCGCCTTGTTGCTGTTCAATCGCACGGCGGGCTGTACGTGTTTTAACGTTAACATTTGTAATACGAGCTTGATCGTAGAAATATTTGTAACGAGCATAGCTGTAACCTGCATTTAATTTCCAACCATCACTTAATTTGTGTTCAATTTTGAAATCGATGTTATCGGTTTTTGCCGTGGTTTCATTATTTGGCTCATCTAAACGACGCGATACAGGAATATCCGGTAATGCATTAGTTGCCGTAAAAAGATTTGTACCACGATCAAATGGCTCAAGAATATCTTTATGTTCATAAGAAAGAAGCACTTTAGTTTTATCATTTTCCCAAGAAAGAGAGGGGGCATAAGTCGTATTTTTCACTTTGCCAAAATTACGCCAGTAGTCTTTTTCTTGTTTGTCATAGATAAAGCGGTAAGCAAAACCATTTCCTAAGCCACCAGTAAAATCTAATTGCGTTCCCCACAGGCTATGATTACCTAAGGTTCCACCAACGACATAACGTGGCGTTTGTTGTGGTTTTTTAGTAATGATATTAACTACACCACCTGGATCTTGAATACCATAAAGTACAGATGCAGGTCCTTTTAAAACTTCAACGGTTTCAGTTGTTGCGCTAAAGTTTTTAGCTGGGCCAGCTTGTAAACCGTTACGCATAATTGAATTATCACGGTTTCCACCAAAACCACGTTTTTGAATAGAGTCAAACATACCACCTAACGTATTTGCTTGACTTACACCACTGACGTTATAAAGCGCATCAATGAGTGATTCAGGTTTGCGATCTTCTAGTAGTTTAGTTGAAAGAATATTTACTGTGTTTGGCGTGTCGAATACTGGCACTTCAGCTTTTGATACGACAGATGTTCCTGTCGTTTGGTAACCATTTTGTTTAATCCCCGTATCTTGAACGTTAATTTGCTCAAGCGTCTCGGTATTTGTATCTACGGCCTGCTTAGTTCCTGCAAACGTAGAAATAGAAAAACTGGTTAAAAGTGCGGTTGAAATAAGGCTTAATTTAAAATTCATAATCTCTTTCCAATATATAATAAAAGAGCCCAGAGTATAGCGAAAACGTTTACATCAATCAATGCAAATTATTTTCATTTATATATGTGATTATCTAGAAAAGATTCATTCAAATTAAGCAGGGGATAAAAAGAAAAAATCCCAAGCTAAAAAGCTTGGGATTGCAATATGGTGCACTAGCTGAACCCGAATTCACTTGTAGTATATTGATTTTTAATGTTTATTTTTTAAAGTCTAAAATCTTGTTACTAAGCTTGTTACTAAAATTCAAATTCACCACAAATCAATAATAGTTTCTGATGCCATAATACCACTAATAAGCCGTGTGTTAAAAATTTTATAGAAAAACTGTTCACCTTGTTCACCAACCCTTAAAACTCTTTATTTATTATATAGTTATATTCTTTTTTATTGTTCACCAACTGTTCACCATTGTTCACCTTTGTTCACCAATCAAAAAAAGATATCTCAATACAGAATATTTACTCTCTATCTGTTCAAAATTTAAGCAATCAAACAACCTTAACTTACCGTATCTAAACGCAACTAAACTATTGAAAAATAATGTGTTTATTTAATAATAAAAACACTATATATTATATTTTGACTTAATGAAAGTCGTCTAAATTTAGACTAAGAAATCTCATAAGGAATAGATGAATATGTTTAAAAAACTAATTGAGTTACGCCAACAAAAGGCGGAAAAAGTCGCAGAAATGCGTTCAATGCTTGAAAAAGCAGAAAAAGAAAATCGTTCATTGAATGAATCTGAATCAGTAGATTTTGAAAAGCTGAAAGATTTAGTCAAACAGATGACAGATGAAATCAGCAAGTACGAAACCGTAGCAGATGAAGAACGTAGCCTAGATGCTCAAACTAAACAGGTAGAACAACGCAACATGAAACAACTTTCAAATGATGAGTTACGCCATTATGTTAAAACTGGTGAACTTCGCAATTTAACTACGGCTAACGGTGAAGATGGCGGCTATTCAGTTATCCCACAGTTAGACAAAGATGTAATGAAACGCTTAACAGACGATAGCGTAATGCGCCAACTTTGTAACGTAGTACGCTTACCGGTTGGAGCGAAAGAATACAAGAAATTAGTATCGGCTGGTGGTGCAGCAGTAGAACACGGCACAGAAGGCACAGCACGCAACGGCACAGCAACCCCGAAACTTCATGAAGTAACAATCGCTTTAAATTCAATCTATGCTTATCCTAAGACTACACAAGAAATCTTAGACTTCTCAAGCATTGATGTTTTAGGTTGGCTAACTGATGAAATTTCTGAAACCTTCACAGAAACAGAAGAAACCGATTTAACTTCCGGTGATGGTAACAAAAAATCAAAAGGCTTCTTAACCTACCAACGCACAACCGAAGATGACAAAGTACGCCAATTTGGCAAACTTCAAAAAATTGAAGTAGCAGGCGTAGCGAAGATTGATGCAGATACTTTAATCGATGCGTTCTATACACTTCATAGCAAATACCGTAAAAATGCGGTTTGGGTGATGTCATCAACGATTGCAGCAGCATTACAAAAACTTAAAAACAAAAACGGCGATTATATCTGGCGCGATGGTTTAACAACCGATGCCCCAGCAACATTATTAGGTCGCCCAGTCCACTTCTTAGAAACAATGCCGACAGGCGGAGCAAACAAAGCAGTAATTGCCTTCGGTGACTTCAAGCGCGGATATTTCATTATCGACCACGAAACAGGCGTGCGAACCCGTCCGGACAACTTAACCGAACCTGGATTCTATAAAGTACACACCGATAAATATTTAGGCGGTGGCGTAGTAGATTCAAACGCAATCAAAGTGATTGAAACAACAGCATAAATCATAGAGGGGCGAAAGCCCCTTTTTTTGCTTAATAGGTGAAATATGAATAAAGAATTTGAAATCCGCTCCGCAACACTTTCAGCCGATGAAGAAAATCAAAAGCTAATCGGTTATGCGGTGAAATGGAATAGCCCTTCACAAGTGCTTTGCTGTGATTTTGTGGAATCCTTTGCGCCTAAAGCTTTCAGTGACAGCCTAGCAAGTGGCGAAGATGTGCGCGCACTCTTTGAACATGACTACACCAAGTTACTAGGTCGAACAAGTGCGGGAACATTAAAGCTAGAAGAAGATTCAATCGGCTTACGCTTTGAACTAACTCCGCCCGATACAACAATCGGAAAAGATTTATTAGTTAGCGTTTCTCGCGGTGATATTACAGGGATGTCTTTCGGATTCAGAGCTATTGAAGAAGAATGGAAATTTGATGTAGAGCCTTACCAAAGAAACGTAATTAAAGCAGATCTCTTTGAGGTTACAGTAACAAGCGTTCCAGCCTATCCGGAAAGTAGTGTAGAAATCGCTAAGCGTTCGATGGTGGCCGCTAAAGAAAAAACGCAAGATAAATCTACCGCACTTTTAAGCAAGTGGGTTGATGTAATGGGGGCGTAATATGTGGAATCCTTTTAGACGAAAAGAGCAACGCAGCGAACCAATCACTATTGATGAATTCCTATCTTACATGGGCGTAAATAATACTGGCGCGGGTGAATATGTCAGCCCGCAAACGGCAGAGGCTCTACCAGCGGTTATGAACGCCGTAACAGTGATTGCCGAGGCAGTAGCATCTATGCCTTGTTATCTGTACGCACTGAAAGAAGATGGGCGAGAAAGAATCTACCGTCATCCGGTTGAATATCTTTTAAATGAAATGCCTAACCGAAATCAAACGCCTTACCAGTTTAAATATACGATGATGCGCCATTGTTTGCTAACTGGTAATGCTTATGCGGTGATTGAGTGGAATAACAAGGGCGAACCTGTAAGCCTTACACCTTACCAGCCGAGCGCAGTAAATATCTTCCGTAAAGTAACAGGCGAACATATTTACCAAGTAACGGACTTAAACGGAGTAACTAGAAACTATCTTCAAGATGAAATGTTACACCTACGCCATAGTTCCCTTGATGGATTTATGGGGCGTTCACCTGTGACAGTTTGCCGTGAAACTATCGGGCTAGGTTTAGCACAACAACGACACGGTGCAGCAATCATGAAAAACGGATTGATGGCAAGTGGACTAATTTCAACGGCTGAATGGTTAGACGATGCGAAAGCACAGAAAGCAGTGAAAGCCTTAGAGCGTTACAAAGGCGCGAAGAACGCGGGGAAAACACCAATCCTTGAAGGCTCAATGGAATACAAACAATTAGGCATGACAAACCAAGATGCCGAATGGTTACAAAGTCGAACCTTCACAATTTCCGATATAGCTCGAATCTACAATATAAGCCCGATTTTCCTACAAGATTATTCCAATAGTAGCTATGCGAATTTCAGTGAGGCCAGCAGAGCGTTCTTATCACAAACCTTACGCCCATGGCTGACTAACTTTGAACAACAGCTTAAAGATGCCTTAATGATTGACTTAACGAGCAGTAGCAAGAAACGGCACTTAATCGAGTTTGACACAAGCGACTTACTCCGCACCAGTCAAAACGAACGTTTCAATAGTTACGATGTGGCGATTAAAGCGGGCGTAATGTCACCTAACGAAGTACGCAGACGTGAAGGCTTGCCGCCTTATGCTGGCGGTGATGAATTTAGTCAAGCATGGAAACAAACCGTAGAAGTTAAACGCAATGATAGCGTAAACGAAAACGAGGTGAACGATGCCTAGAATGATTAGAGCCGGTAAATATAACAAGGCGATAAGTTTACAAAAACAAGTAAACGAAACTAATGATTATGGCGGATTTATAAGTAAGTGGAAAACCGTTGCGAATATACGCGCAGCAGTTGAACCGTTACAGGGTAGAGAGTTCTTTGCTAGCGCAAGCATAACCAATGAAAACATTGTGCGAATCCGTATTAGATACGGAACGAATGTGGATAACACAATGCGCGTGAAATACGGTAATCGCAACTTAGAAATAACCAGCATCATTGATAGCAAGGAATCACACAGGGAATTACAACTTATTTGTAAAGAGGTAAGCAATGGAAAAAACTGATTTAACGCTTGAAGAAATTAAGCAGCATTTAAACGTAGATCATGATTTAGATGATGACTTAATCGAAAGCTATAAGGTAGCAGCCTTTGAAGTATGCCAAAAGCATATAGGCAAAACCTTCGGTAATGAAGAAACAGAAAACACCGTTCCTTTTACCCCAGCTATAAAAGTGGGCTGCTTAATGTATATCGGGCATTTATACAGTAACCGAGAAATAACAACGGATGCCCCTCAAACGCTTATCCCCATGACTGTTAAATCTCTATGGGATGTTTACCGTGAGCCGTGCGCTTACTAAGAATTTAGTAATCGATATGCCTTATCAACCACTAAGACGATGCAGCTATCCTAACTGTAAAAACAAAGTAAAGTCCGGTAGATGCGAAGAACATAAGCCAAAAGACACAAGAGCAAGCAGTAGCGCGCGAGGATATGACCATAAGTGGAGCAAGTACCGCGCGCAATACTTACGCTTTCACCCGCTTTGTGTAATGTGTTTAGAGAAAGGAATCTACACACCCGCAACGGTGATAGATCATATAAAGCCAGTAGAGAATGGACAGGCAGACCCTCTATTCTGGGTTGAATCTAATCATCAAGCTTTATGCCGAAATTGTCACAGTTACAAAACACGAGTAATAGACCAACGCGGATATGGAGCGAAAAAATAATGATTAGATGGGTGGGGGCAGTTTAAAAAAGAAAGGCTCAAGCCGTCAGAACCGCCCCCCTATACAAATTTTTACGCAAGGCAATTTTTTTGAAAATAAGGAAATACAATGACAACAAAAAACAAGAAAAAAACGCATAATCCACCGAGTTTTTTAGATCCAATCGCTAAAGCAGTATGGAAAGAACGAATTCCACAACTTCTTGAACGTGGTGATATTCAAGATGCGGACTTAATTCACCTGGAATTATATTGCGTGAATTACTCTCTTTTCCGTGCTGCAGTTGAGGATATTCATAAAAACGGCTTTTCAATAGTAAATAGCCAAGGTACGCAATCAAGAAACCCCGCACTGTCAGCGAAAGCAGATGCTGAAAAAGTGATGGTGAAAATGTCCTCGCTTTTAGGCTTTGACCCAGTAAGTCGCAGAAAAAATCCGGTTGAAGTTGAAACTACAGATATGTTTGATCAAGTGCTTACAATGTAGGTGAAAATGGTGATTTGGCATGAGTATGCGGGAAAAGTTCAATCTGGAGAAATAGTAGCTTGTAAAAAAATAAAACAAGCTGTAGCACGCTATTTTAATGATTTAGCAAACCCCGCTTATTTCTTTGATGAAGGTGTGGTAAATAAGTTTTTGGCTTTCTCTAAATTATGCCCACACGTTAAAGGGCATTTGCGCGGTGAACCTATTATTCTTTCTGATTGGCAAGTGTTTCTATTTGCTAACCTATTAGGCTTTAAACGGAAAGATACTGGATTGAGAAAATATCGTTCTGCTTATGTTCAAGTGGCACGAAAAAATGCTAAATCGACAGTAGCGGCAGTACTGGCTAATTGGTTTTTATTGGTAGAAGGTGGGCAACAAGATATTTATACTGCAGCCGTAAGCCGAGATCAGGCGAGAATCGTATTTGATGATGCTCGTCAAATGTGCTTACTTTCAACTCCATTGAAAAAACGCCTTAACATTCAGCAACACAAGCTAATCAATCCAAAGAACAATAGCATTATGCGGCCGCTTGCCGCAAAATCTTCAACCATTGAAGGAACTAACCCTAGTTTAGCGATTGTTGATGAATATCACCTACACACGGACAACAGCGTATATAGTGCGTTAGAGCTAGGGCAAGGCGCACGCCCTGAAGGTTTACTCTTTGCTATTACAACAGCGGGAAGTAACGTTATTTCAGCCTGTAAACAGCATTATGATTATTGCGCTCAGATCCTTGAAGGAAATGAGCTGAATGAAAGCCTATTTGTGTTGATTTTTGAGTTAGACGAAGAAAGCGAAATCGACAATCAAGAGAACTGGATAAAAGCAAATCCGAATATAGGTAAATCCATTCCTTACCTTGATTTTGAGAACACTATCAAGAAGGCTAGGGGTATTCCGTCCGAATGGGTAGAAATGCTAACTAAGCGCTTTAATGTATGGTGTCAAGGCTCTACGCCGTGGCTAGGTGATGGAAACTGGGCGCAATGCGAACGGAAGTACACTGAAAGCGATTTACTTCATCAAGATTGCTATTTAGGGCTAGATTTATCAAGTACCAACGACTTAACAAGCCTTTGTTATACATTCCCACACGGAAACAAAGTTAGATTGTTTACACGGCACTACATTCCCGAATTCCAACTTAACAACGTGGCAAATAAAAACCGCGCAATGTATCGAAACTGGGTGCGCAGTGGTTGGCTAATTGCCACAGAGGGCGACTGTATCGACTACGATAAAATCAGAGATGATATTCTGAAAGATGCTGAACGTTTCAATATCAAAATGACAGGCTTTGACGTATGGAACGCAACCCATTTACGAACACAATTACAAGCGGCGGGGCTTGAAGTAGAGCCATTCCCGCAAACATACCAACGATTTAGCCCAGTGGCAAAAAGTGCGGAAGTTTTAATAAACAGACAGATGATAGAACACAACGGCGATCCGGTGCTTGCGTGGGCTTTATCAAATGTAGTTATGGAAACAGACGCGAACGCCAATATTAAACCGAACAAGAAGAAAGCCGCAAACAAGATAGACCCAGCAGTCGCCTTCCTGATGTCTTTCGGCACTTATCAACTTGAATACGGTGATTTAATTTTCGAACTATCAGACGAACACAAACAGGCACTAGAAGAATTTAACGGATTGGATATATGATTAGATGTAAAGAGGCAAAACAGAACTTACTAATAGCGGCAGTGAAACACTATAAGAAATCTACCGCACTTTTCACTTTTATTAGCTTATATGATGACAATGAACCTTATCCAATAGAAGAGGTTATTTATGTTTTAAAGTGTAAATGTAATGCAGCAAAACGTGAAATAGATAGCAGACAGAATAGCCCTAATATGGAAGTGTTAGAAACAATTTACCATATTGCGCACAAAAATCTTGAAGATATGAAGAGGGCCGAAAGAAGAATTGCGAAAAGAAGATAAAATAAATCCCTACGTTTCACAACGTGGGGATTTTTTATACGTGACTACATCGCACGAACATATTATCAAATTGCTAATTTTTAAAATTTTCCCTAAAAAAGGCTTTAGGGTACGTACTACAATTTTGTAGCGAAGTTATTATAATCTAAGCGTAAAAATAAGAAATAAACGTAGCTTACCGCATTTAAACTTTGATAAAATAGAACAATAAATAATCAAAATATTAAAAGGGGTTAATATGATTAAATCTGTCTTCGCTGCATTTGATTCCTTTGTGTTTTCTGCTTTAGATTTTTTACTCTTTTTAGCAATATGCCTTTTTGTAATCCTGTTAGGTTACTTTTTTTGGCCAATCTTAAAATTACCTATATTGATCGGTGCAATATTAGCTATTACATATTTTTGTTATCAACTTTATAAATTAAGAGCAGAACAAAAACGTATAGAACAAACGACAAAATTAGCTGAATGGTCTAAACAAGAGTTACAGCGCCCAATCATTCAACAACTTTTGAAAAAAACAATAAGAAAGTAAATCATTCATTCCCGGAACAATAATTAGTAGTAGCAATCGCAATAAAGAAACTATGCTAACTAATATCTCCGTGAGTATGAAAAATAAGGCCAGATATGGAAAATAAAGAGTATATACTTAGTTTTTTTGTAATAGATAGTATGGGAAATGAAGTAGATAGCGATACCATCTCTATAAATGCGGTAGATAAAACAGACGCTAGAACGAAAGCTGTAAAATTTCTGCAAAAAAATTATAAAGGCAATAGATGGGAAATTGAATCTATTACAATAGCTGAATAACCAAATAAAGCGCATCTAGGCTGATCCCCGAAAGCAAGAAACCTTATCTTGTTGGTGCGCTCCTACCAATAAGGACAAATGCGAAAGGGGCGTTTATGTCGAATCAAAAGTTCTTGCCTAAAAAGGCATATTCAATCACTGATGCGGTAAAATATATCTCATTAAACTACAATATTAATATTTCAGAATACGATTTATTAGAATATATTCAATCAGGTGATTTACAAGCTTCAATTCATCTTGAAGGGCGAATTAATAAGATAGATAGCGTAAATAAACGGGAAATTCCACATAATAAAACGCTAAATATTAGAAATGAAGAAATATTTTTACAATTTAGCCAAAGGGAAACAAAGCCAGAAATAGAACACAACGAAAACTTTGAAATTTACAGAATAAAACTAAATAATATTTATTTTAGTATTGATGTTATATTAAATGATGCCTACTACCTCCCTGACTACTTTTCTAAAAATGATGAAATAAAGCTTTATACCGGAGAACTAGACCGTTTTAGAAATCTTGTTTTTAATGGTTATTTTCCTCTCTCTAAGGAAGTATTCGAACCATACAATACCCTAGAGCTAATAGAGCGTGGTTATATAGAGGAATTCCCTGATATTTATGTAAACACCTTTTCTGGGCTTTATCTTCATTTGCCTATTTACGAAAACAGAACAGAGCTTTATTTAGATGATATTTATATTATTCACGAGGATATGATCTCATTTTTGAAATTATTTTCCGTAATTGATGAAAGTTATGAACAGCAAGAAGAAATTCAGAAACTTAAAAATCAAATTAGTGATAAAAATAAACAAATTGAAGAATTCCAAAAAAAGATAGGGGAAAGCAGTAGAGAAATTTCTGGAAAATCTGAAACTTCTTACTTAAATCTTATACAAGCCTTAAAAGAACTTTGTTTGTCTGAAAATAGCTTTGGTAACCAAGAAGAATTAATAGTTTATATTAGTGAACAATATCAAGGTTATACTGGATTAAGTGAAGCTAATTTACGAGATAAATTCAGCAAAGCAAATAAAATCAAATAACCCTTCAAGAGATCTATATAGATTCGTTTTGGATCTATATAGATTTTGCCACCCTAAAAAATCCTTTCTAATACCTCCCGTTCGAACAACTCAACGGAATAGAACGCTATTCCACATGGTTAAACTAACGTGAGGTATTTTTTATGGAACAATCTCAAATCCAATCACAAAAATTAATTCCTGGTAAAACCGTTTGCCGCATTGTTGGCTTCCAGCGCACAAAACTAAATTGTTTGGTTAAAGAAAAAAAATTTCCACAACCTATTCGGCTTTCACAAACCTTTGTTTTATGGGATGTAGAAGAAGTAAATCAATGGATTGAAGAGCAAAAAGCCGCACGGGCTTAAGGTGGTGGAAGATGGGTGAAATAAGAAAACCAACTCAATTTTTAAAAGTTCTTCATCGCTTAATAAATTCAAGTATTAGCGGAATTGATGGTTACGAAATGGGGATGACTTCCGCACGTAATTATATAAGTGAGCTAGAGCGAGAATATTTAAGCGAAAAATTAAAGCGTACAACAGAAAAGACCTCGGATGGAGCAGGTCAATATTACCGTTATGAAGTTGCAAATGCTAAACAATTAAAAGAAGTGGTTGCAATTTACAAAGCTAAAGGGGGCGAACTTTCAGCGGTTGAAGAAAAGCAAGCCTATTCACGGTTTGAATAGGAAAGAAAAACGCCGCAAGGCTATCCAATGCGGCGTTTAAACCTTCTAAAGGTAATTTTTATCAATATGTTAAGGTCATTTAAAAATATGGAAATAATCACCATGAATTTAAATCATAAATATTTTAATCAATATGAAATATTTTTCAAGTTGTTTTTGATTAAAATCGCTTTACAAACCACAGTTAATTTTGGCATCATGAACACGCAATCAGAAAAAGTGATTGCCAGCCGTGGAAAGCTGAACTATCTAACTTTGGCGAACGACAGCACGCCATTAGACCGTGCTTTTTTTGTTCGTAACATTCGCACACCAAAAGAATATGCGGATTTTGTTTTACATATAAATCCGATCATTCTCTCAATGGTAGAGCGTAATAAGCCGTCTATGACGGGCTGTCTTCCAAAGTTGGCAGTTTTCCACCTTGTTACGTTCTACCGCCCGACCGTGGAAAGTCTAGCAGTAGTTCCTGAAAATCTAACTTTGGAACTTACGCAAATGTATCAATTCATCTTCGCGGCTATTCGCCGTACTGATTTATCAAATCACCTTCAAAAAATCCGTATTACCGCTGATAGCGAACGCAACGCACGCGCTAAGCTTGCCCGTGAGTTCGTCTTAGTGCTTGCTGGAAGAATCAATCTTCAATCAGACCGCACTTTATCAGCAAATACTTTCCCTTCAATCTCTTTCGCGGAGGTGGCTCATGACTAACAAAACTCCTACACATTGCGCCATTCAGATGGCCAAAGTGGGCAAACTTCATAGTTCTATCCGCAGAGCGAAAGCAATTTTGGCATTAATTCGGAACGATGGGGCGGATATGGATTTAGAAGGCTTTTATACAAGCGAAGAAATTATCCGAGCCGCCTTATCTGCGATTGATGATTATTTAGAGCAAGCGGAGCAATCCTCAACAGTAGATTTTTATTTCACAAAAGGGGAAGAAAATGAGAACTAAAAAAATCAAATCATTTAAAGAGCCATACGTACCGACACCAGAGCAGTTAGAGAAAGCCTGTAAACGTATTAAACAATTATTAGCCTTCGCTGAAGATTATCTACACACAGGACACTATAAAGGACTAGCAGCATCGATCGAGCAAATTAAGAAAGCAGCAACAATTAGAAAGGCGGCAAGAAATGAAACCAAATAATCCTATGGAACAGCTAAAACAATGGAAAGCGGCAAGTGATAAAAATTTAGTAAGCAGTGGCGAAAAACGCCACCAGTTACAAAAAGCGCCACCGGTGGCGAAAAGTGCCACTGGTAATGAAGAACAGAAAGTTGAAAAAAGAAAAGGTAAGCTGTTTTTTAATCCATTGGCTTTGAAGTATTCCCAAATTTCACGTCAATTCCAACTAATACAGGATAGCAACAAACGATGTCTTGAAGTTTATCCAGGTGATTTTCATCACAAGATCAAGTTTCGTGATGAAATAGTGGATTTAATGAATAAATTGGCTGGTGGTGGAAATTTGCTTAACGCATTGGCCAAAGACGGCAATCTATCCCGAGAAGATACGGCCAAATTGAAATATTTCAATCAAGCTAATAAATATCTGCTCTATAAGTTTAGCGAGGTGGTGGAACAGATAGGCGCTTTAAACTCTGAACGAGCTGAACAACAAAAGGGGAGTAAGTAAGATGAATATGAATGAAAAATTAGACTACTCAAATTTAAGTGCGGTCGAATTGAAAGCGATTATGCTTTGCCAGATAAATTGTGAAAAGAAAGAGGGGGATGCTCTTTATTTACCTTTACCTTATCTGGGTGAAACAATCGTAACGTTAGCAGAAATTTTTGAAAGTTATCCGTCTGAAAAACTGTATGTGTTACGAAATCTACACGATGAACTGTTAGCGGCTAATAAACATTTATTACAACTAGCACCTAATCCGCCTTCACTTAATCCGGAAGAAATAGTCGCAAGTTTAACTAACGATGAAATTATTGATGGATTGCTGAAAAATAGCATAGTCATTTCTTTAGTTGAAACTCTTACATACTTCCAAAAAGTAGTCGCTGACCGCATCAATGATATTGAAAACGGAGTACTTAAAGGGGTGAACAATGGCTCGATTAATTAATGCTCCGCATCTTGCGGATCAACCGCATGAACCTTATTCCGATTTATTTGTGTTAGCTGGCTCTAAAGCATGGCAAGCATGGGGAAAAGGTAAAGGGGAAGAATGGCTTTTATTGTGTTCGTTGGTGGATGGTCTAGAAAGTAATCAGAAACCAGTTATTCTAGGTGAAAATCAACTTGATAATATTTCTTCAACACGTATAGCTAAGGAAGATCAGCAGTTAGTGAAGATTGCTCAATATGGCGAATTAAAACAGGAAGAAATTACCGCAATTTGTCAGAATTTAGCAAAAAACACTTCGGCTAGAGAAGTGAAACTCATTGATGCAGCCGCGCAATTAAAAGAGGATTTAAGCTCTTACATTCAACTCTTGCGAACCGATAAAAAGACCGCTGATTTAGCAACGCAATTAGCACTGCCTGAAAAAGTAAAAGAAAATGACGGAGTCAATAAGAAAGCGCGAGCTTTGACTAAGTCGTTAGAAATGGATTTGGCATTAAACCCAAGAAATCGGGAGCTTTATAACTATGACGGCATAGGCTGGCAAATGGTGGAGAAATATGAGTTCTTGGATAAAGTAGTTGCTTTCTTTGAAGAACAGGACTTTGGATATAGCGCACGTTCTATAGAAGGTACTATTGATACGATAAAAATTCAAGTTCCCAAAATGGGAGTACAGACACAAGAATTGATCGCTTTCAATAATGGAACTTTAAACCGCACTACGTTAGAGTTCTTGCCCCATTATAGGGAAAACTGGCTAACATCGTATATTCCGCATGAATATCTAAATTCAGCGCAAAATACGCCATATTTTGATAAATGGTTAGAGTTTGTAAGCGGTGGTAAAGAAAGCAAAAAGAACGCTATTCTAGCGGCTTTATACGCAGTTTTAACTAATCGCAACGACTGGCAATTATTCTTTGAAGTAACAGGTGATGGCGGTAGTGGTAAATCTGTTTTTGCTAATATTGCCACGTTATTAGCTGGTGAGCAGAACACAGAAAGCGGGCGGTTAGTAGATTTAGATGAACCACGCGGACGGGAAAGTTTTGTAGGTAAGACTTTGCTAATTTGCCCTGAACAATCGCGTTATGGTGGTGATGGTGGTGGATTGAAAAGTATCACAGGTGGTGATCCTGTAAATATTGACCCAAAACACCGCAGTAAATTTAAAGCGGTTATTCCCGCAGTAGTCTTAATCGTTAATAACGAGGCGACTAGATTTACAGAGCGTAGCGGTGGGATTGAGCGAAGAAGGGTAATCTTTCACTTTGACAAAGTAGTACCTGAAAACGAGCGAGACCCTAATTTCATGGATAAGATTGAGAGGGAAATAGGGGGTATAATTTACAAACTAATACATACCTTTGAACAGCCTGAAACCGCTAAGGCCGCTTTAAAAGAGCAACAAACAAGTGATGAGGCTTTAGAAATAAAAAGCGAATCTGACCATATCACCGAATTTTGCGGCTACTTTTATACTACGGCACAGAATGACGGTTTGTATATAGGAAATGCTAATCTAGGTGGTAAGGCAAGAACACACCTCTATCCGGCATACTTAGCATTTACGGCTGCAAGTGGAATTTCAAATACTCTTACTTTGAGAAACTTCTCAAATTCATTAAAGCAAGGATTTGCGCAGCATAAAAATAAATTTGAGTTCTTCAAAGTTAAAGGAAAATTTGGATATCGCTCCAATGTTCACTTCAAAAACTATGATGAGTTCCAAAGTGAGTTCGATTCATAAACTAGGAAAGAGGGGCAAAAGCCCCTTTTTTTATGCTTTTCTCTTAAAGGTGAACAATTAGGGTGAACAATAATGTTCACCTATTCACCCGTAACTATATGAAATAAAAGGTTAAATTGATAAGGTGAACAGGTGAACCAATTTTTGTAATATTTTTTACACGCCGCTCATTCACACGCTTTCTTTTTCGCATTGCTCCACAAAATCACTCCATAATTGCATCACAGGGCGGCGGAGTTCTACATAATCGTAACGGTTATACGCCTGACTTGTTTTATTCCCAATGCTATGAGCAAGACAACTTTCAGCAATACGGAAATCAACTTGCTGATCTTCTAAAAACGTTCTAGCTATCGATCTCAATCCGTGAGCATCTTGAATCCCTTTGTAACCTATTTTTCTCAATGCGTTAGCTATTAGTTCTTTACTAGCTGATTGGTTAGGTTTGTGGTAGTGAGAAAATACGAATTTGTCATCACCTGTTATAGGTTTCAATTCTTCTAAAATATCCATCATTAAAGACGAGAGAGGAACAATGTGAGGAAATTGCCCTTGTCTTGTTTTTTTCATTTTTTCTGCTGGGATAGTCCATAACTTTTTATCAAAATCAATTTCAGACCATTCAATAGAAACCGCCTCAGCCGGACGAACCATAGAAAGTAATTGCCAGCGGAATAAAACCTTTGTCAGATAATCCCTGTTTGAATTTTTGAAGTCTTGTAATAGTTTCGGTAGTTCTTCCGGTTTGATTGCTGGGTGATGTTTTTGAGGCTCTTTATGGTAAGCATCAGATGCTTTCAAGCAAGAATTAAACGAAATCAATCCTATTGTTACCGCATAATTTAAAATCTGATTAGCGAGGTTTAATAAACGGTGCAGCGTATCATTGAAACCTTTTTCATTTAATGGCCGAACAGTTTTAATCAATAAAGGGGAAGTAATCTGATCGATAGGGTAATTCCCAAGAGTAGGGAATAGATAATTTTCTAATCTTGCCCAATTTTTTTCCATTGTCATAGGCTCAATTTCTTTACTTCTTTTTTCTTTCCAAAGTAAAGCGACTTTATAGAAAGTATTTTCGTTCTGACCGTTTTTAATTAGTTCTTGTTCTTTTATGTATTCTTGCGGATCGATACTTTGAGCGAGTAGGGCGCGATATTCTTCGCGTTTTTGGCGAGCTTGCGCAAGTGTTATAGCTGGATAAGTTCCAATAGTAAAAGATGTGCGTTTATTTGTTACTGGGTGATAATAATTGAAAATCCAAGCCTTAGCACCGGTAGGCTTAATGCGTAAAAAAAGACCGTTACCATCACTTAGATTGTATTCTTTATCCTTTGTTTTCGCCTTATCTACTTCTGTATTTGTGAGCGGTTTAGTAACACGAGGCATCATTTTTCCTTAGTTTTAGTAACAAGATTTTTCGAAGTTTATCACCTTGTTACTAAACTTGTTACTAAAAAATGCGGTTAAAGACAATTAAGTCTGATTAGTGGCGATAAGTAAAAGGGCTGAAAAGCCTTGAAAACACTAGGAAAAACAAAACCCCGCGAGTAACTTCGCGGGGCTGTGTTTAGGGTAAATGGTGCGACTAGCTGGACTCGAACCAGTGACCCCCACCATGTCAAGGTGGTGCTCTAACCAACTGAGCTATAGTCGCACAAAAGATGTGGCAGATGATAAACAGTTTTAAGGATGAAAACAAGTGGATTTGTTTTAAGTTAAGTTTAGATGCTAAAAAAATAACCAATATTTGACTTGAAAAGTCTCGGTAGCTATTTTGATTTTATATTGGTTTAAGCGTATAATGCGCAACGTTTTTCATCTCGGATAAGCCGAAATTAAAAAAGTTTTATTAAAATTGTAACCATTTGTGGAGTTTAGATAATGTCTAGAAAATTAAGAAGAACGAAGATTGTATGTACAATGGGACCTGCAACAGACCGCGATAATAACCTTGAGAAAATTATCGCAGCTGGTGCGAACGTTGTACGTATGAATTTTTCTCACGGTACACCAGAAGATCATATTGAGCGTGCTGAGCGTGTTCGTGCGATCGCGAAGAAATTAGGTAAAACCGTGGCAATTTTAGGTGACTTACAAGGTCCTAAAATTCGTGTTTCTACTTTTAAAGATGGCAAAATTTTCTTAAATGTTGGCGATAAATTTATTCTTGATACGGAATTACCAAAAGGTGAGGGTAATCAAGAAGCTGTTGGTTTAGACTATAAAACTCTTCCACAAGATGTTGTACCAGGCGATATTCTTTTATTAGATGACGGCCGTGTTCAATTAAAAGTGCTTTCTACTGAAGGTGCAAAAGTATTTACTGAAGTGACTGTTGGTGGTCCACTATCAAACAATAAAGGGATCAACAAATTAGGTGGTGGCCTATCTGCAGATGCATTAACTGAAAAAGATAAAGCAGATATCATCACTGCAGCTCGTATCGGTGTAGATTACTTAGCTGTATCTTTCCCGCGTTCAAGTGCAGATTTAAACTATGCACGTGAGTTAGCAAAACAAGCGGGTTTAGATGCGAAAATCGTTGCTAAAGTTGAACGTGCTGAAACTGTCGTTGATGAAGCATCAATGGATGATATTATCCTGGCTTCTGATGTAATCATGGTGGCTCGTGGCGACTTAGGTGTTGAAATTGGTGACCCAGAATTAGTTGGCGTACAGAAAAAATTAATTCGTCGTTCACGTCAATTAAACCGTGCGGTAATTACTGCAACTCAAATGATGGAATCAATGATCAGTAATCCAATGCCAACTCGTGCAGAAGTGATGGACGTGGCAAATGCAGTATTAGATGGTACTGACGCGGTAATGCTTTCAGCAGAAACGGCAGCAGGTCAATATCCAGCTGAAACTGTGGCGACAATGGCACGCGTATGTTTAGGGGCAGAAAAAATGCCTAGCATCAATATTTCTCATCACCGTTTAGATCGTGAATTCAGAGATATTGAAGAATCTGTGGCAATGTCTGCAATGTATGCAGCAAACCATTTAAGTGGTATTGCTGCAATCATTACATTAAGCCACTCTGGTCGTACACCATTATTAATGTCACGTATCAGCTCAGGTTTACCAATTTTTGCACTTTCTCGTGTTCAAGAAACCTTAAACCGTTGTGCATTATACCGCGGCGTGACACCAGTTCATTTTGATGGTGAATCTCGTAGCTCTGCAGGTGCAAAAGCAGCGATTAACCTATTAAAAGAAAAAGGTTATTTAGTTTCAGGTGATCTTGTTTTATTAACACAAGGTGATGAATCAGAAGGCACAACCAATGTTTGTCGTACTTTAACGGTTGAATAATCAACATTCCTGAATAAAAAAGAGCGGTGGATTTTTCCACCGTTTTTTATATCTAAAATATTGAAAATATTGACCGCACTTTTTTCTTAAAACCACCTCGTATTTGCGGTATCATAAGCACAGTTTTTTAGTTTAAATTGAAATCCTTATGGCATCACAACGACAAATCCAATCGTCTGATCAGAAAACTGAACAAGTTAGCATCCCGCCTCATTCCACTGAAGCTGAACAAGCCGTACTTGGCGGCATCATGTTGAGTAATCAACATTGGGACGGTATTGCAGAAAGAGTGATCGCTGAGGATTTTTATACTTTTGCACATAAAGCAATCTTCCAAACCATGGAAGAATTAATGCGTAACCAAACCCCGATTGATTTAATCACCCTTGATCAAGCCCTTAAAGCGAAAGGTATTAGCGATTCGGTAGGCGGTTTTGCTTATTTAGCGGATCTTTCTAATAACACGCCAAATGCCATTAATATTTTGGCTTATGCTGAAATCGTACGTGAAAAAGCGATTTTGCGTGAGCTTATTGCTGTAGGAAATCGTATCGCAGAAAACAGCTATTCTCCGAAAGGCAAAGACATCAAAATGGTGTTGGATGAAGCCGAGAGAGAAGTGTTTGCTATTGCTGAAAAACGCAGTTCTTCAACTGAAGGACCACAAAATGTGATCAGCGTGTTGGAAAGTACCATTGCTCGAATTGACACCTTAAGTAAGCTTGAAAATCATAGTGGTGTGACAGGGGTCACAACGGGCTTTGTTGACTTAGATAAGAAAACAGCAGGGTTACAACCTTCTGATCTTATCATTGTCGCTGCACGTCCTTCTATGGGAAAAACCACCTTTGCAATGAACCTTTGTGAAAATGCCGCCATGGCAAGTGATAAGCCTGTGTTGGTATTCAGTTTAGAGATGCCTGCGGAACAAATCATGATGCGTATGATTGCCTCTCTTGCTCGCGTTGATCAAACCAAAATTCGTACTGGTCAAAATTTGGATGAAACGGAATGGAGCAAAATTGCCAGCGTATTTGGGATGTTTAAGCAAAAAAATAATCTTTATATTGATGATTCATCGGGCTTAACCCCAACGGAATTACGTTCGCGCGCGCGTCGTGTGTATCGCGAAAATGGTGGCTTGAGCATGATTATGGTGGACTACCTTCAATTAATGCGCGCACCTGCATTTTCAGATAACCGTACCTTAGAAATCGCGGAGATTTCCCGTTCGTTAAAAGCATTAGCGAAAGAATTAGAAGTCCCAGTCATTGCACTTTCCCAGCTTAACCGTACGTTGGAACAACGTGCAGATAAACGTCCAGTAAACTCAGATTTACGTGAATCAGGCTCTATTGAGCAGGATGCTGACTTGATTATGTTCATTTATCGTGACGAAGTGTATAACGATAATTCTGAAGATAAAGGTATTGCTGAAATCATTATTGGTAAACAACGTAACGGCCCGATTGGACGTGTACGTTTAGCATTTAACGGTCAATTCTCACGCTTTGATAATCTTGCCGAACAGCGTGAATACAGAGATGATTATTAGGCAAGAGATAACGGATTATAAACATGAACGTAAAACCGGCAACAGCGAAGATCAGTTCGCTTGCCTTAAAACATAATTTACAAGTTATTAAAGAAAAAGCGCCCCACAGTAAAATTATTGCCGTGGTAAAAGCAAACGCATATGGTCACGGCGTGGTATTTGTCTCATCGGCTTTAGAAAGCATGGTGGACTGCTTTGCCGTGGCGCGTTTAGAAGAAGCATTATCTTTACGCTCTAACGGTATTATTAAACCGATCTTATTGCTAGAAGGCTTTTTTGATGAAAAAGATCTGCCTATTATTGCAGTAAATAATATTGAGACGGTGGTACATAACCGCGAACAGCTTGAAGCATTAAAACGAGCCGTAGTACCAAGTCCAATTAAAGTTTGGTTGAAGATTGATACTGGTATGCACCGTTTAGGTGTATCACTTGATGAAGTGAATTATTTTTATCAAGAGCTGAAAAAACTCCCTCAAATTCAACCGCACTTAGGTTTTGTCAGCCACTTTAGTCGTGCTGATGAGTTAAATTCAGATTACACTCAAGTTCAGTTAGATCGTTTTCTTCAAGCTACAAAAAATAAAGAGGGAGACCGAACCATTGCCGCATCAGGTGGGATTCTATTCTGGCCTGAAGCACATTTAGATTGTATTCGCCCAGGGATTATTATGTATGGCATTTCACCAACGAATACTGTCGGCGCAGAATTTGGTTTAATCCCCGTGATGAATTTAACGTCATCTTTGCTTGCTGTACGTGAGCATAAAAAAGGTGAACCTGTTGGCTATGGCGGTATTTGGATGAGTCCGAAAGATACTAAAATTGGCGTGATTGCCATTGGTTATGGTGATGGATATCCGCGTGATGTACCAGAAGGTACGCCAGTTTATCTAAATGGTCGTATTGTTCCTATTGTTGGTCGAGTCTCAATGGATATGCTAACGGTAGATTTAGGCGAAGATAGCCAAGATAAAGTCGGTGACGAAGTGATTTTATGGGGTAAGGAATTACCAATTGAAACGGTAGCTAAATACAGTGGTATTTTAAGCTATGAACTGATTACAAAATTAACGCCTCGTGTTATAACAGAATATGTCGATTAATTGTTTTTGTAAGAAAGCAAAAATGTAAAGAATTCAATTTTAAAAGGAAATATTCATGAAAAACATTAACCCAACCAATACACAAGCTTGGAAAGCACTTGAAGCTCACCAATCTCAACTGGCTCATACCACCATCGCTGATTTATTCAAACAAGAACAAAATCGTTTTAACGATTATTCTTTAACTTTTGAAAATCAAATCTTAGTGGATTTTTCAAAAAATAAAATTAACCAAGAAACTCTTAAATTGCTTCGTCAATTAGCCAAAGAATCGGCATTAGATGAAGCGATTAATGCTATGTTTACAGGCGAAAAAATTAATCGCACAGAAAATCGTGCCGTATTACATACCGCACTTCGTAACCGTTTAAATACACCAGTATATGTAGATGGTAAAGATGTGATGCCGGAAGTGAATGCGGTATTAGCGAAAATGAGAGCGTTCTGTGATCGTGTGATTTCAGGTGAATGGAAAGGTTATACCGGAAAAGCAATTACTGATGTGGTGAATATCGGTATCGGTGGTTCGGACTTAGGCCCTTACATGGTGACCGAAGCGCTTCGTCCTTATAAAAATCACTTGAATATGCACTTTGTTTCAAACGTAGATGGTACACATATCGCTGAAACGTTGAAAAAAGTCAATCCTGAAACCACACTTTTCTTAGTGGCATCTAAAACCTTTACCACACAAGAAACCATGACTAATGCGAATTCTGCACGTGATTGGTTATTGGCGGCAGCGAAAGATAGCAGCGCGGTGGCAAAACACTTTGCTGCACTTTCGACCAATGGTAAAGCAGTAACAGAATTCGGTATTGATACAAACAATATGTTTGAATTCTGGGATTGGGTTGGTGGCCGTTATTCTTTATGGTCTGCAATCGGTCTTTCAATCGCACTTTCAATCGGCTTTGATAATTTTGAAGCACTACTAAGTGGTGCGCATGAAATGGATAAACATTTCCGTACTGCGCCATTAGAAAAAAATATCCCGGCAACATTAGCGTTAGTCGGTTTATGGAATACCAATTTCCTCGGTGCACAAACTGAAGCAATTTTACCTTATGACCAATATTTACACCGTTTTGCGGCGTATTTCCAACAAGGCAATATGGAATCAAACGGTAAATATGTCGATCGTAATGGCAATGTTATCAGTGATTATCAAACAGGCCCAATCATTTGGGGTGAACCGGGTACAAACGGTCAACATGCGTTCTACCAATTGATTCACCAAGGTACGATGTTAATCCCTTGTGACTTTATCGCGCCAGCACAAAGCCATAACCCATTAGGTGACCATCACAGCAAATTGTTATCAAACTTCTTTGCACAAACTGAAGCACTTGCTTTCGGTAAAACCAAGGAAGAAGTTGAAGCCGAGTTTGTGAAAGCCGGTAAATCGTTGGAAGAGGTAAAAGACATTGTGCCATTTAAAGTCTTTACCGGTAACAAACCGACCAACTCTATTTTAGTGCAGAAAATGACACCATTTGTTCTTGGTGCATTAATTGCGATGTACGAACACAAGATTTTTGCACAAGGTGTGATTTTCAACATTTTTAGTTTCGACCAATGGGGCGTGGAATTAGGTAAACAATTAGCGAATCGAATTCTTCCTGAATTGGCAGACAAAGAGAAAGTGACAAGCCATGATAGCTCAACCAATGGATTGATTAATCAATTTAAAGCATGGCGCTAAGATAATGTAAAGTAAAAGGCGGTCAAAAACTGACCGCACTTTTTTATTTTCATTAAACTGATTTGACTTTCCACATACAGGTTACGCTGATAAAAATTAGTGCCACAGCGATATAAAAAATAGAATTGTAATGCCAGATTTCCGCAATCATGCCCGCAAGAGGTCCTCCGATAATCCAGCTACTTTTTGCTGCATTACTGAATAGTGTGGTAGCCGTGCCCATTTTAGTCGGCATTAAATCTTGGAAATACACCATGCCAATGGTAGCGGTGATACCGATAAAAATCGCATTAAGTATTTGTAATCCGATAAGCTGCCAAGTTTGCTCGGCGAATAATAAACTTGAATAGAAGGCAAGACCAGAAACTAAAGCAATCATCATCAAGCGCTTTTTACTGAAATATTTGGTGAGATAGCCCGCAAAAATCATCACAGGAATTTCCAATCCCGCCGCTGTTCCCATTAATGTTCCCGCCAGTTCTTTGTTTAAATGTAATTCATTAATCACAAATAATGGCATATTAATGAGATACATGCTGTTACAGGTCCAAAGCAATAGATTAGCGATGAACAAGTAAATCACACTTTTTCTTGGTGGCGTATTGTCTAAAATCTCTTGATTTTTAACCGCACTTTGACGAGGAATTTTCGGCAATAATTTGCTGACGCCTGCACACAGTAAAAAGGCAGAACCCGCCACCAAATACATGTAATCAAATCCCCAGTTTAACGCAATGAAAAAAGAAAGCGGTGGCCCAACAATCCAAGCCAATGAGATTTGAGTTCGCATAATTGTGGTGAACATCACCGCTTCACGATGACTACTTTCAGCATATTCTCGCGCTAAAGCAAAAGATTGCGGATTAGCGGATGAACCTAGCCCTAATAGCGTTGTACCGATAATAATCAACACATAATAATTTCGGCTATAAGCAAAAATCAGACAGCCAAGCACAGCCATTAAACAGCAAACAATCATCACTTTGCGACGATCATCTTGCTTATCAGAATATTTCGCCAGAATTTGGCTTAAGATAATGCCAATAATGGCATTAACTGAATAGAACAAGCCCACAAAAAAAGGTGAAACTTGAATCTCTTGAGAGAGATATAAACTCAAGGTTGGCGTTTGAAAGGCAGAGGCAATTCCCGTTAAAAAAGCAATCAATAGAAAATTGAATGCTACAAGATTAGATGGTGTTACGTTTTGTTGTTGAACAAACATAGTCATTATTTAATAAAAGAACATAGTTGGAAATAAAAGTGCGGTTAATATTAACCGCACTTGAGCTGATTATTTGTCATAATGAATAGCCGGTAAATAACCGATCGTTAAATCCAATGGACGGCTACTGCTTATTGTATTTTTTCTGTTCTCAATGAAAAATCTTGATGTCATGGCTTTTTCACCATGATTAAAGAAAATTTCAATAATTGAGCGATCAAAGAAAATTTCAACAGTCTGCAGATTTTCAATTTCGCAGAAGCGTTTTGTATTGAATTTCTCCATTAATTCCGTTTGTTCGCTTTGACTGCGATCTAAACAGATCAAGCCATTTTTATAAGATAGGCGCAGTGATTGTCCTTTTTCATTTTGGAAGAAGGTTAAGTCAAAGGCTTGGTTATTTGCCTCAAATTTAACATAGGCACGATCTAAATTGGCAATATCCGCTTTTTCACCAAGATGACGCGCTGAAAGTGCGGTCAGATTTTCGTCTATTTTAGCAATCGGACGTTGATAAATTCTTGTGCCTTCTAAGCGCAATTCTCTTGGCAAGGTTAAAGCCGAATGCCATTTAAATTTATCTGTTGGGTAAGTTAAATCGGGTAAACCAATCCAACCGAAAAGTACGGCATGATTTTGATTATCTAAGCCGCCAAACGTTTGTGGTGCGTAGAAATCAAAGCCCTGATCTAATTCGCCGATAT
Source organism: Haemophilus parainfluenzae (assembly GCF_036288925.1). Taxonomy (NCBI): domain Bacteria; kingdom Pseudomonadati; phylum Pseudomonadota; class Gammaproteobacteria; order Pasteurellales; family Pasteurellaceae; genus Parahaemophilus; species Parahaemophilus parainfluenzae. The sequence continues at coordinate 1,662,722 of NZ_CP127167.1, forward strand.
ATTCTGCTTCAAAGGTTAAATCTGTTAATTTACCCACAGCATAAGTCGCATGATAATTATTTTGGAATTGATGCGCTTCCCGATCTTTACCTTGTGGCGACCAAATAAAGACATCTTTATCACCGATCTTCAATAGGTCAGGGCATTCCCACATAAACACGTTTTTATTGTCAAAAGCAGGCAAGGAAAGCTCGCCTAATAAGCGAGGCGTATCTTCAAGATTGTCCATTTCAAAAATAATGGCTGTTCCTGTGAGGTTTTCTCGCTGTGCACCACAGATAAAACGGATTTTCCCGTCTTCAGTAAAATACGGTTTAGGATCACGAACATGTTCTGTATAGCCTTCAGGCGCATTTTCAATTAACGGATGTTTGCTAAGCAATTTCCCATTAAGATCGAAAATCGCTAAATTTTGATAAGGCACGCGTTGATTATCACTTGGTCGACGAGTATTGCCGGTATAGAACATGGCCAATTTGTCACCAACTTTTAAAGCGCCACCAGAATAACAGCCGTGAGACTCAAAAAGCTCACAAGGAATCAGATCATCTGCTGATTGATAATGTTGGAAATCTTTCGTGATTAAATGCTTCCAATGTTTCATCCCGTGAATTGCATCGAATGGAAACCATTGGTAGAACAGATGATACTTTTCACCATCAAAGATCAAACCATTCGGATCATTCATTAAGCCGGTTGGTGGGGCAATATGAAAGTGCGGCCGAAAATCTTTGTCTTTTTGCACGCTTTCAGCAATTTCTGCGAGTTCGCCTTTTTCTGCGGCTAGGATGCTTTTATATTTGCCATTATTGAAAATAATCATCGTGATCGTGCCTCGTTAATGTGATCGGGTAAGTAAAAGGTGCAATCATTTGCACCTTTGATCCTTAGTTGGCTAGGAACGCTGCTAATTGTGCTTTATTTGGTAGCGCAGACATCGCCCCTTTTGCTGTAGTAGCAAGGGCACCACAGGCATTGGCTTGACGGATAATTTGCACAAGCACATCGTTTTCTTTCCAGTTTGGATGCTGTGAAAGTCCAGCAAGTAGTCCACCGACAAAGGCATCGCCTGCACCCGTTGTATCAATCGGTTGTAAGGCTTTCCCTGCAATCACATCTTTTTTACCTTCTAAATGATAGAGCGCACCATCTTTACCTAAAGTCACGATAATCAATTTTTCAGGATAAAGTGCGGTCACTTTTTCAAAGGCTTTTTCAAGACTGTCAGTATTAGTCAAAAGCGTTAATTCTTCTTCAGAGAATTTTAATACGTCAGCTAATGCAACGGCTTCCATTACCACGGTTTTCATTTCTTCTAGGCTAGACCAAAGTGATTCACGTAAATTTGGGTCAAAAGAGAAGAAACCGCCACCAGCTTTAATACGGCGAATCGCTTCGAAAGTTGCTTCGCGAGATGGATTATTAATCAGCGCGATAGAGCAGCAATGTAGCCATTCACCTTGTTGGAAAGGCGGTAAATCGCTAGCTTGTAAGAACTGATCTGCACTTGGATTTACCATAAAGGTAAAGCTGCGTTCGCCATTATCTAAACCAACCACAACCGTAGAGGTTCGATGTTGCGGATCTAAAATCATATGTTGCGTATTCACATTTTCCGCATTTAAGGTATCTTGCATAAATTGGCCAAGCGGATCGTTACCTACGCGACCAATAAAGGCACTCGGGCTGCCTAAGCGTGCTACGCCAACAGCCACATTGGCAGGCGCACCACCGGCACAGCGTAAATAATGATTTTCACCGTCAGGAATAAGATCAACAACCGCATCGCCGGTTACCCAGATTTTTTGGCTCATATTATTTTCCCTCTATTGTGGATATCAGTTAAAAAATAACCGCACTTAAAAAGAGCGGTCATTTTCATAGGTGTTTTATGCGATGGTTACGCGTGCAAACTTACGTTTACCGACTTGGTAAACATTCGTGCCTTTTGGTGCATTGGCTTTCATGTCTTCGACTTTTTCGCCATTGATTTTCACACCACCTTGCTTCGCTGAGCGAATCGCTTCAGAAGTAGAAGGAACCAGTCCCGCTTCTTTTAATAAGGTTGCTAAACCAATTTCGCCTTCAAAGGTGAATTCAGGCATTTCATCTGGCATTGCACCTTTTTGGAAACGGTTAATAAATTCTTGTTCAGCCGCCTCTGCCGCTGCTTCATCATGGAAACGTGCAATGATTTCTTTGGCTAATAAAATCTTCACATCACGTGGGTTTTTACCATTTGCTACTTCTGCTTTTAATTCAGCAATTTCAGTGAGTGGACGGAAAGAAAGTAAGTTGTACCAATCCCACATTAATTCATCCGAGATCGACATGATTTTACCGAACATATCGCTTGGTGCATCTGTCACGCCGATGTAGTTACCTAATGATTTAGACATTTTCTTCTCACCGTCTAAACCAACAAGTAATGGAAGCGTAATCGCTACTTGTGGTTTCTGACCAGCTGATTTTTGTAATTCACGACCAACAAGTAAGTTAAATTTTTGGTCTGTACCACCAAGTTCCACGTCAGCTTCTAATGCAACAGAGTCATGACCTTGTAATAAAGGATAAATAAATTCGTGAATTGCGATAGGTTGGTTGTTACCAAAACGTTTTTTGAAATCATCACGTTCTAGCATACGCGCTACGGTATAGTTACTTGCTAAACGGATCATCCCTTCAGTACCCAATTTACCCAACCATTCAGAGTTGAATACGATTTTCGTTTTTTGTGGGTCTAGAATTTTGTAAATCTGTTCTTTATAGGTTTCCGCATTGCGAAGCACATCTTCGCGGCTAAGCGGTGGGCGAGTGGTATTTTTACCAGATGGGTCACCGACCATCCCCGTGAAATCACCGATTAAGAAATAGACTTCGTGGCCTAATTGTTGGAATTGACGGAGTTTGTTTAATACCACGGTATGCCCTAAGTGAATATCCGGAGCAGTAGGGTCTGCACCAAGTTTAATTTTAAGTGGGCGATTTTCTTTTAGTTTTTCGATTAAATCTGCTTCAGAAAGAATCTCATCAGTACCGCGTTTTAGTTCTGCGAGAACGGTATTAATATCAGTCATTCTATTTCCTAATGTTATTTTAATATTAAAGGCTACATTATAGAGAATATGGCTGAAATGAAAAGATTGAGATGAAAAAAAACGCCTATTTGTGGGGAAATAGGCGTGAAGTTGGAGTGATTATCTGTTTGTTTTTGGAATGGCTAGATGATAACTATTATCAAATACCTTGTCAACAACAAAATGCAAATAATTCTCAATTATTTTTTAATCGATGTAAGGTACACTTTCTGTGAGAGAAAGTGCGGTCGGAATGCCATCTGAAATGTCAAATTTTCCCGCATAAGCATAAGCTTCAACGCCCTGAGATTTTGCGTCTTTTAAGAGGCGATCATATTCAGGATCTACAAACTCAGCGATTTTAAAACGATCGAAGCCATCATGTAATCCGGCAAAGAGAACAACGGCGCGATGTCCTTGTTTTTTCATGGCTAAAAGCTCACGAACATGTTTCTGTCCACGAGTAGTCACCGCATCGGGAAACATTCCTAATGTACCTTTTACGAAGGTGATGGATTTCACTTCAACATAGCAATCAGGCAAGCCTTCACCTTTCAGTAAAAAGTCGATACGGCTATTTTCTTCACCATATTTCACTTCAGGATAAATTTCATCATACATAGCGAGTTCTTTGATTTGTTTATTTTGCAAGGCTTCAAAGACTAGCTGGTTGGATCTGTGTGTGTTAATGCAAACAAGTTGGCCATTTGCTAATTGCGTTAATTCCCAACTGTGTGGATATTTTCGCGTTTGGCTATCAGAATAAGAGTACCAAACGGTATCCCCTTTTTCACCACAGCCAGTCATTGCACCGGTGTTTGCACAATGAATCGTGATCACTTCGCCATTTGGTAATTCAATATCAGTTAAAAAGCGTTTATAGCGGCGAATTAATTTTGCGGATTGTAGGGTAGGGAGTTGCATGATTGTTCCTTGTTAAGATAATTAAAATTATATCGTTATGATTTATTTCTAATAACTTTAATGTTAATTATTAAAAAATAAAATGCTGTTTTACTAGTGGAAACAGCATTTTATTTTAGTTAGAATAATGAGTTTATTTGTTTAAATAGATTCTCAAAACGTTCTATTGTTTCTTGACTAAAATCACCCTTCGATAAACCTAGTTTGCTTGCAGTCATTGATGGTCTGTAATGATTATATCGAGATTTTCCAATGATTTTATTTATTTGTTGAATTACTGGTTTATTAGCATCTATAACTGATGCAGCTATATCGTCATATTCATCAAAAGCTGAATTAAAGAACTTCAAATACTCTTCAATACTAAATAGATCCTCTAAATCAGCTATATTACCAACATTTCTAGAAAATTCATTGAAGAAAAGTATGCTTTTGTCTTTAATGATCTTCTGCTCAATAAGACTATTGAGCCTTGCCTTTCCTTTCTGATCAGTAAATGTATCTAATGCACAAACAATATTTAAATTTTGACCTTTTAGCAAAGAAATAAATGATGTAACTTTATCTAATCCACCAACGGGAACAATTGTTATATCGTCCCTTATACCTTGTAGACCAGATTCTTCTAATATAGAAGACATCATTGTTAAATAGATTAAATCTGACACTCCTTCAACCAATAGATTATTTTTATTAATAAAAAGATTTTGAGCTATATCATATCCAAGAGCAGCCTGTAATGGGAATAAAGTATCCGAATCTTTTTCTTCAATGGCATCTTTTATTGTTGTCCCATCTTTTGATTCATATACAGTCCTAACTCTTTCTAAACTATTATGTGGAACCATAAATGGTGAGTGTGTTGTGTATATAATTTGATATTCTTTAGATAAATCATCTAAAAAATTCAATAGATCAGCTTGTGCTGCAGCATGAAGATTTAGACCTGGCTCATCTAATAATAAGATATATTCATTTGATTTATCCTCTTGGATTCGGCTGAACCAAACAATGAATGAAAAGAACCAATTGAATCCTTTACTACGGTTAGACAATGGGAGGCTAATATGATGTTTATCACTCCAAACTCTAATATTAAGATATTTCTTAATATTATTTGGATAGTTACGATTTTCTTCTTTTTCAATATCAAATTGAACTCTTAGCCCAGTATTATTTTTCCAATATTTGAAAATATGTTGAGTAATTTCGCTTGATGTTGCTTCAAGCTCAGCTTTAAAATCCTCATAAGTATCTGGATTTGTTAAATCATCTAAATCAACATCAGCTAATTCTAATAATGCTTTAGCTGTTTTAGCATCCTGAGTTGTAGATGTACCAATAGTTTCTAAATCTATTTTAGATGGTAATTCGTAATACTCATCAAAATACATAAACTTAGGTATAACTGGGTTAAGGTGTTTTTCCCAAATATGTGCAGCCAACCAATTATCCCAATCTAAGTCTGTAAAATAATTATCCTTAATATTATTTAACTATTTAAATAGTTTATATTCCTCAGAGGTTTCTTCAGTGTTTTTATATTCATTAATGGCATTAATAATCTTTTCTTTACTTGTCAATGTTTTAAGGATTCCTAAATTTTGAGAATTCAATTGGTATATATTGCCAATAAACTCTAGAAATTTACTTATATCAATATCTGGATAAGTGATTTTTTTATTATTGTTATATTTAGTTGTAATAGAAAACTCCCATTTGCTAACGACCCCATATCCTAAATCTTTTTCAATTTTGCTAATTTCTTCTTGATTTAGTTGATAAGTGCAAGAAATTGCTTCTCCCACCGCTCCAGATTTGTCATATTTCTTTTTCTCTTTTCTTGGATAATCATGAATTGGATTAAATTTAAAATCATCATCATCAGAAAAGTAATTTGTTTTTGCGATCGCTTCTAAAATAGCTGTTTTTCCAGACTCATTCTTTCCTACAATAATTGTAATATCATTATCAATGGGAAATGATTGGCTTTGGTCATAAGATTTATACTTATGGATAGTGACATTAGTTAGTTTCATATTTGATCCTATAAATATTAATTAATTATATTAAGTATTTAATCTAAATAATTTAAATTTGTGTTAAATTGATTTTATTTATTTCATTAAATCTGAAGTATATTAAAATTATCAGTTCGATATTGTTTGATTTATAACCTTTTAGATACTATCTTAATCGAGTAAGTAAAGCAGATTTTTAATATCTAGATATAGCATCTTGTGTATCACAAAGAAATAATGTTATCTGTAGTGGAAATTTTATTAAATGGCATAACTAGATAATACTCTATTTAATGACGAAATTGACCGCACTTTGTCTTTATGAATGTTTAGTAAATAGTAAATGATTATTCAATGGCATATTCAATGGTCACGACTAAGCGTGCTTTTTTCTCAATCGTGCTTGTGTCGTAGCTACCAGTGTAATCGCTAGAATCATCCGGGTGCTTGAATGTAGAATGGCCCTTGTGAAGCGGATTTTAATACACCCACTTTTACATTGCTGGTTTTCGTAAACTCTTCAGCTCGAACATGTGCATCTTACGTGGCTTTTGAAATTAATTCACGCTTAATTTGTTCAAGATTTTCTAAGTAATAATTAGGATCATCAAAGCTAATGTCTTGGTTGTTGGCAACCAATTGGTGAATATTGGTGAGCGCTTTTTGTAACATAGTCAGTTCTTTGGTTGAAATTCTGATTGCTCTTGAAGCATCAAAGCCATTATCTCTACTTTTGGTTTCACCTTTTTCATTTTCATAATAGTCAGTATGAGTAGAAACATCTAATTCTGTGATTTCTCGATTTTCATCAGCGAAACCTTGAGCTTTAAGGAAACGAACGGCTTCATTCAAGTTTTTCTGATTCGCTGCCATTGCATCATTATATGTTGAACCCCAACCGCTTACACGAATAACCCATGTTCCTTGTGTTGAGGTGTAATGACTTTCGGCCAAGCCTTTAACTGAAATAGAGCCGGTCTGGCGTAAATTTTTAAATTGATTACCTAAGATAAACGCTGATGCCATCAATCCAACTGCAAGAATGATGCCAAAAATAGCGAGATAAGATTTTTTGCTGTTCATATAATGTCTATGATGTGGAATAAATAGAATGCTCATTATAATGTAATTCAGCTTGTTGAGTAAGTTAATTTATTTGCTATAACACATATAGAAAATAACCCTTAAAATTGACCGCACTTTTACCTTCTTAAATTTAAAAATTAAAACAAATTCTTAATTTACCATTGACTTTTTGACCTATAGCCCTTACTTTACGGATTGATGTTTCATCAACTTTATTCTTTGTAAAATAAGGAGCTTTTATGCAATCTCGCATTGTGGTTAATTCACAGGATGAATCACTACTTAGCACACATAAAGTGCTACGTAATACCTATTTCTTATTGGGATTAACGATGGCATTTTCGGCGGTTGTTGCTTATATTTCGATGAGCTTAAACTTGCCTTATCCAAATCTTATTATGTTACTTGTAGGTTTTTATGGTTTACTTTTTGTCACAAATCGTTTAGCAAATAGTGCATGGGGAATCTTGGCTGCATTCGCGTTTACTGGTTTTATGGGCTATACCATTGGGCCAATTTTAAACATGTATGTGGCGAGAGGAATGGAAGATTTAATTATGCTTGCATTCGCAGGTACAGCAATCGTCTTCTTTGCGTGTTCAGCTTATGTGCTTACTACGAAGAAAGATATGTCTTTCCTTTCTACCGCAATTTTCTCATTATTTATCGTGTTATTGTTAGGGATTGTGGCAAGCTTCTTCTTCCAAATTCCGGCACTAGCGGTAGGGATCAGTGCATTGTTTGTGGTGTTCTCAACAATGACAATCCTTTATGAAACCAGCAATATTATTCACGGTGGCGAAACAAACTACATTCGTGCAACTGTGAATATTTATGTGTCAATTTACAACTTATTCATTAGCTTATTAAGATTACTTTCTATCTTCTCAAGCGATGATTAGTCAGTATTAAATTTAAAGCGCTCCTTATTAGGGGCGTTTTTTGTTTTGAACTAATTTTCTGAAGAGAAGTCTTAGCATACAGGTTCGCTTGTCGAGCCTATTAATAACAAAACAGGAGTTTTTATGAAATCTTTAAAATCACTTTTCACATTAACATCACTTGCATTAGCCATATCTGGTTCTGCATTGGCAACGAATACATCTGTATTACCAACAAAAGAATCAGTCGTCACTAATTCAAAATCAATGGTTGAAAGTACAAAAGCTGACGTGAAAAATGCGGCAAATGATAAGCTTAAATCAATGACTGATAGTGCGAGTTCAACGAAATCAACTGCATTAGATAAAGTTAATGCAGCTAAAGAAAAGGCAACTTCTGCAAAAGATGCAGTAAAAGAGAAAGCATCTGCTTTAAAAGAAAAAGCGACAGAGAATAATCAACCGTCCATGAAAGACAAAGCCACTGAAAAATTAAATTCAGTGAAAGATAATGCGAAAGAAAAAGCGTCTGACGCAAAAACAAAATCGGCAGATAAAGTAAAAGAAGTGAAAGAAAAAGCGACTTCAACAAAAGACTCAGCTAAAGAGAAAGTGGCTTCTTCTGCTAAAGTAAATATCAATAAAGCAGATGCGGAAACTCTACAAAAACTTTCAGGTATCGGTGAGAAAAAAGCACAAGCGATTATTGATTACCGTAACAAAGTGGGCAAAATCAAAAGTGCTGCCGAGCTTTCAAATATTGATGGTATAGGTGAAGCTACAATTGAAAAAATCACCCCATTCTTAAGTTTCTAAGAAAACTCAGATAAAACAGACCGCACTTTATGTGCGGTTTTTTTATTGAAGTAGATCACAAAATTGTAACAAAGTGTGATTTGATGATTATTTCTTTTTTTATCCTATGTATAATGAGCAGACAACATCATGTAATACAAGGGGTAGATATGCAGCATTACAGTGCCTTTGATGAGTGGTTGGCTTCAACCGCTTTAGGTGGTTCTAATCAATCGTATATTGAGGAGTTATACGAACGTTATTTAGAAGATCCATCTTCAGTCGATGAAAGCTGGCGTGCCACATTTGATGCATTGCCGAAAACAACCGCAGTAGAGCAACCACATTCACCAGTCCGTGATTATTTCCGTCGTTTAGCAAGAGAAAATACAACAGAAGCCGTGACGGTTATTGATCCAGAAGCCAGTGCAAAATTAGTCAAAGTTCTTCAATTTATCAATGCTTATCGCTTCCGTGGCCATTTAGAAGCGAAACTAGACCCAATCAATTATTATCGCTGGAAAGTCTCCACCGTACCTGAGTTGGATTACCGTTATCACGGTTTTACCGAACAGGATCTCAATGAAACCTTCAATATTAATCACTATGTCTATCATCGCGATAACATCAAATTAGGTGATTTAGCTGAAATGCTAAAAGAGACCTATTGTAGCTCAATTGGCCTTGAGTTTATGCATGTTCAGGATATGGAGCAAAAAAGTTGGCTACAAAGCAAATTAGAGAGCCAATTAAATAAACCGCTCTTTACCAAAGAAGAAAAAATTAATTTATTAAGTGAATTGACCGCTGCAGATGGTTTAGAGCGTTATCTTGGTGCGAAATTCCCGGGGGCAAAACGTTTCTCTTTAGAGGGAAGTGATGCCTTTATTCCATTGATGAAAGAAATTATTCGCCATGCGAGCAAACAAGGCGTAAAAGATGTGATGTTTGGTATGGCACACCGTGGTCGTTTAAACATGTTAGTAAATGTGCTCGGTAAGAAACCCGAAGATCTTTTTGACGAGTTTGCGGGTAAACATTCAAGCGAGCGTACAGGTGACGTGAAATACCACCAAGGTTTCTCTTCTGATTTCGCAGTCGGTGATCGTCGTGTTCATTTAACCCTTGCATTTAACCCTTCACATTTAGAAATTGTTAGCCCAGTAGTTATTGGTGCGGTGCGTTCTCGTCAAACGAAAAAGAACGATACAGAGCGTAATCAAGTATTAGCGGTTACTGTTCATGGGGATTCTGCGGTAGCGGGACAAGGTGTGGTACAAGAAACCTTGAATATGTCTAATGCACGTGGTTATACCGTTGGTGGCACAATCCGTATTGTGATCAATAACCAAATTGGTTTCACCACCTCTAACCCAAATGACACCCGTTCAACAGAATATTGTACTGATATCGCGAAAATGATTCAGGCTCCGATTATTCATGTAAACGGTGATGATCCTGAAGCGGTCGCTTTTGCTGCGAGAATGGCGGTGGAATATCGCAATTTATTCAAACGCGATATTTTCATTGATCTGATTTCTTATCGTCGTCATGGTCATAATGAGGCGGATGAACCATTAGCCACTCAACCAATGATGTATAGCATCATTAAAAAACATCCAACGCCACGTAAAGTCTATGCGGATCGTTTAATTGCTGAAGGGGTGATGACTGAAGAAGAAGCCATTGAAATGATGAATCTCTATCGTGATGCCTTAGATAATGGCGATCGCGTAGTGAAAGAATGGCGAGAAATGGATACTGCTCAAATGGATTGGTTGCAATATCTCAACTATGACTGGACATCCCCTTACGAAAGTAAATTCCCACAAGAACGTTTCCAAACTTTAGCGGAGCGTGTTAGTGAATATCCAGAAACCTTGCGAGCTCATCCTCGTGTCGAAAAAATCTATGCTGATCGCCGTGAAATGGCAAAAGGCGAGAAATTGCTCGATTGGGGTATGGCGGAAACTATGGCATACGCAACCTTATTAGATGAAGGTGCTAATGTTCGTTTATCGGGTGAAGATGCGGGACGTGGTACGTTCTTCCATCGTCATGCGGTTGTGCACAATCAAAATGATGGTACAGGCTATGTGCCATTAACGCATTTACATGCCAACCAAGGTCGTTTTGAGGTGTGGGATTCAGTATTATCCGAAGAAGCCGTATTGGCTTTTGAATATGGTTATGCAACGACAGATCCAAAAACATTAACCATTTGGGAAGCACAGTTTGGTGACTTCGCAAACGGCGCACAAATCGTGATTGACCAATTTATTAGTTCTGGTGAACAAAAATGGGGCAGAATGTGTGGCTTAGTAATGCTATTACCACATGGTTATGAAGGCCAAGGTCCAGAGCACTCATCTGCTCGTTTAGAACGTTATTTACAACTTTGTGCTGAACAGAATATGCAAGTGTGTATCCCATCTACACCAGCACAGGTTTACCACATGTTACGTCGTCAAGCGATCCGTAAAATGCGTCGTCCATTAATTGGTATTTCACCAAAATCTTTATTACGTCATCCACTTGCCGTGTCAAGTTTAGATGAATTAGTAAATGGCACATTCCAAACAGTCATTGGTGAAATTGATAACATCGATCCGAAACAAGTTAAACGCGTAGTCCTATGCTCAGGTAAAGTGTATTACGATCTCTTGGAACAACGTCGAGCGAATAACCAAACAGATGTGGCGATTATTCGAATTGAACAGCTTTACCCATATCCACATGAAGATGTGAAGAAAGCATTAGAGCCTTATGCTCATGTGACGGATTATGTATGGTGTCAAGAAGAGCCATTAAACCAAGGCGCTTGGTATTGTAGTAAGCATAACTTTGATAGCTCGCTTCCAGAGCATGTGAAGTTAAAATATGCAGGTCGTCCTGCCTCTGCTTCACCAGCGGTAGGTTACATGTCTTTACACACCAAACAGCAAAAACAATTGGTAGAAGACGCGCTGACACTGTAAAAGTGCGGTCAAAATTTCAGTAATTTTTAAAGAAAGAATAATTTAAAGGAAAATAAAATGACAATCGAAATTCTTGTTCCAGATTTACCGGAATCCGTTGCGGATGCAACTGTTGCAACATGGCATAAAAAAGTTGGTGAAGCAGTAAAACGTGACGAAGTATTAGTGGAAATCGAAACAGATAAAGTGGTACTTGAAGTGCCCGCATTAAACGATGGCGTAGTGGCTGAAATTCTTCAAGAAGAAGGTGCAACGGTAGTAAGTAAACAGCTTTTAGGTAAACTTTCAACCCAACAAGCGGGCGATATTTCAACTGAAACAGTGAAAGACAATGAGCCAACACCAGCCGATCGTCAAAGAGCCGCCATTGAAAATAGCCATAACAATTCAGCGGATCAAGGTCCAGCTATTCGTCGTTTATTAGCTGAACACGATTTAGATGCAGAGAAAATTCAAGGCTCAGGTGTGGGTGGTCGTATTACCCGTGAAGATATTGTGCGTGAAGTGGCAAAACGTGATGCTCAAAAAGCGAAACAAGATGTGGCGACAGAGCAGAATACTATTAGCACCGTGGCATATAGCTCTCGTTCAGAAAAACGCGTACCGATGACTCGCTTACGTAAACGTATTGCGGAACGTTTATTAGAAGCGAAAAATACCACCGCAATGCTCACCACATTCAATGAAGTGGATATGCAGCCGATTATGAAATTACGTAAAACATACGGCGAGAAATTTGAGAAACAACATGGTGTCCGTTTAGGCTTTATGTCTTTCTACATTAAAGCTGTAGTTGAAGCATTAAAACGTTATCCTGAAGTGAATGCTTCAATTGACGGTGATGACATTGTGTATCATAACTATTTTGATATTAGCATTGCTGTTTCAACGCCGCGTGGTTTAGTAACACCTGTATTACGCAACTGCGATAAACTCAGCATGGCGAATATTGAAAAACAAATTAAAGCACTAGCAGAAAAAGGCCGTGATGGTAAATTAACGGTTGAAGATTTAACAGGCGGTAACTTCACCATTACCAATGGTGGTGTATTTGGTTCTTTAATGTCTACACCAATTATCAATCCACCACAAAGTGCAATTTTAGGTATGCATGCCATCAAAGAACGTCCGGTTGCGGTAGATGGTCAAGTCGTGATTCGCCCAATGATGTATTTGGCATTATCTTATGACCACCGTTTAATTGATGGTCGTGAATCCGTCGGCTTCTTAGTGGCGATTAGAGACTTATTAGAAGATCCAACTCGTTTATTATTAGAAATCTAAGCACATGGGCTTTTCTCTTTTGAGGGGAAAAGCCTTTTTTACATTGATGTGAATAAAAGGGCGGGAACAATGCCTGCCTTTCTATAGTTAAAATCCGATCTTTATTTAGTTATTTTGCGTACTAAGATTGCTAAGATAAAGGTAATGATGATAACAGGGAAAGTTAGACCTAAATCGGTTTCCCAACCTTTTGTCATAAGGAAACGATAGAGTACGAAGCCGACAAACCAAACGCCGAGTCCGATACTATCAACAGATTTTTTAACATCATGCTGTTTAAGCACAAAGAAATCAGCGATAAGCACAGCGATCATTGGCGCGAATACTGAACCAATAAAGAACAAGAAATGTTCGTATTCTGTCACTGGTAAGGTTGAGGCTAATATAATGCCTACAATCACGGTAAGTACGGAGATTGGCGTGACTTTTAATTGAGGGAAAATGTTGTTTAAACTCATACCGGTAGAATAAGCGGGAAGTGCAGTGTTAATCATGGTAGAGGCGATGACAATTAATACACCAATAACACTTACACCAGCAAGGGAAAGAATTTGTGAGATTTCAGATTTACCGGTCACTAATGCTGCACCTAAGCCGAGAGCATACATCCAGCAGCTGGTCGCGGTATAAGTTAGCGTTGAAAGTGCGGTCGTTTTAAATGGTGTTTCGCTGTTCTTCGTGTGGTCAGATACTACTGGTAACCAAGAAAGTGGCATGACGGTAGCAATTTCTACAGCAGTACCAAATTTAATATTTTGTGCAACGTCCATGGCAATAAATGGTTTATTAGCTACTTGAATACTTAGCCACAGCATCAGTAAAAACATGGTGACAAGTGAGAGGCTTTTGAAGATACCTAATTTAGTGAAGCCGAGTAGTAGCCAAAGTATGATGAGTATGCCTAAGCCAAGTGTAAGGAATGGAAAGATGGAAGCATCAGCTGTTTGATTTAAGATAGAAATGACTTCAGCCCCCATATAAATCATGACAGCAGTCCATCCCATAAGTTGCATGGCATTGAGTAAAGAGAAAAGGGCAGAACCTTTTTCACCAAATGATATTTGTACCGTTTGCATGGCACTTTTTTGGGTTTTTGCACCGATGTAACCTGCACAGAAAAACATCGAACCACCAATAAAGTGCCCAACGACGATGGCAATTAAACCTTGTTGCCACCCTAGAGGAGCAAACCAAGTACCAGTGAGAATTTCTGCCATTGAAATAGCAGCAGTAAACCAAATGAGTGCAATCGCAAGATTGTTTGATTTTTTTGTTTGCATGTTGTTATCCTTAACATGGATTGTGGTTATTCTGGCTCAGTATATAACTCAATATGTAAAGAGCAAGCCCAGAATTTAAAATAAAACAAAGTGCGGTCAAATTTTTGTTTGTTTCGCTAAACAACATCAAAATAGGAAGGAAATATGAATTTACATGAGTACCAAGCCAAGCAGCTTTTTAAGCAATATGATCTGCCTGTGAGTGAAGGTGTCGTATGTCAAACAGCAGATGAAGCTGAAATGGCGCTCTTTCAGCTGAATGGCGATGTTTGGATAGCGAAATGTCAAGTTCACGCAGGTGGACGTGGAAAAGCTGGTGGTGTGAAACTTGTACATAATACCGAAGAAGCGCGTGCTTTTGCGGATAAATGGCTTGGACAGCATTTAGTGACCTTCCAAACCGATAAAAAAGGCCAACCCGTTAATAGCATTTATATTGAAGAAACCTGCCAGATTGATAAAGAACTCTACTTAGGTGCGGTGATTGATCGTGCTTCACAGAAAGTCGTTTTTATGGCGTCTTCAGCTGGTGGCATGAATATTGAAGATGTTGCAAGAGAAACGCCTGAGCTAATCCATAAAGTCGCCATTGATCCTTTGGTTGGTGGAATGCCATATCAAGGTCGTGAATTAGCCTTTAAACTTGGCTTAAGTGGCGAGCAAAATAAACAATTTGCTGCTATTTTTGTGAAATTATCGCAGCTTTTTATCGAAAAAGATTTTTCTTTAGTTGAAGTGAATCCACTCGTGGTGACAAAAGAAGGTCACTTAATTTGTCTCGATGCGAAAGTAGGCATTGATGATAACTCACTTTATCGTCATCCTGATTTGTTAGCCTTACGAGATTTAAGTCAAAGTGATTCACGTGAAGCAGAAGCAGAAAAATATCAGCTAAACTATGTCGCCTTAGAAGGGGATATCGGCTGTATGGTTAATGGCGCTGGACTAGCCATGGGAACCATGGATATCGTGAAATTATATGGCGGTAATCCAGCAAACTTCCTTGATGTTGGTGGCGGTGCAACGAAAGAGCGTGTCGCAGAAGCCTTCAAAATTATTCTCACGGATAAAAATGTGAAATCTGTCCTAGTGAATATTTTTGGTGGAATCGTACGTTGCGATCTTATTGCTGAAGGGGTCGTTGCAGCGATTCAAGAAATCGGTGTGAAAGTGCCCGTTGTGGTTCGATTAGAAGGAACCAATGCTCCACAAGGCAGAGCAATTTTAGCAGAAAGTGGTGTGAATTTAATTGCAGCGCATACTTTACAGGAAGCTGCACAAGCGGCAGTGAAAGCGGCAAAAGGAGAATAATCATGGCGATTTTAATTAATAAAGAAACAAAAGTAATTTGCCAAGGTTTCACCGGTGCGCAAGGGACATTTCATTGCGAGCAAGCATTGGCTTATGGCACAAAGTTAGTCGGTGGGATTTCACCGAATAAAGGCGGAACAACGCACTTAGGTTTACCGGTATTTAATACAGTGCGTGAAGCAGTAAAAGCGACGGGCGCTACGGCAACCATGATTTATGTGCCAGCACCATTTTGTAAAGATGCGATTTTTGAAGCCATTGATGCAGGAATTCAGTTAGTAGTTTGTATTACAGAAGGTATTCCAACATTGGATATGTTGTTAGTGAAACAAAAATTAAATGAAACGGGTGTCGTGATGATAGGGCCGAATTGCCCAGGCGTGATTACACCAGATGAATGCAAGATTGGTATTATGCCAGGCAATATCCATAAAAAAGGCAGAGTAGGGATTGTTTCTCGTTCGGGTACTTTGACCTATGAAGCGGTACAACAGACAACAGATGAAGGTTTCGGTCAATCTACTTGCGTAGGGATCGGCGGCGATCCTATCCCAGGATCCAACTTCATTGATATTCTAAAACGCTTCCAAGAAGATCCTGAAACTGAAGCTATCGTGATGATTGGTGAAATCGGTGGCTCTGCGGAAGAAGAGGCGGCATCATTCATTAAATCTCATGTAACAAAACCTGTGGTGGCTTATATTGCAGGTGTGACAGCGCCAAAAGGCAAGCGTATGGGACACGCAGGCGCGATTATCAGTGGTGGAAAAGGAACGGCAGAAGATAAAATTGCTGCACTTGAAGCAGCTGGCGTGAAAACGGTGAGAAGTCTTGCTGAAATCGGTTCAGCCCTCCGTGAATTATTGAAATAAAATACTTAAAAAATGGACCGCACTTTGGATTCGTTTTCAAAGTGCGGTCGTTTTTTATAACAAATTCTTATAACCTGCATCTAAATCGGTGTATAATCTCGTCAGTTTTTTAAGGACAAAATTATGAGCCAATTTTTCTATATCCATCCTGAAAACCCACAAGCGCGTTTGATTAATCAAGCGGTAGAAATCTTGCGTCAAGGTGGTGTCATTGTGTACCCGACAGATTCGGGCTATGCCTTAGGCTGTATGATAGGTGATAAACATGCGATGGAGCGTATTGTTGCAATTCGTAAATTGCCAGAAGGGCATAATTTTACGTTGGTATGTAGCGATTTATCCGAGCTTTCAACCTACGCAACGGTGAGTAATTCGGCTTACCGTTTAATTAAAAACAATACGCCGGGGCGTTATACTTTTATTTTGACGGCGACGAAAGAACTTCCACGTCGATTAATGACCTCAAAACGCAAGACCATTGGATTGCGTGTGCCAGATAACCAAATTGCTTTGGATTTATTGAGTGCATTAGGTGAGCCAATTCTATCTTGCTCACTGATGTTGCCTGATAATGAACATATGACTTATTCCGATCCAGAAGAGATTCGTGAATGTTTAGAACGTCAAGTGGATTTAATTATTCATGGTGGCTATTTAGGTCAAGAGCCAACAACGGTGGTAGATTTAACGGAAGAATCGCCAGTGATTTTACGTGAAGGAAGTGGTAGTACCGATCCTTTCATTTAACTTATTTTAGACGCTTGGGAAAGCGACAAAGGAAAACAGATGAAACCTATTCAAAAAACAGTCAGACAAGAACGTGAAAAACAAGCGGGAAAGCAACCGCACTTTGAGCGTAAAGAACGTAAAAGTGCGGTCAATTCTGACATCAAATCAACCCCTAAAGCTAAGGTAGCTAGACCCTCTCGTCAATCTACTGTAGAAGGTGAAAAATTACAGAAAGTGCTTGCGCGTGCGGGACAAGGCTCTCGTCGTGAAATTGAAGCGATGATTGCTGAAAACCGTGTGAGTGTTGATGGCAAAATGGCGACTCTTGGTGATCGTATCGATGTACATTCTGGTGTAAAAGTGCGTATTGATGGTCGAATCATCAACCTTCAACAAGCACAAAAAGAAGTATGTCGTGTATTAATGTATTACAAACCGGAAGGCGAACTTTGTACCCGTAGTGATCCAGAAGGTCGTGCAACTGTATTCGACCGTTTACCACGCTTAAATGGTGCAAGATGGATTGCAGTCGGTCGTTTAGATATTAATACTTCGGGCTTATTACTTTTCACAACTGATGGTGAATTAGCTAACCGTTTAATGCACCCAAGTCGTGAAGTTGAACGTGAATATTCTGTGCGCGTATTTGGTCAAGTGGACGATGCGATGTTAGCACGTTTACGTAAAGGTGTGCAGTTGGAAGATGGTCCAGCCAATTTCAAAGAAATCAAATTTGCTGGCGGTGTTGGGATTAACCAATGGTACGACGTGACTCTAATGGAAGGTCGTAATCGTGAAGTGCGACGTTTATGGGAATCACAAGGTATTCAGGTGAGTCGCTTAATTCGCATTCGTTACGGCAACATTAAGCTAATGAAAGGCTTACCGCGTGGTGGCTGGGAAGAAATGGATCTGGAAAACGTCAACTATCTACGTGAGTTAGTAGGCTTACCACCAGAAACCGAAACCAAATTAGATGTAACAAAACCTCGTCGCCGACCAAAATCAGGTCAAATTCGTAAAGCAGTAAAACGTTATACTGAGTTAAGTAAACGCTATAAAAAATAATAGGTGGTATTAGCGATGAAAATGCAGCAACTTCGCTATATTGTTGAGATTGTAAACCAAAATTTAAACGTGACAGAAGCGGCTAACGCACTTTATACCTCTCAACCTGGTATCAGTAAACAGGTTCGCTTGTTAGAAGATGAACTCGGTTTAGAGATTTTTGAGCGTAATGGTAAACACATTAAATCCATTACACCTGCGGGTAAAAAGATCGTGGCTATTGCTCGTGAGCTTTTGGTTAAAGCACAAAGCATTAAATCGGTTGCCAATGAATATACCTGTCCGAATCATGGGGTGTTACGCATTGCGACAACCAATACACAAGCGCGTTATATGCTGCCAACCGTGGTGGAACGTTTCTCTAAACAATATCCGGATGTGAGTTTACATATTCATCAAGGTTCACCGACTCAAATTCATGATGCGTTGATTTCTGGCGAAGTGGATTTAGCGATCACGACAGAGGCACCGTATCTTTTCGATGATTTAATTCAACTGCCTTGCTATTTATGGAATCGTTCGGTGATTGTTGAACCTGATCATCCTTTAGCAAAAGTGAAAGAGCTTACCGTTGAAGACTTAGGTAAATATCCGTTAGTCACTTATACTTTCGGCTTTACTGGTGTATCTGATTTAGATTATGCGTTTAACCGAGCTGGTATTTTGCCGAATATTGTGTTTACTGCAACGGATGCTGACGTGATAAAAACCTACGTGCGTTTAGGATTGGGCGTGGGCATTATGGCGTCTATGGCACATACACCTTCCGATACGGATTTAGTGGCGATTGATGCGGGAAATTTATTTCGTCCGAGTATAACGCAAATAGCCTTTAAACACAGCACATTCTTACGCAACTATATGTATGATTTTATCGAATTTTTCTCACCGCACTTAACACGTCCAATGGTTGAAAAAGCCGAGAGATTGCGTGATAACAATGCCGTGAAGAAATTGTTTGATAATGTCGAATTAGATGTGAAGTAAAATAGCAGTTAAAAATTAAACTTTTTTATAGAAGAAAGGACACGTTATAGCGTCCTTTTTTGCTATTGTTTTTCATTTTGATTCTGAAGTTTCTCTTGTTTTGAATGATAAAAATAGAGGTATGTTAAACCAATTGGTGCGATAAATACTGCGAACACAAAACACAGCATCATGGTTATGAATTTGATTATAAGCATGAATAGAGCATTAACAAAGAAAACATTATTTCCTAAAATATATTCAATAATACTTTCATAAACAAATCGAGAATAGGGATATAAGAATAAACAAATTAATCCAAGGATTATATTAGTAAGAAATATAGATGAGTTACCAGTATGACTGTAGTTGTTATATCCTATAACAGCCATAAATGTAAAAAAGATTGACCCGAATAAAAATTGACGAATATAGTAATCTTTTGATAAGCCACCAAGAGTCTTAGATAAAAATGACATAACATCTCCTTATAGTTGAACCTAAAACGGGTACAAGTATGACTTGCACCTAAAATAGGTGCAATGAGAAAATTAAGATTATCTATTCATTCCGATGAATATATTTGGTTAAGAGAATTATTGCTTAATCGAAGAAAAGAGCTGGGTTTATCACAACGCGCATTTGGAGAAAAATTGGGCGTTGTACATTCGTTTATTGGAAAAGTCGAGACAGGAGATCGTCGTTTAGATGTATTTGAATTCATCGAATATTGCAAAGGACTTAATTTAGATCCAATTCAGGTATTAAGAGAAATTGAAGAAAAATTTAAAGTATAATATTTGTCATATAGTTTTACAAAAGTGTATTGAGACATTGACTCAATACGCTTTTTTACAATAAAAACAAATGAGGCACTAAATTCATGACGATAACGGTCGCGATAGAAAGCAATAATCGTGATGAGCCAAAGATAAAACCTCGGTTGGTGCCGTTATCAAATTTTACTAATAAATTTGCCATCGCCGTTAAGGCATAGACTTCAATTACCGTGAAGATGACTAAGTAAATATAAGCGGAAACCACAGAAATATATTTCAACGTAATAAACCAAGGCAAGATAATGCCCACAGCCAAGATTGGTGCCACCCATAAGGTTTGTTTAATCGTTAAATTAATTTTTCGAGAAAAATAACTTTGTAATGATACAGTCAACAAACCATTTACAAAAAGTGCCATCGGGGAGTGTTCTGTCATCCCTAATTTATTATCGAAAAGAAATGGGAAGATCACAAAGAATGACGTTGCAATGGAAAGAGGAATAAATAGCATCAAATGCACAAATAAAAATTCTTTGGTGATGATTTCTTTAACTTGAGCAATGCGAAACTTCACTAAGGTCTGTAAGGTTTGGATTTGATAAAACGGTTTTACCATTAAGGCAAAGAGAACCGCTTCCATCGCAAAGCAGACCCAAATCAGCGACTCAATGTGATTGTATTTGATAAATGGAATCACTAACAAAGGCGCAAACATAGACGACATGGAGGTGACTTTTAAATATTTTCCCTGTAATCGAGTTTTCTCTTTGTATTCTTCGCCTGCGAGTACAAGTAGGCAGGCTTTCGCATTGGTACCAAACAAACAACTGCCTAAGCCAAAACAGGTGGTGGCAATTAAAAGCAGAAGGTAATTGTCTGCAGAGAGAAAGAAAATGTAGGCGATCACATCTAAAAAGCACCCAAGCAACATCATTTTGGCCAGTCCAAATCGATCGCCCCAAATACCGGCTAAAATGGCTAATGCTTGGTTGCAGAAGAAAAGCAACGAGAGTGAAAAGGCAATTTCACTGTTACTTAAGCCTTTTCCTTGTAAATAGATGAAAAATACCGTTTGCATGGAAAAGAATGCAAGGGTAGAAAAGAAACGGCGAGTCAGTAAAAGTTTTTGTAAATTCATTGTGTTATTAAAAAAAGAAAAGCACGCGTTAAGAACGCGCGCCAGTAATTGGTTAAGTGCGGTCAAAATTCACGACGATTTTTAACCGCACTTGAGATTAAAATGAATCGTGATATTTCACTAAATCTTCGCGGCTAATGGCAAATACACCTAGACCGCCATTTTTTAGTTCAACCCATTCAAATGGCACATCTGGATATTGTTCAATGAGACTTACCATACTATTGCCTACTTCGCAAACGAGCACGCCATTTGGTGTTAAATAATCCGGCACTTGTTTTAAAATTTGTTTTGTAATTTCTAAACCATCAACACCGGAACCTAAGGCTAATTCAGGCTCATAATGGA
This sequence comes from Haemophilus parainfluenzae, assembly GCF_036288925.1. Classification (NCBI taxonomy): domain Bacteria; kingdom Pseudomonadati; phylum Pseudomonadota; class Gammaproteobacteria; order Pasteurellales; family Pasteurellaceae; genus Parahaemophilus; species Parahaemophilus parainfluenzae. The sequence goes on from NZ_CP127167.1 coordinate 1,684,259, forward strand.
ATTCTTCCGGCATATCTGCCAAATCTTCTTCATCTACATAAGGTGGGTTGGTCACGATTAAATCATATTGTTGACCGAAGAGATTTTGGAATAAATATGATTGAATCGGGAAAACACGGTGTTCTAATTGGTGGCGTGCAATATTGATTTCCGCTACATTTAACGCATCCACAGAAAGATCGACTGCATCCACTTCAGCCTCAGGAAAGGCTTCAGCAGTAGCAATCGCGATACAACCACTGCCGGTACAAAGATCTAAAATACGTTTTGGTTCAGATTTTAAAAGCGGAGCAAATTTATCTTGGATTAATGCACTAATTGGCGAGCGAGGAATAATCGTCCGCTCATCTACATAGAATTCTAATCCGCAGAACCACGCACTATTTGTTAAATAGGCGACAGGCATACGTTGCTCAATACGGCTTAAGACTAATTGTACTAAGGTTTCTTTTTCTGAGTGAGTGAGTTTGCTGCTAAATAAATCTTGCGGTAAATCGAGCGGTAATTGAAGTCCCGCAAGGACTAATTGAAGACTTTCATCCCACGCATTGTCATGGCCTTGTCCGTAATAAATATCAGAACGGTTAAATGTGCTGTATGTCCAGCGTAAAAAATCTTGAATGGTTGTTAATTCACTTGCCACATTATCTTCTAAAATTGTCGCAACAAGTTCTTGATTGTGTAAGGTTTCCATTTTGTGCCTCAATAAAAAATTTGGCTAGTTATACCATAGAATAGATGTGCTATCATTAAGCAAAATAACAAATTGAGAAAAATAATGACAGAACAAGATGATTTCGATCTTTTTCGGGCGGAAACAAAAGGGATCAAACCCATCAAGCAAGATACTTTTGTGGCGCCGCGTCAAAAGAGCGGTCAAAAAAAATCCGATTTACGTGATATTCGAGAAAAAGAAGATACGCTTTTCTATTTTTCCGATGAATATGAACCATTGCTAAATGAACATGATGGTGTCATCAAATATTTACGCGAAGGGGAAGATAGCCATTTATTGAAACAACTTCGTCGTGGCGATTTTTCACCCGAATTATTTTTGGATTTACATGGTTTAACCCGTGAGCAAGCCAAAATGGAATTAGCGGCATTGTTGCTAGCTTGTGAAGATCAGCATGTTTATTGCGCGAGCATCATGACCGGCTATGGAACCTTTACGTTGAAAAAACAAATTCCACGTTGGTTAGTTCAGCACCCTAAAGTCCGGGCGTTACACCAAGCACCCAAAGAATGGGGTGGAGAAGCAGCGATACTCATTTTAGTGGATGTATAAAGAAAGATGCAGATCGACATTGATCTGCATCTTTTGTCAATTATTTTGTTGCTGCTTTCATATTGCGAACAAACTCAGCAAGTTCAGTTAAACATTGAGCTTGATTATCTAAATTTCGCTCAATGATTTTTACCGTTGCAGAGCCTGAAATAGCTCCCGCAGCACCAAGTTGAAGAGCCTCTTTTACTTGAGCAGGTTGAGCAATACCAAAACCTTGTAGAATTGGTGGAGCCTTATGAGCTTTAAGTTGTTCTACAAGTGTATCTAAGTTTGCAGCATGAGCTTGATTCTCTGCACTTGTTACACCTGCACGAGAAACTAAATAGGTATAGCCTTCGCTGTTTTCAGCAACACCTTGTACCGTTTTGGCATCAGCATTTGGTGGGCAAATAAAGACAGGTTGAATGCCATACTTTTTAGCAGCTTGAACATAGTCTTCTTTTGCCAATAGTGGAATATCTGCTACTAAAACCGCATCCACGCCGACTTCTGTACAACGTTGATAGAAATTATCTAATCCTTTAGCAAAAATCAAATTTGCACAAAGGAGTAAGCTAATCGGAATTTCTGGATATTTTGACCGTACTTTAGCGAGTAATTTAAAGCTGTCTTCAGTGCTATGGCCCGCATTTAGCGCACGGTTATTAGCTGCCTGGATTACGGGACCGTCTAATAGCGGATCAGAAAATGGAAAGCCTAATTCCAACGCATCTGCGCCATTTTCAACTAAAGTACAAATAATCTCAAAAGAGCGATCAAATGTTGGATCGCATAATGTAACGAAAGGTACAAAAGCCCCTTCTTTTTTCGCTGCAAGTTCTGCAAATTTAGTTTCAAAACGGCTCATTATTGCATTCCTTTTTCTTTTAAAATTTTATCAACGGTGAAAATATCTTTATCCCCACGACCAGAAAGATTCACCACTAAAATTTGTTCTTTATTCGGTTCTTGATGAATCATTTTTAGTGCATGAGCTAATGCATGAGAACTTTCCAATGCAGGAATAATCCCTTCATGTTTTGCTAATGCTTGGAAAGCGTTTAATGCTTCATCATCTGTAATGCTTGGGTATTCGGCACGACCAATACTTTGCAAGTAAGCATGTTGAGGCCCAACAGAAGGGAAGTCTAATCCAGCAGAAATAGAGTAGGATTCTTCCACTTGACCATCTTCAGTTTGCATTAAAGGTGATTTCATGCCGAAATAAATACCCACTTTTGCATGGCCTAATGGCGCACCATGTTCACCACTTTCAATGCCGTGACCTGCAGGTTCTATACCAATTAAACGTACATCTTTTTCATCAATAAAATCGGCAAACATACCAATCGCATTGGAACCACCACCAACTGCCGCGATGACAGCATCCGGTAAACGGCCTTCTTTTTCTAAAATTTGACGTTTAGTTTCTTCACCAATCATTTTTTGGAATTCACGTACAATCGTCGGGAATGGATGAGGACCTGCTGCGGTACCCAATAAATAATGGGTGTTTTCATAGTTGGCTGACCAATCACGCATCGCTTCACAGCACGCATCTTTCAATGAGCAAGAACCTTTTTGTACAGGAATCACTTCTGCGCCCATCAAACGCATACGGAAGACGTTTGGTGATTGACGTTCCACGTCTTTTGCCCCCATATAAACACGGCAAGGCATATCTAACATCGCACAAGCAAGGGCTGTTGCTACGCCATGTTGTCCTGCACCAGTTTCTGCGATAATACGTGTTTTACCCATGCGTTTTGCTAATAAAATTTGACCTAATACTTGGTTGGTTTTATGGGCACCGCCGTGAAGTAAATCTTCACGTTTTAAATAAATTTTTGCTTTTGTCCCTTTGGTTAAATTACGGCAAAGGGTAAGTGCGGTTGGTCTGCCCGCATAATTTTTAAGTAAATCTTGAAATTCACGTTGGAATTCAGGATCGTCTTTTGCTTCCACAAAGGCTTTTTCTAGCTGTTGTAATACCGGTACGAGAATTTCCGGTACATACATTCCGCCAAATTCACCGAAATAAGGATTTAAAAGGGTTTCTGACATAATATTTCCTTGTTATTTTTGAATTCTTGCAACATTAAGTGGTGCAAAGGTTTGTGCAGTTGGCATCACTTCAATGCGATTAATATTGACATGTTCAGGTTGTTGATTGAGCCATAACACAATATTAGCTATATCTTGTGGGCTGACATATTCCACATTTTCATAGAGTTTTTTTGCTCGGGCATCATCACCTTTAAAGCGGATATTAGAAAATTCAGTTCCACCACAAAGACCGGGTTCAACATTGGACACGCGAATTTGTGTACCAGCAAGATCGGCTCGAAGATTTAAACTAAATTGTTTTATAAAAGCTTTAGTGCCACCGTATACATTGCCACCTGGATAAGGATAAGTACCTGCAATTGAGCCTAAATTAATAATATGACCTGAATTGCGTTCAACCATTTGTGGTAACACAAGACGAGTGATGGTGACGAGACCTTTAATATTGGTATCAATCATTTGCATCCAATCGTCTAAACTCGCTTTATCTGCACTTTCTAAGCCTAATCCTAAACCTGCATTATTCACCAATAAATCAATGGATTGCCAAGTAGCGGGAAGGGAATGGAAAGCATCTTCTGTTGCTTGGCGATCTGAAATATCAAAGGCAAGAAAATGGAAGTTCTCACCTAATTCTTGTTGTAATTGTTCTAAACGAGCTACGCGGCGCCCTGTGCCAATTACACGATAACCATTTTCAATAAATGTGCGACAAATTGCCGCACCAAATCCGGCAGTTGCGCCGGTTACTAACGCTGTTCTTTGCATAATGCTTCCCCTTAGCAATCAGATTAATTTGACAAAATCGTCTTAAAAACTGACCGCACTTTTTCGCTGTCTTTTACGCCTGCGGCAGTTTCTACACCAGAATTGAGATCAACCCCTAGGCAACCTTGCTTAATGGCTTGTTCAATATTGTCGGGTGAAATACCACCCGCCAAAATAATTTTGTGTTTCAAGTTTTCAGGAATGAGTGACCAATTAAAGGTTTTTCCTGTGCCACCTTGCTGATTAGCGGATTGGCTATCGAAAATATAGCGAGCAATATTTAAATCATCAGTAAAATCAACTGCACTTTGTGCTTCAGTATCGACTGAAATAGCTTTCCAAATTTGAGTATCCTCAGGTAGTTGATGGCGAAGTGCAGTAATAAATTCAGTGGTTTCTGAACCGTGTAGCTGAACGGCATAAAGCTGCAATTGTTTAGCGATTTTTACAATAAAATCAATTTCTTGATTCTGGAACACGCCAACAAAATGAAGTGGTGATGCTGTCACTAATTCTTGTGCTTGACGTAGGCTCACACAGCGTTTTGAATGATCGACGAAAATTAAGCCGCCGTATAATGCCCCGTTTGCGTAAACCTCTTTGACGTCTTGCGTGCGAGTTAAACCGCATACTTTATTTTCGCCAAAAATCACTTCACGCACAGCATTATTTAAATCTGCACTGCCCATTAGGCTGCTGCCGATCAAAAAGCCATGTGCCACTTTTTGCAAATCACGAATTTGACTGTGATTATAAATCCCTGATTCGCTGATAATACGTGCATCCGCGGGGATACGATCGGCATATTTTTGTGTGAGTTCTACTACGCGGTTTAAATCAACAGTGAGATCGTGAAGATTACGATTGTTAACACCGATAATTTTTGCACCTAGAGCAAGGGCTCGCTCAAATTCTTCTTCATTGCTGGTTTCTGTCAATACCCCCATGCCGAGAGAATGTGCAAGATCAGCCAATACGCGATAGGTTTCATCATTCACCACTGAAAGCATCAATAAAATAGCATCAGCTTGATAGGAACGCGCAAGATAAACCTGATATTCGCTGATCATAAAATCTTTGCACAATACAGGTTGTGAGACAACGTCACGTACTTGCGGCAAATAGTCAAATTTACCTTGGAAGTATTTCTCATCCGTTAGCACTGAAACCGCTGACGCATAATGTTTATACACATTGGCGATTTCATCTAAATTAAATTCACCACGAATTAATCCTTTAGAAGGGGACGCTTTCTTACATTCTAAAATATAAGCCGGTTTTTGATGGGTGCCTTTACCCAACGCATCATAAAAAGAGCGGTCAGATTTTTGAATGTTTTCTTTAAATTGTGAAAGCGGAAATTCAGTTTCCTTTGCTTTAACCCATAGTGCTTTGTCTAAGACGATTTTTTGTAGCACCGTAGCAGAGTCAATTGGTTTGGTGAAATCTTGCGTGATCATAATTTTTCTTCTTATTGTGGCTTATCAAATCAGCCTTTATCTTAATATTTTGTCAAATGTTGTAGTGTCTCAAACGCTTTGCCTGAAGCAAGGTGAGCCAACACATTTTGAACATTTTGTTTTAAGTCATCATGACCAAATAATTTCAGCAATAATGCCACATTTGCGGCTACCGCATTAGCATGCTCTGCTTTGCCTTTACCTTGTAAAAGTGCGGTCAGATATTGGGCGTTTTCTTGCGGTTCGCCACCACGTAAACTTTCTAAAGATTGTGTTTTTAAACCAAAATCTTCTGGCGTTAAGGTGAAGTAGTCAATTTTGCCGTTTTTAATTTCAGCGACTTGCGTTTCACCATGTACGGCGACTTCATCAAGACCCGCACCATGAACCACAAAAGTATGTTGATGGCCTAATGCAACAGCTGTTTCAGCATAGGTTTTCACTAATTCAGGAGCATACACACCAAGCAAATGATAAGTTGGGCGAGCTGGATTGATTAATGGCCCCAAAATGTTAAAAAGCGTACGTGTTTTTAATGCTGCACGAACAGGAGCGACATGTTTAAACCCACTGTGATATTGTTGAGCAAATAAGAAGCATACGCCAATATCATCAAGTGCTTGACGAGCTTGTTCTGACGTGACATTCACATTTACACCAAGTGCGGTTAATACATCACTGGCACCTGATTTGCTTGATACGCTTCGGTTACCGTGTTTTGCTACTTTGGCACCCATAGAGGCTGCAACAATGGCACTCGCCGTAGAAATATTAATTGTGTTTTGACCATCGCCACCCGTTCCTACAATATCCGCAAAAGGGTAATCAGGACGAGGGAATGATTTGGCATTGTTCAAGGATGCTGATACCGCACCACTTAATTCCTCAATGGCGGCACCACGTACTTTTAACGCAATCAGCATGGCAGCGATTTGTTCGTTATTCAGTTCGCCTTGCATAATGGCATTAAAAATGACCGCACTTTCTTCTTTATTAAGTGTTTTTCCACTGTAAAGTTGTTCTAATAATTGAGCCGTTTGCATAATCTCGTCCTTTATACGTAAATATCGTAATCTAAATCGCGTGCTTCATCGCCAGTCATACCACGGAAACCCCAACAATGCGCAGGTTGTTCTTTAATCGTAATTTCAACGTTGTGAGATTTAATCCCAATTTTGTATTCCAGTTCGCTGAAAAGCATTTTGATTAAACGTTTTTTCGTGCCTTCCATACGACCTTGCATGAGGTTAATTTCAATAACGGTGTAATCATCGTTACGATCGATAGGATAAAGGAAATCTTCTTTATCTAAACATAAAAAACGAATTGCATGCTTTCCACGAGGAATGTCTAAACCAAGGTTTAAACAGTTATAAATTACTTCAGCAATATCTTGACGACGAGGTGCAAGCACTTCTTTTAATCCATATACGGTAATCATTTTTCTTCCTTAATCTCTGTTTAATAACCATTCCACAGATTGTTGTAATAATTTGGGACCTTGCACAGTAAGGATGCTTTCTGGATGGAATTGGAAAGCACAAATTGGCAAGGTTTTATGACGAATCGCCATCACGATACCATTGTAATCGGCATTGACAATAAATTCGTCAGGCAGATTTTTACCCATTAAAGAGTGATAGCGTGCCACAGGCATTGGGTTAGCAATATCTTTAAACATGGCTTGGTTATCGTGTTGAATGCGCGATACTTTACCATGTAATACTTCGCCTGCATGTACAACCTCTCCACCAAAAGCTTGAATAAGCGCTTGATGGCCTAAGCAAATACCAATAATTGGCACATCATTTTTTAAACGTTCAATAAGTGGGAGTAAGATGCCTGCTTCTGCCGGGGTACCTGGTCCTGGAGAGAGTGCAAGAATCGTATCCGGTGTATTTAATGCTTCTTGTACCACTTGTTCTAAATTAGTGTCATTACGATAAATTTTTACGTTATGCCCAAGCACTCGGAATTGATCCACTAAGTTATAAGTGAATGAATCAAAATTATCTAAAAAGAGAATATTAGCCATAATTTATCGTCCTTATTTTGCTTGGGTATTGATTTGTTTGATTGCTTTAAGCACTGCAGCCGCTTTATGGCGAGTTTCATCCGCTTCCATTTGTGGATCAGAATCCAATACTTCGCCACAACCCGCTTGAATATGGGCAATGCCATTTTGTACAAAAGCAGAACGAATGACGATACAGGTATCGAAATGACCATCAGACGTGAGATAACCGACCGCACCACCGTAGCTGTGACGTTTTTGCTGTTCAAATTGATAGATTAACTGCATCGCTTTGATTTTAGGCGCACCAGTTAATGTCCCCATATTCATACAAGCTTGATAAGCGTGTAAGGCATCAAGTTCAGGACGAAGTTTACCCACTACGCGAGAAACCAAATGCATGATGTGCGAATAGCGATCCACTTGCATTAATTCGGCGACTTTACGTGTACCACTTTGGCAAACACGAGCAATATCATTACGGGCTAAATCCACTAACATTAAATGTTCAGCTTGCTCTTTATGATCAAGACGTAATTCTAATTCCAAACGTGCATCTAATTCTGGATCAATATTACCATGGGCATCAAAACCACGTGGGCGAGAACCTGCAATTGGATAAATTTCTAATTGGCGATTGTCCGGTGCATATTTCAACGCACTTTCTGGTGATGCTCCGAATAAAATGAAATCCTCATCGTTCATGTAGAACATATAAGGGCTTGGATTGTTATGTTTTAATTGTGCATAGCTCGCAAGGGTATTCGGGCAAGCCAATGAAAAACGGCGGGATGGCACGATTTGGAACACATCACCAATATTAATATGATGTTTTAATGCTTTTACAATGCCGATGAATTCAGGATCTTCAAAGTTAGTGTTGACCTCATCACTTGCTGCTTTAATGGAAAATACACCATCAATATTTTTTAATTTTTGAGCAATAGAAAGTGCCGTTTTCGCGACTTCCACTTGTTCTTCTTGACTAAAACAAAAGCTTTTTAATGTGGCTTGTTGGCTTTGGTGATCGATGGTGATTAAATTTTCTGCGAGATAAAAACTGTAATCCGGGCAGTTAATGCCATCATCTTTTAATTCAACACCTTGCATTGGAATAAAATTTGCCACCAAATCATAAGCAAATAAACCACCTAAAAAGACAGGTGTGCTGCTATGTTGATAATGGTTAGAAATTACACGAAGTCCATCAAAAATGGTTGCAGCTTGTAATTTGCTGTCTTCATCTAATTGATTGTCGAGCTGCGCAAATTGTACAGAAAATTCATTCTCAAAATTAACCACACTTACGGTACCAAGTTGGCTTAATACAGGATGAATTTCGTTTAACACTTGTTTTCCGTTCGCATTCAATGCTCTAAAGGTCACCTGATTGCCTAAACAAGTAATTTTAACGGCAGCATTAATTAGAATAAGGCTCTGTAAGCTATTTTTACTACCAATTTCGGCAGAGTCGAGTAGAAGAGAATTTGAGTTCTGTTGGCAAAGCGTATTAAAAATTGCGGTGGTGTCGGCATGATAGGGAACCGGTTGAGAGGTCACCGCAATAAAAGGGGTATTTTTCATAATCAATCCTGTATTTTGAACTTTTGCACTATTAAACTAGTACACAATGCATAAGTCAAGAAAATAATCAAAAAATTGGCGTGATTTTACAATATTTTTTTAATTTTTAACCAAAGATATTAAAAATAGAGAAAGTTGATTAGAAAAAAGCCATTTTGAGGCATATCTCAAAATGGCTTATCTGGGGATTTTAGTAATTAGAGAGATGCAACAATCTCATCAATTTTATTTCTTGCTGAACGTTGTGCTTTTTCAATCGCTTCAGCACCTAATCCGATGCCTTTTGCATAAGCAAACTGAACATCGGTAATGCCAACAAAACCTAAAATCGCTTTTAAGTAAGTTGTCACATTGTTGTTGTCATCATACATGCCACCAAAACTTGCTAATACAACCGCTTTTTTACCTTGAAGTAAACCTTCAGGGCCATTTGCGGTGTATTGGAAAGTCACACGAGGACGCGCAATAAAATCAAAATAAGATTTAAGTTGTGTTGGGATGCCTAAGTTATACATAGGTGCACCAATTACAATAATATCAGCGGCTTTTAATTCAGCCACTAACTCATCAGATAAGGCTAAAAGTGCATTTTCTTCTGCAGTTTTAGGTTCGCCACGTACCGCAGTTGCCGCCGTTGCATCAAAATGGGGAAGTTGTTGCGCCGCTAAATCACGTACCACAATGTTGTGGTCTTTTAATTTTTCAATGGTGTAATCGGCTAATTTATTACTTTGAGAGTTATCTGCAAGGATGCTTGATTTCAATACTAATACGTTCATAGAGTTTCCTTTAATTGGTGTTTATCAAAAGTGCGGTCATTTTATCGGAAATTTTGAATAGATAAAGTAGCTATCAGGAAAATCATTATTTACTCATTGGAAAGAATTCAGCGAGATATTAACAAGTGTGGTGGAAAGTGCTAAAATTCTCCGCCGCACTTGGTTTGCTCGATAGTGGGAGTGAATGAAAGTGCGGTTTGTTTTTAATCATTATTTGCATGTTGCCTTTCGTATGGGCGACCACTGTATAAGGAAAAATTATGCCTATTATTACTTTACCGGACGGTTCTAAACGTGAATTTGATCGTCCAGTTTCTGTGTTAGAAGTGGCTCAAGATATCGGAGCCGGTCTTGCCAAAGCAACCATCGCTGGCCGTGTAAACGGTGAACGTCGTGATGCGTGTGACATCATCAATGAAGATGCCAACCTTGAAATTATTACGGCAAAAGATGAAGACGGTTTAGAAATTATTCGTCACTCTTGCGCACACTTGCTTGGTCACGCTATCAAACAATTATTCCCAGATGTCAAAATGGCAATCGGTCCAACGATTGAAAATGGCTTCTATTATGACGTGGATTTAGACCGTTCTTTAACGCAAGAAGACATTGATGCTATCGAAAAACGTATGCTGGAATTGGCGAAAACCAATTATGACGTGATCAAAACTCCGGTAAGCTGGCAAGAAGCAAGAGATACTTTTGAAAAACGCGGTGAGCCATACAAAATGGCTATTTTAGATGAAAACATCGAACGTACCGCAACGCCTGCGCTTTATCATCACGAAGAATACATTGATATGTGTCGTGGGCCGCATGTGCCGAATATGCGTTTCTGCCATCACTTCAAATTAATGAAAGTAGCCGGTGCATACTGGCGCGGTGATAGCAAAAATAAAATGTTACAACGTATCTACGGTACGGCTTGGGCAGATAAAAAACAATTAGCAGAATACTTAACTCGCTTAGAAGAAGCGGCAAAACGTGACCACCGTAAAATCGGTAAAGCGTTAGATTTATATCATATGCAAGAAGAAGCACCGGGTATGGTGTTCTGGCATAACGATGGTTGGACAATTTTCCGTGAATTGGAAACCTTCGTACGTACTAAATTAAAAGAATACGATTATCAAGAAGTGAAAGGTCCGTTCATGATGGACCGTGTGTTATGGGAAAAAACAGGTCACTGGCAAAACTACGGCGATTTGATGTTTACTACACAATCAGAAAACCGTGAATATGCGATTAAACCAATGAACTGCCCGGGACACGTTCAAATCTTTAACCAAGGTTTAAAATCTTACCGTGATTTACCAATCCGTATGGCGGAATTTGGTTCTTGTCACCGTAACGAACCATCAGGTTCTTTACACGGTTTAATGCGTGTACGTGGCTTTACTCAAGATGATGCACATATTTTCTGTACTGAAGACCAAATTGAAAGTGAAGTAACCAGTTGTATCAAAATGGTTTACGACATTTACAGCACGTTCGGTTTCCAAAATATTCAGGTGAAATTATCCACTCGTCCTGAAAAACGTATCGGTGCAGATGATATGTGGGATCGTGCAGAAGCAGGTCTTGCAGCAGCATTAGCACATAACGGCCTTGAATATGAAATTCAAGAAGGTGAAGGTGCATTCTATGGTCCGAAAATTGAGTTTGCATTACGTGACTGCTTAGATCGTGAATGGCAATGCGGTACTATCCAATTAGACTTTGCATTACCAGGCCGTCTAAATGCGTCTTATGTGGCAGAAGATAATGATCGCCGTACACCAGTGATGATTCACCGTGCGATTTTAGGTTCGATTGAACGTTTCATCGGTATTATTACTGAAGAGTATGCGGGTTTCTTCCCAGCATGGTTAGCGCCAGTTCAAGCGATTGTGATGAATATTACTGATAGTCAAGCTGATTACGTGCAAAAAGTGGTGAAACAACTTTCTGATGCTGGATTACGTGTTAAAGCTGATTTACGTAATGAAAAAGTCGGCTTCAAGATTCGCGAACACACCTTACGTCGCGTGCCTTATATGCTTGTTTGCGGTGATAAAGAAATCGCCGAAGGCAAAGTGGCAGTACGTACCCGTAAAGGTGCTGATTTAGGTACTTTCACGATTGAAGAGTTTGCTGAAATCTTAAAATCCCAAGTAAGACAACGTGAGTTGAAATTGTTGGGTGAAGAGTAATTAATTTTTTAAAATCTTAATTAAAAATGACCGCACTTTGATGTGCGGCTTTTTTATATTCACGGTATAAAAATAAACTCAAGTCTCTCTTTCTTCTATATAATAACCTTATCACAAGGAGGCGAATATGACAGCTCAAACTCAACAATTAACACCAGAATTAACTTTAGAATATATCAATGAAATTCCTGTTTTAATCTTAAATCACCCAGTAGGATCGGCTCGAATTGCACTACAAGGGGCACAGCTATTAAATTGGCAGCCTAAAGGGGCAGAGCAGGATATTTTTTGGTTAAGTGAGATTGAATCTTTTACACAAGGTGTTGCGATTCGTGGTGGTGTACCGATTTGTTACCCTTGGTTTGGCGGTGTTAAACAACCTTCACACGGTACAGCGCGTTTACGTTTATGGCAATTAAGTGATTATGATCTGCAAGCGAATGAAGTGCGGTTAGAATTTTCACTGTTTTCTGAATATGGTGTGATTGAAGCCAAAATGAAAATGGAATTTACCGATAAATGCACAATGACTTTAACGCATTTGGGACAAGAGCCAGCTCAAGCAGCATTACACAGCTATTTTAATATCGGTGATATTTCACAAATTGAAGTCCAAAATTTACCAAGCCGTTGTTATGACTCATTACAAGGTAAACATACTGATGTTCCTTCAACACGCAGAATAGAACAAGGTGTAGATTGTATTTATACGTTAGAGAAAGATAAAACATTGTTGGTGGATAAAGCATTTAATCGACGTATTCAAATTACCCATCATTATGTAGATTCAATTGTGCTATGGAATCCTTGGGAGAAAACACCTAGTGCAATGAAAGCAGATGGATATAAAAATATGGTGTGTATTGAAACCGCAAGATTAGAGAAACTACTTCAATTTGGAGAGAGCATTTCAGCTGAAATAAGTGCTTTACCTGCTGATATTTAAAGGAATAGAAATCCTTGTTGCATAAACGTGGCAAATACTATAAAATCTGGCTCGTTTTTTGTTTGTTTTTATAGCAAATGATTTAATAGATCTTCTGTTTGAATGCAGTCGATTTTTTCTTAAATAAATAGAAGGAATAACATTATCAAAACCGTAAAAAAAGCGCCGGCAGCTAACCGCCCGAATCGCATTAACGATGAAATTCGAGTAAAAGAAGTTCGTTTGATTGACCAAGATGGTGAACAAGCGGGGATTGTATCAATTCAACAGGCCTTAGAAATGGCAGAACAAGCAGCGCTTGATTTAGTTGAGATCAGTCCGAATGCCGAACCACCGGTTTGTCGTATTATGAACTACGGCAAGTTCCTCTATGAAAAGAGCAAAACCGCAAAAGAACAGAAGAAAAAACAAAAAGTTGTACAAGTAAAGGAAATTAAATTCCGTCCAGGTACTGATGAAGGTGACTACCAAGTTAAATTACGTAGCTTAATCCGTTTCTTAGAAGATGGCGATAAAGCGAAAATTACCGTACGTTTTCGTGGTCGTGAAATGGCTCACCAAGATATTGGTTTAGACGTATTAGAACGCGTTAAAAACGATTTGGCTGACATTTCAGTAGTGGAATCTGCACCGGGTAAACTAGAAGGTCGCCAAGCGGTAATGGTGTTAGCACCTAAGAAAAAATAATTTTTTATTTAGATCTAATCTAGATAATCTAATTTTCACTTCGGTGAGGATACAATTGCATATTAGGCAAACTACGCAGCCTAATTGCTTTTGGAGAAGGGCAATTCAATTTGCTATATTGGAATAATTAGTGCCTACAAGTAATCTTCGGATTCGCCTAATTATGTGTTTAACTTAAAATGCGGAGTTTTTTAACAATGCCTAAAATTAAAACAGTACGTGGTGCTGCTAAGCGTTTCAAAAAAACAGCTTCTGGCGGTTTCAAACGTAAACAATCTCACTTACGTCATATTTTGACTAAAAAGACAACTAAACGTAAACGTCATTTACGTCATAAATCAATGGTTGCGAAAGCAGACCAAGTTTTAGTAGTAGCTTGCTTACCATACGCATAAGCCGTTATTTAAGCAAAACGTACGATTAGTTAAATTAGTTAAAAATATTACATAGGAGATTAAATAATGGCTCGTGTAAAACGTGGTGTTATTGCAAGAGCACGCCATAAGAAAGTTCTTAAGGCTGCTAAAGGTTATTATGGTGCACGTTCACGCGTGTATCGCGTTGCTTTCCAAGCGGTGATCAAAGCTGGTCAATACGCATATCGTGACCGTCGTCAACGTAAACGTCAATTCCGTCAATTATGGATTGCACGTATCAACGCTGCGGCTCGTCAAAATGGTTTATCTTACAGCAAATTCATCAACGGCTTAAAAAAAGCGTCTGTTGAAATCGACCGTAAGATCCTTGCTGATATCGCTGTATTCGACAAAGTGGCGTTCGCTGCATTAGTTGAAAAAGCAAAATCTGCACTTTAATTTTTTAAAGTTTAGATCAAAAATTAGGACGCTGAAAAGCGTCCTTTTTTATTACCTCCCAAAAGAAAAAACCGCTACTCAAAACTTGAATAGCGGGGAGGTCTTAATTTATAAGAAACTTCAAAAAGATAACTGCAATATACAGTGCACTAGCAATGTATCAGACTGTGTGTTTTTGAAATAGTTCGATATTTTTGAAAATTTTTTATAAAAATATAAAAATTAAACCAAAATGAATGAATTTAGCCCTTTATAAAGGCGATAATTTGTTCTTCAATCCCTTTTTCATCTAATTTAATTTCAGCAAGTGCTTCTTGTTGTGTGCCTTGCGGAATAAAAATATCAGGTAAACCAAGTTGTAAAAGTGCGGTTGTTTTTCCATGAGAATTTAGCACTTCTGAAACCGCAGAACCTGCACCACCTTGAATCGCATTTTCTTCTAATGTCACAATGACATCATAGGTATTTGCCACGTCTAGGATACGAGCTTCATCAATTGGTTTTACAAAACGCATATCGACAACAGTCGCATTGAGTTTTTCTGCCACAGATAAAGCAGCAGGTAAGAGTGTGCCAAAATTTAGAATCGCGATTTTTTCACCTTGACGAACCATTTTTGAACGACCAATTTCTAATTCTGCAAGTGGGGTTAACTCTACGCCGATTGCATTTCCACGCGGATAACGTACTGCAGCCGGTTTACCACATTTATAACCGGTATAAAGCATTTGGCGACATTCATTTTCATCACTTGGTGTCATAATGATCATATTTGGAATGCAGCGCATAAAGCTTAAATCAAAAGCACCTTGGTGAGTTTGACCATCAGCACCTACGATACCAGCACGGTCGATGGCAAAGAGAACAGGTAAGTTTTGAATGGCGACATCATGAATAAGCTGATCATAAGCACGTTGTAAAAAGGTAGAATAAATGGCTACAACAGGTTTATAACCACCAATTG
Organism: Haemophilus parainfluenzae; assembly: GCF_036288925.1. Classification (NCBI taxonomy): domain Bacteria; kingdom Pseudomonadati; phylum Pseudomonadota; class Gammaproteobacteria; order Pasteurellales; family Pasteurellaceae; genus Parahaemophilus; species Parahaemophilus parainfluenzae. Next base: position 1,699,802 of record NZ_CP127167.1, read on the forward strand.
CAAGGCCCGCAGCAAAAGTGACAGCATGTTGTTCAGCGATGGCAACATCAAAATATTGTTGTGGGAATCGTTCTGAAAATTCTACCATGCCAGAACCTTCACGCATAGCAGGGGTAATACCGACTAATTTATCGTCTTGTTCCGCCATTTCACATAACCAATCGCCAAAGATTTTTGAATAGGTGGGTTTGGAGTTTGATTTAGGCAGTTGACCGCTTGTTGGGTCAAATTTTGGTACGCCATGGAAACCAATCGGGTCTTTTTCAGCGGGTTCGTAACCCTTTCCCTTTTTGGTTTTGATATGCAAGAATTGCGGCCCTTTAAGATCACGCATATTGCCTAAGGTAGCAATTAATTCATCAATATTATGCCCATCAATAGGTCCAATATAGTTAAAACCAAGCTCTTCAAAAAGCGTACTTTCTGGCGAGAACATCACACCCTTCATGTGTTCTTCGGTTTTCTTCATAAAGTTTTTAACAGTTGGCACTTTATCTAAAATTTTCTTACTGCCATCACGAACCGTTGAATATAATGAGCCCGAGAAAATACGGGCTAGATGATTATTTAAGGCGCCGACATTTTCAGAAATCGACATTTCATTGTCATTTAAAATGACCAACATATCAGTATGCAAAGAACCCGCATGGTTTAAGGCTTCAAATGCCATACCCGCAGTGATTGCACCATCACCAATCACACAAACGGTTTTGCGACCTGCATTTTCACGTTCTGCCGCAACAGCAATACCTAGTCCTGCACTGATTGAAGTAGAAGAGTGACCAACACTTAATACATCAAACTCACTTTCTTCACGCCAAGGGAAAGGATGAATTCCGCCTTTTTGGCGAATGGTGGACATTTGATCTCGACGACCTGTTAAGATTTTATGTGGATAAGCTTGATGGCCCACATCCCAAATTAATTGATCAAAAGGGGTTTTAAAAATGTAGTGTAATGCAACCGTCAATTCAACGGTACCAAGACCAGATGCTAAATGGCCGCTGGTTTGACTAACGGATTCCAACAGATAACTCCGTAACTCCTGGCAAAGTTGCGGAAGCTGATCTTTATTCAAAAGACGCAAATCTTCCGGCGAATTAATTAAGGATAAAAGAGGATAGTTGTTCATATATTCGTTAGTCCTAAAATGTGAAAAAAGTGACCGCACTTTGAGAAATCAAGATAAGTGCTGTCACCATTAACTTTTACGATTGACAATAAATTCAGCTAATGCACGCAATGCAGTGGTATCAAAAGGTAAATTGTCTAATTCATGTAAGGCGGTTTGATAGAGTTCTTGTGCTTTTTGTTTCGCGCCCTCTAACCCTAACAGCTTTGGATAAGTGCTTTTATCTAAACCTAAATCAGAACCCACCGGTTTACCGATTTCGGCACTGTTACCTTCAATATCTAAAATGTCATCTTGCACTTGGAAAGCTAAACCAATAGCTTGTGAATAACGTTCTAGTTGTTGCTCTAATTCTTTGTTTTCAAAGTGAGGCGAACAGATAAAACCCAGTTTTAATGCGGCTGTTAGCAATGCACCAGTTTTGTTGCGATGAATAAGTTCTAATTCGGCTAAATTAACTTGTTTGTGCTCTGAAATTAAATCTAAACTTTGCCCTAAACACATGCCTTGTACGCCAGATGCTTGAGCTAAGACTTTCACTAATTGCAATTTTTGTTCAGCAGAAAGAGAAGGGGCTTCAGTAAGAATTTCAAAGGCAAAAGCTTGTAATGCATCGCCAGCTAAAATGGCCGTCGCTTCATCAAAAGCGATATGACAAGTTGGTTGACCTCGACGAAGTTCATCGTTATCCATTGCAGGCAAATCATCATGGATTAAAGAATAGGCGTGAATAGCTTCAATGGCTGCGGCCGCGTAATCTAAAGCGGACATTTCAGCTCCCAGCATTTTACCCGTTGCATAGACAAGGAAAGGACGAACACGTTTACCGCCTAGCAATAAGCCATATTTCATGGCATCACGCAAAGGGGCATTATAAGCGTCAATTTCTTCAAATTGATTGGCTAAAAACTGATTAATGCGATCTTGAACTTGTTTGAGTTCAGTGCCGAATTGATAACTCATGGATTACTCGTCCCCTTGATAATCACTTAAAGGGGCGGTTTCGCTTTTTTGTAACAAAATTTGAATACGTTGTTCTGCTTGTTGCAAGCGCTCTTGACCAAGTTGAGCCAATTTAATGCCGTTCTCAAATTCTTTCAGCGCATCTTCCAATGGCAATTCACCGCTTTCAAGCTTTGTCACAATCGTTTCCAATTGTGCAAGTGTTGTTTCAAAATCAGGTTCAGCATTTGCTGGTTTACGCGCCATTAAATTATCCTTTTCAGATGAATAAATTGCTCCGTATTGTACTTGATTTTTATAGGGATGTTAAAAACTTATTTCAAAGTGCAGTCAGTTTTTCGTGAGAATTTGAACTTTGTGGGATGTGGAATTTAGCGTACAATACGGCCATTTTTTATTATTCACAGATTATTATGAAATTTATCGTTAAACTTTTTCCTGAAATTATGATTAAAAGCGAAACCGTGCGTAAGCGTTTCGCAAAAATTTTGACCTCAAACATCCGAAATATTTTACAGAAATATGATGAAGAAACGGCGGTTGTTCGTCATTGGGATTACATCGAAGTGCGCTCAAAAAATGAAGCCAATCGTGAAGAGTTGATTGCGCTTTTGCAACGTATTCCAGGGATTCATCATTTTTTAGAAGTAGAAGAAAAACCGTTTACCGATCTACATCATATCTTTGAGTTGACCTTAGCAGATGTCGCTGATCAACTTGAAAACAAAACCTTTTGTGTACGTGTAAAACGTAAAGGGAAACATGATTTCAGTTCCATTGAAGCAGAACGTTATATCGGTGGTGGTTTAAATCAGCATATTGCAAGCACAAAAGTACGTTTAAAAAATCCTGATGTAACCGTTCGTATTGATATTGAAGATGACAAAATGATGCTGGTGAGAGCTCGTCATGTTGGCCTTGGCGGTTATCCAATTGGGACACAAGAAGATGTGCTTTCATTGATTTCAGGTGGCTTTGACTCTGGCGTATCCAGTTATATGCTTATTCGTCGTGGTTCACGTGTGCATTACTGTTTCTTCAATTTGGGTGGTGCAGCCCATGAAATTGGCGTGAAACAAATGGCTTACCATATTTGGAATCGTTATAGTTCATCCCATAAAGTCCGTTTTATTGCCATTTCTTTTGAAGGCGTAGTGGGCGAGATTTTAGAGAAAGTCGATAACGGCCAAATGGGCGTCGTGTTAAAACGAATGATGGTGCGTGCTGCAAGTAAAGTTGCACAACGTTTTGATATTCAAGCTATCGTTACTGGTGAGGCACTCGGACAAGTTTCGAGCCAAACTTTAACCAATTTGCGCTTAATTGATGAAGCATCCGATGCATTAGTATTACGTCCACTCATTACTCATGATAAAGAACAAATTATCGCGATGGCGAAAGAGATCGGTACGGATGATATTGCTAAATCAATGCCGGAATTCTGCGGGGTAATTTCTAAAAATCCAACGATTAAAGCGGTACGTGAAAAAATTCTTGAAGAAGAAAATCACTTTGATTTTGGCGTGTTGGAAAGTGCGGTTGAAAATGCACAATATTTAGATATTCGCCAAATTGCAGAAGAAACGGAGAAAGAAGTGGTGGAAGTGGATACCATTTCAGTGCTTGGTGAAAACGATATTATTTTAGATATTCGTAGCCCAGAAGAGACAGATGAAAATCCATTTGAATCAGACGAGCATCAAGTGATGCAATTGCCGTTTTACAAATTATCTTCACAATTCGGTTCATTAGATCAAAGTAAAAACTATGTGCTTTACTGTGAACGAGGCGTAATGAGTAAACTGCAAGCACTTTATTTAAAAGAAAATGGTTTCACGAATGTGAGAGTTTTCGGGAAAAAATAAGCAAAAAAATGACCGCACTTTAACGTGCGGTTTTTTATTCGTAATCTAATTCACCCACTAATTCATCGATAGCTTTGGCAAGTAACGTTCGGTCATGACGATAGCTGATATCATCTGCATTCAGGCGTTTAGCTAAGATTTTAACGGAAGAAATCGCAGACAAATCGACCGCACTTTGTTCACGATAAGGGGTTATAGCCCCATCAATAACGGGGTCACCGACGATTTCATTTATTTTCTGAATACGATCAGCCAACGATAGATGAGAGGCGGCGCCAATTTCTATCCCTAAATTATCAATAAAAATGACTTTCGCTTTGCTATTACGCAGGGCAGTCGCTAATTCAGGTAGCAATAGCGGGGGCATAATGCTTGTCATAAAACTCCCTGGACCAAGTAAAATGACTTCCGCTTGCTCCAATGCTTGGATGGCTTCTTGTGCGGCTTTAACCATAGGCACTAAGAAAAGTGATTGGGGTAATTCTGTTAAATTATCAATGCTCACTTCACCGACAATACTGGATCCTGAACCTAAACTCGCGGCAAGATGAACAGGTTCTTCTGACATGGGAATAATGTGAGATTTTACTTTGAGTAATTCACGAATTAAGTTAATGGCTTCAATGGGGCGAATATGCATATCTTCTAAGGCTTTGAGCATTAAATTGCCTAAATTATGCCCAGAAAGTTCACCTTCGCCAGTAAAGCGGTATTCAAATAATGCGGAGGCCGTGCTTGGCTCAATGATGATTTGGTTTAAGCAATTACGTAGATCGCCCCATGCAATGCCACCTTGAGCCAGCCGAATGCGACCCGTTGAACCGCCGTTATCTGTGGTGGTGACAATACCGGTTAAGCGCTCTTTCATAAAACTGAGCGCCGATAATACACGTCCTAATCCATGGCCACCACCAATAGCAACAATATGTTTGATTTCGTCTAAATGTTCATGACGGCTGTGACGAGATAAATCAGACATTTTTATTCCTTTTTTACCTATAAATTATTATAAAAAATAATGCTATATATTTTTTTATATAAGTTAATGCTGTTATTTTTATCAATATAGTCGGGTTATTCTACCAAATTATTGCTATTAACCGCTTGCTTTTATTACAATATCAACACAATTTATTTTTAACGCATAACTCCGAGCTTGTTTAGCCTAAGTTTCACAAGAAATACGGTGGCAAGCCAATAACGCGGTACGTTATTCAGGGATACGCTGGAAACGGTTTATCCTCTCCATATTTAGAAAGGTGTAAAATGCAATCCATTCCTATTAAAAACGTAGGAGAGTCTCGCTTAGTCGATCCTTTCCAACGCCAATATTACTATCTACGACTGTCGATTACCGATCAGTGTAACTTTCGTTGTACCTATTGTTTACCTGATGGTTATCAACCCGAAGCTAACAAACCAAGTTTCTTAACCTTAAAAGAAATCACCCATCTTGCTCAAGCGTTTGCTGAAATGGGCACAGAGAAAATCCGTTTAACGGGTGGCGAACCGACTTTACGTAAAGATTTTATTTCTATTGCTGAAAGCATCGCTAACATTGATGGCATTCGTCAATTAGCCGTCACGACAAATGGCTATCGCATGGCAAAAGATGTGGCTGATTGGAAGAAAGCAGGAATTACGTCTATTAACGTCAGTGTTGATAGCTTAGATCCAAAAATGTTCCATCAAATTACAGGTATCAATAAATTTGATGACGTGATGCGTGGTATCGATCGTGCATTTGAAGTGGGTTACAACAAAGTTAAAGTCAATTCAGTTTTGATGAAAAATTTGAATGACAAAGAGTTTGAGCAATTCCTTGTTTGGGTGAAAGATCGCCCAATTCAAATGCGCTTTATCGAACTGATGCAAACCGGTGAAATGGACAGTTTCTTTGATAAACACCATCTTTCTGGACAAGTCTTAGCTGATAAATTGCTGAAAAATGGTTGGACATTACAGCATAAATCCCATACAGATGGCCCAGCTAAAGTCTTCACACATCCTGATTATGCAGGCGAAATTGGCTTAATTATGCCTTATGAGAAGAATTTCTGCGCAAGCTGTAATCGTCTCAGGGTATCAGCGAAGGGCAAACTTCATCTCTGTTTATTCGGCGAAGAAGGCATTGAATTACGTGACTTATTGCAATCTCATGAACAGCAAGATATTTTGCAAGCACGTATTTTTGCCGCACTGCAAGGCAAACGTGAACATCATTACTTGCATGTCGGCGATAGTGGCGTAAGAAATCATTTAGCCTCTATCGGTGGCTAAAAGAAAATAGGTGAATTTGCTATTCACTTATTTTGCTTTTGTCACACATGTAAAACATTCAATATTTTAACCTCACTTTATTTTATTATGACTACATTTACGCATATCAATTCTCAAGGCGAAGCCAATATGGTGGATGTTTCTGCAAAAGCAGAGACTGTTCGCGAAGCTCGTGCTGAAGCCATTGTAACCATGTCAAAAGAAACCCTTTCCATGATCGTGGAAGGCAAACATCACAAAGGCGATGTATTTGCTACTGCACGTATTGCAGGTATTCAAACGGCAAAACGTACTTGGGAACTTATCCCGCTTTGCCACCCCTTATTACTTTCTAAAGTAGAAGTGAATTTAGAACCGTTACTTGAAACCAATCAAGTTCGTATTCAATCTCTTTGCAAATTAACCGGAAAAACCGGCGTAGAAATGGAAGCATTAACCGCTGCAAGTGTTGCCGCATTAACCATTTATGACATGTGTAAAGCCGTACAAAAAGACATATTAATTGAGCACGTTCGTCTGTTAGAAAAGAGCGGTGGAAAATCCGGTCATTTTATTGCGGAGGAAAAATAAGATGTTAAATGTTTTATTTTTTGCTCAAACTCGTGAATTAATTGGGGAAGATTCTATTCAGCTTGAAGGCGATTTTGAGACAGCGGAAGCGGTGCGTGAACATCTTGCTCAAAAAGGTGATAGATGGGCGCTAGCGTTAGAAAAAGGAAAACTTTTAGTCGCTATCAATCAAACATTGATGCCATTAGAAAGTGCGGTCAAAAATGGGGATGAAATTGCGTTTTTCCCACCGGTAACTGGAGGCTAAATGGCTGATATTCAAATTTCAGTACAAGAACAACCTTTTGATCAAAATGCCGTTTACCAATGGCTTTCTGAGCAACATTCGGTTGGCGCAACAGTTATTTTTGTGGGTAAAGTACGCGATCTTAATTTAGGCGATGAGGTATCCAGTTTATACTTAGAGCATTATCCCGCCATGACAGAAAAAGCCTTACGTGAAATTGTAGAACAGGCGGAAGCGCGTTGGGATATTCAACGAGTGTCTGTGATACATCGAGTAGGACTTTTGCATACTGGCGATGAAATTGTTTTAGTCGGCATCAGTTCTGCTCACCGAGGTGATGCCTATCATGCCAACGAATTTATTATGGACTTCTTAAAATCTAAAGCCCCGTTCTGGAAAAAAGAACAAACCCATCAAGGTGAACGTTGGATTGAAGCAAGAGAGAGCGATAAAGAAGCGTTAGAGAAGTGGTAAATTAACCACTATAAAATAAATTTTTATTGATTTACAAGAAAGGACCAATTACCATGCTTGACAGCACAGCACAGCACAGCACAGCACAGCACAGCACAGCACAGCACTTGGATAACCTATCCATTAAATTAATGCAACTCAAATTACTTCTACCTGAAATTTTTTGCGAAGAACAAATTGATTTTCAAAAATTCCAACAACTTTTTTCTGACCACATTACTTCCGAGCCCGAGCGTTATATGTTGAACTGGGCAGGGAAATCGGAAGCCTATCGCATATTACAAGCACAAACTAGCAAAACCCTCACACCGCGACCTGCGGAAAGTGTCAATTTTGATTCCACTGAAAATATATTTATTGAAGGTGAAAATCTGGATGTGTTGAAAGTGTTACAAAAATCCTATTTCAATAGCATCAAAATGATTTATATCGATCCGCCTTATAACACGGGTAATGATTTTGTTTATAATGACAATTTCAAGCAGGATCTTAAAGATTACCAGGAACAAAGCGGAGAATTGGATGAGGAAGGCAAACTCAAACTGGCTTTCAAGAAAAACAGCAAGGAAAACGGGCACTTCCACAGCAAATGGTTAAATATGATGCTCCCCCGTTTACATTTGGCAAAGAATTTGCTGAAAGATGACGGTGTCATTTTTATTTCCATTGATGACAATGAACAAGCTCAGTTGAAGTTATTGTGTGATGAGGTGTTTGGGGAGGAGAATTTTGTTGCAGAGCTTATTTGGGATAAACAACATTCACAACAGCAAGGATTGTTTAAAAAGTATCATGAATATGTATTACTTTATGCTAAAAATATAGAAAATCATAAAAATATAAAAGGTGGAATGGGAATTATTGATGCAGGAGCAATAAAGAAAATATCAAAATCTAATCCAGAGAGTGAATTTACATTTCCTGCCGGAGTGAAATTTGAAGCAAAAAATGGAATAAAATTGACGGGAGTATTTGGTGATAGTGAAAAAGTTACAGTTGTTAGAGGAATCCTTGAAGCAAAAGATGGTAAGACTGTAGAAGAAGTTACTCTATCTGCAGGGTGGACACAAAAGAAACAAATGACAGAATTTTTTGCAGGAAACGAAGTTTATGATACTAAGGGACAAAAAGTCATTGAGTTCTATTTTTCATCAACTGGAAAGCTTAAGTGTAGAAAAGAGAGGGCTTCAATAACACCCCCCACCTTATTACCTAAATATGGCATGAGTAGCTTGCATACAGAGAATTTAAATAACCTTATGGGTGGTACAGTATTTAATAACCCTAAACCATTACCAATGTTGAAGGATTTTATTCAATGGTTTACCGAAGATGAAGATATTATTTTAGATTTTTTTAGCGGGAGTAGTTCAACTGCCCATGCAATTTTGGAACTAAATTTATCTGAGAATAAATGTAATAAATTTATAAGTGTTCAACTGGCTGAGCCGTTAAACTTTAATGATGACGCTCAAAAGCAGACGTATAGATTTTGTTTAGATTTAGGTATTCCAACAAACATCGCTGAAATCTCCAAAGAACGCATCCGCCGAGCAGGCAAACAAATTGCTGAAAATCATCCTGACAAACAACTGGATATTGGTTTTAAAGTGTTCAAACTAACTGACAGCCACTTTAAACAATGGCAATCGCCTTCAGTAGAAAATTTAACGCAGCAAATCGAATTGTTTGTCGATCCTGTGCGGAAAGAGGCAACGCCTGACGCCATGCTTTATGAAATTTTATTGCGCTTGGGCTTGAAATTAACGGCAAAAGTGCGGTCGGAAAATCAGGTGTTTTGGATGAGTGATGAAAACGGGCAACAGTTTGCCTTGTTACTTGAAACCCTGAGTGCGGATTTATTGGATCAGGTGATTTCTGTCCAGCCGAAAAAAGTCGTGATGTTAGATTCGCTGTTTAATGGCAATGATGCCTTAAAGAAAAATGCCGAGTTGCAAATGAATGATGCAGGCATTGCCTTCTTTGTGCTTTAAGGAGGCAAAATGGAACTTCAATTTGAAACCTTGGATTACCAAACGCATGCGATTCAAGCGGCGGTGGATTTGTTCATCGGACAGCCTAATCAGCAAACGGAATTCGGTTTGAAAGCGCAGAATGATATGCGTTTCGTGGCGAATTTGTCATTACAAATTAATGATGAACAGCTACAACAAAACTTGGCGAAGCAACAAAACAAGTTTAATTTTTACCGTACTTTAATTGAGGAACAGGGTAGAAATTTTACCGTAGAAATGGAAACCGGCACGGGGAAAACCTATGTTTACTTGCGCACGATTTTTGAATTGAATCGTCAATATGGTTGGCAGAAATTTGTAATTGTGGTGCCGAGCGTGCCTATTCGTGAAGGGGTATTGCATACCTTGGAAACGACGCGTAGCCACTTTGCCACCCTGCTTGATAACCCGAGCGTGAACCCGAAATATGAATATAAAAGTAATCAACTTTCCCGCTTAAAAGCCTTTGCTACCGGCAATCATATTGAGATTTTGGTGATGAATATTGATGCCTTTGCCAAAGAAAGTAATGTGATTAATACACAAAATGAAAGTGGCGATGCGCCCATTCGTTATATTCAACACGTCAATCCTATTGTGATTATTGATGAACCGCAGAATATGGAAACGGATATTCGCCGTCATGCTATCGCAAGTCTCAATCCTTTATTCACTCTGCGCTATTCTGCGACCCATAAAAACGCCTACAACCCGATTTTTCGCCTCAATCCTGTGCAGGCGTACGAATTAGATTTAGTGAAACAAATCGAAGTGGACAGCGTGTTGGCGGATAATGATGTGAATGGCGCTTATGTGGCTTTAAAAGAAATTAACGTAGGTGCGAAAAGCTGGTCGGTGAAAGTGGAAATCTTGGTGAATGATAAGTCGATGAAGAAGAAAGTCGTCACTGTTAAGCCGAATCAAGACTTATTTGATCTTTCCAGACAAAATGAAGTTTATCGCAATGGTTATATTTTGGAAGGAATGAATATTGAGGAACAACAGATTGAGTTTTCCGGCGGATTAAAAGTGACGAAAGGCGTTGATAATTCTCTCTTGAAAGATGATATTCAAAAAATGCAAATTCGTCGCACAATAGAAGAGCATTTACGTAAGGAAAAAAGTTTAAATCCGCTAGGTATAAAAGTGTTGTCGCTATTTTTTATTGATAAAGTAGCTAACTATCGTAATGATGGCAAATTTTATCAATGGTTTGAAGAGATTTATCGTCAGTTAACTGATGAAGATCCTTCTGGCGTGCATGCTGGTTATTTTTCAGAAGATAAAAAAGGCGTATGGAAAGATACCAATGGCACAACACAGGCAGACAATAAGGCTTATAATTTAATTATGCGGAATAAAGAATCCTTGCTGTCGTTGGGTAATCCGTTGCGTTTTATTTTCTCTCACTCTGCTTTGCGTGAGGGGTGGGATAATCCGAATGTGTTTCAAATTTGTACGTTGAACAATACCCATTCGGAAATTAAAAAGCGACAAGAAATCGGACGTGGATTGCGCTTACCGGTGAATCAGCTTGGCGTAAGAAGCCATGAGCGGGATAAAAATATCCTGACAGTGATTGCTAATGAAAGCTATGAGGAATTTGCGACCAAATTACAACGTGAAATTGAAGAAGATTGCGGTGTGTCCTTTGATAAAGGACAAATTAAAAATAAGCTGGATCGAAAATATGTGCGTTATCGCAAAGATTTTACCCAACACCCGGAATTTGCTGCGATTTGGGGACGTATTAAGCACCAAACGACTTATCGGGTCAATTTTTCACAGGATGAGCTGATCGAAAGTGCGGTCAACAATTTGGTCAAAATGCCACGTATTGATGAAGTGAAAATTCGACATGAAAAGGTCGCCTTTGCGATTAATGAAAAAGGTGTGACGACAGAATATCGTTCTTCCAATCAGGTAGCCTCAAAAACTCACTGGGATATTCCCGATGTGTTGGGTGAATTACAGAAGAAAACCGGGCTAACCCGTCAAACCATTTGCCGTATTTTGCAAAAATCAAAACGATTGGCTGAGATTTATCATAATCCACAACGTTTTATTGATTTGGTTGCAGAAAAAATTAATGAAGCGTTAAGTCAAATTATGGCGGATGGTGTGGAATATCACCGCATTGCGGATCGCACCTATGAAATGACGTTATTTAAGGATTTTGAGTTTTATCTTAATCAATACAGTTTTTCTGTGAGTAATCAATCAAAAACCATTTATGAGAGTTATATTGCCCTAGATTCCAACACGGAAAATACGTTTGCCCGCCATTGTGAAAGCTGTGAAGATGTCGAGTTTTATTTTAAGTTACCGAAAAATTTTAAAATTCCAACGCCATTGGGGAATTATAATCCCGACTGGGCGGTGGTATTTAAAGGGCAGAATAAAGTTTACTTTGTGGCGGAAACCAAAAATACCGGTAAAGGTATTCAGCGTGGTGTGGATGAAAGTAAGTTGGATCCTTCAGAACAAATGAAAATTGCTTATGCCAGAAAGAATTTTGAACATCTCCATAGAGATTACGATGATTTGGAATATCGGGTTGTACAAAGTATAGATGAATTAACTGAAAATGTGTAAAAAATATCAGACAGCCAATATTGGCTGTCTGATCGCGTTAATTAAAGCACTTTAACAATGCTTTCACACAAATAACGAATATTGTCTTCAGTGATACCGGCCACATTGATACGACCAGAACGAACAGCGTAAATCGCAAATTCTTCTTTTAAGCGATCGACTTGTTCAGGCGATAAGCCACTGAAAGAGAACATACCGTTTTGTTCTATGATAAAGCTGAAATCTTGTTCTGCACCATATTCTTTTAATAACTGAACGAATAAATGACGCATTTTTTTGATGCGTTCACGCATTTCAGTCAATTCATTTTCCCACTCTTGGCGAAGTTGTGGATCATTTAACACCGTGGCTACGGTCGCCCCACCATGAGATGCTGGGTTAGAGTAGAGAGTGCGAATAATTGATTTCACCTGTGTTAATGCAGTTGAAGCAATTTCTGCATTTTCAGCGACAAGCGTAAAGGCACCTACGCGCTCATTGTATAAACCAAAGTTTTTAGAGAATGAACTCGCCACTAATAATTCTTTATGATTTGCCGCAAAAGCACGTAAACCGTAAGCATCTTGGTCTAAGCCATTGGCTAAACCTTGATAAGCAAAGTCAAAGAGTGGTAACCAGCCATTTTTTGCTGAAAGTGCGGCTAATTCTTGCCATTGTTCTGGGGTTGGATCAATACCAGTTGGATTGTGGCAGCAACCGTGTAAAAGCACAACATCGCCTTCGCTTGCTTGGCTTAAATCTTCAAGTAAATGTTCCCAGTCAAGGGCTTTGCGTTCAGCATCATAATAACGATATTCACGAATCGTCATGCCTACCGCATTGAAAATTGCATTGTGGTTAGGCCATGTTGGTGTACTAATCCATACATTTTGAGCTTTGGTTTGGCGTTTAATGAATTCTGCCGCAATGCGTAATGCACCTGTGCCACCTAAACTTTGCGCAGTTCTTGCACGGTTTGCTTTAATTACATCAGAATCTTTACCAAAAAGGAGCTCTTTTGTGCGTTCGTTATAATCGGCAATACCATCGATAGTCAGATAGTTTTTCGTTTTTTCGTTATCAAATAAGCGTTTTTCTGCTTCTTTCACTGCACGCATAATCGGTGTTGTACCTTGTGCATCTTTATAAACGCCAATACCTAAATTGATTTTATTTTCACGGGTTTCAGATTTGAATGCTTCGCCTAAGCCTAAGATAGGATCGGCCGGAGCCGCTTTGATATGTTCAAACATAGCTTTTCCTTATGTATGTGTTGTGAGATAAGTAATTTTATACTTCAGCCGATAGATTTTATCAAGAAGAACCTGATAAAAATCAACCGCACTTTGATGTTTTTAGATATTCATCAAAAAGTGCGGTTGTTTTTTGGATTATTTTAATTTCTCAATCGCCCAATTTAAACCGGATTGATAGTCTTCAGGAAGTTCGTGACGAAGTTTTTCAAGCTGTTGAATAATGATTGTTTTATCAGGATGCGTAATATTGATATGACCTAATTTTCTACCCGGACGAACTTCCTTACCATACCAATGTAATTGGGAAAAGGGCGTGTTCAACCATTGTGGACTATGTTCTGTACCAATTAAATTAACCATGACACTTGGTGCAATAGGTTGTAATGACGGTGTAGGTAAATCTAATAAAGCACGTAGATGCAATTCAAATTGACTAATAGCACAGCCTAATTGTGTCCAATGTCCGCTATTATGCACACGAGGGGCAAGTTCATTAATTAATAATTTATCCCCCACTACAAAGCATTCCATCGCCATTACACCCACATATTCAAGTTTATCCATGATTTTTCCAAGCATAGATTCAGCCTGAATTTGTTGGTTTTGTTGTTGAGGGAATGAAATATCTGTCACACTGTAACGTAAAATGCCATTTTGCTGTAGGTTATGTGTTACAGGATAGAAACGTTTTTCACCATTTTTAAATCTTGCGCCTACGATAGACACTTCGTAATCAAAAGGAATAAATTTTTCTGCAATAACTTCACCGAATAAATCGTCCGTAATATCACGTTGATTATTTTCAGTGATAATCCATTGACCTCGACCGTCATAACCACCGGTACGACGTTTTACCACGACTTTTTCGCCTACGTTTGTAAATACTTCAGTCCATTGCGTTTTATCTTCTAATAAACACCATGGTGAGGTAGAGAGATTGAGTTCATCCAGTAAAGATTTTTGGGTAAAACGATCAGCCAATAAGCCAAAAACATTCTGATTAACGAAATTCTTATGATGGCCTAATAATTCAGTTAACGGTGTTTTTTCCCAACGTTCAATCTCTGCGGTGATGATGGCATTTTTAGGTAAATCAAATACGGGGGCATTGAACTCAAGTGGTTGAACATTAATGTCTAATGGCGCGCCAGCGTAACGTAACATTCTGCCGAGTTGGCCATTCCCAAGCACATAAACGGTAGGATATAGGGTAGAGTTTTGCATAAAATTTCTCATCAAATCTAGCTAAAAAAACAACCGCACTTTAAAAAGTGCGGTCAAATTAAAAGGTGTTTTATGTACGTGGATCAGGATTATCCAATACCATATTGGTTTGATTTTCGCGGAATACTTGTAGGCGAGCGAATAACGCATCATCCCAACCTGCAAGAATTTGTGCAGCGAGTAATCCTGCATTAGAAGCACCAGCAGGGCCAATCGCTAACGTACCGACAGGAATGCCTTTCGGCATTTGCACGATAGAATAGAGACTATCAACACCGCTTAACATAGAACTTTTAACAGGGACACCCAATACAGGTACAAGCGTTTTAGCCGCAATCATACCGGGTAAATGAGCAGCGCCACCCGCACCTGCAATAATCACTTTGTAACCATTTTTTTGTGCATTTTCGGCAAATTCAAACAGCTTATCGGGGGTTCGATGTGCGGAAACGACTTCAATATGATATGTCACATTGAGTTCATCTAAAATTTGAGTGGCTTCTTGCATGGTTGCCCAGTCGCTTTTTGAGCCCATCACAATAGCAATTTGTGCGGTATTTGACATATTTTTAAAAAATTATCTGATAAAAAAACGATACGTAGAATAGCATATTTGTTCACTTTTAAGCAAACGTTTGCTATGCGGTGAAAGCTGAAAATTCCATTGCAAGTTTGGTCATAAAATCTTATCCTAATACGAGTTTTTTTCTTAGAAATAGAGCAGATTATGTTAGCTAAAGCGAAATATAGAAAAGATTACAAACAACCTGATTTTACGGTTACGGATATTTTCCTTGATTTTCAATTAGATCCTAAGCATACCGTTGTCACTGCAAAAACAACCTTCCAACGTTTAAATGATGAAGCAACCCATCTACGATTAGATGGTCATGGTTTCCAATTTGCCTCCATTAAATTCAATGGCGAAGATTTTAAACATTATCATCAAGACCACGAAAGTTTAACGTTAGATTTAACCAATCAAAGTGCGATTAATTTTGAACTTGAAATTGTGACGAATCTAGAGCCTGCACAAAACACCTCTTTACAAGGGCTTTATCAATCAGGTGAGGGTATTTGTACACAATGTGAAGCAGAAGGTTTTCGTCAAATTACCTATATGCTTGACCGTCCAGATGTATTAGCTCGCTATACAACCAAAATTACCGCAGATAAAACTAAATATCCTTACTTACTTTCTAATGGTAACCGCATTGCAAATGGTGAATTAGAGGATGGTCGTCATTGGGTTGAATGGAATGACCCATTCCCGAAACCGAGCTATTTATTCGCTTTAGTGGCAGGTGATTTTGATTTATTACAAGATACCTTTACGACAAAAAGTGGTCGTAAAGTAGCCTTAGAGCTTTATGTTGACCGTGGCAATCTTGATCGCGCTTCGTGGGCAATGGAAAGCCTGAAAAAAGCGATGAAATGGGATGAAGACCGTTTTAATTTAGAATACGACTTAGATATTTACATGATTGTTGCTGTGGACTTCTTCAATATGGGTGCCATGGAAAATAAAGGGTTGAATATTTTTAACGCTAAATTTGTGTTGGCAAATCCACAAACTGCAACCGATGATGATTATCTCGCCATTGAAAGCGTAATTGCACACGAATATTTTCATAACTGGACGGGAAACCGTGTAACTTGCCGTGATTGGTTCCAGTTAAGTTTGAAAGAAGGTTTAACGGTTTTCCGTGATCAAGAATTTTCATCTGACACAGGTTCTCGAGCAGTCAATCGTATTAATAACGTGAAATTCTTACGTACGGTACAGTTTGCCGAAGATGCAAGCCCAATGTCACACCCAATTCGCCCTGAAAAAGTCATTGAAATGAATAACTTCTATACCGTGACTGTATATGAAAAAGGGGCAGAAGTGATTCGTATGTTGCACACTTTATTAGGTGAACAAGGTTTCCAAAAAGGCATGCAACTTTATATTGCTGAAAACGATGGTAAAGCGGCAACCTGCGAAGATTTTGTGTCTGCAATGGAACGTGCGAATGACGTTGATTTAGCTCAATTCCGTCGTTGGTATAGCCAATCTGGTACGCCAGAATTATTGATTAGTGATGCCTATGATGAACAAACTCATACTTATCGTTTAACCGTTTCACAATCTACGCCGCCAACAGCGGATCAAATGGAAAAAGTAAACTTACATATTCCATTGAAAATTGCGCTTTATGATGCTAACGGTAACAAGCAAACATTACAGTACAATGGAAAATTATCAAATGATGTACTCAATGTTACGGAAAAAGATCAAACATTTGAATTTCATAATCTCTATTGTCGACCTATTCCTGCATTATTGTGTGATTTTTCTGCACCAGTTAAACTGGATTATGATTATACGACTACACAATTACTTAGCCTACTTAAATTTTCTAATAATCAGTTTGTTCGATGGGATGCGGCACAAACGCTATTGACTCAAGAATTACGCCGTAATGTGGCGAATTATCAGCAAGGAGAGCGATTAGAGATCTCACCTGACATTTTGATTGCACTCGCTCATGTGTTGGAAAATTATGAACAAGATATTGAATTAGCTACATTGATTTTGACTTTTCCAAAAGAAATTGAGTTTGCAGAAAGTTTCAAAACAATTGATCCTGATGGTATTACTGCAGCAAGAGAATTTATGTTGGTGCAAATAGCCGAATACTTAAAAAATGATTTATTGAGGATTTACACGCATATTCGTCTTGATGTTTATCAAGTGACTCAGAAAGATATTGCTTTACGAGCAATGCGCAATGTTTGTTTAAGTTATTTGGCCTACAGTAACCTAGGTAATAATGTGGTACAAAAACATTACAATAATGCTAATAATATGACGGATACTTTAGCGGCATTAAATATGGCAACCAAAGCAGCGTTACCTTGTCGTGATGCCTTGTTGGCGGATTTTGAACAAAAATGGCAACATGATGGCTTGGTAATGGATAAATGGTTTGCGTTACAAGCAACTCGCCCTGATGAAAACGTATTGGAAATTGTACAAGTATTAATGGATCACCCAAGCTTTAATTTTAACAATCCAAACCGTTTACGCTCATTAGTTGGAAACTTTATAAATTATAATTTAAAAGCCTTCCACCATATTAGTGGATCTGGTTATCGTTTTTTGACAGATGTTTTAATTCGTTTAAATGATAGTAATCCACAAGTTGCAGCACGTTTAATTGAGCCACTGATTCGTTTCTCTCGTTTCGATGAACAGCGTCAAACCTTAATGAAACGCGCCTTGGAGCGATTAAGCGCTGTTGAAGATCTCTCAAAAGATCTATTTGAGAAAATAGAGAAAGCCTTGCAATAACCCAATAGTGCGGTTAATTTTAACCGCATTTTCCATTTACAGTGAACTATCCTGAGAGATAAACGAGTATGTATTCTTTGATCCGTAAAGCTATCTTTTCCCTTGATCCTGAAACCGCCCATGATTTAGTGATTAAATCATTGCATTTAGCGGGTAAATCACCTTGCCAATTTTTATTAAAGCAGCTTTTGGCTTGTCCACAAGGTTTGCCTAAGCAAGTAATGGGCATTATGTTTAAAAATCCTATTGGGTTAGCCGCGGGCGCAGATAAAAATGCCGAAGCGATTGATGGATTTGGTGCGATGGGATTTGGTTTTATTGAAGTGGGTACGGTTACGCCTTTGGCACAAGAGGGAAATGCGAAACCCCGTCAATTCCGTTTAGTGGAAGCTGAGGGGATTATTAACCGTAATGGATTCAATAATTATGGCATTGATTACGTGGTCGAGAATGTTAAAAAGGCAAAATTTGATGGTGTAATTGGGATTAATATTGGCAAAAATAAAGTCACGCCACTTGAAAAGGGGAAAGATGATTACTTATTTTGCTTAAATAAAGCCTATAACTATGCGGATTATATTACGGTAAATATTTCATCACCGAACACTCCAGATTTGCGTCAATTGCAGTATGGTGATTATTTTGATGATTTATTACAAAGTATTAAACAACGTCAAAAAACTTTAGCTGAGCAATATAATAAATATGTACCGATTGCTGTAAAAATTGCACCTGATTTATCCGAGACTGAACTCGTTCAAATTGCTGATACGTTACTTCGTCATCAAATGGATGGGGTAATTGCCACTAATACAACGATTTCACGCGACAACGTCACCGGTTTGAAAAATGCGGAACAACAAGGTGGCTTAAGTGGAAAACCGTTACAGCAGAAAAGTACAGAAATTATTCGAAGATTGCATCAAGAGCTGAAAGGTCAAATTCCGATTATTGGGAGTGGTGGCATTGATGGTGTACAAAATGCACAAGAGAAGATTGAAGCAGGTGCTGAATTGTTACAAGTTTATTCGGGTTTGATTTATCACGGTCCAAGCTTAGTTAAAGAATTAGTGAAAGCGATTAAATAAATGACAAAAAAATATGATTTACATTGCCATAGTACGGCTTCAGATGGTGTTTTAACGCCTACAGAGCTTGTGCAACGAGCTCATGAGCTAGGTATCAATGTGCTTGCTTTATGTGATCACGACACCGTGATGGGCATTGATGAAGCTAAAATTGAAGCAGATAAATTAGGTATTGAGCTAATTAATGGCGTGGAAATTTCAACGAATTGGGAAGGTCGTGGTATCCATATTGTCGGATTAAATTTTGATAAAACGCATCCTAAAATGACCGCACTTTTAGCCGAACAAAAATCACTGAGAGAAAAAAGAGCGGTCGAAATTGGCCATAAATTAGAAAAAGCAGGCGTCCCCAATGCCTATGAGGGCGCAAAAGCGTTAGCCAATGGGGAAGTAACTCGTGCGCATTATGCGCGTTATTTAGTGCAAATCGGCAAAGTTTCAAATGATGGGCAAGCCTTTAAGCGTTATCTAGGCGGTGGAAAATCGTGTTTTGTCAAAGCTGAATGGGTCGATATTCCAACGGCGATTGAGACGATTCATGCGGCAGGTGGCGTTGCCGTCATTGCTCATCCTATGCGTTATAACATGACAGGAAAATGGATTGGTCGATTAATTGTTGATTTCAAACAATGGGGCGGTGATGGCATGGAAGTGGCAGATAGTGGACAGACCAAAGAGCAACGTCAATATCTTGCGCGTTTAGCCAATGAATATGACTTAGCCGCCTCTTTAGGGTCAGACTTTCATTTTCCTTGCGGATGGATTGAATTAGGAAAGAATTTGTTTTTACCTGAAGAGGTAAAACCGATTTGGACATTATTTGAATAATAAAGGGCGGTTAATCCGCCCCTGTTTTTTTATATTTGACTGTTCTCACACAAACCGAGGCTTGCGAGAAATTCAATAAATGCGCGAACTTTAGCCGGTAAATGACGACGATTTGGGTAAAGCACATAAATATCTAAAGGTTTTTGTTTATATTCAGACAAAATTTCAACTAATTCACCTGAAGCAAGCGCATCTTTTACAAAGAAATTCGGTGCATTACTGATGCCTAAACCCGCTTTTGTCATTTCTAACAACGCCATACCATTATTAGAAACCACTTTAGATTGAATTTTATAACGTTGAATTTGATTGGCTTTTGTTGATTGCCAATGCACTTGATTTAACGATGATTTATAAAGTAAACCTTGGTGATATTCTAAATCGTCAGGTGTAAGCGGTGTGCCTCGCGCTTCTAAATAACTTGGAGAAGCAACAAAATGCATAAGGGAGCTACTAATTTTACGCGCAACAAGTGAGCTGTCTTGCATATAACCGATACGTAATGCTAAGTCATAGCCTTCCGCAACGAGATCAACACGCTTGTCTTCAAATTCAATTTCTACGTGTAAATTGGGATGAAGCTCAATAAATTTAGGCAAGTTAGGTGAAATATAAAGTAAGCCAAAATCACGTGGCATAGAGATTAATAAATTACCTTGTAAGCTCGTTGCCATATTACTGATGCTAGAGTCTGCCTCACTTAAATCTAATAGAATGGCTTGGCAACGTTGGTAATAAAGCATACCGGCTTCAGTTGGCATAATTTTTCGTGTTGTACGTTGTAATAATCGTGTTTTTAAATGTTCTTCTAATTGTGAAACTAATTTACTCGCCATTGCCACAGAAATATTCTGTTGGTTTGCGGCTTGTGTAAAACTTTGCGTTTCGATCACTTTGCAGAAAACCGAAATTGCATTGAGTTTATCCATTTATAAATCCTTTTTGAAAAAAAGCTTGATTTTATCGGCGTAAGTTTGCAGTATATCGGCTATTTTAGAGAATTCTAGTTATATTTTAGGTAAGCAAATGAGCAAATCTTTAGTGATTGTGGAGTCGCCAGCCAAAGCGAAAACCATCAATAAATATTTAGGTAGCCAGTATGTGGTGAAATCCAGCGTAGGGCATATTTGTGATTTGCCGACATCAGGAAGTAGTACTGGCGAAAAGGCTAAGCCAGTTTCGACAAAAGGATTAAGTACAGAAGAAAAAGCAAAAATTAAAGCAGAGAAAGAGCGTTCCGCTTTAGTTAAACGTATGGGGATTGATCCTTATCACGATTGGAAAGCTAATTACCAAATTCTACCTGGCAAAGAAAAAGTGGTCGCCGAATTAAAATCCCTTGCTAAAAAATCCGATCATATTTATCTCGCAACCGACTTGGATAGAGAAGGAGAGGCTATCGCATGGCATTTACGTGAAGTGATCGGTGGCGATGATAGTCGTTTTAGTCGCGTTGTATTTAATGAGATTACTAAAAAAGCGATTGAAAAAGCGTTCCAGCATCCTGCTCACATTAATATGGACCAGGTTAATGCTCAGCAAACCCGTCGTTTCTTAGACCGCGTAGTAGGCTTTATGGTGTCACCATTATTATGGAAGAAAGTGGCACGTGGGTTATCTGCAGGACGAGTACAATCTGTTGCCGTAAAATTGGTGGTAGAACGTGAGCGTGAAATCAAAGCATTCCAACCGGAAGAGTTTTGGGAAATTGAAGCGCTAACCCAAACGACTAAGAAAGAAGGCTTGCGTTTGGATGTGGTGCAATATAAAGGCAAGAAATTTGAGCCGAAAAATGAAAAAGAAGCTCAAAGTGCGGTCGATTTTTTAAATAAATCACACTACGTTGTCACAGATTTAGAAACAAAACCAACAGGTTCTAAACCAAGAGCACCATTTATTACTTCAACCTTACAACAAACTGCAAGCACGCGTTTAGGTTTTGGAGTAAAGAAAACCATGATGTTGGCACAACGTTTATATGAAGCTGGTTATATCACTTATATGCGTACTGACTCTACCAACTTGAGCCAAGATGCATTAAATATGGCACGTGCTTATATCGAAAGCCATTTTGGCAAAGATTATTTGCCCGCTAAACCGAATTTCTATTCGAGTAAAGAAAACGCACAAGAAGCACACGAAGCCATTCGTCCTTCTGATGTGAAAATGCTCGCAGATCATTTAAGTGGCATAGATAAAGATGCAGTACGCTTGTATGATTTAATCTGGCGTCAATTTGTGGCTTGTCAAATGCCGGCTGCACAATATGACAGTACAACCGTCACTGTAATGGCTGGCGATTATGAATTGAAAGCCAAAGGCCGTATTTTACGCTTTGATGGTTGGACAAAAGTCTTGCCACAATTAGGTAAAAATCCAGAAGACCAAATTTTACCGACTGTGAGTTTAAACGAAACATTAGCACTAAAAACGGTTTCGCCAAGCCAACACTTTACCAAACCACCCGCTCGTTTTACTGAAGCAGCATTGGTGAAAGAATTGGAGAAACGTGGTATTGGTCGTCCTTCGACTTATGCGGCAATTATTTCGACTATTCAAGAACGTGGTTATGTGCGCATTGAAAATCGCCGTTTCTATGCAGAGAAAATGGGCGAAATCGTTACTGATCGCTTAAATCAATCTTTTACTGATTTGATGAGTTACGATTTCACTGCAAACATGGAAAATGTACTAGACCAAATTGCATCCGGTGAAAAAAATTGGAAAGCTGAGTTAAATCAATTCTTCAAAGATTTTTCTACCCAACTTTCTACGGCTGAATTAGATGAGCTAGAAGGTGGAATGAAGCCGAATAGCCTTGTGCTCACCGATATTGATTGCCCAACTTGTGGCCGCAAAATGGCGATTCGCACAGCAAGTACTGGTGTCTTCCTTGGTTGTTCTGGTTATGCATTACCACCAAAAGAGCGTTGTAAAACAACGATTAATCTCATTCCAGAAGCAGAATTACTCAATGTATTGGATGAGGCCTCTGAAACCAAAGCCTTAATGGATCGTAAACGTTGCCCAAAATGTGGTACGGCGATGGATAGCTATATCATCGACCCACATCGTAAATTGCATATTTGTGGTAACAATCCGAATTGTGATGGTTATTTGGTTGAACAAGGCCAATTCAAAATTAAAGGCTATGATGGTCCGATTGTAGAATGTGATAAGTGTGGTTCAGATATGCACTTAAAACTCGGTCGTTTTGGTAAATATATGGGCTGTACCAGCTGTGATAATACCCGTAAGATTTTGAAAAATGGCGAAGTTGCACCGCCAAAAGAAGAACCGGTTCATTTCCCTGAATTGAAATGTGAAAAATCTGATGCGTATTTTGTATTACGTGATGGTGCAAGTGGCGTGTTTATGTCAGCACATAACTTCCCGAAATCACGTGAAACTCGACCAGCAAAAGTGGCGGAATTAGCGCTTTATCGTGATCGTTTACCAGAAAAATTACGTTATTTAGCCGATGCGCCACAAAAAGACCCTGAGGGTAATGAAGCCATTATCCGCTTTAGCCGTAAAGAAAAACATCAATATGTGACATCTGAAAAGAATGGCAAAGCCACAAAATGGATTGTGGATTATATTGATGGAAAGTGGGTAGAACGGAAAAAGTAGGATGAATATCACGGTTTATTGCGGAGCAAGTTTAGGTAATGATTCAGCCTATCAGTCTGTCGCAAAAAAATTAGGAAAATGGATTGCTGATGTTCAACATACTTTAGTTTATGGTGGCGGAAAATTGGGATTAATGGGCGTAGTTGCAGATACTGTACTTGCTCATCAAGGTAAAGTAATTGGCATTATCCCTCAATTTTTACAAGACAGAGAAGTTTCACATCCTAATTTAACTAAGACCGTAATTGTTGAAAGCATGTCTGAGCGAAAAAATAAAATGATTGAGCTTGGCGATGCTTATATTGCTTTGCCTGGTGGACCTGGCACTTTAGAAGAGATTGCTGAAGTGATTTCTTGGGCGCGAATTGGAAAAAATAATAATCCTTGTATTCTGTTTAATGAAAAGGGGTATTTTGATTCACTAAAGTCCTTTTTTAGCCATATGGTGAAAGAAGGCTTTTTTACTCAAGATGATTTTGAGAAAATTTTATTCTCGAATGATCTTCAAGAAATTGAAATCTTTATTGAACATTACCAACCTCCAGCGTTAAGAACATATTAAAAAAGTGCGGTTAAATTGATTTGACCGCACTTTTTTATGGTTAATGGTGATGATGTTCTGGTTTTGGTGGAAGTTTAGCTCTAGCTTTACCAACAGATAGAATTAACGTTGCGTAATTTGCTGATTGTTGACACACCTTTTGATCTTCAAATGGTTCTTTATGAATCACTTTAAGCTTCCAAACACCTTCAATTAATGGGATAAAGTTAACTTTACCTTCACTGTCCGTTTTACCTGAAAACGCTTGTGGTTCACGGTGAGACGTTGCCGCTTCCATATCTTTTACAACAAACGTATCAGACGTTGCGATAATTGTTTCGCCTGCAAGTGGTTGGTCTTTATAGAAAATCTGAACAGGGAAAGCTTCACCTGCTTTAATTGTTTTCGGATCTTTAAGTGGCACGATTTCAAGTGGTAAACCGAGGCGTGTCATTGCCATATCTGCATTTAATGGTTTTTTGCCCACTACAGTAAAGGCTTTACCAAACATTTGAGTTTGTTCGCAATAGAATGCATTTGGTGTGCCTTGTAAGTTATCCATTTTCCAACCTTCATTATTTTGTGACCAGAAAGTTGGTTTATAAGTCGCTGTTACCCAATATGAACCATCTTTTAACGGTTTTTCTGATTGATATTGGTAGTTTTCACCTTTTTGTACTAATGTTTGCATTTCACCATCTTGATTGATGAGTTCCATCGGTGGGAAAATGGCGAGACGTTTTTCAGGAATTTTTTCAACGTAAGGGTAGTCACCATAAGCTAAATCAGCTTTTAAAACGCTATTAGAAGTCAGTTGTGCTGGGGTTGCAACCCAAACTTCATGGGCTTGCGCGAGCGCAGAGAAGCCAAGTAGTGCAGCAATTAATGTTTTTTTCATTGTCTTTCCTTTTTTTAATCAATAAATCAATTTATAGAAAGTCTTCGATAGGGCGGACGAGTATAACGAAAAAGAAATGATGAGACGAATAGAAAAAGTTGATTTTGTGAGGAACTTCACATTTTTTTAACAAAAAAGTGCTGTCAATAAAACGATTGTTTTTCTGACCGCACTTGTTTTAAATAAAAAGCTAAATAGGCTTATTTTTTAGACGGTTTAATGGCTAATAAATTGCAGCTTAATTTACTAATCACATGTTCAGCTGTATTACCTAGTAACGCTGCCGATAAACCTGTTCTTCCCACTGTGCCTAGAATCACTAATTCAGCTTCAATTTCTTTCGCCACTTCAGGGATTACTTCTTCAGGGAAACCTTCGCGTACATGGGTATGATCCTCATCAATACCAAATTTTTGACGTAAGGCTTTCATATTGATAAGGTGTTGACCACGAATGCCATTTTCATAACCTGAAGTATTAAATTCAGGTAAATCAATCGCCATATTAATTGGCGCAACAGGGTAGGCTGCGACTAAATGTACGTTACCACGGTTTAAGTTCTCTGCTAAACTCATGCCTGTTGAAACTAACTCTTGGTTAAATTCATCTTGATATTCTTGTTCACCCGACACATTAACCGCAACTAAAATACGGCGTTGGTGTTTCCAATCACCATCACGTACCATCAATACTGGGATTGGACATTTACGTAACAATTGCCAATCTACTGGTGTGAAAATCAATGAGGTAAAACTTTCTTCATCTTTAGTGTATTTCACAACGAGATCATATTGATTTTTTTCAACTTCGTCATTTATTGCATCGGCTTCATTACTGTTCCATACAATATGAGATTCAAATTCAATTTCAGGATCAGCATATTTATCTAAATAAAATTGTACAGCTTGACGTTGTTGCTCAATGGCAGTTTTATGCATTTCACTTCGTTCTTCCGAAGAAAGAAGAGCAGACATCTCATAAGATAAATCATAGACACTTAATAGTGCAGTAATTTTCACTTTTTTTTCACTTTGCTGTTCTTTCGCCAAACGAACAGCTCGAGCAAGTGCGTATTGTTTTTCATTATCAGGATTAAGAACAACAAGAATATTATTAAATTTCATAAAACCTCCAAAAGATGAGATATCAATAGGATAGAAAAGATTTTAAACGATGACAAGAACCGATTATCAAAAAAGTGATCTCGTGCAAGTTTTTTTTGTTTCAAATGTTAAAAAAGCGTGAAAACTCACGCTTTTAATTTATTCTGCTAATTGGATTTTGGTTTTATGTACACCTGTTAAATCAATCAAGGCATTAATATCATTAATCGTAATGTATTTACCTTGAACAGAGAGTACACCCAGTTTTTGGAAACGACCAAGTAAACGACTGATGGTTTCAACGGTTAAACCAAGATAGTTACCAATATCACTACGAGTCATGGTTAAACGAAATTCTTTCGCTGAGAAACCACGAGCAGAATAGCGTTTTGATAGATTGTGAATAAATGCCGCTAAACGTTCTTCCGCATTCATTTTAGAAAGTAATAAAATCATTTCTTGATCGCTTTTGATTTCACTACTCATTAAACGCATAATTTGCTGGCGAAGCTTAGGCATTTTGCCAGATAAATCATCTAAAATATCAAAGGGAATCTCACATACCATAGCAGTTTCTAACGCTTGAGCAAAACTTGGATGGCGCATATTGGTGATGGCATCAAAGCCCACTAAATCACCAGGCAAATGAAAAGACGTTATTTGTTCTTCACCAGTTTCACTAATAGTGTAGGTTTTGATCGTGCCAGAACGAATGGCATAAATAGAATTAAGTGTATCGCCCGCTTTAAAAAGAACTTGTGATTTTTGAATAGGTTTTTTACGCTCGATAATATTATCAAGCTGATCAAGCTCGTGCTCATTTAAAGTGAAAGGAATACAAAGCTGACTAATACTGCAATCTTGGCAATGAATCGCACAACCACCAGATTGAACTCTGCGCCCTGATTTGGTTTCTGAAACAAAAGTTTTCATTAGTTCCTCAAATCGATAAATATAGTGTAAAATTGATCTAACTCAATTATTCTACCACTAAATAGTCAATTAAAGAAGTTATCTAAGAGTAAATAGGTATGGCAGCAGAAAAATTAACCAAAAAACGTTTAATACAAATTATTATCATGCTGATTATTTTAGTTAGTGCATTTGTGTGGCGATATATATTGTGATAAATGTGACAAGTTTTAATGTTTTTAAGCGAATAAATCAAAGAACGATTTAAACTGTTTTTTCTTTTTGAATAATCATACCTCACTGTATAAAGATTATAATTCTTAATGAATTGTGCATAATACCTATACATATAAAAAGTGCGGTCAATTTACAAGAAGATTTTCAAGATTGACAAAAAATCCTGTATAATCTCACCAATTTTTTGTTCAATTTTAAGCTTTTGTAACCGAATGATCGAAACCTCACAAACCATTCCTGAACTCGTCTTATGGGCGAAAGAGCGGGAATTTTCGTTAAATCTGCCGACAGAGCGTTTGGTGTTTTTACTGGCTATTGCCATCTATAACAACGAACGTTTAGACGGTGAGATGTTAGAAGCTGATTTAGTGGATATTTTCCGCCATACAGCCAATGCCTTTGACCAATCAACGGACGCGATTGCCACCCGTGCCAATAATGCTATCAATGAATTGGTGAAGCAGCGTTTTCTTAACCGTTTCAGCAGTGAATTTACTGAAGGGCTTTCCATTTATCGTCTCACCCCATTAGGTGTTGGCGTATCGGATTATTATATTCGTCAGCGTGAATTTTCTGCGTTACGTCTTTCTGTACAGCTTTCTATTGTGGCTGATGAAATTCAGCGTGCATCTGATGCTGCAGAAGAAGCGACAGCAAAAGGGGAGAATGAGCATTTTTGGCGTCGGAATGTTTTCGCTCCGTTAAAATATTCTGTGGCAGAGATTTTCGATAGTATCGATTTATCACAACGCGTGATGGATGAAAATCAGCAAAGTATTAAAGAAGAAATTGCAAATTTACTTACTAAAGATTGGCAGGCAGCAATTTCTAGCTGTGAGCGCTTATTAGATGAAACCTCAGGCAATTTACGTGAGTTACAAGATACTTTAAATGCAGCGGGTGATAAGTTACAGGCTCAATTATTACGTATTCAAGATTGTGTAATTGGTCATGATGAGCTGTATTTTATTGAACAATTAATCACTGATTTACAATCCAAGCTTGACCGCATTATTAGCTGGGGACAACAAGCTATTGATTTATGGATTGGTTATGACCGTCACGTGCATAAATTTATCCGTACCGCCATTGATATGGATAAAAACCGTGTATTCTCACAACGCTTGCGTAATTCTATCCATAGCTATTTCGATCATCCTTGGTTCTTGTGGACTGCTCAAGCGGAACGTTTGGTCGATCTGCGTGATGAAGAAATGGTATTACGTGAAGATGATGCATTGGGTGAATTACCTGAAGCGTTGCAATATGAATCTTTGGCTGATTTACATGATCAAATCGTCGAGCATATGCAAGGCTTACTCATTCAATACCGTGAAAATAATCGTCCAATTGATTTAAGTTTGGTCTTAAAAGAACAATTAGAGGCTTATCCACTTTCCCGTCATTTTGATGTGGCACGTATTATTGTGGATCAAGCAGTGCGTTTAGGTATGGCAAATGATGATTTAGCCGGTCTTTATCCGCAATGGCAGGAAATTAACGATTACGGCGCAGAAGTGCAAGCGCATGTGATTGATAAATATTAATTTCGTGGCTTACCCAAAAACGAATTCATAAAATGAGAAATTAACCATGACATATATTCAAGATGTAATTTCCCCGAAATTGGCAAATGCCATTGCAAATCCTATTTTCCCGGCAGTGGACAGCTTATTGCGTTCAGGTCGCCATATCAGCACAGATCAATTAGATAATCATGCTTTTTTGATGGATTTCCAAAATGAGTTGGATGGCTTTTATCGCCGCTACAACGTGGAATTGATTCGCGCACCGGAAGGCTTTTTCTATTTACGTCCGAAAGCCACGACCTTAATTGCCCGTTCAGTGCTTTCCGAATTAGAAATGTTGGTTGGGAAAGTGCTTTGCTATTTGTATTTAAGTCCAGAACGTTTGGCACAGCAAGGTATCTTCAGTACACAAGAAGTCTATGATGAATTACTAAATTTAGCAGACGAAGGCAAATTATTGAAAGCCGTCAATCAACGTTCTAGCGGTTCAGATTTAGATAAGCAAAAATTAGCTGAAAAAGTACGCGCGGCGATCGGCCGTTTACGCCGTTTAGGCATGATTCATACAGTAGGTGAACAGCATAGCGGTAAATTTACTATTTCAGAATCAGTTTTCCGTTTTGGAGCTGAAGTCCGTTCTGGCGATGACCCGTTAGAAGCACAAGCTCGCTTAATTCGTGATGGGGAAGCGGCAACACCGCAATCCCTAGAATTGGAAAAACAAGCAAAAGCGGCAAGCCATGCTGATGACCTCGATGATGAAGAAAGTGCAGTCGAAATTGATGAAGAATTTGATGATGCAGGAGAACAAGAATAATGTCTGATGTATTAGAACTTGAAAATGAAATCTATCAAGACGAACCTGAGCAATCAACCGAACAGGTTGAAGAAGAATTTATTGCTCCTGTATTAAACCAACATAATGGGGTAGAACGTGGTAAATTCCGTTCACTAACCTTAATTAACTGGAATGGTTTCTTTGCCCGTACCTTTGATTTGGATGAATTGGTGACCACACTTTCTGGTGGTAATGGTGCCGGTAAATCTACAACCATGGCGGGTTTTGTCACTGCATTAATTCCAGACTTAACCTTATTGCATTTCCGTAATACCACAGAAGCAGGCTCGACAGGTGGCTCTCGTGATAAAGGCTTACACGGTAAATTGCGTCCGGGCGTTTGTTACGCAGTATTGGATACCATCAACTCACGTCACCAACGAATTCTCGTAGGTGTGCGTCTGCAACAAATCGCAGGTCGTGATAAGAAAGTCGATTTAAAAACATTCTCGATTCAAGGTGTAGAATTATCCTTAAATCCGACCTCACTTTTCACTGAAACAGTCGGTGAGCGTCAAGCGCGTGTACTCAATTTAAATGAATTAAAAGACAAAATTGAAAATCTTGGTGCGCAATTTAAACAATATCATTCCATCACTGATTATCACGGCATGATGTTTGATTTAGGTATTATTCCAAAACGCTTACGTAGTGCCTCAGACCGTAGCAAATTCTATAAATTAATCGAAGCTTCTTTATACGGTGGTATTTCCAGCGCTATTACTCGTTCTTTACGTGATTACTTATTGCCAGAAAACCTTGGTGTGCGCAAAGCCTTCCAAGATATGGAAAGTGCGTTACGTGAAAACCGCATGACCCTTGAGGCAATTAAAGTTACGCAATCTGACCGTGATTTATTCAAACATTTAATCACCGAAACCACTAATTATGTGGCATCAGATTATATGCGTAACGCCAATGAACGTCGTGGCAATATCGAAGCGGCTTTAGGTTTCCGCCGTGATTGGTATAAAGCAAAAGCTGAGCAAGAATTATCGCAACATCGACTAATTGATTTAAGCCGTGAAGCAGCTGAATTGGCAGAAAATGAACGTACTTTAGAAGTCGATCACCAAAGTGCGGCGGATCATCTGAACTTGGTATTAAATGCGTTACGTCATCAAGAAAAAGTGTCGCGTTATCAAGAAGATGTGGCTGAACTTACAGAAAAATTAGAAGAACAAAAAATGGTTGTGGAAACCGCAACCGAACAGCTTGAAGAAAGCCAAGCACAATTTGAGCAAACAGAACTTGAAATTGACCAAGTACGTGCGCAACTTGCGGATTATCAACAAGCATTAGATGCACAACAAACCCGTGCATTGCAATATCAACAAGCAATTGCCGCACTTGAAAAAGCGAAAACCTTATGTGGTTTAGCGGATTTGAGCGTAAAAAATGCGGAAGATTACCAAGCAGAGTTTGCTGTCCATGCAGAAAGTCTTACCGAGCAAGTGCTTGAGTTAGAACATAAAATGTCTATTTCTGAAGCGGCTAAATCACAATTTGATAAAGCCTATCAGTTGGTATGTAAAATTGCTGGTGATATGCCACGTTCAAGTGCTTGGGAAAGTGCTAAAGAATTATTGCGTGAATATCCAACACAAAAAATTCAAGCACAACAAACCCCGCAATTACGCGCAAAATTACATGAGTTAGAGCAGCGCTATGCTCAACAACAAAGTGCGGTTAAATTATTGGCTGATTTTAATCAACGTGCTGATTTATCTTTAGAAACTGCTGATGAACTTGAAGCATACCACGCTGAACAAGAAGAACTCATTGAAAGTTTGAATGAAGAATTTGCTGAGCAAGTAGAAAACCGTTCAACTTTGCGTCAAAAACGTGAAAGTTTGACCGCACTTTACGAAGAAAATGCTCGTAAAGCACCGGCTTGGTTAACTGCTCAAGCCGCTTTAGAACGCTTACAAGAGCAAAGTGGTGAAACCTTCGAGCATAGCCAAGATGTGATGCATTTTATGCAATCACAATTGGTGAAAGAACGTGAGCTGACTATTCAACGTGACAATTTAGAAAAACAACGTCAACAATTAGACGAGCAAATTTCTCGTTTAAGCCAACCAGATGGTTCTGAAGATGCTCGCTTGAATGTGCTTGCAGAACGTTTTGGTGGTGTATTGCTTTCTGAATTATATGATGATGTACCAATTGAAGATGCACCTTATTTCTCGGCACTTTATGGTCCTGCACGTCATGCTATTGTCGTTCATGATCTCAACATGGTACGCGAACAATTAGCTAATTTAGAAGACTGTCCAGACGATTTATATTTAATCGAAGGTGACCCAAATGCCTTTGATGACAGTGTTCTTTCAGCTCAAGAGCTTGAAATGGGCGTTGTGGTGCAAGTTTCTGATCGTGAATTGCGCTATTCAAAATTCCCGCAAATTCCATTATTCGGCCGTGCAGCACGTGAAAAACATTTAGAAGAATTACAAGCTAAACGTGATGAAATTGCGGAAGAATACGCACAAATCGCCTTTGACGTACAAAAATGTCAACGTTTACACGAACACTTTAGTCAGTTTGTTGGCTTACATCTAGCCCTTGCGTTCCAACCAAACCCAGAAGAGGTGATGGCGGAAATCAATCAAGAACGCAATGAAATTGATCGCGAGCTCAATCAATTCTCAAGCACCGAACAACAAATTCGCATTAAATTGGATAATGCCAAAGAAAAAATGCAATTGTTGAATAAGTTAATGCCACAGCTTAACTTGCTCGCTGATGAAGAATTACTTGATCGCATTGAAGAGTGCCGCGAACAATTAGACATCGCAGAGCAAGATGAAAGCTTTATTCGTCAACATGGCGTTGCGTTGTCACAATTAGAACCGATTGCCAATACCTTACAAAGTGATCCAGAAAACTATGAACGCTTAAAAGCTGATTTAACTCAAGCGGTTGAACGTCAAAAACAAGTACAACAACGTGTATTTGCTTTAGCGGATGTAGTACAACGTAAAAATCACTTCAGCTATGAAGATGCAGGTCAAGCAGAAACGTCAGAGCTTAATGAGCAACTTCGTCAACGTTTGGAACAATTGCAGTCACAACGTGATACTCAACGTGAACAATTACGTCAAAAACAAAGCCAATTTGCACAATACAATCAAGTATTTATCCACTTGCAAAGTTCTTATGATAGTAAAAATCAATTGTTAAAAGAATTAATTGCTGAGATTGGTGAATTGGGTGTGCGAGTTGATGAAGGGGCAGAGGAACGTGCGAGAAATCGCCGTGATGAGTTGTATCAACAACTTTCAACCAGTCGTCAACGTCGTTCTTATGTTGAAAAACAATTAACACTTATTGAAAGCGAAGCGGAGAACTTAAATAAACGTATTCGCAAAGCGGAACGTGATTATAAAACTCAACGTGAATTAGTTGTGGCAGCGAAAGCCAGCTGGTGCGTGGTTCTCCGATTATCTCGTAATTCCGATGTGGAAAAACGACTCAATCGTCGTGAGTTAGCTTATTTATCTGCTGATGAGTTACGTTCAATGTCGGATAAAGCCTTAGGTGCGTTACGTACTGCGGTGGCAGATAATGAGTATCTACGCGATGCATTGCGTATTTCTGAAGATAGCCGTAAACCAGAAAATAAAGTCCGCTTCTTTATTGCTGTCTATCAACATCTTCGTGAACGTATTCGTCAGGATATTATTAAAACAGATGATCCGATTGATGCAATTGAGCAAATGGAAATTGAGCTTAATCGCTTAACAGAAGAATTGACTGGCCGTGAGAAAAAATTGGCGATCAGTTCTGAAAGTGTGGCGAATATTATGCGTAAAACCATTCAACGTGAACAAAACCGTATTCGCATGTTGAACCAAGGCCTACAAAATATTGCTTTCGGTCAGGTGAAATCGGTACGTTTAGTGGTCAATATTCGCGATACACATGCGATGTTGCTTGATGCGCTGTCAGGTAAACAGGAAGAATATCAAGATTTATTCAGCGATAATCGTATTACTTTCTCTGAAGCCATTGCGAAACTTTATCAACGCATTAACCCGCATATTGATATGGGGCAACGCACAGCACAAACTATCGGTGAAGAATTATTGGATTACCGTAATTACCTTGAGTTAGAAGTTGAAGTATTCCGTGGTGCAGATGGTTGGTTACGTGCTGAAAGTGGCGCATTATCGACTGGTGAAGCAATTGGTACGGGTATGTCAATCCTATTAATGGTTGTACAAAGCTGGGAAGAGGAAAGCCGACGTATTCGCGGTAAAGACATCGTACCATGTCGTTTACTCTTCTTAGATGAAGCGGCGCGTTTAGATGGTAAATCTATTTCCACCTTGTTCGAACTTTGCAAACGTTTGGATATGCAATTACTTATCGCAGCGCCAGAGAATATCAGCCCTGAAAAAGGGACAACCTATAAACTCGTGCGTAAAATCGCCGGCAACCAAGAGCAAGTTCATGTGGTGGGTTTGCGTGGCTTTGGCGCAGAGTAGTTTTTTAAAGCGGCCAACGCAATTGGCCGCTTTTTTCATTGTTATTTTTATGAGAATTTAGGACAAATTATGCACAACCTCATTTTTGCTATTTTATGTAGTGTTGCCGTATCGGTGTTACTCAAAGTTGCCCGCAAGAAAAACATCATTATTGAACAAGCAATAGCGTTCAACTATATTGTCGCCATTTCATTAAGCTATTTCTTACTCAAACTTGATTTTAAAGGATTAGAATTTACTGAATATCTAGCACAAAGTGATAGCACACCTATTTTCCTGGCGTTAGGGATTTTATTACCAACCGTATTTATCATTATGTCTAAAGCGGTTGAATTTGCTGGCATCGTGCGTTCTGATGCTGCACAACGCTTATCATTATTTCTACCGATTGTTGCCTCTTTTATTATTTTCCATGAAACATTAAGTCAGCCTAAAATTGTTGGTATTATTTTGGCATTCATCGGTTTATTCTGTATTTTGAACAAATCAAATGAACAAAGTGCGGTCACTTTTAAAGGTATTTTAGGCTTAATCGGTGTTTGGTTTGGTTATGGCACCATTGATATCTTATTCAAACAAGTTGCCAAAAGCGGGGGAGCATTCCCAACCACATTATTCATTGCTTTCTCATTAGCCGCTTGTGTCATGTTCCTGTATTTATTCCTAAAACGCACTCAGTGGACAGTGCCAAGCTTTATTGGTGGAATCATTTTAGGTGTATTGAATTTTTTCAATATCCTGTTTTACATTAAAGCACACCAAAGTTTTGGACAAAACCCAACCTTAGTTTTTGCGGGAATGAATATTGGTGTGATTTGTTTAGGCACCATCACCGGCGCATTTTTTTTCAAAGAAAAAATCAGCAAAATCAACTGGTTTGGTGTGCTTATCAGCCTTTCAGCAATTTTCTGCTTATATTATTTAGATAAAATTTTGGCTTAATTATGATAAACAATTTTAGTTTTTTTATCTACGATTACGAAAGTTTTGGTATCAATCCGGCAAGTGATCGTCCAGCTCAATTTGCTGGTATTCGTACCGATGCAGATTTAAATATCATTGGTGAGCCTATTATGTTGTATTGCAAGCAAACCAATGATTATTTGCCCGCCCCGGAAGCCGTAATGGTCACAGGAATTACGCCACAAGAATGTAATGAAAAGGGGATTCCTGAACCTGAATTTGCCGCAAAAATTTTAGCTGAGTTTTCACAACCTAATACTTGTGTGATGGGTTATAACAACATTCGTTATGACGATGAAATGACTCGTTATACCTTTTACCGTAACTTCATTGATCCCTATGAATATAGCTGGAAAAATGGTAATTCTCGTTGGGATTTACTGGATTTGGTCCGAGCTTGCTATGCACTGCGTCCAGAAGGGATAAATTGGGCTTATGACGATGATGGTATGCCAAGCTTTCGCTTAGAAAAGCTAACCAAAGCAAATGGTATTGAGCATGAAAATGCCCATGATGCGATGGCGGATGTGTATGCAACCATCGCTATGGCTAAATTAATCAAAGAAAAGCAGCCTAAATTATTTCAATTCTTCTTTGAGCATAGAGGTAAAAAGGAAATTGAGAAATTGATTGACACAGCTGAAATGACACCATTAGTGCACGTTTCTGGCATGCTGGGGAATTATCGTGGCAATTGTGCTTGGGTAGCACCATTAGCATGGCATCCAACTAATCAAAATGCTGTAATCGTCTGTGATTTATCAGGTGATATTGATAATTTACTCAATAAAAGTGCGGTTGATTTGCGACAAGATTTATATACCAAGAAAAGCGAGCTAGAAGAAAGGGGAGTTTCATCAGTTCCATTAAAATTGGTTCATATTAATAAATGTCCAATTTTGGCGCCTGCAAAAACGTTACTGCCGGAAAATGCAGCTCGTTTAGGGATAGACAGACAACATTGCTTAGTTAATTTAGCAAAATTGCGCCAATCCTTAGATATTCGTGAGAAAGTTATTGAAATCTTCTCAGAAGAACGCGAATTTGAGCCGAGTGATAATGTAGAAACGGAACTTTATAACGGTTTCTTTAGCAATGCCGATAAAAACAATATGGCTATTTTACGTGATTTACCACCTGAAAAATTAGCTGATCATGGTTTAGCATTTGAAGATAAACGGATTCCTGAATTGTTGTTCCATTATCGCTCAAGACATTTTTATAAAACTCTAAATCGTGCAGAGCAAATCAAATGGCAAAAATACCGCCAACGTAAATTAGAACAAAGTGCGGTTAAATTTGAAGAAAGTTTACAACGGTTAGTAGAGGAATATTCGGATAATCCAATTAAGCTAAATTTACTGCAACAGATTTATGAATACGGAGCAAAACTGTTATCTTAATCTTATACATATCGTGACATAGTCACACGAATACTATTCATCAAAAACGTAAATCTTATTCCCTAAGATTTACGTTTTTCTTTTTCAAATCTGATGATATTCACCTCATAAAATAACGCAGAATTCACGTAGCGTTGTCATTATTTGATATATATAAACTTCTTTATTTTTTCCTTACATAACAATTTTAGAGTGTATAAATCATTATTTAATCTTATTGCAAGGTATTGTGAAGCTAGATTTTGCATCGTTTGAGTGATATTCGCACCTTGTGTATAACCCTGTGATTTATTTAACCCGTAGTTTCCGCTAACCTGATAACTAATTTCGCATAATGCATATTATGTTAAATCGAACATGTAAATATGTCACAAATCAAAATAGATAACTATCCTACTTTCATGCTCTGGTCAAAATAAGGTGATTTGCGGTTATGGATATAAAAGAAATAAATGGATGTCTTTGTGATGGAATAATTAAATTAGAATGAAATTTTGAGATAACGCTACGTGAATTCTGAATACAATTGCGTACATCAATTCTGCAGATTTCATCATTTTTGATCTGATAATGAGAATTTATTTTATACATTTTACATAAATGAGAATAATTAACGTTGATTTTTCTTTTATTATTAGTGGCTTATAAAAATAATTTTAAAAAAAATGCTTGATTATTCTCATTTGTGGAATTAGAATGCACACCGATGACAAGTTAAGCAGTCTTGTTTTTATTTTTAATCTCTACTTAATAAGGAAAGGAGTTGGTTATGCTTAATAAAGCAATCGCAGATAAGTTAAATGAGCAGATCAATTTAGAGTTCTACTCTTCTAATGTTTATTTACAAATGAGTTCTTGGTGTAGTAAACACGGTTACGAAGGTGCTGCAGCATTTTTACTTCGTCATGCTGATGAAGAATTAGAGCATATGCAAAAATTATTTCAATACGTAAATGAAACTAGTGGTATGCCACTTTTAGGTAAAATTGATGCACCTAAAAATGACTATAAATCACTTAAAGAAGTATTTGAAACCACACTTGAACATGAAAAACTCGTTACTTCTAAAATTAATGAATTAGTTGAAGTGACTTTTGCAAACAAAGACTATTCTACTTTTAACTTCTTACAATGGTACGTTGCAGAACAACACGAAGAAGAAAAATTATTCAATAGCATTATTGATAAATTTAACTTGTTGGGTGAAGACGGTCGTTCGCTTTACTTTATCGATCGTGATTTAGCAACATTATAATTTTAGAAGGAGAATACAAAATGTTATCAGCAAACGTAATCAAATTATTAAATGATCAAATGAACCTTGAGTTCTACTCTTCAAATCTTTACTTACAAATGAGTGCATGGTGCGAACAAAATGGTTTTGAAGGTGCAGCTAAATTCTTATCAGAACACGCTGCAGAAGAAATGCAACACATGCGTAAATTATTCACTTATTTGAATGAAACTGGTGCTTTAGCGGTAATCACTGCAATTGAAGCACCTGCGCATGAGTACAAATCATTAAAAGAAATCATTGAATTAACTTATAAACACGAAAAATTGATCACAAGTAAAATCAATGAATTAGTGGGTAAAACTTTTGAAGAAAAAGACTACTCTGCATTCAATTTCTTACAATGGTATGTTGCAGAACAACACGAAGAAGAGAAATTATTCAGCGGTATTTTAGACAAATTAAATCTTCTTGGCGAAGATGGCAAAGGCTTATTCTTAATCGATAAAGATTTAGGTAACCTTGCTGGTCAAACCGCTTAATTAGATAATCATAAAGCTTAGTAGAACTACTAAGCTTTTATTTTACTCATAAATTGTGACAACGTATCAATTATTTTAAACTTTCCTTTTATCCTTGATGCAAGTTGATGAAATTTAAAACAACCACACGTTTTTAATGAAATTTTACTTGCAACGAAGTCAGATAAACGTATAATTCAAAACAGCCCAAATGCCTGGGTGGCGAAATTGGTAGACGCAGCGGATTCAAAATCCGCCGGTGAATAACCGTGTCGGTTCGAGTCCGACCCTAGGCACCACATTATAATCCTCGTTCATTGAACGGGGATTTTCTTTTATGCTTTTCTATTAATAAAATCAATACTTTACAGATTAAAACCATCACTTTTCCTCTCTCTTAATCTTATCCAGTATTGCAAGTTTTTATATATTTTTATGCACCAATTACGCCAAAATTACGCCAAGCGGTTTAATTTATGGTGGTTTATATCTTAAAAGGTGTGAAAAATGGCAACAGTTAGAAAGCGTGGTGAGAAATGGCGTGTTGAGATTTATCGAGACGATATAAGAAAGTCTAAAACCTGCTCTACAAAGGCGGAGGCTGTCTTATGGGGAGCGGAAGAAGAAAAAAATAGAACTACAAGCTAAAGGCTTACAGCCTGAAACACTATTCTCTGATGTAATTAAGCGGTGTATCTAAATGAAATCACACCTACAAAACGAGGTGAAAAGCACGAATTCAACCGATTAACTAAGTTTTTACGCCACCCTATAACTGATAAATATATTTCAGATGTAACAAGGCAGGATTTAGAGCTTTGGATAAATGAAAGATTGGAAACTGTGAAAGGCGAAAGTGTTCGCAGAGAGCTATCCACTATCGGACATATATTTAAGGTTACGCTGGAGCGATGGGGATACATTCAATCCTCCCCGATGGTTGGATTGCAACAGCCAAAAGCAAGCAAGCCAAGAACGCAAAGATTTACTCAGGAAGATATTGACGAGATAGTTAATATTAGTGGATATAACAAGAGTTTAAAAACAGCCAAAGCAAGAACTGGAGCTGCACTATTGTTTGCGATTGAAACAGCTATGCGAGCCGGTGAGATATGCGGATTAACTTGGGATAATGTAAGTCTAGAAAGAAAGACGGCTTATTTGCCAATGACGAAAAACGGCTCTTCTCGCACTGTTCCACTTTCAAAAAATGCGGTGAGAATACTGGAAAAGTTAAGAGATGAAATAGAACAAGGCGAAACTTGCTTTCAAGTGAAATCAAATATACTTGATGCGACATTCAGAAAGTTAAAGAAAGCGGCTAATAGAGATGATTTACACTTCCACGACACTAGACGAGAAGCTTTGACGAGATTGGCTAAAAAGGTTGATGTGATGACTTTGGCGAAAATATCGGGGCATAAAGACATAAGGATTTTACAAAACGTCTATTACGCCCCGAATATGGAAGAAGTTGCTGAACTTCTAGATTAAGGCAGGGTTTCTGGGAACGGATCGTCCGTTATCCAACTGATAACAGGCATACGCATATAATCCATATCTTCAGCAGGCGGTTTATCTCTAAATCTCAACTCGATATAGTTGCTATCTCCTCTGCTTCCAACATACACTACTGCAATCTCATTGCCGTCATCACTATAAAATGGAAGCATAATAGGCACGGTGGCACGGAATCCTTGTGGTATTTGGAAACGTGGTAAAATATCCATTCGTTTAGCGTGGTTTTTTCTTGTGTATTTAGGATTATTACTTCCATAAAAAGAAATAGTATCCCAACGACCAGCACTAAAAGAACACTCTACTCTATCGTTCACTCGTCTTAGAGATATATGACCCCCTTTAACATTCACAGATGTTTTTGTCATTCGTCTAATGCCTGTATCGCCAGATACGACAACCCATTTTCTGCTCTGCTTCTGCCACAGATACGCTCCAACGCCAGCACCATTTGTTGAACTATAGAAAGTTCCGTTCGGCTCATCTCCTTTAATTTTATATTCATAGGATGTACGCCCATCTTCAGATCTAACAGGTGCTTGTGTTGTCTCAGGCTTATCTGGCCGCCCATTGCCAGTAATTATCATTGAACCACTGGATTGACTGCTACCACCCTCTGAAATTTTATTCTCAATTCGCTTAATTTCAGTTCCTACAAATTCAGCGAATTCTGATATGTTCGCTTGAAATGTCATTATTTATTGTAACCTCTGTTATAAGCTTCTTTTAAATTAACACCGTTTAGAGCCGTGAACTTCTGACTAAGCGTGGTTAATGCTTCATTGGCTTGTGAGATTTTTTGAATAAGCTTATTCAAGCCATCTTCGCCTGTTTTCATACCGTTTAACGCATCGGCTAATTCCTTAATGGTATCTAATTCAGCTGCTACATTACCGCCTAAGATTTCGCTTTTCGCATCGGTTTTCGCTTGATTTACAAGTTCAAGGATTTTTTTAGCGGATAAGGTTGAAGTTTCGTTAGTTGCGCTGTCGTTAATCCCTGCCACACTGCCAGATAACTAATCTAATAATCATCTCGCCTCCGTTATGTCGTGAATAAGCGTGAATTCACCGCCTGCGAGCGTTCTAATTAATCCTTGCGGACTGGTTCCCAGTTTGCGCTTTCCCACTTCGCCCCTAGCGTTTTATCGTGTGATAACGTAACGGTTACTAGATTTTCGCTTACAGTAATCTCGCCCGTTTCAGTTGACAACTTAATAATCTCGCCTTTCTTTGGCTCAATCCACATATCGAACTTGCTACCAGATAAATCACTCTTCTGCTCGTTATCTTCTAAGATTTCAAACGTCCACCCGTCATCATCACCACGCACTGTTTCTAGCTCAATGTTTTCCATTTTTGCTCCAATAAAAAACCGCACCAAGATTGCTCAAAGTGCAGTTGATTTTAGTTAAGGTTGATTAGATTACAATTTGACCGTTTTCTTTCAGATAAGCATAAATTCGTTCCAAATCAATCTGCGCTGTTGTTTTACCAATATCATCTTTGGTTAGTGGCTTACTCATTAGCTCTTTAGCTGCTGCTGCATCAATCCATTTGTAATCAGAGATGATTGGCGTGAAATTAGTAACCGAACCGTCACTATCTTCGCCCGTGCCTAATACATACTTGGCATTGATTGAGCTATCTTCTTGTTTGGAGTATGCAGCAATGGCTGAATACATTGGGTTTAAGATTTTGTTGAATGTTGTCATATTTGCTCCGTTTATTGATACATTGTTGTTGTGTTAGATAGCCAAAGCTTGACCGAACTGCATTAATGCCGCTTCTGATGACGCTTGTGCTGCACCTGATAAAGCAACTGCTTTTGATACGGTTTCTGTTAGTTCTACGACTTTTTGCTGACTAATATTTAAAGTATCAGCATTTTTTGCAAAACGTTGATAGATTTGAGCAGTTGCACCAACAGCTTGATTGGTTCGAGACGATATATCAAACACGCTTTCTGTAGCCTGAGCCATTTCTGTCTGACTATGAGTCACTAGTCTAATACGGTTCTGTAGCTCAGTGTAGCTATCCATCATCGCAATAGCTTGCTTTGACAAATCTTGCGCTCTACCTAAATTATCAAGGCGAAAACTCCATTTTGTTGTCGAATTGATGTTATTGGCAGCTTTCTCAATATTATTTAAATATTGTGTTGTACGTTCTGAGAACTGACGTGCTTTTTCTTGAGCTCGAGAAAAATTAGCTTCAAATTGTCTAGTAAATTTTCGGGTCTGATACTCCGACTTACTCAATCCATTCTGAAATTGGACTGTATCGAGACTCAACCCAATGTATAAACTACCGAGTGATGACATATTTTCTCCAGAAATAAAAAAAGCCCGCATATTGCGAGCTTTCTATATAAACACTAACTATTTAATGATGACGTACTTAACTTCGTTTTCTTTTTCAATTTGCTGCAACACTTTATTTTCAGTTTTCTTTATAAAGAAAAACATAGCTACTTTTGCAAAAATAAAAAAGGCAATGTAGGCCAGAGAAACACCAAGTAAAATTTTTGTGGTTATGCCTGTTACAGCCAAGATAAAAATAATAGGTAACACAAAGAATAAAGCGAAAAACGCAATAATCTCTTTGCTCAACCAATGGATAAGTTTAATTTCATCTTTAAACATAACCCCTCCTTATTTACTTATCTATACTGTACAAAATACATTCATTTTAATCAATAGGGAGTAGCTAATTTTTTCAACTTTTTTACTAAACAATCAACGATTTAACAAATAAGACTCTACGCCATCATCTTCTTTATCTTCTGCCACCTTATTTTCATTGAAAAATGGCATTAAATCGCTCAATGTTGTGGCTTTCTGTTTTGGATCTTTATGAATTAACGCTAACAAATGAGCAATCTGTGCTGTGCGATAATCATCTCTCCATAAACCAAATGGCTGTTCTTGATAAAACAGCATATATTCCTGAAAATGTTTTTCAGGCATTTGTTCGATTTCTTCTAATGTTTTACCCAACGCAAGCGATAGGGTTATTTGGAACTTGCGTCGGTCATTAAGTTTTTTGGTTCATCCCCCATCAATGCGCGACTTAATTCTTCAGAAACTTCATTATCTAGGCTTGATAATGCTTTCAAGTCATCTTCATTTTCAAAATCAAACAATAGATTGCCATCTTTATCACATAAGCGGAGGGCTAGATTTCTAGCTAAACGATATGGATCGTAAACTTTTCCTAATTGCTTACCTAACTCATCTGGATCATCATAATCAAGCTCAACACCTTGTGCTTTTGCAATATCACACAATAGTTTGTGCTGGCCAAACAATCCACGGTTCACATCACCAACACTTAATGCTCTTACATAGTACTTTTCGCCGAGAATTTCAATTTCGGTTACTTTAGGTTTATGTTGCAACAATTTCTTTCTCAAATCCATTTTATTTACCCTCTTTTATGGTTAAAATTTACTTGCAGGTAAACTTCTCCTGCAATAAAGGTTAATCTAATAATTAAAGCCAAGAGCCGATCACTCTTGGCTTTTTTTATTTTTAAGCTACAGGTAAGTGATATTCCTGTTTTGTATGCTTAATAGTTGCACCGCTTTCAAATTTACCCATAGTTTCACCAGAGTAACCATTGCCAGATTTGAAATAACCAGTAGGGTTCTCCAATAATCGAATTAACGGTAAATTTCTTCTATCAACTCGTATTTTTGCGACTGGTCGATTCACTGTTGCTTTTTGGGATAGATATTAACAAGTGCAGTGATAATACCTATCGCCAAACTAAGCAACATAAGGTTATTCTGATCGCCTAAATCGAGCTTAACAGGAATGAAAAAAGCCCCGACCGTTTCCGATCAGGGCTATAAAATTCTTTCTTGCGTTTGCTATGCGCTAAAACCGCAATATAGTACATATAATACACTTTTAGTGTGCGCTGTCAAGCGGTTTATGAAGTGCGGTAATTAGTGATGACGTGTCACAAATATACCCATCGCAATCTTGGTTTAAATTGAGTTCGTATGCTGCCCATAACAACGCCACCGCAAAGATAATTCTGAACATAATTTATCCTTTTTCGTGAATTTGAGGTGTAAAAATCCGCCACACGATTTTTCAAAAGTGCGGTCGGATTTTGCGTTGTTTTTAGAAGTCGATTTTGACTGCTTTTGGATTAAAGCTTCGCAAGTGTTTTAATACACGCCAGTTTGTCATTGGGTCAATCTCAAACTCTTGTGTAATGCGGTTTAAGATTTTGTTTGTTGAGCGTAATACACTTAAATATTCGTAAGCCTGTCCGTAGATTTGCCCGCTCATATTTGAGCCTAACACGTTAAAAGCTCTTTCAATGTGTTGGAAAGTGCCGACGCCACATTTGAAAGCAAACCATAACCAAATAAGCTGTTGGAGTTCGTACTCAGTAAATTCAAACGTGTATTTCTTTTCAGGTTCTGGCAAGGCGAGCTGTTGAGGTTGAAGTTGATATTTTCCTGTTTTACGAATTTGCGGGAGAACTTCTTCAAATACCCAAGCCTCGAATGGTTCGGCTTCTGGTTTACGAGATTTGATGATCAGACGGTAAAGATTTGGTTCGTTGATGAATGTCATTTCTTGAACCGCACTTTTGGTAGGGGTGTCGCGTTTCGCTACCCCCCCCCCCCTGCTTTACAGTGTTTTGAAATAG
Source organism: Haemophilus parainfluenzae (assembly GCF_036288925.1). Classification (NCBI taxonomy): domain Bacteria; kingdom Pseudomonadati; phylum Pseudomonadota; class Gammaproteobacteria; order Pasteurellales; family Pasteurellaceae; genus Parahaemophilus; species Parahaemophilus parainfluenzae. The sequence continues at coordinate 1,744,127 of NZ_CP127167.1, forward strand.
CATCACGCGAGTTTGAGTAGCCGAGAATATCGCAAACATCATTCGCACAAAACCAAGACTCCTGATTTTTATCAGTGATGACTCGAACAGAATTAGATTTGAAAGTAAATGCTGAAAATTGAACTTGATTAGACATAACGGTCTCCTGTGTAATTTTTTGAGTTTTCCTATTTTGAGATAGGGCGATCGAGTAGCTCAAAAGCCTTTACACAGTAAGGTTGGACGTATTCCCCTTTCGGGTATTGTATTAGTCCCCACTCGACCATTGATAGATAATTTTCTTTTTATACGCTGTAAGTCTTAATGGCAATAAAACAAACAAGGTAAATTTTACGCATAAAAAAATCACGCTGACGGGGTGAACGATTCCGCTGTGTAGTTGTTAAGGTTTTGAGACTTTAGGATAAATCCTACCCTTGAAATAGGAGCTTGTCAAGGGGAGGTAAAATTAAGCGGATAAGATCTTATCTGCTGCGATTTTAGCTAAAAAACTGCTACGGTTTTTATATTCACGATGTGTTGAAACAAAATCATCAATGCGCTTAATTAAATAAGCTGGCATTGTGATGTTGATTTTCTCAGATTTACCCAATAAATGAGTAATATCCACATCCACCACACCAAAGAACATTCCATAATCAGTAAAATCAGGGTTATTACGGTGATTTTCCATTGATGTTGGCAATGGTACTTCTTCGCCCATTTCAACCAATAATTCCAAATGCCCCGCAATAGCTTCTTTCGCATTAATATAAGCTTCTTCAAGCGTATCACCAGCAGAAAAACAGCCAGGAATATCTGGTACAATCACACCAAATGCGTGAGTTTCGTCGCCTGGCTCAATTGCGATTGGATATAACATAATCTTTCCTCTTTGCTTTAATAGCAGGGCTATTTTAGCCCCGCTTGTTTTAATATTGAATTTTCCGTCCCTTTCTTTAAATCCTTTTTAGGGTGCGGGACGGTCACAATCCCTTTCTTTGTTGGATGAGTGAAATGGGTGGTGACTTCCTGTGGCGTGATGGAAAACCCAACCATCTGCTTCAATCATCTTAATTATTTTTCGGCTATCCACATTGATTTGCTCCTATATCGTTTGTTTATGTGGTTATTATACCTATAAATTAATTAATGTCAATTATTTTTGTGGTTATTGTGGGTATTGATAATAAAAATGCGGTCAAAATAGACCGCACTTTTCAGGCAATAAATAAACATTGCTTACCTTTTGTTGATAATAGCAATAAAAGTGATGTTTTTACCGTTTTCAATCTACTGAAATATTCACGCCGTGAAATACCTAAATATAGCCAAATTATTATTTTTTCCCATCTCTTGATATAAGTTAGAACGAATACATCATAAAGTTCTGGTGTGACTTTTCTAATTACTCCAAGGTAGCCATCAATTTCCATTCCTAATTCATCGCTTAACCGAAGGTGGAAATGGTAGTTCAAGCGTTATCGTTGTCATAGAAATCTCACTTAAAAAAAGACCGCACTTTTTATTGTTAATCTATTAATCAATAGTTAATGCACCAATCTTGATGGCATATAAAAAGAACTTATGCCAAAGCTCTATTTGTGAACCATACTTTTCTTCAAATGCTTTTACGTTTTGATGTAATTCATTGTGATGAATTCGGCAAAGCGGCACACAATCCAAATCATCTGCTTTACTTCCCATCACACCATTACCATGACCAATTAAATGATGTGGATCATCTGCTTGTTTACCACAGCACACACAAGGCTGAGTTTTTACCCAACGTAACCATTTTTCAGAACGAATATATTGTGGCTTTGGTCTTGCCATATATTGAAGTAGCGGGTCATCATCAGCTTTTAAATTTAAAATGGCTTTGTCTAAACGGTCCATGTGATAAATAAGAGGATCTTCAAAACGAGTAGAACTTTCTTTATTGTCTCGTTCATAATCTTTAACACTAAAGACCTTTCTTAATAACGCATCACTTAATAAACGTTGAAGTCCATTCTTAAAACAATACAGCACTAAATCTGATTCTGTTAAAGGACGAGCATGTTTTAAATCTAATTGGATTTTTGCAATGATTGCTTGCTCTATATTTTGTTCCACCACCAACTTTGCTTTTTCTGCATCATAGTTTCCCTTGCGCATTTCTGTATCGTGGTGCCAACAAGTTCTGATAAAACCGTCTAAGTGCGGAGTGATTGTTAATTCTTTATGACAGTATTCACCATCACTCAACTGACAATGCTTAATACTGCCAACAAAATTCATCAACGCTTTTTTTGTAAGTAATTTTGACTGCACTTCCTTATTTTTTAAGAAATCCACCACCAACGGTGGAAATTCTTCACTAATAGCCCCTTGCCAATTAACTACACCAGATTCATTATGTTGTAACTCAATAGGTTCTGGCATTAACACCATTCTCTTCGTCATTACCTGTGCAGCATTGCGCGGAATTCTAAACATCATTAAACCAAGGTCTGATTGTTTATATGGTGTCAACAACAATACTTGCATTAATGCCCCAGCAACGATCCTTTAATGCTTGCAATAATCTCTGCTTACCCATTGTTCCGGCGTGACTTTATCTATCGTTAATTCACCGCCCCGTCTTTTGATTTGGTTGATGAATTGAGGGCTCACACCTAATGCTTCAGCTAATTTTTTTTGAGTGTCAAAGGCTTCGATTGCTTTGTCAACCGGTGTCATTGTTATCCTCCAATAAAATTAACCATGTTGATTTAATCAACCTAATGTTACTCAATAAATCAACACAAATCAATGCAAATCAATATAAAGATAATTTGATTTAGTAAACAATCCGTTTATATTTGTAAAAAATAAGGAGAATTGCATGAACAATGAAGAATTAACTAAACAACGAATCTCTGAACGCCTAGAATTTGTTATTGTTGATAGCAATTTAAGAACTAGAAAGGCGCTAGCTGATTTGGTTGGAGTAAAAGCGCAGGCGGTCACAAATTGGATACAGCGAGGACAAATCAGTCAGGAAAATGCCAGGGTTATAAATCTAAAATTAGGTTATCCGATTGATTGGTTACTTGGCGGTGACAGCGAACTTCCTGAAATTTCGACCGCACTTTCACCTTCCGAATTGATGGACACTCAACACGACGGACGGCACAAACATCGCATTGATTACCTAGATGTGCGCGCAGCAGCAGGTTTAACAGGATTTGAAAATTCGGATTATCCGGAGGTGATCTCAAGTCTTTATTTAACCGATGAAGGGATGTTGCAAATTATTGGCAAGAAAAATGCTAACGGTATTTGCATTGTTAACGTGCCTACTGACAGCATGGAGCCGACAATTCGTAAGAGCGATATTGTATTTATCGACACTAAAATAAACGCCTACAACGGCGACGGCATTTATGCTTTTACTATTGACGGCGCATTGTTTATCAAGCGTGTACAAAAGCTTGTTGGAGGTGGTTATAGATTGCACTCAGACAATAAAGACTATGATCCGCAAGACATAACAGATGAGATTTGCCAAACCGCGAAATTTATCGGCAGATTTATCCGCACTGTGCATATCGAAGCGGTGAATTTGTGATTAGCGCGGTAAGGTAAAGGATTAAAAACTGTAATTAAATCATAACCAACCTAAGGACAAATTATGACTAATGTAAATATTAGAGCGTTACTTTTAGACTCCAAAAATCCAAGACACGTCCCAATAGAAAACCAAAAAGAAATTATCAATTATCTCATTGAAAATGAGAAGATTAAAGAACTTGCAAAAGATATTGCCGAGAAGGGAGTAACTAATCCCTTGGACCTTGTAGGCATTATCATTGAAAATAACAAAAAAATAGTGGTCGAAGGTAATCGTCGAGTTTGCGCTTTAAAGCTACTAGATAAACCGAATTTGGCACCGAAAAAGTACCAAAGATATTTTACAACTCTACAAGGGAAAGTAAAAAATCACATCAAAAAACTTCCTGTTTATGTCTTTACAAATAGGGAGGAAGCATTGCCTTGGCTATCTACTTTGCACACAGCCAGCTCAAACACATCTAGAAAACCTTGGAGCCCTGAACAAAAAACACGCTTTGATCAAGGTGTTGATGGGAAACCAAATCATGCGGCAGCATTGACTATTCTTGATTTCTCATTAGAGAATAATTTAATTTCTCCTGAGAAATCTCAGAAAGTGATTACAACAATAACACGTATGTTAAGTACTCCAGAGGTAAGAGATGCTTTCGGTATTACCACTGGGGTCACAGAACGCAATATTCTTATTAATATTACAAGAGAAGAATTCACTGCGATCATTACCCAATATTTTAATGATTTCGATAACCCAAATTACAACATAGGCTCCCGCTCAAATAAAAATGATCGACTAGACTATATTCAACACCTAAAAAATATTGGGAAAATTCCAAGTAACCGGTTAGATAAAGATATTGAATTAATTTCCGGTATATCATCTACAACAACTACAAGTAGCGCCATTTTACCCAAAAATACTACGCCCAAAAGAACTACTAAGACAACTAAAAGTAAATCAGCGCAATTAATTGATTATGAGTTAGAGATCCCTGTAAGTAAAATTCAATCAATTTATTCTGAAATTAATAACATGGATATAGAAAAGCATCCCTACGCAACAGCAGCATTACTACGTGCTCTAATTGAGCAAAGTTGCGACTATTTTCTATTAAAATCTGGGCACTCTATACAGTTTCACGATTGTTCCAATACACAAAAAATTGGCGAAAAATCAAAACTCAGAGAAAAGATTCTTGGTATTGCGCAGTATTTTGAGAAAACCCAGCATATAGAGAATAAGGAGTTAATTGCTCTAACCAATGAATGCGCACCCAAAAAAGAAGGTTCTGGCACGTTGAATTTATTACATGGCGTACTACACAATTATGCGCACAATATTTGTTCAGCGCAAATTATTAGCGCGCATAATAATCTCCGCCCATTTATTATTGCAATGTGGCAAAAATTCTGCTGGCCAAATACAAATTAAAGAATTATAATAATGAGCATATATTAATAATAGGCTCTAGTTATGTTTTATACTCCATTAAGATACCCGGGGGGCAAAGCTAAATTTGCCCCAACAATAAAATCCATTATCGAAAAAAATAACCTTCAAGGGCACTATGTGGAACCATATGCCGGTGGCGCTGGAGTCGCTTTAGATTTGCTCTTTAATGGGCATTGCACTGATATTCACATCAACGATTTGGATTTGGCCGTCTATAATTTTTGGTTATCTGTGACAACTCAGAATGCCGACTTTATTCAATTGGTTCGAGAAACACCTGTTACCATTGAAGAATGGCATAAGCAAAAACATCGATTGAACAATATTAATTTATCCCCCCTTGAACATGGCTTTGCTGCTTTCTTCTTAAACCGGACTAACCGCTCAGGAATATTAAAAGGTGGCGTCATGGGCGGACTTAATCAGTCTGGCCATTATAAATTAGATTGCCGCTTTAATAAAAACGAACTAATCAAAAGAATTGAACGCATTGGGAAATGCGCTGACCATATTTACGTTTACAACGAAGACGCGTTAACGCTATTGACTAATGTGGATAATATTGTACCTGAACGCTCTATAATATATATTGACCCACCTTATTATGTAAAAGGACAAGGGCTATACCGTAATTTTTACAAACACAGTGATCATGTTGCTATTTGTCAAGCTTTGACCAATGTGAAAACTCCATGGATAGTCTCTTATGATAACCACTCCGCTATTAAGGAGATTTATCAAGATTATCGCCAAACTGACTACACACTCAATTATTCAGCTAGTCGTAAGGTTAAGGGCTGTGAAGTGATGATATACTCTCCGCAGCTTAATATTCTATCCTAACCGCCCTAGAGGCGGTTTCTTATTACCCGCATACCTTGCTTAAATTTACAAAAACTTGCTTACGACCACCAAACCATCTAAAAATCAACCGCACTTTCGCTCTCCATTGATTAAAAAATAAGCAATCAAACATCATCTCTAAAAATTTATCTCTTTAAAAATCAACACATTGAATATGATTAATCAACTTTTTGAAAATATATAATCAACTTAACGTTTACGCCAAACTTAACATATTGTTTAATAATCACATCAAAACGAGATAACCTCGACGCTCTTTAAAAATTTGAAACAGGTTAATGATGGGAATTCATCTGTTTATCAAGCTCAGCAAGAACACGTTGCTCTTCTGTTGATAAATTATGAAGTAGATTGATTAATCTAGCTTGCTCTGAATTAGTTTTTAATGATTCATGCAGTTTTGAAATAATTGATTTGGTCGCTTTAGAAATAAGAATCCAAATCATGGTAGAAACCAACGCAAAAATTAAAGAACCGAAATTGGCAAGCGTGAACCAATCGGGAAAGAATGCTGGTGTTTTTGCGTCGAGATACAACGTTAATTCGGGCGGAATGAACGTAAAGCCAATAAACAAGAAAACGAAGAACATAGTCATGTGATTAAAAACTACCTTGGTAAGTATGGTATTAAGTAACTTGGCGTACTCTTCCATGATGTTCCTCTGATTAAATTGTAGTCGCAGAGAGCATTATATTCCTCGTTGTAGTCGCATACAAGAGGACTTGAGCCTTACAAGTATAAAGAAAGGCACTCATCATTAACCTGTTTTGAGTTTTAGACAATTTGGTCTCGTGCGGGATATAAATTATCGGCTGTTTAAGTCGAGTAACCCCAGAGCAGAAAACTGTACTGCGTGTTTAACCGAAGAGATGTGGTTGGCAGGTCAATGGCAGCGCTGTTTATATCTTTAAGCAATCCCTTAGAGGATACGAGTTCAGTCGGAGAAATGGCAAACAAGCCTACGGACTGGTTACGCCCTATTAGCTCAATCGTATAGAGCAATTGCCTTCTAAGCAATAGGTTACAAGTTAGAATCTTGTATAGGACGCCATTTCAAAGCGAACTTATTAAATGTTCCATCAAAGGTCTGGGTAAACTGCAGATTACCAATTTAAGGATAGCTAGATCAGAATTTGGTAAGTTTGCTTTGAAATGGTAACAATAAAACAAACGAGGTTAAAAAATGGAAGAAAAACAAGAAAACAGCCTATCTGAAAGAGATAAAGATCAAATCAAATGGGCTGTATTAAGAGCAGTTGAAAACGGTTGTTTAGATCCTGCATTAATTGCCGATAGATGCTGTTTCGCATTTGAACGCATTAATCGTTACGGCAAAAATACGGGGGCTGGAAGTTGTGGATCTATTTCCACCACTGATCCTGAATAAATTGCTGCACTTTGGCAGACAATCCTATCCAAGAAGCATCGCTCATATCTGCAACGAAAATAGAATCGTTGAAATCAGTCACTTTAGTTAGATGATCTAAAACTTCATTAGCTGAATAAGAGGTGTGAAGATACCAAACAGATTGTTGGACTTTAGCCCATACGCCTAAAGTTTTAATTTTTTCAATGAGCGCATTGTAATTCTGACCAGACTTATTTAAATCATAAGTAACTAAGATATTATTTTTCATAATTTATCCTTCATTGTGTTGTGGTTGGCTAAATTATATTCCTTATGTGTTGTGGTGACAATAAGGGCTTGAGCCTTACAAGCATAAAGAAAGGCGCCTTAATGGCTCTTTGTTTCGTTGGTTGTGGAAACCGACATGGGGCAAAATTCCAAAATATCTGGGCTTTGCAATGATTGTTAAAGCTGGTCGAGTCGATTTAGTCACGGCTGACACCGCTCAAGACGAGCTTACTCAATTGGGATGACTACCCAAACTTTTGGTTACTGTCTCAGCCGAGCATGAGGGCTTAAAACTTATGCAACCTATAAAATTGGTTCCTTAGGTTTGCCCTCTGTAAAACGAGGGCTTTTTTATCCCGAAAAATTACCTTACAATCAGAGTAATTTTTAATATATAAAGGGAATACTATGAAAACCGTTAAAGCAAGACTGACTGAGTTAAAAAACTTAATTAATACAAAAATCAACAAAGACTATGAGTGGATGGGCGAAATAAAATCACCCTAAATTATCAAAGAAATAGAGCAACTTTATCCCTTAATAGAGAAAATAGAAAAATCTGGAAAAAGTCTTGAAATTTCGTATGCAAAATATATTTCTCTTCAATTAATTAAAAAAATAATTCGTATCATCAATCAAAAAAGAGCGAGTAATAAATGGGATAAATATGATGTAAATTCATTTATTTTATCTCTAATCAAACTAAGAATGACAATCAAGGAATTATATTTAATTGAAGTTAAGGGCGAATTAAGAACAGAAGAAGAACTCAATGCTATTGCTGCAGATATATCCAAAGCAAAATTGAATTTAGAAGAGCAAATCTCACTTGAAGAGCAATTAGTAGAGAATAAAAAGGAGTTCGAAAATTTAAAAAACTCGCTGATTACACTTAAAAAATCTTATAACGATGCACAAGAACAAATAACTGAAATTTCCCAGTGGCACGAACAGTCAGAGAAATTAAGTAGCGATATTTCGAGCTACGAATTCACCGCACAAAATAATCTCACTAAAATTACGACATTAGCAACCACAGCAGAAACCAATAAACCCCAAATCGAAAAATATCATGAAGATATTGAAGGTATGATTAAATTATTCAATAAACAAAAAGAGGAGATTGAAATGATTATTGAAGACGCCAACCGAGCAAGCATGGCAGGTTCGTTTAAAACTCAATCTGAAAATATCGATAGTAAAATGAAAGCTGTAGATAAAATTTTGCTTGGATCACTTGTTGCAACATCTGTTATTTCATTTATCAATTATTCAACAAGCCTGAGTGCAACAGACAGCCTTAATATTTTACAATTTCTTGCTAAGTCTATTGTGACAATCCCGTTACTTGTCATCGCCTGGTTAAAAGCAAAAGAACGGGCTTATCTCTTTAGATTAAGGGAGGATTATAACTACAAATATTCCTCAGCAATGGCATTTGAAGGTTATAAGAAACAAGTACAAGAACAAGACCCTAAATTACATCAGCAACTTCTGCAAATTGCCGTGGATAATTTGGGGATAAATCCAACCAAAGTCTTTGACAAAGATTTAAAAAGCACACCACTTGAAACGATTATCGATGGCGTAGGAAAACGCCTGGATAAAGCTGTTGATGGTATTAAAGGAGAGGTGAATGACATTCCAAAGAAAACAAAAGAATTAATTGATGATGAATAACTCGCTCCCTCAAATTCTCAGCGCTTTTTTATTTGACACCGCTCCTGCTTCGAATTAGGATAGTATTACTTTCAACAGCCTCTTTTAGAGGTTTTTTTATACCCAAAGCGTGGAATATGGCAGAATTATTTATTAAATCTGAATATCATTCAATTCCTCATCAATTTGCTAAATTTCGTGTAGCAAATGTTGATTATATTATTGATTTCTCATCAGATAATGATGTGATTGAAAGTCTCTTTTCTTTAGATGAACGCTTAGTGCCGCTATTAAAAAATCGTAAAACATACAGTGTCAAATTTGGCGTAAAAGAATACTACGAAAGCACCGACCCGAATATCGATTTATATGCGCCACCAATCAATCATCAGCTAAAGAAAACCGATATTCAGCACTTAAAAGAGCAACTTGAAACATTGCTCTATAAGCACTATTTAATTTACCAACCTGAATGTTATTTTTTCATCGCTGAACGTCCCTCATTGAGCAGAATGTATCAAAAAATGTGCGACAATCGCCATCCACTTATGATAGACTTTCAACCAATCGGACAATTAGGCAATAATCAAGATTGCTTTATCATTAAAACCCCAAATTATAAGGAGTAAACATATGGCAGAAAATAAGCCAAGCGCAAAAGAGCTAAAACGCCAAGCTATGCTTGCTTCACGGTTAGCTTACCAAAAAGCAAGAAATCAATCATAAACCTCGCCCCGAAAAAATCGGGGCTTTTTATCGACACCGCCCCCACTTCGGATTAAGATACCCCCCGACTTTCAACAGAAAGTCGGGATTGGCGTCCCGAATGTTACGAGCGGTGAAAAAGATAGTCGCTCAACGCGGCTTTTTTTATAGCCGAAAATCAGTAAATCAAACCTTTAAAGGTATTACCAATTTGGTAAACAGCAGAGTTTTCCAAAAGGCGTAAGATTAAAAGAAAAATCGCACCCAAGATGGATAGCTGGTGAAGTTATTCGCTGGTGTAGAATTAACGCCAAACGTATCAAATGACCTTTCAAACTTCCCACCATTGGCACAATTCACTTCTGTGATATAATGCTCAAACAAGGATATTTTATCCAATACGTTTTAGAGCAAGTACGCCAAAATTACGCCAGAAGTCAAAAATCTCTTTCAAAATCAATACAGGAAGAAACTGACCCTAGGCACCACAGAATTTATAAGCTCTGAAGTTGATTCAGGGCTTTTTTATTAGCTAAAGTTAATCAATATGACAGAACAAAACCAAGATAAAAAACAGACTTATAATTTCAATAAATTGCAAAAACGCCTTCGTCGTAATGTAGGCAATGCAATTGCTGATTTTGGCATGATTGAAGATGGTGATAAAGTAATGGTTTGTCTTTCTGGTGGTAAAGACAGCTATACACTGCTTGATATTTTGTTGAATTTACAACAAAGCGCTCCGATTAAATTTGATATCGTTGCAGTCAATTTAGACCAAAAACAGCCTGGTTTTCCGGAGCATGTTTTACCTGAATATCTGCAAAGTATTGGTGTGGATTATAAAATCGTTGAAGAAAATACTTATGGCATCGTGAAAGAGAAAATTCCAGAAGGCAAAACAACTTGCTCTCTCTGCTCTCGTCTACGCCGTGGTATTTTATACCGTACAGCAACAGAACTTGGTGCAACAAAAATCGCACTTGGTCATCATCGTGATGATATGTTGGCTACCCTGTTCCTGAATATGTTCTACGGTGGAAAATTAAAATCGATGCCACCGAAATTAATTTCAGATGACGGCAAGCAAATCGTGATTCGTCCATTGGCTTATTGTAAAGAAAAAGATATTGAAAAATATGCCGTAGCCAAAGAATTTCCAATTATCCCTTGTAATTTATGTGGTTCTCAACCTAATTTACAACGTCAAGTAGTGAAAGAAATGCTGAATACTTGGGACCGTCAATATCCAGGTCGCCTAGAAACCATGTTTAGTGCAATGCAAAATATTACGTTGTCACACTTATGTGACCCGAAACTTTTCGATTTCAAAGGCATTAAACATGGTCAATCACTTGATGGCATTGAAGGTGATACTGCATTTGATGAAGAACGTATCGAACCAATGAAATTTGATGATGAAGATACGTCTGACTACTCCGATAACGAAATGATCAGCTTTAAAGAAGTGAATTAATATGATTACCGTACAAGGAAAACAAATCGAAACCGATGCCTTTGGCTATTTACTTAATATTGCTGATTGGAATGAAGATGTAGCAAAACACATCGCTCAGCTAGAAGATGTAGAACTGACCGAAGCTCACTGGGAAGTGATTTATTTTGTGCGTGATTTTTACCAAGAATATAACACCTCCCCTGCAATTAGAATGCTGGTAAAAGCAATGTCAGAAAAATTAGGTGCAGATAAAGGCAATAGCCGCTATTTACAACGACTCTTCCCTGACGGACCAGCTAAGCAAGCAACCAAACTGGCGGGTCTGCCAAAACCAGCTAAATGCTTATAAAATAACGTAACCGTGCCACAAAGTGCGGTTATTTTTTTACTCAATTTTCGCTATATACAAAAAAAATACAATCGCTATATACTTATAAAAACAATGAATTTTGAGTGTATGAATAAATTCTCCCTTACCTTTCCTCTTTTACTTTGCCTACTTATTGGGCTGATTTTTTGCTCGCTCTCTTGGGGGCGTTTTGCAATTCCGCTTGAGGATGTAGTGCAAAGTCTGATTGGTAATAATGTCAGTGATGTGCAAAACAACATTATTTTTAATCTTCGTTTACCTCGTGAGCGGCATTTGAAATACTAGTTAGCTTCTCTGAGAGTTTTTCCTATTTATTGATCGCAATATAAATTGAAAATAGGCATTAAAAAAGACGATAGATGTTGCTTTTCTATCGCCTTTAATTATCTTATATTCAGTTCGACAAACTGGGATTTAATTATTTATCAATTCTTGCAGTTCATTGACAAACCGGCAGATATGAAATCCATCACACACTGCATGATGCACTTGGATGGCGAGAGGAAGTATGATTTTTTCATCATCTCTGTAATATTTCCCCATCGTAAAAATAGGAATCAAATAATCATATCCTTTCTGCAAATTCAGATTAAAGCCATCGAAGGTTGACCATGGTATCATCGATACATTAAAAACATTTTCGGGTACATCTGGTTTTCCTATCATTCCATAATTGCTTCCATACCGTTGCATATCATTCGCATACGCCATAGAAAATGCTTCAAAATCTGGTATGTATGGTGTCCAAAGGCTGGAAAATGTCTCTGTGTCCTCATGGAATATGGTATAGCTGGGTATCATCTCGTCATATATTCCCAGTTCACCCTCCTGATTAATTGCCGTTCTAAACTCTGAATGGCGGTTTACAATCGTTGTAAGATAATAAAGCATTGCGGGATATAGCTTCATTCGCTTTTTCTTTATTTGTGTAATATCCACTTTAACGGTTATGCTGTATGTGCAAGGTATATTCGTAAAGTAATGTTCAAAATACTCATTTCGTTTCCAACTATTTTTATCAATTTTTTCAAAAACCATTTTTGCGTCCTCACAAATTCAAATTTGTTCTATTATACAATAATTATAAAGCTATAACAGAAAATATTACAATCTTGTAATTACTGTATTTCTATTCATCTTAACTTTGCCTTTTCTTCTGATGTATTCTTCAATATCAAACACATTCTTTTTATCATAGTCTTCCAAGAGCTTGTAATTCTTGTGCTTTTTAATATCAGAATTTGTCTGACAAAAACGGTCTGACACCTCGAAGCTGAAAAATACACTTACTGCCATCCATAACCGTTATCTCATCCTGACTCATCAGCTCCTTTCCTGTCTTTTGATAATTCAGTCCATAACTATTGGCATTGGATCTAGTTTCCGATGTGTTATATAGGTCTATGATTTCTTTACCCAGTGTTTCAGATAGTTCTTTAAGTGTGGTCTTTTCCTTTCCACCAAGAAACAAGGTACTATCACAGTTACCTACAATAGTATCTGCATTATCTTTATAAATTGCCTTTAGCTGAGATTGTGCTTGCAAGATAATACTTGCGGATATTTCTCTACTTCGGATTGTCGCTATTAACTCCTTCAATTTTGGAATTAAGCCGATGTTGGCAAACTCGTCAAGCAAGCACCTTATATGAACAGGTAATCTTCCCCCGTATTCATCATCTGCCTTATCACAAAGTAGATTAAATAGCTGTGAATACATAATAGATACCACAAAGTTAAAAGTATCATCTGTATCAGAGATAATAACAAAGAGTACTGTCTTTCTATCGCCAAGAGTGTCAAGCTCAAGTTCATCTTCCTTCATCAAGTCTCTAAGCTCCTGAATATCGAAAGGAGCAAGCCTTGCACCACATGATATAAGAATAGACTTCGCCGTTTTTTGATGGTTTGAAGAAAACCGTACGGATTACCGCTGAAGTTTTAGGTGATAAAGCACCTGAAATTGCAGAAAGCTATATCAAAGAATTAGAAGACAATATTCAATTTGTGGAAAATCGTCTTAAAGGTCTCAAAGATGAAGTGCGCCCTACGGTGTTACATATCACTAAAGGCTCAGACTTATTGATGATTGACGGCGGAAAATCCATGATCGGCGAATAGATTAAATTAGCTAGCGGTAAAAGCGTGTTACCGGATGAAGCCAATATGGTGACCGTCACCGTAGAAAGCATTATTCAAGCAAATCCAGATGTCATCATCATTGGCAGCAGCGGCAATAAAGCGCAAGCCGCAATCGAAAAAATCAAAGCTGATCCAGCATGGCAATCAATAAGTGCGGTTAAAAATAATCGTATTTATGCCAATCCAACCGGCACGTTCCCATGGGACCGCTACAGTGCCGAAGAAGCCTTACAAGTTCTTTGGGCAGCTCAACTCTTCCACCCAGAGCAATTTAAAGACTTAAATATGGTGGAAAAAACGCAAGGTTTCTATAAAAAATATTACGGTTATACATTAAGCAAAGAAAATGCTGAACAAATCTTGAAAGGCCTAGCACCTCTTAAGTAGTATTTTCATTTGAAGCATTTATCGTTATAATGCGCGCTCTTTTTTTTAACTCAAACATAAGGAAATACTTGATGAAAATTAGTGCAAGAAACCAACTTAAAGGTACTGTAAAATCAATCGAAACTGGTTCTGTGAACGCAATCGTACACATTGATATCGGTAACGGTAATGTAATTTCTTCTACTATCTCTATCGATGCAGTAAAAGAATTAGGTTTAGCAGTTGGTAAAGAAGCATATGCGATTATCAAAGCAACTTCTGTAATGGTTGGTGTTGAATAATCTCAACTAAACTGTTCAGAATTCTCTATAACCGCGCTTTAAAAGTGCGGTTATTTTTTGTCTAAAATATAAAAAAGGCGGTCAAATTGATCTGACCCCAAAAAGTTAGACTGTTATTTAAAGGATTGTTTTCGATATTGTATCGGACTCAGTCCTTTTAATTTTAGTTGAATCCGTCGATGATTATAGTAATCCAAATAATCTCTGACAGCATCAACTATCTCTTCTTTTGTTTTAAATTCCCGACCATAAAAACATTCCGTTTTTAATCGCCCAAAGAAACTTTCCATTGCGGCATTGTCCAAGCAATTCCCTTTTCTCGACATACTTTGAATGATGCCATGTTCAGCTAAAATTCGACGATAAGCTACCATTTGATATTGCCATCCCTGGTCTGAATGTAAAATGACACCACAAGCTTTATTTAATCCTTTGACGGCTTGCATTAACATGTCCTCTACTTGCGCCCAATTTGGGGAATAGCTGAGATTATAGGAGACTATCTCATTGTTAAATAAGTCTAAAATTGGAGATAAATAGACTTTACTCCCATCTTTCGCCTTAAACTCGGTGATATCTGTCACCCATTTTTGTTTCGGGGCCGTTGCACTAAAATCGCGTTCAAGATGATTCGGTGCAATTACCCCTATCGTGCCTCGATAGGTGGTAAATTTCTTGCTTTTTCTTGACCGCACTTGAAGCCCAAGTGTCTGCATTAAACGTTGAACTTTTTTATGATTCACGCCTGGCAAGCTGGCATGAACACGTCGGTAGCCATAATCAGGATGATTGGCTTTGATGCGTTTAATGGCCTTTTTCAGCTCCTCATCCTTATCCGGTTTAATCTGAAGTTTCGCAAAAAACGTACTACGCGCTAACTGTGCAAAGCCTAAAAGCCATTTTAACGGATAGCGTGTTCTTAACCTTTGGATAATTTCCGTTGCTCGGCTTCGTCCTGAAGTCTGAGCCTTCTCAACTCCTTTAGGTAGGCTACCTCCGCTTCAAGCTGTAAAATTCTCAGGCGTAAACGGTCTTCTTCAGTTTTGGGTGGCGGTGGCATTCTGGCATATTTAGGTTTCATAGGCGGTCGTCCTGATGGTTTACGGGGAATAAGTCCCTTTATGCCACTTTTTTCAAACCGTTTCAACCATGTCCCGACTAGGGCGTTGGAAGGAATATTGTAAAAACGAGCTGCTTCTCTAATACTCATTTTTCCATTCAAAATAGGTTGAAGAATTTGTAATTTAAATTCGATTGTGTAGTGTTTACCCATAAAAAATCTGCACCTCAATTGTTGGTTTGTTGAGTCCAACTTTTGGGGTGCAGATCAAATTGACCGCACTTTGTTTAACGATGATAGAGAAAAGAAAGCTTAGAAACTGTATTTTAAATTAGCAAAGTAAGAACGACCACGTTCATTATAAGTACGAGCTGTACCTGCATTACGATAAATACGTTTATCTAAAATGTTATTCACACCAACTCGTAGGCTTAAACTATCATTGAATTTATATCCCACGTTAGCTCCCCAAATACCATAGCTACCAAGTTGATATTGCGTAACAAGGCTTTCACCCGTGGTGTAAATCACTTGCATGAAGTTTTCAGCATTTTCTACCGTTTTTTGTCTGCCATAACGGGTGTACGAGGTATTCACATCCCAATGGTCATTGATTTTCCAGTTAAGATTACTGTTCACTGTATATTTCGGTACAAGTGAGATCGGATTACCGGTTTTCTTGTTTTCATTTTTGAGCATATACGTGAAATTGGTACTGAATACTAGCGCATCATCTAAGAATGGTAATGTAATATTTCCTTCCAACCCTTCAATGATTGCTCTTGGTGTATTTCCCCAACGATAAACGTTAGTTGCTGTGTAGTTGCGGTAAATTGCTTTTCCATTTGGTGTATTGCTTGGGCGAATT
The DNA here is from genome assembly GCF_036288925.1 of Haemophilus parainfluenzae. Lineage (NCBI taxonomy): Bacteria > Pseudomonadati > Pseudomonadota > Gammaproteobacteria > Pasteurellales > Pasteurellaceae > Parahaemophilus > Parahaemophilus parainfluenzae. The sequence continues at coordinate 1,760,588 of NZ_CP127167.1, forward strand.
TCACGATCATAACCACCAGCTGGTGCATCAATCGTTGTCAAGAATTCACCGTTAGACACAATTTTATTACGGTAATCATTATGGAAATAAGCTAAAGAGAATAACTTACCATCTTTCTCATATTCCACACCAATCTCTTTGTTCCAGCTTGTTTCTGGCTTAATATTTTCATTACCTAAGAAGTAACAAGCTCGTCCCCAATCAAAGCCTTTTGCATTGCTATTTTGAAGAACGGTATATTGTTTACCTTTTGCATCTGTCTTAACAATACTACCTGTTGAGGTTAATGCATTCGGATTATTCCAGTTATTAGCACTATCAATCGGGCAACCATTACTTGCATTAATTAACAAATAATTTGGTGAAGATTGGTAAAGATTTGGTGCTTTGTAAGCTCGAGCTACCCCACCTTTGATTTTCCAGTTATCGCTAACTTGATGGGAGAAGTTCAGAGAGGGACTCCAATTTGATTTAGAGTTCGTACTAGAATCAAAACGAATACCTGGGGTTAAAATAGTTTTCTCATTCGGCAATATAATATTGTCTTCTAAGAACGCTGCCCATTCATTTTGTGCCACTTTACCGCTACGGCCTTTATCAGCTAACCAAGGTACAAGTGCGTAAACTTGCATGGTTTGCGTCATAGAGGCCGCGTCGTTTAATTCTGAACGAGAGCCTTCTAAACCAACGGTTAACATATGTCCAGTACGACCGGTCATAAACGGAATATAAAGCTCATTACTAAAGCGATAATTTCGCAACAAACCAACCGATTTTTCTAAACCGTTATAAGCGCCTTCCGTACTACCTAATAAACCTTCTGGATAATGATAGTTGCGGGTTTGGTCAAAGGTAAAATAAGTGCGGTTATCGAAAGCCCCCCATTTTCCTTCATGCGTTAAGCCGTAACTTTGGCGATAAAGTGTTGACGTTTCTGCTTTTTGTAAAGCAAGATCACGACTCGTTTTCATCGCTTGAGTCAGTAAAACAGAACTATTTTGAGTATCACCATTATAAATATTACCCTGTCTGCTATATGTTGCATCAAAGGTTAACTTTTGATCCGGAGTTCCAAACTAACTGTCCTGCAATATCGCGGTTACGAACCCCTTCACGACTTGCATAGCGTGTATTATCTTGCGTTGCTGCATTATTATTTGTACTAGAATCCTCTCCCGAGTTAATATCTAGCGCATCCGCCTGTGTTTTAGCAATGTTGCCGTATAAACGGAAGCCCAATACATCTTTAACTAGTGGACCGCTGAAATTAAAACCGAGACGATTAGTGTAACCTTCTTTGCTGTCTTCTGGTTGTTCTGTAAATAAATTCAAACTACCATGGTATTCGCTTGTTGGTGATTTGGTTTTGATATTAACCACACCACCCATTGCACCAGAACCGTAACGTGCAGCAGCGGGACCTCGTAGTACTTCGATAGAGTCGATTGCGTCTGCCGGCACCCAGTTTGTATCACCACGTGTATTGCGTGTGCCATTACGTCCATAACGTTCTGAATTACGAGATTTTACAGGTTTTCCATCTACTAAAATCAGCGTATTTTCCGGCCCCATTGCGCGGATATCAACCTGACGTTTATTACCGCGGGCACCGCCAGGCGCATTTGTACTTAATGTGACCCCTGGTTGTTTAGCAATAATTTCAGAGGCATCATTTTCAATTGGATCTCGCTCTAAATCTTTTTGTGAAATCACCGAAACACCGAGAGATTGTTTAACTTGCTCTTCTGCTGTGACATTAATAGCTTCAAGTTTTTCTTCAGCATACGCTGTACTCGAAATCACTAATATCGCTAACAGACTTAATTTATGTTGTTTTTTCATTGGGTTATCCTTAAATATCATTATATAAAAAAAGATATAAAGGCCTCATATTACATCGTTATATAAATATGTAAATAACAAATATGAGTTATGAGAAATTTCATCATAAAATGCAGAAAAACGATGGAGAGTTACTACTATTTGGAGAAGGAAAAAGAAAATAATCAAACAGCAAATCTTAATTATTAATTTTATTCATATAAAACCTGAAAATTATGAAGTTGTATAATCTTTTATTTTATTGCATTCTATACATGAAAAGACGTTTAGACGTCTAAACTAAACAATAGAAGGATTAATTATGACAACATTTCATTTAGCAGGATTTCCGCGCGTAGGCGCAAAGCGTGAACTTAAATTTGCTCAAGAGCGTTACTGGCGTGGCGAAATTGAGGAAGCGGATTTATTAGATATTGCAAAAAGATTACGTGAACTAAATTGGCAGCACCAAGCCAAGGCAAATGCTGATTTTATCGCAGTGGCTGATTTTACACTTTACGATCATATTTTAGATTTACAAGTGGCAACAGGTGCGATTCCTACTCGCTTTGGTTTCGATAGCCAAAATTTAACACTCGATCAATATTTCCAATTAGCGCGTGGTAATAAAACTCAATTTGCGATTGAAATGACAAAATGGTTCGATACCAACTACCATTATCTTGTTCCTGAATTCCATAAAGAAACGCAATTTAAAGCAAATCCAACTCATTATGTGACACAAATCCGTGAAGCTAAAGCGCTTGGGTATGATGTTAAACCAACTATCGTTGGTCCACTCACTTTCCTTTGGTTAGGGAAAGAAAAAGGTGCAGCATTTAATCGCTTTGATTTATTAACACAACTCGTGCCGGTTTATGTTGAAATCTTAAATGCATTAGCTGCAGAAGGTGTTGAATACATTCAAATTGATGAACCTGCTCTCACTTTAGATTTACCGGCAGAATGGATTTCTGCTTATAAAGCGGTTTACGCCACTTTTGCTGAACAAGTGAAAGCGAAATTATTGCTTGCGACTTATTTCGGCTCTGTGGCAGAACACGCTGATTTGTTAAAAGCCTTACCTGTAGCAGGTTTACATATCGATTTAGTGCGCGCACCAGAACAACTTGCTGCCTTCGCGGATTATGACAAAATCTTATCTGTAGGCATCATTGATGGCCGTAATATTTGGCGTGCAAACTTGAATCAAGTGTTAGATGTGGTTGAACCATTAAAAGCGAAATTAGGTGATCGTTTGTGGATTGCGCCAAGCTGCTCTCTCCTCCATACACCTTATGATTTAGAAGTTGAAACGCAACTCCAAGCAAATAAGCCTGAGCTTTATCAATGGTTGGCTTTCACGTTACAAAAAATTCAAGAATTACGCATTATTAAGACCGCTCTAGAACAAGGTCGTGAAGCCGTTCAAGCGGAATTAGCTGCATCTCAAGCAGCTGCGGATGCTCGTAAAAACTCGCGTGAAATTCACCGCACTTGTGTAGCTGAACGTTTAGCAAACTTACCGGAAAATGCTGACCAACGTAAATCGCCATTTGCGGAACGCATTAAATTACAAAATGCATGGTTAAATTTACCACTTCTGCCAACGACGAATATTGGTTCCTTCCCACAAACGACAGCCATTCGTCATGCTCGTGCTGCCTTCAAAAAAGGCGAACTCAGCTTAACTGATTACGAAACTGCAATGAAAAAAGAAATTGAATTCGTTGTACGTGAGCAAGAAAAATTAGACTTAGATGTATTGGTACATGGCGAAGCAGAACGTAACGACATGGTGGAATATTTCGGTGAATTACTCGATGGTTTTGCGTTCACCAAATTTGGTTGGGTACAAAGTTATGGTTCACGTTGCGTAAAACCGCCTGTGATTTACGGTGATGTTACTCGTCCAGAACCCATGACGGTACGTTGGTCACAATATGCCCAAAGCCTTACCAATAAAGTGATGAAAGGCATGCTGACTGGTCCGGTCACGATCTTACAATGGTCTTTCGTGCGTAACGATATTTCTCGTGAAACAGTCTGCAAACAAATTGCGGTAGCGCTTTCTGATGAAGTATTAGATTTAGAAAAAGCAGGTATCAAAGTGATTCAAATTGATGAGCCGGCTATTCGTGAAGGTTTACCGTTAAAACGTGCAGATTGGGATGCTTATTTGAAATGGGCGGGCGAAGCCTTCCGTTTAAGCTCAATGGGTTGCAAAGATGATACCCAAATTCATACGCACATGTGTTATTCCGAATTTAACGACATTCTACCGGCTATTGCGGCCTTAGATGCCGATGTCATTACTATCGAAACCTCGCGTTCTGACATGGAATTACTCACCGCATTTGGTGATTTCAAATACCCGAATGATATTGGTCCTGGCGTATATGACATTCATAGTCCACGCGTACCTACAGCAGAAGAAATTGAACACCTCCTTCGTAAAGCATTACAAGTGGTGCCGAAAGAACGTTTATGGGTGAACCCAGACTGTGGATTAAAAACTCGCGGTTGGCCAGAAACGATTGCTGCACTAAAAGTGATGGTTGATGTCACGAAAAAATTACGTGCTGAATTAGCATAAAATCAGTAAAAAGAAAGGCGAACATGAAAGATTATCTCTGTTCGCCTCTTTCTTTTCGTTCAAAAACTAATTCATTTTTGACCGTGCTTACAGGCTAATATATTCCATTTTCACCTTGCAGAGGCTCTTCAATAACTGCTCTGCCATCTTGCGGTGACTTAAACGCAACGGTTTCTCTGCAAATACTACTCGCTCAATTTTCGATACATCCAATTGATTTAAGTAGGCAAAATTAATCGCTGTTTGCATAGCCGGTAAGCTTGGGTTAAATGCTGCATTTTCTGCATATCGACCACAAATCATTTCCCCATTTTTAAATAAAATGCCTACACCGTGAGGGCTTTTAGAATAAGGTGAATGAGCTCGGTTTGCCCCTAAAATCGCTTTATTTGCCACTTCATCTTCCGTCGTCAAAGTAAAACCTTGTTCTTCTTTGTTTAATAGAAGCAAATCAACGCCTAAAGCTTTCGGGCCAAAGCTATCGGGTAAATATTGAGGAAGTGGATTATTTTGGCTGTGTGGTAAATGAATTTTTAAATCTTGCGCTTGATAAAGCTCATTCATAAATTGACGGCAGTGACCACAAGGCGTGTAATTCACTACAATATCAGTGATTCGAGGTTCATTACGTAACCATGCATGGCTAATCGCACTTTGTTCAGCATGGATGGTTTGAGCCATGCTACTACCCTGAAACTCTTGATTCGCACCAAAGTAAAAATCACCACTTTCACCAATCGCAATCGCGCCAACATGAAATTCTGAAATGGGTGTATGGCTATAACAAGCCGCTACGGGCAAAAGTGCCAACCCTAGTTGAACAGGCGTAAGCTTAAATTCATCACAAATTGACCGCACTTTTTCAGCCGGTAAAAAGCCTTTCCATTCTTGTTCTTCTAACGCAGAAAGAATTGCATTTGAAAGTGGCGAGTTTGCTAATGCTTGTTGAATTTTTTGTTGCATGTTAAATCTCCTCATTTTTATATGCCCATTCTACGCTATTTGAGAAAAAAACCTAAACTCTAAAAGACTTTCGGAATATGTTTCTAAAATTTATCAACACCTTAAAACAAAAAATGCTCAAAAAAATAACCGCACTTTTAAAGTGCGGTCATAAATTAAGATGTTTTATTCACTCGTTTTATAACAATGACGGGGCAACACCAAGTAATTTTCGGGTGTAATCCACGGTTGGGTGGTTGAAAATATCTTCAGTGCTACCGGTCTCCAAAATTTGACCGCCGTACATCACGACAATACGGTCAGATACTTGGCGTACGGTTTGAATATCGTGAGAGATAAACACCATGGCAAGATTGAGTTCTTTTTTCAAGTCCGCCAATAAGTTTAATACCTGAGCACGAACGGATACGTCTAACGCAGAAGTCGGTTCATCCGCAACAATCAGTTTTGGATTCAGCGCTAAAGCACGTGCAATCGCCACACGTTGTTTTTGCCCGCCAGATAAACGAGTTGGCTCAACTTGTGCTGCAGAACGTGGTAAACCGACGCGAGAAAGCAAGTCATACACACGTTTTTCCCGTTCATGAGGTTGTAACACATTGTGAATATCCATTGGGTCACGCAAAATATCCAACACTTTCATACGAGGATTCAGTGCGGTTGCTGGGTCTTGGAAAATGACCGATACTTGGCGACCGAATTGTTTTCTCGCTTCTGAGCTGCCATATTGCATTTGTAAACCGTTGAATTTCACTAAACCAGATGTTGGTTTAAGAAGTCCAATTATTACATTGGCTAGGGTAGATTTCCCGCAGCCAGACTCCCCTACTAAACCAATGGTTTCCCCCGCTTTAATGCCAAGACTCACATTATTCACCGCTGTGAATTTTTTACGTCCAAACAATGAACCGTCGCGAGAAGGAAATTGCACCACGATATTTTCTAAATCGATGATGTTTTGTTCTTTAATGACTTTAATACTACTGCTCATATTATGCTCCTTTCGCTTCCGTTACAGGCTCAGCTAAATGAGAAGCCCACAAGTGAGACGGCTCACCTTCCACGGCGGTTAATATCAATTTTTGATCCGGATTAGCATCTGGTCGCAATGAACGACTTGCAAAACGGTCGCCGGCAGCAAAATCGTAAGGTGATGGTACGCTGCCCGGAATTTGATATAAACGTTTCGCACGGACTTCGGTTGAAAGGACAGAACCCAATAAGCCACGGGTATATTCGTGTGTTGGATTAGCAAGCAATAAGGATGTTGGTGCCATTTCAACCACTTGACCTGCATACATTACCGTAATGTGGTGAGCTAATTGTGCAACTAATGCTAAATCGTGGCTGACAAATACCATAGCAAAACCCAGTTTTTCACGTAATTCATTCAATAATTTCACCACTTCAGCTTGAACGGTTACGTCTAATGCGGTTGTTGGTTCATCGGCGATTAATAATTTCGGCTCACGAGTTAATGCCATTGCAATCACCACACGTTGACGTTGACCACCAGAAAGTTCATGCGGATAACGGTTCAACACTTTTTCTGGAGCGAGGTGTACCCATTCCAGCAATTTTTCTGCGGTATGGTGGCTACCACGTTTGATGAGCTGTGCCATTTGATCTTTGATACGCATTGATGGGTTTAATGCACTTAAAGAGTCTTGGTAAATCATCGCAATTTCAGAACCACGCAATTCACTTAGATTGTTAGCGTTAAGCAAACTGTGTTGTTTTCCGCTACGGTCTGTGAAAAGCACTTCCCCAGTAATTTTAGCTGTTTTTGGTAACAAGCCCATGATAGAGAATGCTGTAATAGATTTACCACAACCGGACTCTCCTACTAACCCCATGGTTTCCCCTTCATTTACGGTGAAGCTGATGTTATCAACCAATGGAATTTCACCATAACGATTCGGGAAACGGATTGATAAGTTTTTCACTTGTAAAATCGGTTTTGCATTTGGATCTAATTGCATACGATTCGTACGGGTGATTTCTTTTTCATGTAATTTGAGCAAGTAACGTTTTAATGCAAGACCTTCAGAAAGCGCTTCTTGTACGTCAGTAGAAAGACGTTCATCTGATTTACCTTCTGGTTTTTTACCGCCTTTCAAGCGCGGGTTAACCAAGGCATCGGTAAGCCCTTCCGCTAAGATATTTAAGGCTAATACGGTTAAAAGAATCATCACACCCGCAAAGGTTGTCGCCCACCATGCACCGTTTAATACGATGTTACGACCTTCAGAAAGGATGTTACCCCATGAAGGATGTGGAGGTTGTACACCTGCGCCTAAGAAAGAAAGCGAGGCTTCAAACACAATAGCATCTGCCACCATTACGGTCGCGAAGACTAAAACCGGTGCCGCGGTATTGCGTACAACGTGTTTGAGAAGAATATAAGTACGGCTACCACCAATAACACGTTCAGCACGCACATAGTCTTCATCCCATTGTGATACCACATTCGCACGAACTACACGAGCAAGTTGCGGGGTATAAACCACGGCAATGGTGATGATAATGACCGGCACTGAGTTACCAAAGGTTGCTAATAACACTGCCGCTAATGCGATACCTGGGAAGGCCATTAAAATATCCATTAAGCGCATGATAATTTCATTGCCCCATTTCTCGGATGTGGCTGCAGTTGCACCTAAAACACTACCGAAAATAATGGCGCAAGCTACCGCACCTAAACCGATAAATAAGGACGTTTGGGCACCATAAACAATACGAGAGAAAATATCACGACCAAGTCGATCAGTCCCAAACCAATATTCCGCACTTGGAGCACGCATACGTGCGATCACTTCTAATGGATCATGTGTTGCTACCCAAGGGGCAAATACCGCCACTAAAGCAACGAAAACTAAGAATAATAATGAAATTTTTGATGCGGTGGAAAGTGCTCGGAATCTCGCACCGCTTGCAGCTAATCGATCTGCTAAACCTTGACGAAACATTATAGACTCCGAATTTTAGGGTTAATCAACACATAGAGAATATCAACGATAATATTCACTAAAACGAAGGTAAAGGCGATTGTCAGAACCACCCCTTGTACTAAGTGTAAGTCATGATTGACGATACCGTTAAAAATCAATTTACCCATGCCCGGTAAGTCAAAGATTTGTTCGATAACTACCGCACCACCAAGTAAGTAGCCTACGCGTAAACCTAATACTGTTACTGGTGTGATTAATGCATTACGTAATACGTTGTGACGAATAACAGTTGCATAAGGCACACCGTTACCAATCGCCGTTCTCACATAATCTTTATCCATTTCTTCTACCATGGTTGTACGCACCACACGAATTAATGACGCACATACCGGCACGGCAAGTGCAAGAGATGGCAAAATCATGGAATTGATATACCCCATCGGGCTTTCGCTGAATGGCACAAAACCACCTGAAGGCAACCAATCTAACTCCAAAGAGAACCATTGAATAAGTAAGATACCTAACCAGAATGAGGGGGTCGCAACCGCTGCAACAGAGATTAAACGAATCACTTGGTCTACCCAGCTATCACGATAAAGCGCGGCCAGTACACCTAATGAAAAAGAGACTACTGCCGCAAACACCACACCAATTAGGGTAAGTTGTAACGTGATTGGGAAAGATTTCGCTAGCATGCTACTGATTGGTAATTCTGGTGGCATAGTCACACCAAAATCCAATACAAGTAAATGACCTAAGAAACGAAAATATTGAACAAAGAGTGGATCATTTAAGCCGTGTGATTCGCGGTAAAGTTGTTTTGCTGCTTCACTCGCACTTTCGCCTAGTGCCACCGTAGCGGGATCACCTGGTGTAAATTGAAGCACCACAAAAACGAGTGCTGTTACACCTAGAATCATGACTGGCAAAGCCATCAATCGACGTAACAATAATCGAAGTATCATATCCATCTAACTTCTCCTGTTCTAGCTTGAGAAATTCGTTCGCTTCAAAAATGAAGCAAAACAATCAAATTCAAAAACAAAATGAATTACAGTAATCATAGTGTTCAGCTCAAGCCCTGTCAATCCAAGTACATAGAGCAAAATTCAAATCTGTGATCGGCTTCACAAAGATTTTTTTGAAATGAAATTGAGAGAAAAAATGATTGAAAAACAGAGAGAAAAATGACCGCACTTTGAGATAAAAAGGAAAGAAAAAAGGCTGTTGATTGCTCAACAGCCAAAACATTAAATTAAAAAGCACTTTTATTTACGGCCCACACCGAGGAAAGATAAACCGGTTGTTGCCAATGGTTGATAGCCTTCAAGGCTACTATCATCCCATGCTGAAGGAAGTTTACGATGAACAATCGGATAAAGTGGTACTTCAGCCGCAATAATGTTAATCGCCTCTTCCCATGATTTTTTCGCTTCAGCGTGATCTTTTGCTCTCACTGCTGCATTGAGTAATTCAGTCACTTTCGCAAATTCAGGGGTATTACTCCAACGGAAACGACGTTTCGGCCATACATCACCACGATACCACCAGCTTAAAAGCAAGTCTAAGTCATTACCGAACACTGATGGGTCACCCGGTGCGATTGCCACTTCATATACACCTGGATCTACGTTGTTGCTGTATAACGCACCAGATTGTAAGTGTTGTAAAGTCACTTTCACACCTGGAATCTTATTCCAAGACTCTAAAATTAACGGTGCAGATTCTTTCACCCAGTCATGGTCGGTTGCGAGCAATTCAAATTTAAGCTCAGTTACACCGGCTTCTTTTAATAATGCCGCGGCTTTTTCCTGATCATAAGGATATTGAGTTGATGCCTTAATATAATCTGGGTGAGTCGTTTGTAAGTATGATGTTGCAGCTTCTGCATTACCATCAAATACAATATCAACCAGTTTGTCAGTGTTTAAACCATAGTGTAACGCTTGACGTACTTTTGGATTATTAAACGGTGCTTTTTCACAGTTAAACATTAAGAATAGCAAGCCGAAAGATTGAACGGATTGCACTTGTTGTTTTTTGTTTTTCAAGCGATTAATGTCTAAATAAGGCACGCTTTCCATTGCTTGAGTACGTTTAGACTCTTGTGCAGTCACACGAGCTGCGGCATCAGAAAGTAATAACCAAGACATTTTTTCAACTTGCGCTGGATATTTACCATTGTAAGGTTCATACGCTTCAAAGACGATTTTGTCATCTTTCACAGCTGAAACAAATTTGAATGGACCAGAACCAACTGGGTGCGCATCAAATGCAGATTGACCGACTTTGTCGATTACATGTTTCGGTACAATTTTCACACAAGTTAAACGGTTAGCAAATAAAGCAAATGGATATTTCAATTTAAATTCCACCACTTTATCATCCACAGCTTTCACACTTTCAATGAAATCAATAAACATCACAAATAAAGATTTATTGGCTGGATCCATAATACGATTGAAAGAATACACAACGTCTTCAGTGGTGACTGGTGCGCCATCATGGAAGGTTGCGCCTTCACGTAAAGTAATGCGCCATGTTGTTTCATCAACTTGTTCTGGCTCTTTTCCTGCTAAAGCAAGATAAGGTTCACGAGTTGCAGGATGCAAATCCACTAAACCTTCAAAAATGTGCAAGTTTGCTGCATAAGGTGAAGCGCCACTTGATGTCATTGGGTCAAAACCGGTAGAAAGCGGATAAGCAATCCCCGCTTCAATAGTTTTACCTTTAATTTCTGCAGCAAAGGCTTTTGGTGCAAATGTGCCTAATGTACCACTAAATGCAAGACCCGCCCCCACGCCAGCCATAAGTTTCATAAAATGACGACGAGATTCATTCGTTTCAAAGGAAAAATGCTTTGTCATACTAAACTCCTGATGAGTAATAAAATCATATTTTGGGTTTTTAAACCTAGCCAAACATTTCATTCGAAAATGAAGTAAAGCAATCAAATCTTAGAACAAAATGATTTGCATCAATCATAGTCATCTTCGCTTCATTCTGTCAAAGGGGAAATATTGAATGTGTGATCTACTTCACAGAGTTTTTTTCCGCACCTTAAAATAAAAACTTTTAACTATGTATAATTTTTATAAATAGGTTTTAACTATTAAATCACTAGATAATATGAAATAGCTATCAGAAAAAATGATGCTTATAATGACCACACTTCCTAAGCAAGGGAACAATATTTTAATTAACAATAAAGAGGAAAATACTATGTCAAAAACATCAATCGGTTTAGATAAAAAAGCATCTGAAAAATTAGCAGCAAAATTAAATGAATTATTAGCAACCTATCAAGTATTCTATACCAACGTGCGCGGTTACCACTGGAACATTAAAGGGGTAAACTTCTTTGAATTACACGCAAAATTTGAAGAAATCTACACAGATTTAGTAGTAAAAATAGATGAAGTGGCAGAACGTATCTTAACTTTAGGTTACACACCGCATAACGGTTATTCACAATACTTCCAACACTCACGTATTAAAGAAGAGTTAGGGGTAAGTGATGCGCAATCTTGCTTAAAAGGCACATTAGAAGGATTAAAAGTACTACTTGAACAACAACGTGAAATCCTTGAATTAGCGGGTGAGTCTGATGATGAAGGTACCGCTTCTCAAATGAGCGACTACATCAAAGAACAAGAAAAACTTGTTTGGATGTTCCAAGCCGCTTGCCAAACTTGCCATGGTTAATTAAATATTGATTAAATGCGAAAGCCGATTCATGTCGGCTTTTTTATTTTCTACACGACCGGTTTTTGTCGATAGAACAATAGTCCTGGTAAGGCTAAGCCCAAAACAAGAGCGCCCAAAATAAAGCTGGTATTGATAAAAGAGCTGATCATTTGCTCAAATAATTTATCGGAAAAGCCATAATGGTGAATTTGTACGATAGCAATCATCGCTTTATAAGCATGAACACCTGGAATCATTGGAATAATTGCCGCAACAGTAAAGACTTTCGGATGGGCTAAATAACGATGAGATAAATGCACCCCAATAAAACCAATTACACAAGTGGCGAAAAAAGTGGCAAAAACAATTGGGACACCAAAGTGTAGTAATAAAGTTCGTGTGACATGTCCAAGTGCACCTAAAATCGCACAATACTTTAAGGCTTTAGGCGGAACATTAAATACTAAAGCAAATCCTACTGCGGGGATGGCAGCAAAAAGCATATCATCGAGTAAATTCAGTAAAAACATCTTATTACCCCACCCAAGAAACAATATTTAAAAGATTTAACGCAAAGACAATACCTAAACAAGCACCAAAAGTGAGAACCGTAGCGATGGTCCAGCGTCCTATTCCCATATTGACATACCCTTTTAAAATATCCGCAAGTGAATTAATTAATGGGAATCCTGGAACGAGTAATAAAACGCTAGACGCTAATGCGATATGGGGATCGTTGCCTAAACTATATTTCAAACTCATACCTGAAATAAGTGAAGCAACAAACGCGGTAATGGCAAAAACGATGAGTGGATTGTAATGACGTTTAGAAATTTCTTGTCGAATAAACATGGCAATGGCAGAAGCAATAAAGGTGATCGCACAAATTGTCATATCTCCGCCAGAAAGGTGAGCAAAAGAGGCACAAGATAAACCAATCATAAACACCACCAAATAACGGTTATATTTTAGTGGTTTTAACTTATCCAATTTCTTTTGTGCCATAGACAAATCATACAAATGATGCTCTACGGCAACCACAATGTGCTGAACATCCGTAACGATTTGCATATTAATGCCTTTATCGACATTCTTACGCACTGTGGTAATGCAATGTTGTTTAGAAAGTGTGGTCAATAAGACGGCATTTGCCGTTAAAGCACACTCCACGCTTTCAATGCCTAAAGCTACACCTAATCGCTGTGCCATTTGTACGACAACAGCACTTTCTGCTCCATGCTGTAACAATAACAAAGCGGTTTCCACACAAATGCGGGTAACCGCTCGTTGGTATTCCTGATCCATATCTCTACGCTCTTATTAAAGTAAACGTAGAGATTATAGATCGATGAATAAAAAATACTGAAAAAATGACCGCACCTATGATCCAAGTCAAAACTTCAGTATTTCCAATGCCTATGAATCAGCAGTGATTAAATGGCTTTATCAAAATATAGCGGCACATTGCTTAACTTAGCCATATTCGTGATATAAGCTAAAACTGCTGGTGGAAATTCGATGCCTTTCACACAAGTTAGATTTCGTAATACAGGGAAAACGATAATATCTTCAAGAGAAAGTTGGCCGTTTAAGGCATTTTCAGATTGAATTAATACAGCTAATTTCTTTAAATCCCCTTTTAAGCGAGTAAGATAGGTTTCAGTCTTCGCAATATTTTCAGCAAAATCCCCAATAAATTCCGTTTTCTTTTTAGTGAAATAATCGACCGCACTTTGGGTTTCAAATTCTGCTAAGCCAATTTGCGTGAAGCGTGCAGTCGTAAGATGACCATAATAACTGCCGACTTCTTTTAACCACGCTTCAATTTCAGGACGAACGTGTTCAGATAAGATTTTTTCACCAAAATGTTCATCGACATAATGCACAATATCTAAACTTTCTGGCATCGCTGCACCATCTTCTTTGACAAGAATTGGTACAACCTTTTTCCCCACTAAACCGATTGGCGTTGCTTCATCATCATTCGCGAGCACTACAAGCTCTACCGACAAATTTTTTAAACCGAAAATCATGCGAGCTCGCACACAAAATGGGCAATGATCGTAAACATATAATTTCATTTTTTACTCCTCTTTTTCCTGTAATAACTTGCCTAATCCACTTTGTCGTTTCACGGTATTTCTGACCGCACTTTGCCAAATTTTTTCATTGGCAAATACAGAAAGCTGATTTTTTGCACGGGTAACACCGGTAAATACCAGCTCTCGTGAAAGCACTGGATTAGGTTCTGTTGGTAACACCATGACGGTATGTTCAAACTCCGAACCTTGGGATTTATGAATCGTCATCATAAACGCAGGCTCGTGAGCGGGAATACGACTGGTCGAAACTTCTCGATTGCCGAACCACACTTTGCCTTTAGCTAAACACAAGCCAATATCACCGTTATACAGTTTCACATTATGATCATTTTCCGTAATCATAATTGGTTTACCAATATACCAATCGTCCTCTTGACGGAACCAAAGTAATTTCTCAGCACGCAATACCAAAGCAATTTCTCGATTTAACTCTTCTACACCTAATGCCGAAGCACGAAGTGCGGTCAAAAATCTCACCGAATTAAAACGGTCTAAAATCGCTTCTGCATAAGTTTTCTCATTGCCCTTTTCATCTATAAATTTTGCATTAAGATCTTTCTTCTGAGCAAAATAAGTTTGAAGCTGGGTTAAATAAACACGGTAATTTTCGACCGCACTTTTCACCACTTGGCGAACCGATTCTTTAATATCTTGTTCTTCATCAAAATGATGGAAATGCAATTCTTCTGGGTATTCCGCAAAAGTCGCCACACTGCCCTCACCTTTTCCTTGTTGAATTTGCTCAGCAAGTTGTTTAATGCCCGAATCATCTCGGAAACGGCGACTAAAGGTTAAATGGCAAATGGCATCACGCAACGGACTATGTTCATCTGAAGTTGGAACGGTATAGCCTGTTGTTGCATGAATATAATCAGCTTGAGCTGGGCTATAATCTTGCGTTAAAAACTGTGCTATTTCCCCTAATACCGCTCCCGCTTCCACTGAAGCTAATTGAGCTTGGTCACCCAATAAAATCAAACGCGTTTCGGGTTTCAACGCTTGCACCAGTTTCGCCATCATCGGCAAATCAATCATCGAGGTTTCATCCACTACTAGCACATCGATTTGCAGTGGATTATGCGCATGATATTTCACGCTATCGGTAAAAGGTCGAACGCCTAGTAAACGATGCAACGTTTCTGCTGTTTTAGGAATGGATGCGCGTAACTCATCTGAAATCGGCATTTGTGCCAAAGCGTTTTCGATAGATTCCGTTAAACGAGCTGCGGCTTTTCCTGTTGGTGCGACCAATTTAATGTGAAGTTTGCCACCAAATAATTCCTGTAATACACATAACAAGCGAGTGACTGTCGTGGTTTTCCCTGTTCCCGGTCCACCTGTAATCACAGAAAATGGACTTTTTACCGCCGTTGTGACAGCTACTTTTTGCCAATCAACTTGCGCTTGTTGTTGAGGGAAATAACGATCTAATAATGGCCGAATTTGTTGCGGCTCTACCGATAAAGTGCGGTCATTTTTCAAGGCGTTTTTAATATATTGCGCAACGCGGAATTCATCTTGCCAAGCTCGATAGAAATAAATCGCCCCAAATTGAAATGCGAGAGGCGCAATCTGATTTTCAGGATCTTGTGTAAAAGCAATATGTCCCGCTAAGGCTGATTGCCATTTTGATACAGGAAGCGAACCAATCTTTTCATTGATCAGTGACAAAAAATCCGTTTCAGTATGACGATAAGCCAAGCCGAATAAATTACGTTCTAAGAAACGATCTAACACACAACAAGTATTGCCTTGCGTATAGCTCCAGTTGCAAAGTGCGGCTAATAAAATCGCTAAATTTTGTACGGTCTCTGCATAGCCTTTATCTTTTTGTTTATCAGTAATTAATTGAGCAAAATAATAATCGCCTTGAGTAATCACACCTTGTTCTTGCAAGGATTTTAATAGGCTTAACATTAAAATAATTCCTCTAATTGTTGGATTAATTGCCAATCTGGTTTATCAAAAAAGATGCCCGATTGCGGCGAACCATTCATTCCTCGTAAAAATGCATAGACCACACCACCAAAATCTCGGTTGTAATCGTAGTGAGGCAAACGTGTTTTTAAATAACGGTGTAATGCCACCACATACAACAAGTATTGCCAATCATAATGATGCTCTAACATGGCTTTTTTCAATGCAGCTTGATCGTAATCCTTTAATGTATCACCTAAGAAATTCGATTTGTAATCAAGCAAATAATATTTATCTTGATGACAGAAAACTAAGTCCATTGTGCCTCGCACCATGCCTTGAATATCATCAAACTGTAACGGTTCTGACGGCAAATGATGTAAGGTTGATAACGCTCGATTAAAACCTGTGACATCAAAATGGCTTGTGATATTGAGATAAAATGCCAACTCTTTTAAGCATTGTTTTTCGTTAATTTGTGCAAGGGTAAAATCATCGTTTGGCAAAATTGGCGTGCTGAGTATTTGTGCAAACCAGTATTGAACTGCTACAAATTGCTCTTCTGCAAGATTCAAATCCTGACATAATTTTTCAATATTTTCTTTCTCAGCTAGTTGAGCAAAAGGCACCTTTTCAAAATAACGATGCAATAACGTACCGATTTGTGTTCCCCGTGGGAAATCTAAAACCATTTCATCGTTATCATGAGCAAGTGCGGTCAGATTTTCAGGGATATTTTCTGTTGAAATCGAGGCATCATAATCTTTCGCGTCATCAAAAATGAGCGATTTTTTCACCGCACTTTCATTCAAATAAGCTTTGCGTTGATGGGTTTGTTCTATGCCACTAAAGCTCGTCACTCGCCAATCTTGTTCAATTTCACCTTGGAAAATTTCTGCACTTAAATTTTCTTGAGAAACATTTAAAGTAAGTGGTTCACTGGCTTGTAACACATCGGTTGATTCAATCTCTACATCATTAGGTAAAAGTTGCTTAAATTTTTCCAATAATGGTTGAGTATCCCAATTATTTGGCAAATCGAGTTTTCGACCAATTTCACCTTGCGTTAAAACATACAATAAAGCATTCCATTTTTTATCAAAGGCTTTCGGTAACACAAAGGCCATTTGATATTTTGCTCGAGTCAATGCTACATAAAGCAAACGCAATTCTTCCGCAAAAACTTCTTCTGTTAAATCATCCAAGTGTTGATCTTGCATATCCCACAAGGTTTTCTCTTCATCACTGTTGTAATATAAATTAAACAGTTTCTTCTGCTTACCTGATTTTGTTGGGTCTTTTGCTTCATTACCTAAAAATGGCAACCAAACCAAATCATATTCCAATCCTTTGGATTTATGGATAGTCACAATCTTCACTAACTGACGTTCGCTTTCTAAACGAATTTGTGCTTCTTGACGGCCATTATCTTGAATTTGCTTTTCAAACCAGCGCAATAATGCCGCTTCACTTTCATTTAATGCGGCTGCTTGCTGTAAAATTTCAGCTAAATGTAATAAATCCGTCAGTTTTCGTTCACCATCAGGCCGAGATAAGAGTTTTTCTGTGATATTTTCTGCTAAAAGTAAATGATGCAACATCGGCAAGATACCTTGGCGTTGCCAAATTTGTTGATACTCTGCGAATTTTTCAGCCCAACGTTGCCACTGAATTTCATCTTGGTGAATTTGGTGAATTTCAGCGGCATTTAAGCCGAAAAGTGCGGTCGCAATGGCATTCAAAATTGGGCGTTCCGTCACACTCAAACAAGCTTGCAAAATCAAGGCCAGTTCTTTTGCGGTGTTACTCTCAAAGACATTTCCTCTATCCGAAAGGTAAACCGAAGCAATACCGAGTGCTTGCAATTCTTTTTTCACCAGATCGGCTTCAGTATAACCACGCACCAAAACGGCAATATTTTCTGCTCGCAATGTTTGATTTTCTGCTTTGCTTTCATTCGGAAAAACAACTGGATTTTCAGCCGCACTTTTTAACCATTGCTGAATCGATGTCGCGCAAGCTTTCGCATAATCTTGCTGGGTGGATTTGTCTTTATCATTAATGTAAAAACGGAAGGCCGGTTCAGGTTGATTATTCAGCTGAAAAACAAGATTTTTCTTGGCTGCACCGACATTTAAAAATTCAATATTTTTATAAATAAAGGGGTCATTTTTAAAATCAAATAATCGATTTACCCCTTCCACTAAAGGTTGGGATGAACGGTAGTTTGTGCCTAAATTAAAACGCTCGCTCGCTTCGTCTGCTGCTTTTAAATAAGTGAAAATATCGGCACCACGGAAACGATAAATCGCCTGTTTTGGGTCCCCGATCATCATAAAGCCAACATTACCGGACGCAGTTTCATTGCGATAAATTTTCGAGAAAATTTGATACTGTAACGCATCCGTATCTTGGAATTCGTCAATCATGGCAAAGGGATATTGAAAACGAATTAATTCCGCTAACTGTTCTCCGCCCTCACCATATAGTGCTTCTTTCAATAAGCGTAATAAATCATCAAAGGATTTTTCAGGATGATTCGCTTTGTATTCAAGAAGTTTCTTTTGAATACCTTGACGATAGTGATAGAGAATGATTTTTTTAAATAAATCACTTGGTTGAATTTCTTCAATTAAAGCTTCAATCTCTTCAAAGGCTGGATGCGTTATTCTCACCCCTTTTTTCTTAAAATCTGCTTTGACGGCGTTATCTAAAGCCGATTGCGTAAATTTTTTTACTAGCGTTTCATTTAAGGTGATATCTGCTCTATTTTTTGCCCATGAGGTGACTTCATCCACAAAAGATAAAATCGTTTTACCTGAATATGTTTTACCATTTAAACAAGATTTCTCTTTTTTCACGACTTCTTCATCAAAAAGGTTTCGGATTTCAACCGCACTTTCTAACCAAGTATCTTTAATCTTTTCAATAATTTCCGCATTTTTAGTGATATCTTTTTGCAAAAATTCTTTTAATGACAGTTCTAATAGTTCTGGTTTATTCAGTTGTATAGAAAAATCATTCCCAATATTTGAGCCTAAATCATTCAATACCTCTTCTGGCGACTTTAATTCTTTTGAGATAAATACAGCTAAATGGAAAGGCAAATCATAAAAATGCTCCCGCCAAAATTCATTTGCAAATTGTTTGAGTAAATCAGACTGATCTTTGAGAAGTTTTAAATTGAAATGCACGCCTGAATTGAAAGCATGTTGCATCAGCATTCGGCGACAAAAACCGTGAATGGTATAAATGGAGGCTAAATCTAAATTTTGTTCGGCCAGCTTTAAGCGGCGAAGTGCAGTCGGAATATCCCCTAAATAAGGCAACAATTCCGCTAAAAATTGATGTTCTCCAGTAAAAATCGCCTTGTCTTGCTTTTCATAATATTCAGAAAAAACCGAAATTGCCGCCGTTAAACGTTCCCGAATTTTGCGTTTTAAATCTTCTGTCGCCATTTCAGTAAAGGTTACCACCAAAATCTCTTCCACATTCAACGGACGAGGAAAACAATTCTCACCAGCCTGTAAAAGTAAACGAAGATAGATAGAACCAATGGTATAGGTTTTCCCTGTACCTGCAGAGGCTTCAATTAAATTGACTTGATTTAAGGGCAACGAAATAGCATTAAGTGCGGTTGATTTTTGGCTCATTTTTTATTTTTTTGGAAACATTAGTGTGTTCTTATTGTAGAGGAATTTCCATAGAAATTCATTTAGTTATTATTTATTTCTTGTATAATTTGGAGCATTTATATCATTAATAATGACACAAAATATTCTGAGGATTTTATGGCAGCAGCAATTCAACAACGCGCCGAACTTCAACGCCGTATTTGGCAAATTGCTAATGATGTACGCGGTTCTGTCGATGGTTGGGATTTTAAACAATACGTTTTGGGCTCACTTTTCTATCGCTTTATTAGCGAAAACTTTGCTAATTATATTGAAGGTGGTGATAAAAGTGTGAACTATGCCGGTTTATCTGATGACATCATCACGCCAGAAATTAAAACAGATGCGATAAAAACCAAGGGCTATTTTATTTACCCAAGCCAATTATTTAAAAATGTCGTGGCAACAGCCAACACTAATCCGAATTTAAATACAGACCTAAAAAACATTTTTACAGCTATCGAAAACTCCGCTACTGGCTACCCTTCCGAACAGGATATCAAAGGCTTATTTGCTGATTTTGATACCACCAGCAACCGCTTGGGCAATACCGTTGCCGATAAAAACAGCCGTCTCGCTGCCGTATTAAAAGGCGTTGCCGAGTTAGATTTTGGTGACTTTGAAGATAATCATATTGATTTATTCGGTGATGCTTACGAATTTTTAATTTCCAACTATGCTGCTAATGCCGGTAAATCGGGTGGCGAGTTCTTTACGCCACAATGCGTTTCCAAGCTGATTGCTCGACTGGCTTTATATGGACAAGAGAAGGTCAATAAAATTTACGACCCTGCGGCCGGTTCAGGTTCTTTATTATTGCAAGCGAAAAAACAATTTGATGAACACATCATTGAAGAAGGATTCTTTGGGCAAGAAATCAATCACACCACTTATAACCTTGCTCGTATGAATATGTTTTTGCATAACATCAACTACGACAAGTTTGATATCGCCCTTGGCAACACTTTAATGCATCCGCAATTTGGCGAGGATAAGCCCTTTGATGCCATTGTTTCTAACCCACCTTACTCCGTGAAATGGATTGGCTCAGACGATCCAACGCTAATTAACGATGAACGCTTTGCCCCTGCTGGCGTGCTTGCACCAAAATCCAAAGCGGACTTTGCCTTTATTTTACATGCGTTAAGTTATCTTTCAGCAAAAGGCCGTGCGGCGATTGTCTCCTTCCCCGGCATTTTTTACCGTGGCGGTGCGGAACAAAAAATTCGTCAATATTTGGTGGATAATAACTATGTGGAAACCGTGATTGCGCTTGCTCCAAATCTCTTTTTCGGCACCAGTATTGCGGTGAATATTTTGGTGCTTTCCAAACATAAACCCGATACTCAAACCCAATTTATCGATGCCAGCGGTTTATTTAAATCCGCCACCAATAACAACATTTTAGAAGAAGAACATATTGAGCAAATGCTCAAACTGTTTGCCGATAAAGAGAATGTACCGCATTTGGCAAAATCAGTCTCCTTTGAAGAAATCGTTAAAAATGACTACAACCTTGCGGTGAGTTCTTATGTGGAGCAAAAAGACACCCGCGAAGTCATTGATATCGATGAGCTCAATGCGCAAATTCGTGAAACTGTTGCCAATATTGACTGCTTGCGTGCCGAGATTGACAAGATTGTGGCAGAAATTGAGGGATAAAATGTAGGGTGGGCTTTAGCCCACCAATAAGATTAAAAAATAACAGCAAACCGTAGGGTGGGCTTCAGCCCACCAATTTACGATAACTTGCGGTGGGCTGAAGCCCACCCTACGAGAAGCAACAAAAATACAATGAAAAACAACCGCACTTTTTTAGAAAAATTATTGGATGGGGCTAAGGTTGAGTGGAAGCCTCTAAAAGACATTCTAATCAGAACTAAAGGCACAAAAATTACAGCTGCTGAAATGAAAGTATTGCATAAAGACAATGCACCACTAAAAATTTTTGCTGGCGGGAAAACATTTGCATTAGTAAATTTTGAAGATATCCCTGAAAAAGACATCAATAAAAATCCTTCAATTATTGTAAAGTCTCGAGGAATTATTGAATTTGAATATTACGATAAGCCTTTTTCTCATAAAAATGAAATGTGGTCTTATTATTCAAATGATAAAAATATTAATATTAAATACATTTATTATGTTTTGAAAAATCAGGAACCCTATTTCCAAAATTTAGGTTCAAAGATGCAAATGCCTCAGATTGCAACACCTGATACAGATAAATATTTAGTCCCCATCCCCCCACTCTCGGTCCAAACCGAAATCGTAAAAATTTTGGACGCATTGACAGCCCTTACCAGCGAGCTTACCAGCGAGCTTACCAGCGAGCTTATACTACGCCAGAAACAATATGAATACTATCGGGAAAAATTGTTATCTTTTGATAGTTTAGAACAATTAAATTCGGGGGGGGGGAAGAAGAAACTTATTGATGTGGCTATTTATGCAAAATCACGCATCTCGACTGATAAATTGGATAAAGAAAATTATATAGGGGTAGAAAATTTACTTCAAAATAAACTGGGTAAAACAAGTTCCAATTATGTACCAACTGAAGGCTCATTTATTGAATATCTTCCTAATGATATTTTAATTGGAAACATTCGTCCCTATTTAAGAAAAATCTGGTTAGCAGATAAAACAGGTGGAACAAATGGTGATGTGTTAGTTATACGATTGACAGATGAAAACATTATTTCACATTATCTTTATCATATATTGGCAAATGAACATTTCTTTGAATATAACGTTAAATATTCAAAAGGTGCAAAAATGCCTCGAGGGGATAAAACTGCAATTTTGCAATATGAGTTTGATGTTCCCCCACTCGAAGAACAACACCGCATCGTTTCAATCCTCGATAAATTTGAAACCTTAACTAATTCCATCACCGAAGGCTTGCCTTTAGCGATTGAACAAAGCCAAAAGCGGTATGAATATTACCGAGAATTGCTATTAAATTTCTCGTAACCCGTAGGGTGGGCTTCAGCCCACCAATTAATCACAACAAACGGTGGGCTAAAGCCCACCCTACAATGTAATGAGAATATTTTTATGGTGGGCTAAAGCCCACCCTACGAACGACAATTTGGAATAATATATGTCTAATTATCGTCGCAATTTTACTAAAGGTGGATTATATTTTTTCACAATTGTTTTACAAGATAGAACAAAATCTTATCTAACTGACTATATCAATGAATTTAGATCTGCATATAAACAAACTTGTGAACATTATCCATTCGAAACAGTAGCAATTTGTATTTTGCCCGATCATATTCATTTACTGATGCAATTACCTGAAAATGATGATAATTACGCAATACGCATCGCATATTTAAAAACACAATTTACACGACAACTTCCAAAAGAATGCCGACAATTTAATAAAAATAGACAAAAATATCGAGAATCAGGTATTTGGCAACGCCGATTTTGGGAGCATTTAATTCGTGATGATAAAGATTTAGCGAATCATTTAGATTATATTTATTACAATCCTGTGAAACACGGCTATGTTGAGGTAGTAAAAGATTGGCCGTATTCTTCCTTCCATCGTGATGTAAAAGCAGAGATTTATCCTGAAGATTGGGGAGGCAACCCAGATTTGAAAATTAAAGGTGATATATAACAATACTGTAGGGTGGGCTTTAGCCCACCAATTAACAATCATAAATAAAACGGTGGGCTAAAGCCCACCCTACAAAAACTAAAAAGCAAAAGCATTAAGGAACTACTTATGACCCAATACAAAACTATCGCTGAATCTAATAATTTTATCGTTTTAGATCAATATAATAAGTTTGTTGAAGAACCTAATGCCGGTTATCAAACGGAAGGTAGCCTTGAGCGTGAGTTTATTCGTAATTTACAGGCGCAAGGCTATGAGTATTTACAAGAAATCAATGGTCATGATGCGTTGATTAAAAACTTACGGGCACAATTACAACGCTTAAATAACGTGGTTTTCTCTGATGCGGAATGGCGACGTTTTTTAGAGGAATATTTGGATAAATCGAGCGATAGTCTGATTGAAAAAACCCGTAAAATTCATGATGACTATATTTATGATTTTGTGTTTGATAATGGACGCATTCAGAATATCTATTTGCTAGATAAGAGAAATCTTACCAATAACACTCTGCAAGTCATCAATCAATTTGAGCAAAGCGGTAGCTATGATAATCGTTATGATGTGACGATTTTGATCAATGGTTTACCGCTTGTGCATATCGAACTAAAAAAACGTGGCGTGGCGATTCGTGAAGCCTTTAATCAAATTCACCGCTACAGCAAAGAAAGTTTCAATAAAGAAAATTCTCTCTTTAAATATATTCAGATTTTTGTCATTTCTAATGGCACAGATACCCGATATTTTGCCAATACCACCAAGCGAGATAAGAACAGCTACGACTTCACAATGAATTGGGCAACGGCAAAAAATACTCTGATTAAAGATTTAAAGGATTTTACGGCGACATTCCTACAAAAACATACCCTGCTCAATGTGTTGGTGAATTACTGCGTGTTTGATGTTTCCGACACCCTATTAATTATGCGCCCCTATCAAATTGCCGCCACCGAGCGTATTTTATGGAAAATCAAAAGTTCTTATTTAGCAAAAAGCTGGAGCAATAAAGAAAGTGGTGGCTATATTTGGCATACCACAGGTTCAGGCAAAACGCTCACCAGCTTTAAAGCCGCACGTCTTGCAACAGAATTAGACTTTATTGAAAAAGTATTCTTCGTAGTAGATAGAAAAGATTTGGACTATCAAACTATGAAAGAATACCAGCGCTTTTCACCGGATAGCGTGAATGGCTCGGAAAGTACGGCTGGGCTAAAACGCAATATCGAAAAAGACGACAATAAAATCATTGTTACCACCATTCAAAAACTCAACAACCTGATGAAATCGGAAGATAAATTACCGATTTACGATAAACAGGTCGTTTTTATCTTTGATGAATGCCATCGTTCTCAATTTGGTGAAGCGCAAAAAAATCTAACGAGAAAATTTAAAAAATACTATCAATTTGGTTTTACCGGCACGCCTATTTTTCCAACTAACGCATTAGGTGCCGAAACTACAGCCAGTGTTTTTGGCATCGAACTCCACTCTTACATTATCACCGATGCGATTCGTGATGAAAAAGTGTTGAAATTTAAAGTGGATTACAATGATGTACGACCACAATTCAAGAGCATTGAAACCGAAAAAAATCTTGAAAAACTGACCGCACTTGAGAAGAAACAAGCCTTTTTACAGCCTAAACGCATCGAGCAAATAGCCCAATATGTTTTAGATAATTTCAAACAAAAGACACATCGCTTTAATGCGGGTAACAATGGCTTTAATGCGATGTTTGCGGTAAGTAGCGTAGATGCTGCTAAAGCTTATTATCAAACGTTTAAACAGTTACAAAGTGCGGTCAAAAATCCACTTAAAATTGCAACAATCTTTTCGTTTGCCTCGAATGAAGAACAAGATGCGATTGGCGATATTGTTGATGAAAGTTTTGAAGTAGAGGCAATGAACTCTTCTGCTAAGGAATTTTTAAAATCTGCCATTGATGATTACAACGGCTATTTTGCCACCAATTATGATGTGGATGCAAAATCGTTCCAAAACTACTATCGTGATCTCGCCAAACGCGTCAAAAACAAAGAAGTGGATTTACTGATTGTCGTTGGAATGTTTTTAACTGGTTTTGATGCCCCAACCTTAAATACGTTATTTGTAGATAAAAACTTGCGTTATCATGGTTTGATTCAAGCTTATTCTCGTACAAACCGTATTTACAACAGCACCAAAAGTTTCGGCAATATCGTCACTTTCCGCGACTTGGAACAAGATACCATTGATGCGATTACCCTTTTCGGTAAATCCAATACGCGCAATGTCGTTTTGGAAAAAAGTTACCAAGAATATATGGAAGGCTTCACCGATGCGGGTGTTGCCCGTCGTGGTTATTTAGAGGTTATTGCTGAATTGCAAGAACGCTTCCCAGATCCAGATGTAATTCAAACGGAAAAAGACAAAAAAGACTTTGTGAAATTATTTGGTGAATATTTGCGGGTTGAAAACATTCTGCAAAACTATGATGAGTTCGCTGCTTTACAAGTATTTCAATCACTCGATACCAGCGATGCAAAAGCCGTTGAAGACTTTAAAGAAAAATATTATTTAACGGACGAAGCTTTTGCTGAAATGCAACCTATTGATATGCCAAGCGAACGTAGCATTCAGAATTACCGTTCAACTTACAACGATATTCGGGATTGGCTCCGTCGTCAAAAAGATGGTGAGGAAAAAGCAAAATCGACCATTGATTGGGACGATGTGGTGTTTGAAGTGGATTTATTAAAATCCCAAGAAATCAATCTAGATTACATCTTAGAATTGATTTTTGAACACAACAAGAAAATGAAAAATAAATCTGAGCTGATTGATGAAATTCGAACCACAATCCGAGCGAGCCTAGGTAATCGAGCCAAAGAAAGTTTAATCGTAGATTTTATCAATCAAACGGACTTAGATAGCATAGTTGATAAAGCCGGTATTATTGAATCTTTCTTCCAATTTGCCCAAAAAGAGCAACAGAAAGAAGCTGACGAATTAATTAGCAGTGAAGGGCTGAATATTGATGCCGCGAAGCGTTATATTAACGTATCCTTAAAACGCGGATATGCTAGTGAACAAGGTACGGATTTAAATGATGCCCTACCGAAAATGAGTCCGCTTAATCCGCAATATCTCACGAAAAAACAAAGCATTTTCCAAAAGATCGTTGCCTTTGTTGAGAAGTTTGTTGGGATTGGTGGCGAGGTTTGAAAACTTAAACCAACTATATAGAATTAAAAAGGTGCAATCTATTGATTGCACCTTTTTATTTTGTCAGTTATATCAGAAATTAGAACGTTAAAACTTTATCCGCCCATAATGTCCACTCGGATACATCATCTAAGGTACCAAGGGTCACGCCATCAATTAATTTAGCGTCTAATAAACCACGTGCTTTTACGCAGCTGGTGCATAATTTAATTTCAGCACCTTGTGCCGCTAAAATATCGATAAGTTGTTGGATATTGAAACCTTCGTTTGGATTTTGCCCAGCAATACCGCATAAAATCGCATCAGAAAAGCAGAATAATTTAATATTCACATCCTTGCTGTACTCTTCTTTCATATTGATAGCGAAACGAACAGCGTTGAATGTTTTTTCTCCGCTATATGGGGAATCATTGACGATAAAAAGAATATTTTGCATAACGTACTCCTTGTTGTAAAAACTGTGATTAAAATAGGAGAAGAAATATTGCTTCCCCTTTATTTAGCCAACCCAAATGAATTTAGCGATAAATAATAAAGATACAACCCAAACAGGCGCATTTACTTCTTTGATTCTACCTGTTCCAACTTTCATAACGCAATAACTAATAAAGCCAAATGCGATACCTTCAGTAATTGAATAAGTAAATGGCATCATCGCTGCAGTGATAAAAGCAGGCGTGGCTTCGGTTAAATCATCCCAGTGTACACGAATAAGACTAGATGCCATTAAAATCCCTACATAGACTAACGCCCCTGCGGTTGCATAAGCCGGTACCACACTAGCTAGTGGCGAGAAGAAAATGGTAAGTAAGAATAAAACACCGACTGTCACCGCTGTTAAGCCAGTTCTACCACCGACAGAAACTCCTGCACCACTTTCAATATAGGTACTGATAGCGGATGTGCCGATATAAGAACCCACTACCGCACTCATACTATCTACATAAAGGGCTTGTTTCATTTTCGGGAAACGACCTTTTTCATCGCTGAAACCTGCTTTATCAGTCACACCTAATAACGTGCCTGATGAGTCAAATAGGTTTACTAAAAGGAAAGAGAAAATGATGCCGAGCAAAGCGGTATCTAAAGCACCTGCAATATCCACTTTACCCACAACCGTACCTAAGCTTGGAGGCATAGAAACAATGCCGTGGAAAGTCACTTGATCATCAATAAAAAGGGCTAAACCAGTGACTACTGCGATAGAAATTAAAACACCAGAGAAAATATTACGTGCAGCTAAAACTACGATAATAAAGAAACCTAATACGCCAAGCAGAATTTTCGGATCATGTAAATTGCCTAATGCCACTAAGGTTGCAGGATTCGCTACAACCAATCCCATATTTTTAAAGCCAATTAACGCAATAAAAAAGCCGATACCCGCACCAATTCCCACGCGTAGTGAAAGCGGAATGGAAGCCATTAACCAATAACGGATTTGGAATAAGGTGAGAACAAATAAACCAATTGAGCCCCAGAAAATGGTGCCCATGCCCACTTCCCAAGAATAACCAAGCTTGCCAACAACTACATAAGCAAAGAACGCATTGAGCCCCATGGCAGGTGCAAGGGCGATAGGTAAATTACTGAATAATCCCATCGCAATGGTGCCGAGTGCGGCAATTAAACAGGTAGTCACGAAAACAACTTGCTTATCCATTCCCGCATCACCTAATACGGATGGGTTCACAAACACGATGTACACCATGGTAAAGAAGGTGGTAATACCGGCAATAATTTCGGTTTTGGTCGTACTGCCCTTTTCTTTAATGGAAAAAAGGCGTTCAAGTAAAGATTGTTGCATTGTCTTCCCCTTAACTTAAATTAATAACCTTGGTGATAAATCGACTCAAGTAATTTCACACCTAATAAGGCAATATTGAAACGTTGCTCATCTGCAACCGTCCAAAATTCGATGCCATTTTCAACCGCACTTTGTTGGCTAATATGCAATTTTACGCTGTCTTCACCATTTTCATTTTCACCGTTAATCACAGGCGTAATAAGGCTATCGTGTAATTCAACCAATTCGCTTTGTTGTGGCTGGTAATCAAATTCATAATCTGAAAGTGCGGTCACTTTTTGTGCCATGCCGTAGAAGACTGGCACTTGAATTTGGTGGAAAATTACATTGCCTAACTGTGGAAAGATTTTTTGTAATTGCAGATTTAAATTTGCCGCTTGTTGTGGAAACACATCAAAGGCAAAACGAGTTTCACCTTCTTCTAATGGCATACCATTCAGTAAACGAGCGGTTTGTCCAGCAAGTTTATTCACGGTTTCACCATCCGTATAAGAAGCCGGTAAAAGTGACGTTGCAAAAACTTGAGTTAAATTTGTTTGTTGAACGATTGGTAATAAAGATAAAGCTAATTGACTCACTTGCGGATCGGGCAAACTCACAATGTTACGTTGTCTTAACTCAGTCAGATTTTCTTCATTGATTGTAGGGACCACGACGGGTACATCAGACAATGCAGCACAAATCCCTTTTAAATCAATCACCACACAGCCACTTTCTGCGGCTTGAGCTAATAAGGGGGCTTGGTCAATTTGGCCAGCGAAGAAAAGATAATTAATGCTATCCCACTCAATCTCATCGGTGGCTAATTGAGCAACGGCTTTATTGCGAAAACGTACTGCTTGCTCTTCTTCAAAAGGATAAATTTCTACAATTGAAACCTTGCCAACATCTAGCTCACTTTGTTCAAGGGCTTCGGCAATTTTTTCACATAGATCAAATTCTGCTGCAATAGCAATATTTAGGCTTGCGTCCATTTTTCTCTCCGCTGTAAAATGTTCTGAACCGATTCATTCTACAGAAAAAAGACTAATAAATACATAAGGAAATCAGATGACACCGGCAATTGATTTACTAAAGAAAAATAAAATTCCTTTTACTCTCCATACCTATGATCATGACCCTAACAATACGCATTTTGGCGATGAAGCCGCTGAAAAACTTGGGCTTGATCCGCACCAATCCTTTAAAACACTTTTAGTCGCTGAAAATGGTGATCAGAAAAAATTAGCGTGTTTTGTACTTTCCACGGCAAATATGTTGAGTTTAAAGAAAGCGGCAAAATCCATTGGTGTCAAAAAAGTGGAAATGGCCGATAAAGATGCGGCACAAAAAAGCACGGGATATTTAGTCGGTGGCATTAGTCCATTAGGTCAAAAGAAACGTGTAAAAACAGTGATAAATTCGACCGCACTTGAGTTTGATACGATTTTTGTTTCAGGTGGTAAACGCGGATTAAGCGTCGAATTGGCCCCACAAGATTTAGCTAAATTACTGAATGCCGAATTTGTCGATATCATTGACGAAGAATAGGAAAAGAAAAGCCCGAGTAAATCGGGCTATCTTTTTTATGATGTTGTGTTTATTTAAATTAGAAACTTGATGTATCTTGGAATAAGCCAACTTTTAAATCAGTTGCAGTGTAGATAACACGACCATCTACTTCCACTTCACCATCAGCCATTCCCATCACTAATTTGCGATTAATTACGCGTTTCATATTGATGCGATAAACCACTTTTTTCGCGCTTGGTAAGATTTGTCCGGTAAATTTCACTTCACCAACGCCTAATGCACGGCCTTTACCTTTACCGCCTACCCAGCCAAGGAAGAAACCGACCAATTGCCACATCGCATCTAAGCCTAAGCAGCCTGGCATGACTGGGTCACCAATGAAGTGACAACCAAAAAACGGTAAATCTGGATGAATATCTAATTCTGCTTCAATATACCCTTTACCAAACGCACCACCGTCTTCGGTCATTTTTACAATACGATCCATCATCAACATCGTTGGTGCTGGAAGTTGCGGGCCTTCTTTACCAAATAATTCACCACGCCCAGAAGCTAATAAATCTTCATAGGTATAGCTGCTTTTAATATTTGGTGTACAGGTGTTTTCCATTTTTTATTTCCTTGTATACATAGTTTTACTTGGTTACAACCAATAAGTAAGGATTTTATGGGGATTTATAAGAAATGTAAACAGCGAACACTTGTTAGCTCAACTTGTCGGATCAGTCAGTGAAATTAAGATAAAAGAAAAGCGAACACAAGGCTCGCTTTTAAGAAAATTAAGATTTAAAGAAATCTAACCAGCTTTTTTTCGGCGTTTCCGAGCGGAAAGCAATTCGATTTTGAATTAAACGCGCAATAGGCTCTTTGCCCTTCGCATATTCTTCTTTCTCTTCCAATAAATCGCGGTCAAATAGGATTTTGGCTGTTTGATAAATATCTTCGACTTGATAGATAAAGAACTGCTCATTTTTCACCGCCTCAACCACTTCATCAGATAAACTTAATTGCTGAATTGTTGTTGCAGGAATAATCACCCCTTGTTTACCCGTCAAACCACGACGTTGGCAAATAGTGAAAAAGCCTTCAATTTTATCATTCACACCACCTACCGCATGCACCAAACCAAATTGGTCAATGGTACCGGTAATGGCAATATTTTGTGGCAACGGCAAATCAGATAACGCACTGACCAATACGGAGAAAATAGCTAAAGACGCACTGTCACCATCAATTTCACCATAAGACTGCTCAAATACTAAAGAAGCAGAAAATGGTAACTGTGATGGCAACTCTAAGATACTTGCCAAGCACGCTTCAGAAATCATCATGCCTTTTCCGTGGAGGTTGCCCGCTAATTCATTTTTACGCTCCACATCCACAACTTCACCATCACCAAACTGCACTAAGCAACTGATACGAGAAGGTTCACCGAAACAAACGGGGGTACCAGGATATTCAATCACAGACAAGCCATTAATCTGCCCAACAATTTCGCCGTTGGTTTCCACATAAATTTGCTCATTGAGAATATCCGCATAAGTACGTTCACGTAAAAAACCGTGCTGTTCGTTCTTTTGTTTAAAAGCTTGTTCAAAATCAACCGCACTTAAGGTTTGTTTTTGTGACAACGTCGCGGAATTAAGCAACATTTCTGTTATTTTTAACGGTGAAATGTTAATTAAAAAGCGATCTTCACTCTCACGCACCAATAACTGATAGAGTTTATTTAATGCGGTTAAATCTAAATCGAGCTCATATTTTGAGGCTAATGCCAACACATAATTAGCCCAATTTTCTTGTGCTTTAGGTTGTGCAACAGAATAATAACTTTCAATTTCAGCATAATCAGCCAAGCTGTAAAGATCTTCTTCTAACTCACCTAAGGTCGCAATTTCAGTGCGATTGCCTAAAATCACCACTTTTAAATTAAGTGGATAACTTGGAATATCACAAGGCAAGGTTTTAAATGGATGGGCTGAATACCAATCAAAAGTTTGCGTTTGTAAAATATGTTTTAAGCGTTGCCATAAATCAAATTGGCTTAGCATCGTTGCTGCACTTAAAATCAAAACGCCCCCATTGGCTTGATGCACTAAACCTGGTGTAAGCAAAATATCTTGCGAACTTGGGTGAACTCGCACACTACCAAAAAGACTAAATTGATCGGCATGTAATGCCTTCAGTACATCACCTTGTGCAGCAAAATTATCAGCGAGAGATTGGGCAGGCTCAGTATAAATACGAGGGAAAGAAAAAGAATCTCCCTGCTCAACTACATAATTCACCCCAAAAACTGACCGCTCTTTTGGCTGTTCTTGGCGAATAAGTTCCGCTAATAAATCTGCATATTCTGCTTGATCATCGGCTTTTAAAACCAATAGAGAGCGACGAGGCTGTTTTAAAAATAAAGAAATCGCTTTTGTGGCATGTTTTTGTAATGACCAAAAATCAGCCTTTTCAGCTGAAAGTTCAGTAATCGATAATTCTGGTTGTAAGGCTCGCCAATTTAAGGCTTGTTCCGAAGATGTTGAAGTCACGACATATCTCGCTTTAATTAAATTGGCGGTATTATCGCACACTTCATCCTAAGTGAAAATCCGTTATAAAAATCTACTGGAAAATTTTGTTTAAAGCGCGTATATTTATGAGGTTACCACGTCACTAAAAAGCATAATAAAACGATGAAATATCAGAAATTAGAAAACCAAGAAGCAAACTGGAAATGGATTTATCTCATTCGCAAATATCGCGAAGGGGAAAAAATTACCCGTTATGAAGAAAAAAGCTTAGAAGAAAGCAAAGTTCAAGAATTAATAGAATGTCAGAATTATCCTGAAAAAATAGAGGAATGGATTAAAAATCACCTTTCTCTTGATTTACCTATTAAACTTGACCAGGCTATTCGTGCAAGACGTAAACGCTTTTTTAATGCTGAAAAACAATCAACGAAGAAAAAATCTATTGATTTAGAATATGGTGTTTGGCTTCGTTTATCTAAATATTCACGCAAAATGAAAATGACACTTTCTGAAACTATCACTTATATGATTGATGAACGTGAAAGCAAAGCATTATATGAAAGCCAAATGACGGCAATGAAAGCCGGTTTAAAAAATTTGCTCAATAAATAAGATGAAAAAAAGCCAAAGTCGAAACCTTGGCTTTTGATTATGCTAAATAGAGAAAATTTTGAAACGTTTTAGCGTTCCATCTATTCCACAATCGGAATAATTTTTGTAGCGTGAGATCCTTTGTCGCCGTGAATCACCTCAAACTGCACACGCTGCCCTGCTTTCAATGAACGGTAACCATCCATCTCAATCGCTGAATAATGTGCAAAGATGTCTGTATCCACGCCTTCTGCAGAAATAAACCCAAATCCTTTTGCGTTGTTAAACCATTTTACTACACCAATTTCCATAGTAGACCTCTATAGGCTTCGCCATTAATACCTAAAAACAATAAGACTCATGCCTTATCACCTAAATTAGAAATATATTCAAACATTTTATTTTTTTATGCAACAAGGAAACTTAAAAAATGATACATTGATCACAAAAATTTTATTTATTTACTCTCAGAAATCGATTTCTCATCTTTTTGATGAATTTCACGTAATGCTTTTGCCACAATTTGAATGGCTTCGCCGCTACTCATTCCTTGTGCCATTAATTCCTGAATTTGTTCTACGGCTTTTTGTTGTTGTTCATGGGTTAAATTAATGTCTAACATGATTTCTTCTCGTTAAATTGACCAATTAAATAATTCCATCACACGCTTCCATTGTTCATCTATACCAGCCTTAATTTCTATTTTGGTAAAATGAATAGGATGCTCAAAAATAAGTGTATCTGCGTGTAAAAATAAACGCTGACAGCCAGAATATTCTGTTAAAGCACGATTTTGATGTAAATCACCATATTGTGTATCACCTAAAATAGGGTGAAAGATATGCTTCATGTGACGTCGTAACTGGTGTTTTCTGCCCGTTTGAGGAACTAACCTCACCAATGAATATCTCGCGGTTTGATAACGCCCTACCGCATAAGACATTTCCACAATTTTTAAGCCTTCATAATCCGTCACCGCCTCTTGAGGCGCTTTATCTTCTTGCGCAAATTTATCCGCAATCTTATCTAATTGGATTTTAAGGGGATAATCAATCCGTCCTTCCCCTTGCAAATACCCTCGCACAATCGCTAAATAAGATTTTTGCACCGTTTTCTGTTCAAATTGCTGACACATTAAATTTGCTATTTCACTATTTAAGGCAAATAGCAATACACCTGATGTAGGGCGATCTAATCGATGAATAGGAAAAACATGCTGCCCGATTTGATCGCGCAAGGTTTGCATCACAAATTGCGTTTCATGCGTATCAAGCCAACTACGATGCACCAACATGCCTGCTGGTTTATTGACGACGACAAGATATTCATCTTGGTATAAAATTTCTAACATTTATTGATTTTGTAATAAGGCTTCTAATTCACGTAGCGGGGTTAATAATTCAACTAAAAAATCTTCTTCTGCTTCTTTAAATGCTTCCTCTAAATAAGGAGATACCGCAATTTGTGAAGGTAAATCTGCCCCGCTTTCAAGTAAGGCGAACATTCTTGGGATGAAAATCCATTGCAACCATTCTTCTGGTGACATGGTATCAATAGCAAAAGGCTCCTGGCTTAAAAAAGCGTCTTGTGGAGGCGGAACCGCTTGCCATAAATCAAGCTTTTGCATGGCAAGCTGTAATTGTTGAAGATGAAGTTTTGTTTGATTACGCATAATTTTTCCTATTTATAAATGAGCGGCGTATTCTACGAGCATCAATTAACGCTGTAAAGTGCGGTCTGTTTTAACGGTGAATAATAGAAAAGTCAGGATAGTGTTTATTTTCAATATTATCCTCTAAGACTCGTTCTACACTTGCAGTTCTTGGACCGACTTTTAACCAATTATAAAAATCCTGTAGTTGGCCATCATTACCTTCGGCTACGATTTCCACGCTCCCATCTGCACAATTTCTGACGGTGCCTTTAATGCCAATTTTCTCTGCCTCCTTCCAAGTAAAATAGCGAAATCCTACCCCTTGAACTCGCCCATATACAACAAATCGTTTTGCCATGATTTACTCCTTTATTACAAAAACTTTTTAAAAATTAACCGCACTTTCCTATTCCCATTTTTTTAAATTTAGCATAGCATTACAACTATCTAATTTCATTCAAAAAATAAAAGGAGTAATTATGAAATTATGTAAGTTTGCTTTAGGCGTTGTCGCACTTGCTGTCAGTATGAGTAGCTTAGCTGGCATGGTAACCAGTTCATCAAACCTTGAATTTCTTGCAATCAACGGCCAAAAAGCCAGCAAATCTCTTCTAAAAGAAAAAAAATCATTCAATGCTGATACGAACCAAACACAACAAGTTGTTGTTCGTTTAGGCGAAATCGTAGGATCAGGCTCTAGCCAAGCGCTTTTTGAATCTAATCCTATTATTGTGACCTTCAAAGGTACGGCTGATGATGTTGTGGTATTTGCCGAAAAAATTCGCTCTCAAGAAGAGGGTGAAAAATTTAATAAACAACCACAAATTACCGTTAAAACAAAATCAGGTAATGTAATTGATGCTAAAATCGACACCTTAAAACAAGAAGGTTTATTCCCCGCTGCGAATATTGTTAACGATTTAGCTGAATATAATGCCTCAAATGCGCCAGCGGCAGTTTCTGCTTTAGCTGTTCCTGCAGTTGGAATGATGCCCATTGTGTCAGGAAAAACAATGAAAGGCAAAGTGGTTGTACAAGGTGAAAACATTGCTGAACAACAATTACAATACTGGTTCCAACAAGCCGATAAAGAAACCCAAACTCGTTTCTTAAACTGGGCGAAAAAACAAAAATAAGCGTTTTTAACCATACGTTAGAAAAAAGAAGTGGGCCTTCCTCTCACTTCTTTTCTATTTAATACTTAACGACGAAATATTCGAGGATATCAATATGAATCAATGGCTTAATGCAAAAGTAATCGCTTCAATACCTATTTTTATTGCAGTGAATATAGCCGCATTTGGTGTTTGGTTATTTGATATTTCTACGCAATCCATGCCCTTAATTTTAGGCATTATTGCTGGCGGTTTAGTGGATTTAGATAATCGCCTCACTGGACGATTAAAAAATATCTTTTACACATTAATTGCCTTTTCTATTTCAACCTTCATCGTTCAGCTTAATATTGGTCAACCTATCCAATATGTATTGTTGATGACCATCATCACCTTTTTATTTACGATGGTTGGCGCTGTAGGTGAACGTTATCGTACTATTGCTTTTGGTACGCTAGTGGTTGCTATTTATACGACGCTCACTTATATACCAGATAATTCTTCAAGTTGGTTTATCAATCCAGTAATGATTTTATTAGGCACTTTGCTCTACAGTATTGTGACCATTATCGTCTATCTCTTTTTCCCAAACCGTCCTGTACAAGAAAGTGTCGCAAAAGCTTTTTGTGCATTAGGTAATTATTTAGATGCCAAATCAGAATTTTTTGATCCTGATGAAATTGATGAAATTGAGAAAAAACATCTTAACTTTGCGATGAAAAATACCAATGTGGTAGATGCCTTCAATCAAGCAAGAACAGCGCTTTTCTACCGTATTCGTGGACAACATCGCCATGCTCGTACACAACGTATGCTCCGCTATTATTTTGCTGCGCAAGACATTCATGAGCGTGCCAATTCGACACATTTTGATTATCGACAAATTGCGGAACAGCTCAAAAATACAGATTTAATTTTCCGTATTCAGCGCTTGCTCGAATTACAAGCACAAGCCTGTCATGATATTACGGCTTGTCTGCGTCAAAATACGCCTTATCACTATAATATTCGCGTAGAAAAAGCGTTAATGGGTACAATTCAATCCCTTGAGCTTTATAGTAAAGAACACACCAATCAAAACAATGTTTTGCTTGCCCTTCAAACACTGATTGATAACCTGCAAAGCATTAACTGGCAATTACGTCAGCTCGAACAAGAAAGCAATGAAAATGAGCAAACTGCACAAATTCATACCGAACAAATTACAGGATTAAAAAATATTCTTTCTGTTATTGGAAGCAATTTCACTTTTGAGTCACCGCTTTTCCGCCATGCTGTGCGTTTGTCTATCGTGGTGTTTTTATGTTGCGCTATTGTTGAATTCTTCCAATTTAATTTGGGTTACTGGATTTTGCTTACAGCGGTCTTTGTTTGTCAACCAAACTATTCCGCAACCAAAGTGCGGTTACGTCAGCGTATTATTGGGACGATTTTAGGGGTAATTATTGGCTCCTTATTGCCCTATCTCAACCCCACATTAGAGATGAAACTGGGTTTAATGGTGGTCACCAGTACGCTGTTTTTCTTCTTCCGCAGTAATAATTACAGTTTCTCAACGTTCTTTATTACCTTACAGGTATTGATCAGTTTCGATGTGATGGGATTTGACACACAATCGGCGCTCTTCCCTCGCCTCATTGATACAGTCTTAGGTTCAGCCATTGCATGGTTTGCGGTTTCTTATTTATGGCCGGATTGGAAATATCTGCAACTCGATAAAGTGAGTCGCCGAGCGATGCAAAGTGATGCGCAGTATTTCTTACACATTATTAGCCAACTGCAATTTGGTAAAAGCGATAATTTAAAATACCGTATTGCACGCCGTAACGCTCATCAATATGCGGCAGCATTAAGCACAACGCTTTCCAATATGAATAATGAGCCGAAGAAATATCAGGCCTATTTGCAGGAAGGTTTTGACTTGTTAAAAATGAATTATTCCCTATTAAGCTATATTTCTGCTTTAGGGGCATATCGCAATAAAATGGCGCAATTACAACAAACTACCGAGTTTTTGTCAGACTTTTATCCTATTGCGAAAAAGGTTTTATATACACTGGAAAATATCGAAAAACTTCGTCCTGAAATTTTTGAAAAGCTCCAAAATAGTATTGAACAAAGCCTTAAAAAAATTCAGTGGGATGAAACCCAAGCCAAAAACAATGCGGTCTTTGCTTTGCCATACCAGCAACTTAATTTGATTTCTCAATTGCTACCTCAGCTATATCGCTATTTCCAACATAGCCAGGTAGAACCAATGAACAAATAAAAAACAAAGGAAAAACTGACCGCACTACCCCGAATTTTTTATTGTTCTCAAGGCGATAAACAGGGATAATACCTCACTTATATAAAATAAATTTAGACGCAATGACACATTATATTCTACTCGTTATCAGTACTGCATTAATCAATAACTTCGTTTTGGTCAAATTCTTAGGACTTTGTCCATTTATGGGCGTATCCAAAAAGATTGAAACGGCGATTGGTATGGGGCTTGCTACGACATTCGTATTAACTGTAGCATCACTGTGTTCTTATTTAGTCGATAATTATATTTTAATGCCGCTAAACGCCACATTTTTGCGCACGTTAGTCTTCATTTTAGTGATTGCCGTTGTGGTTCAATTTACTGAAATGGTGATCAATAAAACGAGTCCATCACTTTATCGCTTATTAGGGATTTTCTTGCCACTGATTACCACAAACTGTGCAGTTCTCGGTGTGGCATTATTAAATGTCAATTTGGCACACAATTTAACCGAGTCTGTCATTTATGGTTTTGGCGCCTCTTTAGGTTTTGCGCTGGTTTTAGTTTTATTTGCAGCCTTACGTGAACGTTTAGTTGCTGCAGATGTGCCCATTACGTTTCGTGGCTCGTCTATCGCATTAATTACGGCCGGTTTGATGTCTCTCGCCTTTATGGGCTTCGCCGGATTAGTAAAATGATTTATCTCTTGATGTTTATTACTGTAACAGTGATTTTTCTCGGCTTATTTTGGAATAACACTAAAAAATAATGTTTATCTTAATTTCAGTAACCGTTCTCGCTTTAATTTTTGGTGCGATTTTAGGCGTTGCTTCGATTAAATTAAAAGTCGAAGCTGATCCTATCGTTGAAAAAATTGATGCCATCTTACCGCAAAGCCAATGTGGGCAATGCGGCTATCCTGGTTGCAAGCCTTATGCCGAAGCGATTGCCAATGGTGACGTTATCACAAAATGTGTGCCGGGTGGTCGACCAACGGTAGTAAAAATAGCCGAAATCATGGGCGTTGATGTACCCGCAATGGATGATGTGGCAGAACCAGAAGAAATGGTTGCCTTTATTGATGAAAATATGTGTATTGGCTGTACCAAATGTATTCAAGCCTGCCCTGTTGATGCGATTATCGGCACAAACAAAGCCATGCATACTATTATTCCTGATCTCTGTACTGGCTGTGAACTTTGTGTTGCACCTTGCCCAACAGATTGCATCTCCATGATTAAAGTGAAAAAAGATATTGATAATTGGAACTGGAAGTTTGATCCTAAATTAGTCATTCCAGTCGTAAATACCACAGAAATCGAGAAAAAATTAGTGGTTGGGGAGTAGGAATCACATGGCTGATGTATTAACAAGATTTAACTCCGGCAAAATTTGGGATTTTAAAGGCGGAATTCATCCTCCGGAAATGAAATCTCAATCAAACCAATCCCCTATTCAGCAATCAAAACTTGCTCATGATTTTTATGTGCCGATTAAACAACATGCTGGCACTGCAGGAAATATATTAGTTAAAGAAGGCGATTATGTCCTTAAAGGCCAGCCTTTAACACAAGGCGATGGCTTAAGAACCTTGCCTGTTCATGCGCCAACTTCTGGTACTGTAAAATTTATCGGAAAACATGTTGCGCCTCATCCTTCTGGTTTAACCGAAGACATGATTCATATTCAAGCGGATGGTTTGGATAAATGGCGTGAGCAATTTCCACTTGAAGAATTTTTTACACAACCGGTAGAGCAACTTATTGATCGTATTTACCAAGCTGGCATTGCCGGCTTAGGTGGTGCGGTATTCCCGACTGCAGCCAAAATCCAATCGGCTGAAAAGAAAGTTAAACTCTTAATTATTAACGGTGCAGAATGTGAACCCTATATTACCTGTGATGACCGCTTAATGCGTGATTACACCGATGAAATGATCGAAGGGATTCGCATCTTACGTTATATCTTACGCCCTGAAAAAGTGGTGATTGCGGTTGAAGACAATAAACCTGAAGCGATTCAGGCTATTCAACAATCACTACAGGGTGCAAATGACATTGAATTGCGCGTTATTCCGACTAAATATCCATCAGGTGCAGCCAAACAACTGATTTATTTACTTACCGGTATAGAAGTGCCAAGCGGTGGACGCTCTTACGATATTGGCGTATTAATGCATAATGTCGGCACGGCTTTTGCGATAAAAAGAGCGGTCATTAATGACGAACCGTTAATTGAGCGTGTCGTCACGCTGACTGGTGATAAAATTTCCGAGAAAGGCAACTACTGGGTTCGCTTAGGTACACCAGTTGACCACTTATTGGCACAAGTTGGCTATCAATATGACGAACGCTTCCCTGTTTTTGCAGGTGGGCCAATGATGGGCTTGCAACTTTCAGATCTCAATGCCCCCGTCACCAAATTAAGTAACTGTCTATTGGCACCTGATCATTTTGAATATGGTGAACCCGAACCGGAACAATCTTGTATCCGCTGCTCTGCTTGTTCTGATGCTTGCCCAGTCAATTTAATGCCACAGCAACTTTATTGGTATGCTCGCAGTGAAGATCATCAAAAATCTGAAGAATACAGCTTAAAAGATTGTATTGAATGTGGTGTGTGTGCTTATGTTTGTCCAAGCCATATTCCACTTATCCAATATTTCCGTCAGGAAAAAGCCAAAATTTGGGAAATTAAAGAAAAAGCAAAAAAAGCTGAAGAGGCTAAAATCCGTTTTGAAGCCAAACAAGCTCGTATGGAGCGTGAAGAACAAGAGCGTAAAGCACGTTCACAACGTGCGGCAGAAGCTCGCCGTGAAGAGCTTGCAAAACAAAAAGGTGAAGACCCGGTTAAAGCGGCGTTAGAACGCTTGAAAGCAAAACAAGCGGGTTCAGCAGCAAATAAAGAAACAAAAACTATTGTATCTGAGAAAGGTGAAATCTTACCGGATAACCATGAGCTCATGGAGCAACGTAAAGCCCGTCGCCTAGCTAAACAACAAGCACAAGCAGATACAGGCACTGTGACAGAAGCAACAACGTCACAAACTGACGAAAAAGAGGCGAAGAAAGCAGCTGTTGCTGCAGCTCTAGCAAGAGCAAAAGCAAAAAAAGCAGCTGCTCAAGGTGAAACTGCTACAACAAATGCAACTGAAAGCGCAGTCGAAAAAACAGATGAAAATCCAACCGCACTTGATACGAAAAAAGCTGCAGTAGCTGCGGCCATTGCGAGAGCCAAAGCGAAGAAAGCTGCCGCTCAAAATGAAGCAGTTACAACAAATGAAATTGAAAGTGCGGTCAAAAAAACAGATGAAAATCCAACCATATTTGATCCGAAAAAAGCGGCTGTAGCTGCAGCCATTGCAAGAGCCAAAGCGAAGAAAGCTGCTGCTCAAAGTGAAGCAGTTACAACAAATGAAACAGAAAGTGCGGTCGAAAAAACGGATGAAAACCCAACCGCACTTGATCCGAAAAAAGCGGCAGTAGCTGCGGCCATTGCGAGAGCTAAGGCTAAGAAAGTTGCCGCTCAAAGTGAAGCAGTTACAATAAATGAAACTGAAATTGCGGTCGAAAAAACAGATGAAAACTCAACCGCGCTTGATCCGAAAAAAGCCGCGGTAGCTGCAGCCATTGCGAGAGCTAAAGCTAAGAAAGTTGCCGCTCAAAGTGAAGCAGTTACAATAAATGAAACTGAAAGTGCGGTCGAAAAAACAGATGAAAACTCAACCGCGCTTGATCCGAAAAAAGCCGCTATCGCAACAGCCATAGCAAGAGCTAAAGCAAAAAAAGCGGCGGCTGAAGCTGCCAAAGAAATAGAATAACGCAGGAAAAGATTATGTTTAAGAAAATGGTGAGTTCGCCTCATACCCATTCAGGCAAATTAACCGCCCGTATTATGTTATGGGTGATTGCAGCCATGTTGCCTGCTCTGCTCACACAAATTTATTATTTTGGAATGGGTGTTTTGGTGCAATCCGCTTTGGCTATTTCTTTCGCATTATTGCTTGAGTTTATTGTGACCAAATTGCGCAATAAGCCAAATCTTGTCTATATTTCAGATTTTAGTGTGGTGCTTACTGCCTTAATTTTAGCGATGGCGATTCCGCCTTATGCACCTTATTGGGTAATTTTAATTGGTACGCTTTCTGCTGTTATTCTAGGTAAACATGTTTATGGTGGTTTAGGACAAAACCCATTTAATCCGGCTATGGTGGGGTATGTGGTGCTATTGATTTCTTTCCCACTACCAATGACTAGTTGGATGCCACCGATTTCATTATTAA
Source organism: Haemophilus parainfluenzae (assembly GCF_036288925.1). Lineage (NCBI taxonomy): Bacteria > Pseudomonadati > Pseudomonadota > Gammaproteobacteria > Pasteurellales > Pasteurellaceae > Parahaemophilus > Parahaemophilus parainfluenzae. Next base: position 1,802,874 of record NZ_CP127167.1, read on the forward strand.
ATGAACCCCCAACATTTGCAGATTCGCTTTCTTTAATTTTCACAGGCTTAACCACTGATGGTTTTAGCTTAAGCCAACTCGTCCATTCCATTGATGGAATTACACAAGCGACACCATTAGACAGCGCAAAAATCTTCTATAACTTACATCAAGGCGATGAAAGCGTATTCCATGATTTTGTAAAATTACCGATTTTATTACAAAACGGGACTGACTTCGCTGAAGGTTGGTGGCAGGTTAATCTGGCATTCATGCTTGGTGGGATTGTATTAATCTTAAAGAAAAAAATTCACTGGCAAATTCCCGTTTCAATGCTCGTGACCTTTGTAACCTTAGCAACAATCACTGCGATGTCAGGTCATCATCATTTAAGTATGATTAGCCAACTCTTTAGCGGTGCCATGATGTTCGGCGCATTCTTTATTGCGACTGACCCTGTCACCGCTTCTATTACACCTCGTGGTAAGCTTGTATTTGGTGCATTAGTTGGACTATTGGTTTACCTCATTCGTTACTTTGGAAACTACCCTGACGGCGTGGCATTTGCGATTTTATTAAGTAATATTTGTGTGCCACTTATCGACTACTACACCCGTCCTCGCGTAGCTGGGCACTTTACAAAAGGGAGAAAATAATGGGTATTTTAAAAGTCACCTCCCGTTTTGGTCTTTTATTAGGTTTCATCGCATTGCTTTGTACAGCAGTTTCTGCGGGCATTTATATGCTAACAAAAGATAAAATTGATGAAGCCATGGCTGAACAACAAAAAGCGTTATTGCTTCAAGTCATCCCTCAAGCGTATTTCAATAATAACTTGCTTGAAAGCGTTGAAATACCTGAGCAAGATAAACTCAAAGGTATTCAAAAAGTCTATTTTGCGATCAAAGATCATGTGCTAACAGCCTATGCTTATGAAACGACAGCGCCAGATGGCTATTCGGGAAATATCCGTTTATTAGTAGGGATTACACCAAAAGGTGAAGTTTTAGGTGTGCGTGTGATTGAACACCATGAAACCCCAGGATTAGGCGATAAAATCGAACTTCGCATTTCTGACTGGATTTTAAGTTTTACAAACCAAGTTATCGTACCAGAAAGCCTAAAAGATTGGGCGGTCAAAAAAGATGGTGGTAAATTTGATCAATTTTCTGGCGCAACTATTACGCCGCGCGCGATTGTGAATCAAGTAAAACGCTCTGCTCTCGTGATGCTTGAAAATGAAGCATTACTCAACGAGATGGCAAAAAAATACGCGCAATAGGATATTTATTATGACTGATTTAACCGAAAAAACGACCGCACTTGATAAGCAAAGTGCGCTTGAAAATTCAGAAGAAATAACGCAAACGCCTTCTGTTTGGAAAGAAATCTTTATTCAGGGTGTGTGGAAAAACAACTCAACTCTCGTGCAATTATTAGGACTCTGTCCGCTCTTAGCTGTTTCGAGTACGGCAACAAATGCCTTAGGTTTAGGGCTTGCAACTATGTTGGTTTTAACTTGCACCAATACAATTGTTTCACTCTTTCGTAAGCAAATACCTCATGAAATCCGTATTCCGATTTATGTGATGATTATTGCGACTACCGTAACGGTGGTGCAATTATTAATGAATGCTTATACCTATACACTCTATCAAGCTCTCGGGATTTTTATTCCTTTAATCGTCACCAATTGTATTGTGATTGGCCGTGCAGAAGCCTTTGCCTCTAAAAATAGCGTAGCACATGCTGCCTGGGATGGTTTTTCAATGGGGTTAGGCATGGCATTAAGTATCACCGTATTAGGTGCATTACGTGAAATCTTAGGTCAAGGTACCCTTTTCGAAGGGATTGAAAACTTATTTGGTCAAGGTGCGAAATTCCTTACATTACATATTTATCACGCTGACAGTAGCTTTTTACTCTTTATTCTTCCGCCAGGTGCCTTTATTGGATTAGGCATCCTATTGGCGATTAAAAACCGAATTGATATGAAAAAATGAACCAAGCTAAACGAATTGAAATTCTCACTCGACTTAGGGAGCAAAACCCGCGTCCCACCACGGAATTAGAGTATAATTCGCCTTTCGAATTACTCATCGCCGTGATCTTATCGGCCCAAGCCACCGATAAAGGTGTCAATAAAGCGACGGCAAAATTATTCCCTGTAGCAAATACTCCACAAGCCATTTTAGATCTTGGCTTAGAGGGGTTAAAAGAATACATTAAAACCATCGGGCTTTATAACAGCAAAGCAGAAAATATTATTAAAACCTGCCGTGATTTAGTTGAGAAACACAACGGCGAAGTACCTGAAAGCCGTGAAGCCTTAGAAGCCCTTGCGGGTGTCGGTAGAAAAACAGCAAATGTGGTATTAAATACCGCTTTCGGCCACCCGACTATTGCAGTGGATACCCATATTTTTCGCGTATGCAACCGCACGAATTTTGCCCCTGGTAAAGATGTGGTAAAAGTAGAAGAAAAACTGCTCAAAGTTGTGCCTAAAGAATTTAAAGTAGATGTACACCACTGGCTTATTTTACACGGGCGCTATACTTGTACCGCACGAAAACCTCGCTGCGGTGCTTGCATTATTGAAGATCTCTGCGAATACAAAGAAAAAACAGAATATTAAACGAATAAAATCAAACGGAATATATTATGACAACAAACAATCAATCTCGCCAAACGTGGTCTAGTCGACTAACTTATGTGCTCACCGTAGCGGGTGCGACAGTTGGCTTTGGGGCAACATGGCGCTTTCCTTATTTAGTGGGTGAAAATGGCGGTGGTGCCTATGTACTCCTCTTTTGTATTGCGATGATTGTGATTGGTATCCCGATGATTTTAGTGGAAAACGTTATCGGACGCCGTTTGCGTGTGAATTCCATTGATGCTTTTGGCGATAAAATCCAAGATAAAGGTAAAAACATCTCCAAATATTGGAAGATTCTCGGCTACATGGGGCTTCTCGGCGCATTTGGTATCATGGCCTATTATATGGTGCTTGGTGGTTGGGTGATGTCTTATATCATCAGCCTAATTAATAACACCCTTGATATTTCTGCACCAATAACAAAAGAAGTAGCCAAAGATTTCTACGATTTACATATCAGCAACAGTCCATGGGAAATCATGCTTTATACCTTCCTGTTTGTGGCGGTGAATTACATCATTTTAGCGAAAGGTATCATTGGTGGGATTGAACGTTCCGTGAAATACTTAATGCCATTGCTCTTTATCTTCCTAATTGGCATGGTAATTCGTAACCTCACCTTACCTGGCGCAATGGAAGGTGTGACTTTCTACTTAAAGCCTGATTTCAGCAAAATCACACCTAAATTATTCATCTTCGTATTAGGGCAAGTATTCTTCGCTTTAAGCCTTGGTTTCGGTGTATTGATTACCCTCTCCAGCTATTTGAACAAGGAAGAAAACCTTATTCAAACAGCCGTTATTACGGGTTTTACTAACACCATTATCGCCGTGTTATGTGGTTTTATGATCTTCCCATCATTATTCACATTCGGCATTGAACCTAACGCAGGGCCAACCTTGGTTTTCCAAAGTTTACCAATTGTATTCTCACATTTATGGGCGGGTAAATTCTTTGCTATCGTGTTCTTCGGTTTATTGCTTATTGCAGCATTAACCACGTCAATTACGATTTACGAAGTCATCATCACCGCGTTACAAGAAAAACTCAGAATGCGCCGAGGCAAAGCAATTTTTGTTACCTTAATGGGGATTTTCTTATTAGGTAACGTGCCATCTATTCTAGGTGATAACCTTTGGAAAGATTTCACCATATTCGGTAAAAGCATTTTCGATGCCTTCGATTTTGTTAGCGGAAATATTCTCTTTATGCTGACCGCACTTGGCTGTGCCATTTTCGTTGGTTTCGTGTTAAAAGACGATGCAAAAAAAGAGCTCTCTCCAACACCAAATTCACGCTTCACCACAATTTGGTTTAACTATGTTAAATTTGTGGTTCCAGTGATTATTTTGGTGATTTTTATCAGTAATATTTAATAAAAAAACCGAGCTATTTAGCTCGGTTTCTTTTTATCTATCCTCTATTTTGCTTCAGCTTGAGTTTTTTTCTCTTCAAGTTCTTCCCAACGAAGAAAAGCCGTTTCAAGCTCCGCTTCAGTGTCCGATAATTCCTTAAGCTTAGCATCTGTTACATCATGGGCTTGTTGGAAAAAGTGAGGATCACCAATTTCAGCTTGAAGTGCAGTAATTTTCTCTTCCAATTCTTCCAACAATTGCGGTAGCTGTTCTAACTCACGTTGTTCTTTGTAAGAAAGTTTAACGGATTTTGGCTTTTGAGAAACAGCGTCATTTTTAACCGCACTTTCCTGTGCTTTTGGTGCTTCTTTTTTGGATTTTTGGGTCTCTTGCTCTGCTTTCATAGCAAAGTAATTAGCTTGTTGTCCTTTTGCATCAAAGAAACCGCCTACGTATTTATTCAATACGCCGTCACCTTCAAAGAAATAACACTCCGTTGCGACGTTATCAATAAACTGACGATCATGGCTGACAATCAATAAGGTGCCTTGATAATCCGTGAGAATTTCCTCTAATAATTCTAAGGTTTCTACATCCAAGTCATTGGTTGGTTCATCGAGAATCAATAGATTATTAGGTTTCAGTAATAATTTAGCCAATAACAAACGGTTACGTTCACCACCTGAAAGCGCTTTTACGGGTGTCATAGCTCGTTTGGGGGGAAATAAGAAATCCTGCAAATAGCCCAAGACATGACGTTTTATGCCATTGACTTCAATATCCTGCTTGCCATCGGCAACGTTATCCATCACCGTTTTTTCTGGATCGAGATCGGCACGATATTGGTCAAAATAAGCAATGTCTAATTTTGTACCACAATGAATGCTGCCACTCGTTGGCTTGATTTCACCTAATAAAAGTTTAATAAAGGTGGTTTTTCCGCAGCCATTTGGACCAACCAATGCAATTTTATCGCCACGTAAAATGGTCGTGCTGAAATCTTTGAGCAGCTGTTTGCCTTCAATCTCATAGCTCACATTTTCCATTTCAAATACGATTTTGCCAGAACGACTTGAGTTATCTAATTGTAACTTGGCGGCGCCCATCACTTCACGACGTTGGCGACGTTCTTCACGCATAGCTTTTAAAGCTCGCACACGGCCTTCATTACGCGTACGGCGCGCTTTAATCCCTTGACGAATCCAAACTTCTTCTTGCGCTAAACGCTTATCAAAAAGGTCATTTTGCAATGCTTCGACACGTAAGCTTTCCTCTTTAGCGGTGAGGTATAAATCATAGTTACCTGGATAAGACACTAATTTCCCGCGATCTAAATCCACAATACGGGTCGCCATTTTGCGGATAAAAGAACGATCGTGGGAAATAAATACAATACTTCCGGTAAATTCTAATAAGAAGTTTTCTAACCATTCGATTGCATCCACATCCAAGTGGTTGGTTGGTTCATCTAATAACAAGACATCGGGGTTACACACCAATGCACGAGCAAGAGCGGCTTTACGCAACCAACCACCCGATAAATCGGCTAATTTAGTATCAGGATTTAACTCGAGTTTTTGCAATACTTCATTGATTTTATTTTCAAACTGCCAGCCGTTGGCATGCTCTAATTTTGCTTGCACTTGTGCCAGTTGGTTAAGAGTTTGTTCACTATAATTTTGTGTCAACTCTTGCGAAATATGATGGTATTCCTTTAACAAGTCCGCTAAATGCTCAATGCCTTCTGCCACATAATCAAATACATTTCCTTCAGCATGGCGAGGCGGGTCTTGTTCTAAACGTGAAACCACTAAATCTTTTTCATACTGCACTTTGCCGTCATCCATGGTGACTTGCTGTGCAATAATTTTTAATAAAGTCGATTTACCTGCACCGTTGCGCCCCACTAAACACACGCGCTCATTGGGTTCAATATGAAGTTCAGCATGATCAAGTAAAGGATGATCACTAAAAGAAAGATAAGCGTTAGTTAAACTAATTAATGCCACAAAATTGTCCTATAAATTCAAAATATCAATAAAAATAACCGCACTTTAGAGCTGGTGATAAACCTTTAAGGCATAGGCATCTGACATGCCCGCGATATAATCACAAATAATACGTTTTTTACCCTGCTCCGGTGCATTTCTCCAACGATTAGCGGTATTCGTTGGCAATAAACGTTCTGGGTCAGACTCAAAAATCTGGAACATTTCTGTGAGAATACGTTGTCCTTTATATTCAATACGTTGCGTTTCCACATGGCGAATTACATATTTCCACACAAACTTTTTGAACACATTTAATGCCGCAATCACATCTTGTGGTAATTCTGCGTTATAACGTAACAAAGGTTCATCAAAATTGCCGGTGACTTTCCAACGCACATGGGTGATAAAGAAATTCACTAATGCCCCAATGGCATTTTTACGTTCAAAATGATGATTGGAGAACAATCGTTGGCTAACTTGCTCTATATTTTTTGCCAACCAATCTGAAGGAATTGTTTTAAGTTCAGCCAATGCTTCTTGCCACTGATGTTGATTTACTACACCAGTCACAATCGCATCTTCTAAATCATGTACCCCATACGCAATATCATCCGCCAATTCCATAATGCTGCAATCTAATGATTTAAATTGTGTTTTTAAAAACTCAGCAGGATTTGACCGCACTTTTTGAAATGAACCAAACAAAGTGCGGTCATTTTCAGAAAGGTTTTGCAACAACCAAGTAAACATTGTGACGTCATCACGGAATAACCCTTTTCCAGGCTTCCAATCGCTAATTTTGACATAACGCGGATCAGCGTTTTCAGTATGCGGCAACTGGGCATATTGCGGGGAAGATAAGTCTAAAATATTCGGATATTTCACCACACCTAAAATAGCACGACGCGTTAAATTCATCCCTGCTGTTTCAGTATAAGGCTCGAGTTTAGTAATAATACGAAATGTCTGCGCATTGCCTTCAAAGCCGCCATGATTACGCATCATATAATTGAGCGCCACTTCCCCACCATGACCAAACGGTGGATGACCAATATCATGTGCAAAGCACAAACTTTCAATTAAATCATTGCTTGGTAATAAAGGCTTGAGTTGTTTCTGTAATTCACTTTTTTCGATATGAAGCTGGTCTGAAATAGCAACATAACTTTCCGCAAATTTTAATTGGGAAACCAGGCTGCTACCGATTTGTGCCACTTCAAGGGAATGAGTTAAACGAGTACGATAAAAATCATTTTCACCCACCGCGTGAATCTGTGTTTTGGCTTGTAAACAACGGAAAGCAGCAGAATGTAAAATCCGCCCGCGATCACGACGAAATGGTGGTCGGTGATCTTTTTCGCGAGGCGGATCAGGAAGGAAACGTTCAGTCCAAAAATCAGCTAATTGGGTTCTCATAAAAATAAACGAATAACATGGAATACTAAGGGGGCTAAAATTGAGCTCATAATACCGCAAAGTACCAAAGAAATCGAACTATAACTCCCCGCTTTCGGATCAGCTTCCATACAGCTTACTGTGCCGAGTGCGTGAGAAACTGCACCAACAGATAACCCCACCGCTTCTTGTTGTTTGATACCGAGTTTTTTCAAGATGAGATAACCAAAAACCGAACCTTGCAAACCTGCAACAATCACGCCTACGGCTGTAACGGCTGGAATACCGCCTAAATGAGAAGACACTTCCATCGCAATTGGCGTGGTAATTGATTTGGGTAATACGGTCGCCACCATTTCAGGACTCGCTCCTAAAATAATTGCCAAAATAGCGCCAGTAAACATAGAAAGCAAAGAAGCTAATATCACCACAGAAAGAATGATTTTCCACTGTCTCGCGATTTGTTGAAGCTGCTCATACAATGGCAAGGCAAGCGCCACAATACTTAAACCAAGCAAATTATTAATTGGTGTATTCCCCGCCATGTAATCATCATAAGAAATATCCCCAATTTCTAAAATCAGCACGAGAATTGATACCGTTAGGACGAAGGTATTGAAAATCATAGATTTCCAACGTTTACTAATTTGCAATGCGAGCCAAAATCCGAAAATCGTTAAACCGGTATAAAGATAAATTGCATATTGCATAATGAAACCTTACTCTGCTTGAATATTACGTTTTTCTAATACTTTTTGACGTTTATGGGTAAAGGATTGTTTGTAAAACAAATAATTCCCAAGAAATGCGATAATGAAGAGCGTCAGAAAAGTACTAAGAATATTTGGAATAAGTAAAATTTTCCATTGAGCAACAAGTAAATCATAATATTTAATAATGCCTACACTCACCGGCACAAAAAGTACTGCCATGTAACGAATCAATAGACTAGAACCCAAATAAATCCATTCCAAGCGAATGATACGAGTGGTTAATCCGATAAAAAGTATCAATAATCCCCAGATGCTGCCAGGAATTCCAACGGGTACATAGTGCGAAATCAAATTGCCGAGTAGCAACATAATGTATAAAATCACGAGTGAGCGAACAAGTTGAACGCCTTTTTGGAGTAACATATTTCCTCTTTCAACTTATTTAACAATAATTCAAATTTATTTTACGCTTTTTTTGTTAGAATTACCCCCTCTTTTTAGTTAAATTTTGCGATATAGATCAAAGAAATTCAAAATGATTAAGAAATTCTTATTATTTTTAACCATAATTTTGACCGCACTTTGGGGTCAATTTTCAGTCTCTGCGGAACGCCAAATGGCGTGTTGGGTGGTGGGTGTCAGTGATGGCGATACTCTAACTTGTCTCTTACCCACTAAAAAACAATTCAAAGTACGATTACAAGAAATTGATGCCCCTGAGAAAGGTCAGGCATTTGGTAAGAAAGCCAAACAATATCTTTCACAGCTTGTTTTCAAACAAAATGTGACGTTGTCAGTTTCTGGTTATGATCGCTACCAACGTATTTTGGCAACGGTTTATCTACAAGAACAAAACATTAACTTAGAAATGGTGAAAAATGGTATGGCGTGGGTTTATCCGCAATATGCTAAAAATCCAATCTACTTTCAGGCACAAGATTTTGCCCAACAACAAAAAATCGGCTTATGGCGAGATCCCACCCCTATTGCCCCTTATGAATGGCGTAAACAGAAAAAAACACTCAAACACGGAGATAACCATGGCTTTTGATTATCAATCATTTAAAAATGAATTCCCTTATTTTAAATCGCCAAATGCCGTGATTTATTTGGATAATGCAGCGACGGCATTAAAACCTCAAGCACTCATTGATGCAACGACTACATTTTATCAATCGGCAGGCTCCGTACATCGTAGTCAGTACGAAGCGGCACAGACAGCACAATATGAAAATGCTCGTCACCTAGTTAAAACCTTAATTAATGCAGAAAATGAAAAAGCGGTAATTTGGACGTCTGGAACAACTCATAGCATTAATTTGGTTGCCAACGGTTTACTCCCCTCTTTACATGCGGGAGATGAAATCTTAATTAGCCAAGCAGACCATCATGCTAATTATGTTACTTGGCATGAAACAGCGAAAAAATGCGGAGCGAAAATTGAAGTGCTGCACATTTCGGATAATTGGTTAATTGATGAAAATGCCTTGATTGCAGCATTGAATGAAAAAACTAAGTTAGTAGCACTCAATTTTGTCTCCAACGTAACGGGAACGGAACAACATATCCAGCATTTAATTCAACTAATCCGCCAACATAGCAATGCGCTCGTTTTAGTAGATGCCGCTCAGGCTATTAGCCATATACAGATTGATTTACAGGCATTAGATGCGGATTTTATTGCCTTTTCTGCACACAAAATTTATGGACCAAACGGCATTGGTGTATTAAGCGGAAAATTAAGCTCGCTTTCCCTGCTACAACCACTTTTTTACGGTGGAAAAATGATTGACCGCGTATCCCATGAATGTATTACCTTTGCCGATTTACCTTATCGATTAGAAGCCGGTACACCAAATATTGCGGGCGTGATTGGCTTTGGTACAGTGCTAGATTGGCTCAAAAAATGGGATTTTCAGGCTGCCGAGGCGCATGCTATTGAGCTTGCCGAGCAAAGTAAAGTGCGGTTGAAAAACTATCCAAATTGTCGTTTATTCAATTCACCACAACCGAGTTCAGTAGTTTGTTTTGTTTTTGATGGGATTGCGGCATCCGATCTTGCTACGCTCCTGAGCGAACAAAAAATTGCGTTGCGAGTTGGCGAACATTGCGCCCAACCTTACTTAGCCCGTCTTGGTGAGCGTACTACATTAAGACTTTCTTTTGCGCCTTACAATAGCCCGCAAGATGTGGATGCTTTTTTTGCGGCATTAGATAAATCCTTAGAGTTATTAGCATGCTAGAAAACATTAAACAGGCAAAAAATTGGGAAGATCGTTACCGTTTCATTATTCAAGCCGGTAAGCATCTTCCTCAACCCTCTCCAGATGAATTAGCTCAAATGCAATCGATTCAAGGCTGCGAAGCAGGGCTTTGGTTTAAGACCATTCCACAAAATGACGGCACGTTTCAATTTCAAGCTTACAGCGAAGCGCGCATTATGAATGGTTTGTTATGGTTGTTGTTACAAAACATCAATGGACAAACCAATAATCAACTACAACAATTTAATATTCGTCAATTTTTTGATGAGTTCGGTATTGCCTCTCGCTTAAGTGAAACTCGCTTGAATGGTTTAAAACAAATCGAAGAAATATTGCACAATCTGTAATTATGTATCTGATCGAACCCTTTTTTAAATTAGGCGCCTTAGAAAATGATATCGGCCAACAAAGCCGTTTGCTCAATGCAGTCATCGACCAATGGCGTTATAACGGACAAATTATCGGCCGTGAAATCCCGCTTTATTTAACAGAAGAAGAGGGAGAACAAGGTTTTGCGATGCGCGTCATTTGCCCTGAGCAAGATAGCCTTTTACCCGAGAATAATAACCAAACTGTGAATCTGGCGATGGAAAATGCTGAAAAGTGCGGTCTACATTTTCAAGGTTTCCAAATTATTGCCGATGATTTAAATGCAGACAGCACCGCAGAATGTAGCCAACCAGCATGGCAGATTCTCTATACTACACATTTGCAATCTAGCTCCCCCTTGCATAGTGGAGATGATTTTTCTCCAATTCCGCTCTATAAACAGCTAAAAAATCAACCTCATTTAAGCCAAGATTTGATTAAATGGCAGGAAAATTGGCAGGCTTGCGATCAGCTGCAAATGAATGGTTCGGTTTTAGAAAAAGAATCGTTAAACGAAATCGCCGAGGTTAATAGCACGCTCAGCAAACATGGACGCTACCTTGCTACTGAAATCGAAAAAGAAAGCGGCATACCGACCTATTATTATTTATACCGTGTCGGAGGCCATTCTTTAAAATCGGAACAGCAACGCTGTTGCCCGCAATGTGGTGGAGATTGGGCATTAAACGCGCCGCTATTTGATGTGATTTACTTTAAATGCGACCAATGTCGATTAGTCTCGAATGTGTCGTGGAACTTTTTATAACGCTTTCGTCATTTAGGAAAACAAATGAACTATCAAGATAAAAGTCTTCAATCTTTAAAACTCGGTCAAGCAACAGAATATACTGCGAATTATGACCGCACTTTGTTACAACCCGTGCCTCGTAAACTCAATCGTGATGGCTTAGGCATTACCGAACAACAGCCATTTACCCATGGAGCCGATATTTGGACGGCCTATGAAATTTCTTGGTTAAATCCAAAAGGTTTGCCGCAAGTGGCCATTGCTGATGTGGAAATTGATTATCGCAGTGAAAATTTAATTGAATCAAAAAGCTTTAAACTCTATTTAAACAGCTTTAACCAAAGTCAATTTGCTGATTTTGCTAGCGTAGAGCGCACGATGCGAGAAGATCTCAGTGCTTGTGCCCAAGGCGAGGTCAAAGTACATTTACATCCATTATCCCACTATCAAGGACAAAGTATTGATACTTTAACGGGCGATTGCATTGATGATCAGGATATCGAAATCCACAGCTACGAATTTAATGCAAACATTTTGCAAAATTGTACGTCCGATAATGTGGCGGAAGAAATCTTAGTAAGCCATTTATTGAAATCTAACTGTCTGATCACCAGTCAGCCCGATTGGGGAACCGTGCAAATTCATTATGTAGGTAAACAAATCGATCGCGAAAAACTTCTCCGCTACATTGTGTCTTTCCGTCAACATAATGAGTTTCACGAGCAATGTGTCGAGCGTATTTTCTGTGACTTGATGCATTACGCTAAACCAGAAAAACTCACCGTCTATGCGCGTTATACGCGTCGTGGTGGATTGGATATTAATCCATTCCGTTCTAACTTTGAGGAAATTCCGCAAAATTTACGCCTGGCAAGACAATAAATCACAAAACAAAGTGCGGTGAAAAATCAACCGCACTTTTATTTTATACATGTCGTAGATCATGAGCTTGTTGTAATAACTGACGACTTTCCTGCAAGAATTGATCTGAATACTCCCCAAACCATTCCCTCACCTGATGGAAAGCATCAATAAACCCTTGGCGATCGCTTTTTTCAAAAAATTGTAACGCTTCTTCATACGTTTGCTTCAAGCTTTCAATCACGTCTAAATTTTCTGGCTTATCCATAATAATATCGGCATAAAGTGCCGAATCCTGGGCAAATAGACGACCAATCATAGCTAATTCCAAACGATAAATCGGGGAAGATAATGCCAATAAATTACTTAAATTGACTGGTTGTTTGGAAAGATGCAGACCATTCGCGAAGGTGGAAAAGTGGCGTAATGCTTGAATGTACGTCATATTGTGATCATGCTCCGCTGCATCAATTTGATAAATTTTTGCACCCCAGATTTGAATTTGCTCTAACAACCATTCATAACGCTCACTAAAACGCCCATCACAACGCACAACCACTTGTTTTGCCATGCTCGCAATATCAGGGCCAAACATTGGATGTAATCCAACTACCGCCCCTTTATGCACGTCTAACATTTTAGCTAATGGAATACGTTTCACGGAGGTAAGATCCGCCAGTAGCATATTTTCCTTTAAATAGGGTTTTAAACGTTCTATTGTTTCTAACGTGTGATCAATCGGCACTGAGACAATAACAACATCTGCATTCGTTAAAATGCGTTCTGCTACATCCCAATCATCTCGGTCTAAAATAGAAATAGGATAACCGGAAGCACGCAAATAACGGGCAAATAACTGCCCCATTTTTCCGTAACCACCGACGATAACAATTTTGTTAATGGCTGGATTCAGGGTTTTAAAACCAAATTGATTTTCATTGGAATAAGATTCACGCATAAAGCGACGTAGCACATCTTCAATAAGCTGTGGAGAGATTCCTGCTTTAGCCGCTTCTTCTCGGCGTGCTTGTAACATGGCTAATTCACGATCTGGTGAATAAATCGGTAAACCTTTTTCGTGCTTTACTTCGCCTACTTGGCTTACTAATTCGAGACGTTTAGCAAAAAGTTGAATCAGTTCACGATCGAGCGCATCAATTTCCTGACGTAAATGGTTAAGGGCATCCATAATTCACCTGTAATATCTTATTTACATGATTGCAATTAAAAGGTTACAGGTGAGATTACTGGAATTAAAAAAGAAAGACAAATAGTTAGAGAGATTGCGTAATCAAGCGTTGTGGACGAATCACATTGTTATCATCGACAAGTGCTACACCTAAAAAGATATTCTCGTCAGAAAATAACCGCACTTGACCATGTAATTTTGCTTCATTAGCAAATTTAACGCGTTGTCCAAAGCCGATACCTTTACTTTGCTCGGCATTTAGCTGTAATGCGGGTAATTTACTGACCGCTGTATCTGTCGGTAAAAGATGTTGATCAAGTGGTGCAAGATCTCCTTGCTCTGCAAGCGCCTGCAAAGCATCCCATGTCATCATCTTTTCTGTTGGATAATCTGCAACCGCAGTTCGACGTAACACTGTCACATGAGCGCCACAACCTAACACTTCACCTAAATCATCCACTAATGTACGGATATAAGTTCCTTTCGAACAATGCACTTCTAAAGTTAGAAAAGGTGCTTGATACTCGATAAAATTTAGCTCAAAAATCCTGATAGGACGGGCTTCACGTTCTACGGTAATGCCTGCGCGAGCATACTCATACAACGGTTTCCCATTGTGCTTTAATGCAGAAAACATAGTCGGTACTTGTAAAATATCACCACGAAATTGTTCAAGTGCGGTCAAAATTTGTGATGTTTCCACATTGACAGGGCGCGTTTCTACCACTTGTCCTTCAGCATCAGAGGTATCCGTACGTTCACCTAGTTTTGCTGTGACCACATAGCGTTTATCTGCATCTAATAAGAATTGGGTAAACTTTGTCGCTTCGCCTAAGCAAATAGGTAGCATACCGGTTGCTAATGGATCGAGCGCACCAGTATGCCCTGCTTTATTCGCTTGGAATAAGCGTTTAACTTTTTGCATAATGTCATTAGATGACATGCCTTGTGGCTTATCTAATAAAAATACACCATCAATATCACGTCCACGCTTACGAGGTCTCGACATTAGTCATTTTCCTCAACGTGTTTTTTCTCGTCTTCACGCACCACGTTTGTTACTAAATTAGACATACGCATCCCTTCAACTAAGGATTGATCGTAGAAGAAACGAATTTCCGGCACAATGCGTAAACGCATCGCTTTACCCACTAATGAACGGATATAAGGTGCCGCTTTTTCTAACCCTTTCATGCCTTGCTCAATTGCCGTTTCATCGTGATCGAATAAAAATGTGACAAACACTTTTGCATAAGCTAAGTCGCTTGATACTTCCACATCTGACACGGTTACCATGCCAATACGGGGATCTTTCACTTCACGTTGCAAAATGATGGCGATTTCTTTTTGTAATTCTTGTGCAACACGATCGCTGCGTTTAAATTCTCTTGTCATAGTCATTCCTTATTTATAAAAGCCCTCATTCTACTGGAAATCATTGGATTTAGCACGCAAAAATCCCTTTTAACCCGATACTGTTTTCGATAAAATGACGCCTGATAATTTGTTTGAATATTCAAACTTCCGATAAAAATCACTTTACAGAGGGCATAATTTATGCAAGCGAGACGAGACGAGACGAGACGAGACGAGACGAGACGAGACGAGACGAGACGAGACGAGACGAGACGAGACGACCAAGATTGTCGATGAAAATCACACATTACAACAAGCATTTTTAAATGAATTAGACGAAAAACTTTGGTCATCTGCCGATAAACTGCGCCAGCAGCTTGATGCCGCCAATTACAAACACATCGTACTCGGCTTAATTTTCCTTAAATACATCTCCGACAGCTTCACCCATCAGCAAGAAAAAATTCAGGCAGAGCTTAGCGATCCCGAAAATCCACTCTATCTTGACCGCACTTTCTACGATACAGACGAAGAATATCAAGAAGCCTTAACCGTCGAACTGGAAAACCGCGACTACTACACTGCCGACAATGTATTCTGGGTGCCGCAGCAAGCCCGTTGGGACGAGATTAAAGCCGTTTCCATCTTAAACATCGGCGCACAGCTGCCTTGGGGTGGAAAATTTTCTGGCGTAGCAAAACTCATTGACGATGCCTTCGATGCCATTGAAAAAGACAACGGAAAACTCAAAGGCGTACTCCAACGCATCAGCGGCTATGCCGTAAACGAAGATACTCTGCGCGGGCTGATTATCCTCTTCTCCGATACCAACTTTACCCGTCCGACTTACAACGGCGAACCCGTACATTTAGGCGCAAAAGACATTCTCGGTCACGTTTACGAATACTTCCTTGGTCGCTTTGCCCAAGCCGAAGGCAAACGTGGCGGACAATATTTCACGCCAAAATCCATCGTTTCCCTGATTGTCGAAATGCTCGAGCCATACTCCGGTCGCGTCTATGACCCGGCCATGGGCAGTGGCGGCTTTTTCGTGCAAACCGAACGCTTTATTACCGTCCATCAAGGCAACATCAACAACGTTTCCATCTATGGGCAAGAATTCAACCCAACCACCTGGAAACTCGCCGCCATGAACATGGCCATCCGCGGCATTGATTACGACTTCGGCAAACACAACGCCGACAGCTTCACGCAGCCGCAACACATCGATAAAAAGATGGATTTTATTATGGCAAACCCACCATTCAATATCAGCGATTGGTGGAGCGAATCCCTTGCCGATGACCCACGTTGGGCATACGGCACGCCGCCCAAAGGCAACGCCAACTTTGCTTGGCTGCAACACATGATTTACCACCTCTCGCCCAACGGCAAAATGGCATTGTTGCTGGCCAACGGCTCCATGAGCAGCCAAACCAACAACGAAGGCGAAATCCGCAAAGCCATCATCAATGCCGACTTGGTCGAATGTATGGTCGCCCTGCCCGGCCAGCTCTTCACCAACACCCAAATCCCCGCCTGTATTTGGTTCTTAAACCGCAACAAAAAGCGCAAAGGCGAAGTATTGTTTATCGACGCCCGCCAAATCGGCTATATGAAAGACCGCGTATTGCGTGATTTCACCACTGACGACATCGCCAAAATCACCAATACCCTCCACGCTTGGCAACAATCAGACGGCTATGAAGACCAAGCCGCTTTCTGCAAATCCGCTACGTTAGAAGAAATTAAAAACAACGACTTCGTCCTCACACCGGGACGCTATGTCGGCACCGCAGAACAAGAAGACGACGGCGTACCATTTGCAGAAAAAATGCAAAATCTGACCGCGCTTTTGAAGGAACAATTTGCGAAAAGTGCGGAATTAGAAGCGGAGATTAAGAAGAATTTAGGGGGATTGGGGTATGAGTGATTGGAAAGAGTATACATTAGAAGAATTATGTGATTTTCAGAATGGTTTTGCATTCAAAAATTCTGATTATGTAGATTCTTCAGAAAATACAAATGAAGTATTTAGAATGGGATATATAAATCGTGGAGGTGGATTTAAAGAAGACACAACACCTGTATTTGTGCCCCAAAATTATCCTAAAAATTTAGATAAATTTATTTTAAAACTAAATGATATTACTATTGTCATGACTGATATGAAAAACTCAATGGCATTACTTGGCTGTTGTGCAAGAATATCTCACAATAATAGATTTATATTAAATCAAAGAGTTGGAAGAATTAGAGTTGTTAGAAATGATATACTAGACCCAATTTATCTTTATTATTATTTAAACTCATCAAAACAAATTGACTATCTAAGAGCTAATGCAAATAGCGGTGTGCAAGTTAATCTTAGTACAGATACTATAAAAAAATCTATTTTAAAAATACCTAGCATAGAAAAACAAAGAGAAATAGCTAACATTCTATTTGCTTTAGATCAAAAAATAGAACTCAACACTCAAATCAACCAAACCTTGGAACAAATCGCCCAAGCCCTGTTTAAAAGCTGGTTTGTCGATTTCGATCCCATGCGTGCCAAAGTCCAAGCGCTTTCAGACGGCCTTAGCCTTGAACAAGCAGAGCTGGCAGCCATGCAGGCAATCAGCGGAAAAACACCCGAAGAACTGACCGCACTTTCACAAACACAGCCTGACCACTACGCCGAACTAGCCGAAACCGCCAAAGCGTTTCCGTGTGAGATGGTGGAGATTGATGGGGTCGAGGTGCCGAAGGGATGGGAGGTTAAAGCCTTAGATGAAATTGCAAATTATCAGAATGGTTTAGCATTGCAAAAATTCCGCCCTGAAGATGACGAACCATTTTTACCTGTTGTGAAAATTGCTCAATTAAGACAAGGCTATGCCGACGATGAAGAAAAAGCTAAAGCAAGTATTAAGCCTGAATGTATTATTGATAATGGCGATGTAATTTTTTCTTGGTCAGGAAGTTTATTAGTGGATATTTGGTGTGGAGGAAAAGCTGCACTAAACCAACATCTATTCAAAGTCACATCCAAAGAATATCCTAAATGGTTCTATCATTTTTATACCAAACATCATTTAACCGAATTTCAGCGTATTGCTTACGACAAAGCTGTAACAATGGGGCATATTAAACGTGAGCATTTATCTGCTGCAAAATGCATAGTACCAAATGACGAATTATTAGCAAATAAATCATTAGAAAATATTTTAGAAAAAATTATTTTTAATAGGCTGGAAAATTTCAATCTTCAAAACACAAGAGATTTATTATTGCCTAGATTGTTGAGTGGAAAGTTTTAACATGAACAAAAATACATTACCAAATGAACAAAAAGAAAGAATCATTGCATTATCCAATGCAATCTATGAAACAATAAAAATTGGACATTACTATCTTATCGAATGGGAAAAAATAATGCTTCAAGGAAATGATGATAACGGAGAAATATTTAACAAATACTATTACCCAATGGCTTATATAAGAAAAGCATATTTGGAAACTGGACTTTTAACCTTAGGAAGGTTATTTGATGGATATGATGGAATTAACTTTAAAAGTTTACGAGAATGCATTAATTCACTAAGTACTAACTATACAATTCCTTCTTTTGAAGATTTCGATAAAAAAATTAAAATCTTAAGAAAAAAACTGAAAATAATTAGAGACAAAACTATCGCACATTCAGAGGGGGTTAATCTAAATATATTTTATAAAGAAGCAAAACTTCCATTTAAATACGCTATCTACATATGTGATTCAGCAATTAAATATCTTAATTTTTTGCAACAGTATATTGAAGGAAAAAATTATCCAAACTTATCTGAAAATACTGTCGGAGTGGATATTCTTTATAGCCTTTTTAAAGATAGAGAAAATGGAAAAATCTACACTATTTCAGATATAAAAACAGCTATTGAGACAGGCTGGTGTCCAGACGATGAAACTTACTGAAAATCCCTGGGTATAAATACCCATGGTTACGCATAGTTATTCCCTGTTAGGGAACTTTATGCTAACTGCAATCCCATTGGGGTTAGACTATACTTAACCTAGAATAATTTATTACCCGAGGGAGAAAGGCAAGCGATCATTTTTTCAGAGCATTTTGCAAATGATGAGCTTTATTTCACTTCTGCCAAATCTCCCCTATCCCCTCTTTGCTAAAGAGGGGGATTTATTCAGAGGTTTGTTGACTCCAAGCGGGCGGATTTACAGAAAAATTTACTAATGAAAAACACCTAAACTAACACTACGCTCAAAACCATTCCCCTCTTTCGTAAAGAGGGGTTAGGGGAGATTTAAACCACACACTAAGGAAACCACTATGCTCAACGAAAACGACATCGAACAACTCACTCTTCAACGCCTGCAATCTCTCGGTTGGGAATATCGCTATGGTAAAGACCTGCCTGTTCATGAGGGCGAGTTTGCCCGTGGCGATTTGAGTGGCGTAGTCTTTGTTGAGCAATTGCGTGCGGCGGTGCGCAAGCTTAATCCGCAGCTGCCTGAAAGTGCGGTTGATTCTGTGCTCAAATCGGCGACGAAAAGCGATATTGGCGACTTGGTGGTGCGCAATCAGGCATTTTATAAACTGTTGCGTGATGGCGTGCGGGTGGAATATACGTTAAACGGCGAACAAAAAATCGAGATGGCGCGCTTGGTGGATTTTGAGCATGTGAAGAACAACCGCTTTGTTGCCGTCAATCAGCTGGAAATCCGCAGCCGTAAAGGGGGCAAACGGATTCCCGATATTATCGGTTTTGTGAATGGTCTGCCCTTGGTGGTATTTGAGCTGAAAAATCCGCTGCGTGAATCGGCGGATTTGTTGCAGGCGTTTAATCAGTTTGAAACCTATAAAGATGAAATTGCCGAGCTGTTTGTTTACAACCAAGCCTTGATTATTTCAGACGGCATTGCTGCACGTTTAGGCTCGCTTTCGGCAGATTTCCAACGCTTTACGCCGTGGAAAGTGGTCGATGAAAAAAATAAAAGCGCGCGCTTATATTTTGATGATGAATTGCAAAGCCTGCTCAGTGGCTTGATGAATCCTGAAGATTTATTGGACTATATCCGCTATTTCGTCTTATTTGAGCGGGATTCCAGCGGAAAAACCATTAAAAAAATCGCGGCGTACCATCAATATTACGGCGTAAATGAAGCGGTAGATTCCACGCTTTTTGCGACTTCGGAAAAAGGCGACCGCCGCATTGGCGTGATGTGGCATACACAGGGTTCAGGTAAGTCGATTTCCATGTTGTTTTATGCCGGCAAACTGCTTGCGCAGCCTGAATTGAAAAATCCGACGATTGTGGTGGTGACCGACCGCAACGATTTGGACGGCCAGCTCTTCCAAACCTTTTCTTCAGGCAAAGATTTAATCAAACAAACGCCGCAACAAGTGGAAGACCGCGACCAACTGCGCCAGCTGCTCGCGCAAAATGAAGTCGGCGGCGTGTTTTTTACGACGATTCAGAAATTCGCCCTAAATGAGGAAGAAAGCCGCTTCCCTGTGTTAAATGAGCGCAGCAATATTATTGTAATCAGCGATGAGGCACACCGCAGCCAATATGGTTTTACGCAAAAATTGCATAACGGCAAGTTTCAAGCAGGCTACGCCCGCCATTTGCGCGATGCGTTGCCTAATGCTTCGTTTATCGGTTTTACCGGTACGCCGATTAGCCTAGAAGATAAGGACACGCAAGATGTGTTCGGGCGTTATGTGTCGATTTATGACTTGCAAGACGCGGTGGAAGATGGCGCAACCGTGCCGATTGTGTATGAAGCGCGCCAAATCCGCTTAAACGAAAAAGAACACGATGAGCTATTCAAAGAAATTGATGATTTGCTGGAAGAGGAGCAATCCCCTGCCCTGCGTTTACAGGAAAAATTGCTGGGTTCGCAAGCCCGTCTGGCCGATTTAGCCGCAGATTTTGTGCAGCATTTTGCCAAACGCAATGAAGTGGTGGACAGCAAAGCGATAATGGTGGTTTCCAGCCGTCAGATTTGCGTGGACTTATACAATGAAATCATCAAACTGCGCCCTGAATGGCATTCAGACAATATCAACGAAGGCGCGATTAAAATTGTGATGACAGGTTCTGCTTCCGATGCGCCGGAAATGCAGAAACACGTTTACAGTAAACAGGAAAAACAAACGCTGGAACGCCGCTTTAAAGACCCGAACGATCCGCTGAAGGTTGTGATTGTGCGCGATATGTGGCTGACGGGATTTGATGCGCCTTGCTGTAATACGATGTATATCGACAAGCCGATGCAAGGGCACAACCTGATGCAGGCGATTGCGCGGGTTAACCGTGTATTCCGCAATAAAAGTCGAGAAAATGGCGGTTTGATTGTGGATTATGTTGGCATTGCCGAAAAACTCAAAGAAGCAACCCATCAATACACCAATTCGCAAGGCAAGGGCAAGCTGACGGATAGCGTGATTGATGTGTTCTTTAAAATGAAAGAGCATTTAGAGTTCGTCCGCAGCCTGTTTGCAACGCCGGTTGAAGGGAAAACCTTTGATGTTCAGACGGCCCTAAAAAAAGATAATCCACATGATCTTTTGATGGCTATTCGGTTTGCCGCCAACCATATTTTAAGCCTCGATCAATTACCGTTTGATGGCAAAGCGCACGAGCAACATTGGTTTGATAAAAAAGAAACCGAGCCACGCAAAAAAGCCTTTTTGAAAGCGGCGGGTTTGGTGAAAAAAGGCTATATGCTGTGCGGCGCATTGGCTGAAGTTGAGCCATATAACCAAGAAATCGCCTTTTATGATGCCGTACGGGCAATTTTAACTAAACGTGAACAAAAAGGCACAGGCACAAATGAAAGACAGATTTTATTAAAAAAACTGGTTAATCAAACTGTGTATTCTGAAGGCGTGATTGATTTATTTGATCTCCTAGAAAAACCACAACCACAAATCAGTTTGCTTTCCGAGGAATTTTTACAAACAGTTAAAAATAGCCCAACTAAAAATTTATGGGTTAGCGCGATGGAGCGTTATTTGGCAAGCGAAATCAAAGCCAAATCAGGCGCGAACCTCACCTTGCAAAAAGACTTCGAGCAACGTTTGAAAGAAGCCCTAAATCAATACCACAACCACAATTTAAGCGTGGTAGAAATTTTGGATGAGCTCTTCAAAATGAGCCAAGACTTCCAAGAACGCTTAGCTTTAGGTGAAAAGCTGGGGCTGAAAAAAGAAGAACTCGCCTTCTACGAAGCCCTCGCCCAAAACCAAAGCGCCCGTGAACTGATGGGCGATGAAGTGCTTTCCAAACTAGCCAAAGAAATTACCGATACTTTAAGACGCTCAGTTACCATCGACTGGCAATACAAAGAAGGCGTTCGCGCCAAAATGCGCATTCTCGTTAAACGCGCCCTACAACGCTACAAATATCCACCTGATAAACAGGAAGAAGCGGTAACTTATGTGATTAAACAAGCTGAAGAAATTGCTGAGGATTTAACTGGTTTATAATTTTGATGCGGTTTATTTAATAACAAAAGGGCGATTAAAAACACCATGATTTTTAACCGCCCTTTATGTTGTTAAAAGTTAGATTGAACGTTTAATCTCAACCACTTCAAACACCTCAATTTGGTCGCCAACTTTTACGTCATTGTAGTTTTTAACGCCGATACCACATTCCATACCATTACGGACTTCAGAAACGTCATCTTTAAAGCGACGGAGAGATTCCAATTCACCTTCAAAGATTACCACGTTGTCACGTAATACGCGGATTGGATTATTACGTTTTACTACACCTTCAGTCACCATACAACCCGCGATGGCGCCGAATTTAGGATGTTTAAACACCTCACGCACTTCAGCCAAGCCGATGATTTCTTGTTTGAATTCAGGTTGTAGCATACCACTCATCGCGGCTTTCACATCATTTAATAGTTCATAAATGATAGAGTAATAACGAAGATCAATATTTTCTGCTTCGATAATACGACGAGCAGAAGCATCCGCACGTACGTTAAAGCCAACCATAATCGCATTAGAAGCCGCCGCTAAGGTTGCATCAGTTTCAGAAATACCACCTACACCAGAACCCACTACTTTCACTTTCACTTCATCAGTAGAAAGATCTTGTAATGATTGAATAATCGCTTCCACAGAACCCTGCACGTCTGCTTTCACAATAATATTCAGTTCAGCCACATCACCTTCCGTCATATTGCTAAACATATTTTCAAGTTTCGCTTTTTGCTGACGAGCAAGTTTCACTTCACGGAACTTACCTTGACGGTGTAATGCTACTTCACGTGCTTTTTTCTCATCACGCACTACGGTTGCTTCATCACCCGCTGCAGGTACGCCAGAAAGACCTAACACCTCAACAGGAATAGATGGACCGGCTTCATCGATTTCTTGACCATTTTCATCGCGCATTGCACGAACACGACCGTATTCAAAACCACAAAGTACGATATCACCTTTACGTAAAGTACCTGATTGAACAAGAATCGTCGCAACCGGACCACGACCTTTATCAAGGTAAGATTCAATCACCACACCACTTGCCATACCGTCTTTTACAGCCGTTAATTCAAGTACTTCTGATTGAAGCAAGATGGCATCTAATAAGTCATCAACACCTGTCCCTTTCTTCGCAGAAACAGGCACGAATTGTACATCACCACCGAATTTCTCAGAAATCACTTCGTGTTGAAGTAATTCTTGTTCTACGCGATCTGGGTTGGCTTCTGGTTTATCAATTTTATTCACCGCAACCACTAAAGGCGCACCCGCTGCTTTCGCGTGTTGAATCGCTTCAATAGTTTGAGGCATCACACCATCATCTGCCGCCACCACAAGAACGACGATATCCGTTGCTTTCGCACCACGTGCACGCATTGAGGTAAATGCAGCGTGTCCCGGCGTATCTAAGAAGGTGATCATTTTTCCGTCATCCATTTCTACGTGGTATGCACCGATGTGCTGAGTAATACCACCCGCCTCGCCTGCTGCAACTTTCGCTTTACGAATGTAATCAAGTAATGAGGTTTTACCATGGTCAACGTGACCCATAATCGTTACAACTGGTGCTCGAGTCACTTTTTCTGCGTTAACATCACGGTCGCCTAATACTTCTTCTTCAAGTTCATTTTCATTGCGAAGAATCACTTTGTGACCTAATTCTTCAGCCACTAATTGCGCTGTTTCTTGGTCAAGCACTTGGTTAATGGTTACCATTTCGCCCATCTTCATCATTGCTTTGATGATTTCAGTCGCTTTGGTTGCCATTTTATTTGCTAATTCTGCAACAGTAATGGTTTCACCAATAACAACATCCTGTTTTACAACCTGAACAGGTTTTGTGAAGGCTTGTTGTAATGCTGCACCTTTCTTACCATGTTTACCTTTACCGAATTTTCCGTCTTTTTGATTTTTACGGTTGGATTCGCGCTCATTTTTGCTGCCTTTCACGTCATCACGTTCTTTTTTCGCTTTGGCCACTTTATTTTTGCCACGACCTCGATTTTCGTTACGACGTTCTTCTTCATTTTCTGCTTCTAGTGCATAACGAGAACTTAAGTTGTAATCCGCATAATCTTCAGATGAAGACTCCGTTGCCGAGTTATCAGCTTCAGCGTAACGTCTTGCTTCTTCAGCAGCTTTACGCGCTTGTTCCTCAGCTTTCTGACGAGCCAATTCGTCCGCTTTACGACGAAGTTCGGCTTCTTCTGCTTTTAGCTTTTCTTTTTCAGGATCAGTCGATTTAGGTTTATTTTCCACCACACTTTGTGCTGGTTTCACTGATTTTTCTGCTTCAGATTTGACTTGTTCAGCTTTTGTTTTTTCAGCTGCAGCTTTTTCAGCGGCTAAACGCGCTTTTTCTTCTGCCGCTTTCTTTTCTGCTGCCTCCGCCTCTTGCTGTGCTTTTAATTTTGCAGCTTCTGCTGCTTTCTGTGCAGCATTAGTTGGTACCGTCCGTTTTTTACGAACTTCAACTTGTACGGCCTTTGCTTTACCACCTGCGGTCGTACCACTTACAGTTGTCTTCGTTCTGCGTTGAATACTTAGTTTTTTGGGTGCATTTGCATCTATATTTTTTACATCTTCAGTCATAATTATAAACTCCTTACTCTTCGCTGAACCAGCAAATATTTCGAGCAGCCATAATAAAATCAGCGGCTTGCTCTGCGGTTAATTCTTCGATATCAGCTAAATCATCTACTCCCTGCTCTGCAAGTTCTTCAAGTGTAGTAATTTGTTTTTCAGCTAATTTAAAGGCAATGTGACGATTCATACCTTCAAGATTTAATAAACGATCTTCAATATTCGCTTTTTTCAACGCTTCTTCTTCAGCGACAGCTTCAGCGGTAATCGCCTCTTTTGCTCGACCTTGTAATTCTTCAATCAAGTCTTCATCTTCTAAACCATCAATTGCAGTCAGTTCACTCACGGGGACATAAGCCACTTCTTCTAATGAAATGAAACCTTCATCCACTAAGATTTGAGCAAACTCTTCATCAAGCCCTAATTTATCCATAAATAAGTTTAATACTTTAGTATCTTCAGCTTGATGTCTTTCATTTAGCTGTTCAGTAGTCATCACATTTAATGTCCATCCTGTTAATTGGGTGGCTAAACGAACATTTTGACCGTTACGGCCGATTGCTTGTGCTAAGTTATCTGCATTAACGGCAATATCCATTGAGTGATTATCTTCATCCACGATAATTGAAGTCACATCAGCCGGCGCCATCGCATTAATTACGTATTGTGCCGGATTATCATCCCAAAGTACGATATCCACACGTTCACCACCTAACTCATTGGTAATCGCTTGAACGCGGGCACCCCGCATACCCACACATGCACCAACAGGGTCAATACGTTTATCATTGGATTTCACCGCAATTTTCGCACGAGAACCTGGATCACGTGCAGCACCACGAATTTCAAGCATTTCTTCGCCAATTTCTGGTACTTCAATACGGAATAACTCGATTAACATTTCAGGTTTTGCGCGAGTCACAAATAATTGTGCCGTTTTGCTTTCTGGATTCACTTTATAAAGCACACCACGAACACGATCGCCTGGACGGAAATTTTCACGTGGAAGCATATCTTCACGCATAATTACGGCTTCAGCTTTATTGCCTAAATCTAAAATAATGCTTTCACGATTTACTTTTTTCACCGTACCTGTAACAATTTTGCCTTCTTCAGAACGGAATTGCTCAACCACTTTTGCACGCTCAGCTTCACGAATTTTAGTGCTGATCACTTGGCGAGCGGTTTGCATTGCAATACGGTCAAATGCGATAGACTCAATTTGATCTTCGACATAATCGCCAAGTTGAATATTCGCATCTTCAAATTGTGCCGCTTCTAACGTAATTTCTTTTGTTGGCACTTTAACTTCATCAACAACTAACCAGCGACGGAATGTATCAAACTCACCAGTTTTGGTGTTGATTGATACACGGATATCAGTTTCATAGTCATATTTTTTCTTTGTAGAAAGCGCAATCGCACTCTCTAACGCTTCAAAAATTTTTTCACGTGGTAATAACTTCTCGTTAGATACTGCTTCAGCAGCTAACAAAATCTCTTTACTCATTTTCCTTTTTCTCCTTTAAAATTTTGCGATTACATTGGCTTTTTGAATGTTGCCAAAAATAAGAATTTGTTCCTGACCATCAACAATAAGTGTCAATATGTCATTTTCAATTTTTTCTAATTTACCTTGCCATTTACGACGATCTAAAACAGGAATACGTAAATGCACAGCAATATCCTCGCCCACATAACGTTGGAATTGTTCAAGCGTAAATAATGGACGATCGAGACCTGGTGATGACACTTCGAGGTTATATTTATCCGCAATCGGATCTTCCACATCTAAAATTGCGCTCACTTGACGACTTACATCAGCACAATCATCAACGCCTACGCCACCTTGTTTATCAATGAATAAACGTACGGTCATAAAACGACCTGCACGTTGGCATTCAATCCCCCAAAGTTCGCAGCCTAGATCTTCTACGGCACCTTGAAGCATCGCTTGCAAGTTTTGTTCTAATGTTGCCAATTTTTGCTCCTAATCTTAAAATTCAGACATAAAAAAAGGGTTAGGTTCGTCAATGAACCTAAGCCCAGTTTCTAAATTTCTCGTACAAAAAAACCCCAAATTTGGGGTTCTTTTTACTGAACTTGTTATTGGTTGCGGGGGCCGGATTTGAACCGACGGCCTTCGGGTTATGAGCCCGACGAGCTACCAAACTGCTCCACCCCGCGTCCGAAATATGCGGTGTATTATAGTATTTCAACACGGAAAGATCAAGTGATTTCTGCTCATTTTCATGAAAAGTACAATTTAGAATCCAAAACCAGTACCAAGTCCAATACCTACGCCGTTACTCCCACCTTTAGCCCCCACTCCGACAGAACATGCGCTCACAACAAGACTTAATAACATAACTAAAAATAATTTTTTCATTAATTTCCTATTTTAAATGTTCGAATAAGCGATAAATAGCCAATAAATCTGTCCGTGCAATAGGCTTAAATGGAAGTAAAACATAGTAAAGCCAACGCATTTTTTTTACATATCTAACCATAGCAATCCAATAATCTGAAGGACAATGCAATTTATAATAATCAAATAGTGCTCTTAGTTTTTTATCATTTAAATTTTTTACTCGGCACAAACTATTTAAAAATGCCAACATATCACGAGCGATCAGCCACTGTTTATTATAACTTTTAGAATGAGATTCAAAATCCATAAACCTCACCTTTCCTGATTGCCAAGCTATATCACGAATAGCGGGACGCCCATGAATAATACCTTTTTGATGTAATTGAATTAACGCTCGTATCGCTGTCTGCAAAATATTTTCTTTCTGTGCCCAATTTATTTCATTATTATCTAACCAACAATTTAATGTTGGACCAACATCTTCAAGAACCAAATGGTCATCACTAAAGTCACATAATTTAGGTACTGGTGCGCCAATACTATTTAATTTTTGTAGAATGTAGCATTCTTCTTTAAAATGTTTCTTAGGGTAAGGTTTTAAGATTAGCCAGATACCTTTTAAACGCTCAGGTTGTTTCAGCCAATAATATTTGCCCAAATATTCAAAACGAAAAACCCTTTCTTCATTATGTTTTTTTAGCAATGTTTGCACATAAGCTTTAAAGGATAAGACCATACTTTATTACCCATTTTTTTTAGTGTATAGTGAAAAATCAGGGATGTATTGTACGAAACTTTCACTTTTTTTCAATAAAGGAAACATAATGAAAACTTTTAAAATCATATTGGGCATGCTGATTTTTAGTCTATTTACGCCAACCGTTCAAGCCACCCCTTTTAGTATTAATGAACAAGAAATGAATCATTATTTGAATAAAACAGTAACTATTAATGATAGTCTTCGTATTCCAGGCTTATTTTCTGTTGATTATTCTCTGAAAGATTTAATAACACGTATCGGCCAAAATAATGATAGTCGTGTAGAAATGAGTGGTTTAGCTGATATGTTTATTCGCTTATCTGATAAAACTTATGTAGCAAAATTGCATCTAACTTTTGATGCCATTCCAGAATATAACCCACAAGAAGGCGCTCTGTATTTAAAACAACTACGGATTTTGCGCTGGTCAGGTGAACCTAATAATGTGATGGAGCAACTACAAAGTGTGATGCCATTATTAAGCAGAGGGATCGCCACCTTACTCGGCGAGATACCTGTTTACACCTTAGATGAAACAGATATGAAACAAATGATTATAAAAAAATTTGCTCGAGATATTAAGGTAGAAAAAGGGCATATTGACTTAATTGGTGGGATATTTTAACAATCGTAATAAGGGCGTTCAAAAACGCCCTTAACTATAACTCAATCACAGCCCGTAAACCTTGGATTTTACCTTGGTATTCAATATTTTCTAAATAAAAACGATAGTGATGCAATTCTGCAATTCTTGCAACAATCGATAGTCCTAATCCACTTCCTTTTTCATTTTGTCCTGCTGGTCGATAAAAACGTTGGCCTAATTTCGCTAACTCTTCAGGTTCAACGCCTCCACCATTATCTTCGATTAATATTTTGGTTCGTTGCAAAATGACTCGAACTTCTGTTCCTTTGGGGCAATATTTAATAGCATTATCAAGTAAATTGCGTAACATTTGTGACAATAAGAGTGGTTGCCCCTGTTTAATCGGAGGCGAATGCTGATAATCAAAGCTCAAATCAATTTGATGATTCAAGGCATTAAAATATAATTCGCTAACCAATGAAGTAATAATTTCTGACCAATCAATTAGAGCTTGCTCATCTAATTCATTAAGATTATCCAAGCGAGAAAGTGTAAGGAGCTGTTCAATTAATTGATTAGCACGATCGATGCCTTGAGTTAAATGTATTAATGCTATTTCACGAGTTTTTGTATCATCACCAGCTAATTGGGCAACTTCTGTTTGAATACGCAATGCAGCCAATGGACTACGCAATTCATGAGCCGCATCGGAAACAAAACGTCGCTCTCGTTCCAACTGCTCACTGGTACGTGTGAAAAATTGATTTAAGTTTTGGACTAACGGTAGAATCTCTGTTGGCACATCATCAGTTTCTAATAACGACACATCACCTGGTCGGCGAGCTTGTATGTTTCGACTCAATCGATTAATTGGTTTTAATGCACGATAAATCACAATAAACGCAACCAATAATAATACTGGTAATCCTGCAAACCAAATCCCTGTTTGGCTGAAGACCATTTTATTGACCAACTCTTCGCGGTATTCTAATTCTTGTCCCACCGCAATGACAAGTTCGCCTTTACCGACAGGTTGCCAATAAATCAGCCATTCATCGTCGTCATCTAAAATATGTTCTTTGCTAAAACCCGTTTTATTTTGAAAAATAAATTTGTCGCCATTATCGCCATCGGTTAATAGTCTTTCGCCTTTGTTAGAAAATATAGCAAAAGCTAGAGCGTCATTATCGTAATGACGTTTCTGCGGTTTAAATCCACCACGTGGAAAATTCGCATTTTCGTCCAACAATACATTTTTTAAATCAGATGTTGCCAAACGCTCAGCAAAAAGCACTTGTTGTGCATTAAACACATCTTTAGCTTCTTTTTTGACGATCGTCCATGCAACAGCTGTGGCAATGCACCACACGCAAAGTGCGGTCAAACTTAAACCGATTAAGAGACGAAAACTCAGTCGTTTATTTTTCATTAACTTGTCCTAAAGCATAGCCTACGCCATGTACAGTACGAATAAATTGTTTACCCAGTTTTTGACGCAAATTATAAATATGCACATCCAATGCACCACTACTTAATTCTTCATCCCAATTTGACAATTTTTCTTCAATGGTTGTTCGTGAAAGTACCCTCTCCTTATTTAGCATGAAAAGCTCAAGCAATTTATATTCACGCCCGGTTAATGTAATTTCATCCTCATTCAACCAAGCCTTATGTTGAGCAGGATCGAGTTTGACATTACCATGCTCAATTTGTGGTTTAACTTGCCCATAACGACGACGAATCAATGCCTGTAATCGCACCACCACCTCAGCCAAGGCAAAGGGTTTGCAAAGATAATCATCCGCACCTTGTTGAATGCCTTTAATGCGTTCATCCAACGTATCACGTGCAGTTAAGATCAATACAGGCACATCTTGATTATTTGAACGCCATTGTTTTAATACATCCAACCCATCTAACTTAGGCAGAGTCAAATCCAACACTACCGCATCATAAGGTGCACCGATTAAGGCATTTAATCCAGTTTGACCATCGGTAAACCAGTCCACGACAAAACCAGATTTTGACAAACCAATTTGTAACCCATTACCGATTAACGGATCGTCTTCTACTAATAAAACTCGCATAATATTGACCGCACTTTTATCTTTCTCAAAACGAAAAAATGGCGGGCTTTTGCCCACCACTTTAAATTATATTGAGTTATTGCGCTTTTTCAACGCTAATGACTTCAAGCTCTGCTTTATCAAAAGCTTCATTATCTAATTTACCGTAAACGCGAATTTTATCCTGAGGGCCTACATTTAAGCCATTCCAAACACGGTTTTTAATTTCTAATTTGATTTGGCCAGTACCATCAGTGAAAAGATATTCATCACCATCAACTTGTTGAGTGATTTTACCAACTAAGCTAATCATTGAGTCATCTTTCGCAGATAATGCTTGTTTAACAGTCAGTTGTTGACCTTGGTTACCACCTTGGAAGCCACCTTGTGCAGTGTTGCCATTAAAACCAGCAAATGCAGCTGAAGTAGATAAAGCTAAAAGGGTTGCTAAAGCAAATTTTTTCATCATGTTCTCCTAAATAGAATTAAGCATAAATTAATCATGTTTCAAAGCGAAGGATTATCCTCATTGCCGCCTTGTTGATGCTTATTAAACACAACAAATCTTAATAAAATCTTAAGCAACCTTAAGATTTTTAAATTTTTTTAAAATCACCAACAAAATCGCTCATTCACCCAGTTATCTTGGCGTTCTTTTTCCCATTTTGCTTTATTTTCAGGATTAGCAAAATAGCGTTCTTGCTCAACTAAACGCGCATCAAGTTTTGCTTCAGCTTCTTTTAATGCTTGTTTTCTATCTGGATGCTTGCTCGGTAATTGAGGTAAAAATACAGTCTGATACGGGTGATTTTTCGCCCAGTCAATGGCATCTTGCGCCGCCTTGTGTTGTTTGTTCAAATCACAGAACGCATACGGATTAACATGCTGTCCCACTAATTGCCCAAATGCTGTGTTATTCGATACTGTTAATTTATCTAAATCCAACACATATAACGCGGTGATTAAACGGTTTTGCCCACGATAAAACCATTTTACCGCTTCATCACGTAAGCCAAAATCATAAGCACGAGCAGAAAGTGCAAACATTGTCATCGGAGAAACAAAATCCACTTTTTTCTCAATAATATTGACCGCACTTTCAAAATCTTTTTGTGTATTTTTCAGCAATAACACATCAATATCTTTGTTAACATTAATCTGTTCAAGTCGTCCATCTCTGGCATCGTAATAAGGCTTTACATACATATCAATATGCTTAACCGGCTCTTTTGAAATGGAGCTACAAGCCGTTAATAAAAGTGCGGTTGAAATCCACGTTAATTTTAGAAAGGTTCGCATGTTCTTCCCTTATGATGACTATTAGCTCGCTATATTACAACAAAAGAGCCGTGAGTTTTACTTCTCTTTCTTCTATAATGAGCAAAATTTTGTTTTATTTTGTTTCATGAAAATCTATCTTATTCAGCGCCAAATCACCTTAAATTTCGATAACCAAACTTCTCTGCTTAACTTTTTAGAACAACATCAAATTTACCATGAATATCAATGTCGTTCAGGTTATTGTGGTTCTTGCCGCGTGAAGATCAAAAAAGGTAAGGTATCTTACGCCGATGCGCCCCTTGCCTTTATTCAACCGGATGAGATTCTACTGTGTTGTTGTCGGGTGGAAAGTGATTTAGAAATAGAATTATAAATTATTCAAATCCAACACATCAGTCATATCAAACAATCCGTGAGATTGTTTTTCTAGCCATTTACCTGCACGCACTGCGCCATTAGCAAAGGTCATACGGCTTGATGCTTTGTGAGCAATTTCAACGCGCTCACCAATATCCGCAAACCAGACACTATGTTCACCCACGACATCAGAGGCACGAATGGTAGAGAAACCAATTTCATCACGTTTACGTTCGCCTGTAATGCCTTCGCGACAAAATACGCCATGTGTTTTCAAATCACGTCCAAGAATTTTCGCAATGTGTTCGCCCATGGAAAGCGCGGTACCTGATGGGGCATCCACTTTGTGGCGGTGATGTGCCTCAATGATTTCGATATCGCAATAATCACCCATCACTTTGGCGGCTTTTTCTAATAATTTAAACACCAAATTCACCCCCACACTGAAGTTGGATGCAAATACAATGGCAATTTTTTCTGATGCAGCTTGAATTGCGGCTTTGCCTGCATCATCAAACCCCGTGGTACCAATCACCATTTTTTTGTTATGAGCGACACAAAATGCGATATGCTCAAGCGTGCCTTCCAGACGCGTGAAATCAATTAGTAAATCAAAGTTATCTTTTTCTGCATTTAAATCATCTGATACTTTGATACCTAATGCACCAATACCCGCTAGTTCACCCGCATCTGCGCCAACTAAAGAAGAACCTTTACGCTCAAAAGCAGCACCTAATTCTGCCCCTTCTGCATTATGTACGGCTTGAATTAATTGACGTCCCATTCTTCCGCCTGCGCCAGCGATCGCAATTTTTAATGTCATATTTTGTCCTTTTTTTATCAAATTAAAGCGTGTTGAACGCTACTATAAATTAAATAGATTCCGAAGAAAATAAAAATCAGCCCTGCTGCATTATCAATATAGCGACTATATTGGCTATAAAACTGTTTTGCAACAGAACGCGAGAAAAGCACTGAAATGATGTAGAAATATAAAAAGGTTTCGACGGTAATCACGGCAAGTGCGGTCAAAATTTGTGATGTTTCGGTAATATTTACTAAAACCAATGACATCACACTGCTGAAATAAATCACCACTTTAGCATTAGACAAATTGACCAATAAGCCTTTCATAATGCTTTTTAAAATCGATTGATTTGGCACATTTGCATTCTGTTTTTCATCAAAAACCGCATTGGTTTTCACTTTTGCCATTTTAATGCCGAGATAAACTAAATACGATCCGCCAAGCATCATCACAATGCCTTGAATAATTGGCATCGTGGTAAAAATAATCGCGAGTCCTAAAACGGCAGCCGTTGCCCAAATTAATACGCCTATGGTAATTCCAATCACGCCACTAATAGCTTCTCGACGAGATCTCATGGCAGAAATTCGGCTGACATAGAAAAAATCTGGACCAGGCGAAAGTAAACCAACAAGATGAATAATCATTAAATTTAGCATGGCAAGCCTACAATACGTAATATCACAATCACGATAACAGCATAGATTGCTGCTAAAACATCATCCACCATAATCCCAAAACCACTTTCCAGTTTTTGGTCAAAATAACGGATGGGATAAGGTTTTAAGATATCGAAGAAACGGAACAGTACAAAGGCAATAACAATCCAAGGCAAGGATAAAGTTGGAATTGCAGCTAGCACAATAAATACCCCAACAAATTCATCCCAAACAATGGAACCGTGATCATGAACGCCCATATCATCTGCGGTTTTTTGACATAGATAACAGCCAAGCGCAAAGCAAAGTGCGGTCAAAATTAAGAAGATTTTTAGTCCTACACAAGCTAATAATGCGGAGCCTAAAATCGTTCCAACTAAACTTCCC
Organism: Haemophilus parainfluenzae; assembly: GCF_036288925.1. Classification (NCBI taxonomy): domain Bacteria; kingdom Pseudomonadati; phylum Pseudomonadota; class Gammaproteobacteria; order Pasteurellales; family Pasteurellaceae; genus Parahaemophilus; species Parahaemophilus parainfluenzae. The sequence continues at coordinate 1,837,112 of NZ_CP127167.1, forward strand.
CATGTACCCGGTGCTGGACGAATTAATCCAGAACCAAAACCTAATGCAAGTAAATGAACTGGATTTTTTAAGCTAACTCTATCAAGTGGTGAACTATTCATTATTTATCCTTAAAATGATCGAAACCAGACGACGCTTGATAATTGATGACACGTCCATCTTTTAAAAAAGTAATCTGATTGTTATTTTGCGGAACAATTTTTCCGATACAGGTACAAGGTACATTCAACGCTTGAGATAACTTCTCAATCTCAGATTTTTTATTTGCGGGAATCGTAAAGCAAAGCTCATAATCTTCCCCACCACTTAATGCAAACGCTTCTGCTTTTTCTAAGCGATATGTTTTTTTGAGTGATGTAGATAAAGGTAAGAAGGATAAATCAATCTCCGCAGAACATTGGCTTCTCGTTAAAATATGTCCTAAATCAGCGACAAGACCATCTGAAATATCAATGCATGAATGCGCTACATCCACTAAGGCTTGACCTAATTCAACGCGTGGCGTTGGATGAAAATGACGTTTTACTAAAAATTCACTATCAAAATCGACCGCACTTTTACCTTGTAAGATCCAATTTAAACCCGCCGCGCTATCACCTAACGTGCCCGATACATAAATTAAATCGCCAACCTTCGCATTATGTCGGAATAATGCCTTTCCTTTTGGTACAACCCCTTGTGCCGTAATGGTGACAGAAAGTGGGCCTTTTGTTGTATCGCCACCAATTAACGTCACATCATATTGATTTAATGTATCAAACAGACTTTGACTAAATTGGCTTAGCCAGTTTTCATCAACTTCAGATAATGTCAGTGCAAGAGAAATCCAAGCAGGTTTAGCGCCCATAGCAGCTAAATCACTTAGATTTGTCGCGATAGCTTTATAGGCTAAATCTTGGGGGAAAATAGAAGATAAAAAATGCGTACCCTCGACCATTGTATCGGTGGTGATCGCAAGCTGATAGCCTTCTGGAATATGAGTGATCGCACAATCATCCCCAATACTGAAATCAACAAAGTGTTGATTGCCTTTTTGTATTGAGAAATATAGTCCTATAAGATCAAATTCACCTGTACTCATTTTATCTGCACACCAAAAAACAAAGGGCAGACATTTGTCTACCCTACATTTGAATAATTATTTGCGACCTAATGCAGGAGCGACTTTATCCAATACACCGTTAATGTACTTATGGCTTTCATCTGCACCAAACACTTTCGCCACTTCAATTGCCTCATTAATCGCCACTTTATACGGTACATCTGGCTCAAATTGAAGTTCGTAAACCGCTAAACGTAAAATCGCTTTTTCAATAGGATCTAATTCATCCAATGCGCGATCTAAATAATGGCTCATTGAAAAATCAACAGCTTCTACATTCGCAACAGTTTGACGGAAAAGGCGGCTAAAATAAGGTTTATCCACACCTTTTAAATCTTGATCTATAACGAAAGTGAGTTCCACTTGTTCTGGTGCGTTACCAGACAGCGCCCAAGAATATAATGCTTGAACCGCACATTCTCTCGCTCTACGACGTGGTGATACTTTTTTTACAGGTTCTTTTTTCTCTGTCATTTGAATTATGCCGCATCAATTTGTTGTAAAAGGTTCACCATTTCAAGTGCAGTTAATGCTGCTTCTGCACCTTTGTTACCTGCTTTAGTACCTGCACGCTCGATAGCTTGTTCAATATTTTCAGTGGTTAAAACACCGAATGCTACTGGGATTTCAGCTTGCATTGCTACTTGACCTAAACCGCTGCTTGCTTCGCCAGCCACATATTCAAAGTGAGCTGTACCACCACGGATTACTGTACCCAATGCTACAATCGCATCAAATTTTTTGCTTTCAGCTAAACGACGTGCTACTAATGGAAGTTCATACGCACCTGGTGCTCGAACGATTGTAATATTCTCATCTTTCACTTGGCCGATACGTTTTAATGCATCTACCGCACCTTCTAATAAACTTTCATTAATAAAACTGTTAAAACGAGCAATCACCACTGCGATTTTAGCATTTGGCGCAGCTACCGCACCTTCTAAAACTTTCATACTTTTTCCTAATCTGAATGAACAATAAATTTGACGGTGGATTTTAGCATAAAAAGAAACCCTGTGGAAATAATCCGACAGGGTTTTCTATGAGTGGAAAAGAACTTACTTCTCGAGTTTTAACGGCTCAATTTTCCAAATATTTTTCGCATATTCAAGAATCGTACGGTCTGATGAGAAGAAGCCCATATTCACCATATTTTGAATGGTACTTGCAATCCATACATCACGATCTTGATATTTTTTATCTACCGCTTTTTGCGCTTCCATATAACTGCGAAAATCAGCAAAGGATTGATAATAATCGTGGTATTGTAAACCTTGAATGAGAGAGTGATAACGGTTCGGTTCTTCTGGTGAGAAATAACCACGAATGATTTGATCAATGACTTCACGTAACTGCTCGTCATTTTGATAATAATCAAACGGACGATAACCTTCGCGACGTAATGCTTCAACTTGTTCAACCGTATTACCAAAGATAAAGATATGATCCTTACCAACGTTATCTAAAATCTCAACGTTCGCACCATCAAGTGTACCCAATGTTAACGCACCATTTAAGGCAAATTTCATGTTACTGGTACCTGATGCTTCTGTTCCTGCAAGAGAGATTTGCTCAGAAATATCTGATGCTGGAATGATTAATTGTGCAAGACTCACGCTGTAGTTCGGGATAAATACAACTTTTAAACGACCTTTTAAGCGCTCATCGTTATTGATGACATTCGCGACATCGTTAATTAAACGAATGGTTTGCTTTGCCGCATAGTAAGCCGAAGCCGCTTTACCCGCTAAAATAAATACGCGTGGCTGCCAATCTTTTTCTGTGTGTGCCAACATTTCGTTATAACGAGCAATAATGTGTAACACATTAAGCATTTGACGTTTGTATTCGTGAATACGTTTTACTTGAACGTCAAATAATGCATGCGGATCTAAATCGATGTTAAGTGTTTTCTTCACATATTCTGCTAATTTCACTTTGTTATCGTATTTGATATCTGCGACAGCACGCTTAAATTCACCTTTATCTGCAAACGCTTTAAGTTTTTCAATTTGGCTTAAATCGCAACGCCATTCAGAACCAATATATTGATCAAATAAAGCCGCTAATTTCGGATTTGCTACCGCAAGCCAACGACGTGGTGTAATACCGTTTGTCACATTGGTGAAACGTTCTGGATAGATACGCGCAAAATCAGCAAAGGTTGATGTCACCATAAGATCTGAGTGAATTGCCGCAACACCGTTCACTTTATGAGAACCTACAACAGACAACCATCCCATGCGTACTTTACGTTGATATCCTTCTTCGATAAGTGAAACACGACGGATAAAGTCCATATCGGTGGTAACATAAGTTTTTACATACTCAAGGAAATGATCATTGATTTCAAAAATCATTTGTAAGTGACGAGGCAAGATTTTCGCCATCATTTCTACCGGCCAGGTTTCTAATGCTTCTGACATTAAAGTATGGCAAGTGTAAGAGAAAATGCGACGAGTCTTATCCCAAGCATGTTGCCATGAGTAACCGTGTAAATCGATTAAAATACGCATTAACTCAGGAATGGCTAATGCAGGATGGGTATCATTCAAGTGAATCGCCACTTTATCAGCAAGATTATCCAATGTACCATGGGTTCTTAAATGACGACGGAGAATATCTTGTAAAGACGCTGATACTAAGAAGTACTCTTGACGTAAACGCAACTCACGGCCATTCCAAGTAGAATCATCCGGATAAAGGACACGAGAAAGGTTTTGGTTAGCTGAACGCGTTGCAACTGCTGCTAAGTGATCACCACGGTTAAACTCGGCTAAATCAAACACCTCACCACCATGAGCAGACCATAAACGCAACGTTGATGCTGAATCATTTTTATAGCCAGGAATCATTTGGTCGTATGCAAGTGCGGTCACTTTTTCAGCCGGATTCCAAATACATTTTTTGCCTTCAAAATAAATATGACCACCAAAATCAATACTGAAACGTTTTGATGGACGCATAAATTCCCAAGGTGCGCCTTTTTCTAACCAATCATCAGGGCGCTCAACTTGTTGGCCATTTTCAATTTTTTGACGGAACATACCGTATTCATAGCGAATACCGTACCCCATTGCTGGAATCGCTAACGTTGCCAGTGAGTCCATAAAACAAGCAGCAAGACGACCTAAACCACCATTACCTAAACCAGGATCCACTTCTTTTTCAATAATCTCTTCTAAATCAACATTTAATTCAGCCAAGGCTTTTTGTGCCACATCATAAATGCCTTCTGCGATCATAGCATTAGAAAGTGTACGGCCGATTAAAAATTCCATAGAAAGATAATAAACACGGCGAGTTTCTTCTGCACGAGATTGGCGTGCAGTCGTAATCCAACCTTCTGTCACTAAATCACGCACCGCATGGAGAGTTGCATTGAGCCAGTCACGTTGACTCGCCTCTTTTGGTGAACGACCAATTAAGAAAATTAATTTATAAACAATTGCTTTTTTCACGCCTTCAATATCAAGACTTGGTCGATTGTAGAGAAATGGCGAATCAAAATTATCCATGATCATAGAAAGTAAAACCTCAATAAAAAATCGCACAAATTTTAAGCTTTTTTATGAAAAAAACAACAAAAATTCCCCCTTCAAAGGCGATTATTTCGAAGAGAGAGTCAATCTATTGAATTATGCATTTAAAATGCCTAAATAGAGCTGCTCATATTGAGTGGCTGCATTTTTCCAACTAAAATCCTGTGCCATGGCATTATTACGAATCCTCGCCCAAACACGTTGTTTTTGCCACAAGGCAAAGGCATGCTGAATTGCACTTCGTAAATCATCAGCTTCGGCTTTCTGGAATACAAAACCTGTTGCGGTACTCGCTTCAATGGTTTCACTTGTACAGTTTGTGACTGTATCCGCTAATCCTCCTGTCGCACGAACAAGCGGCAATGTGCCATATTGCAATCCATACAATTGAGTTAATCCACAAGGCTCAAAACGGCTTGGTACTAAAATCACATCACCGCCTGCAACCATTAAATGTGAAAGTGCTTCGTCATAACCAATTTTTACTGCGATATTTTCTGGGTAACGTTGTGCTAATTGACAAATTCCCTCTTCCAAATGTTTAGCACCAGAACCGAGAATCGCTAATTGACCACCTTGTTTCACAATTTCATCCGCTGTCGCAATCAATAAATCCACGCCTTTTTGTTCCGTTAAGCGAGTCACCATCACAAATAAGAGTGCATCTGGCTGTTGTGGTAAATTGAAATAAGCTTGTAAATCAGCTTTATTTTTCTTCTTGCCCGCAATGGATTTCAATTTGTAGTGATGCTGAATATAAGCATCACAACTTGGATGCCAAATTTCTTGATCTACGCCATTTAAAATCCCTACCAACTTGCCAGCTTCACGTAAACCCGTTAATAAGCCTTGCAAGCCATAAGCAAAATCTGGTGTGGTAATTTCTTTCGCATAAGTAGGACTAACGGCTGTCACCATATCAGAATAATAAAGCCCCGCTTTCAAATAGGAGATTTGACCAAATAACTCTAAACCATTAACATGAAACATCCCTTCTGGTAAGCCAATTTCATGTAAATGGTGATGTGCGAATTGCCCTTGATAAGCAAGATTGTGAATCGTAAATACTGATTTTGCAGGACGACCTTTATTAAAGAGATAAGCTGCTGCTAAACCTGCATGCCAATCATGGGCATGAACTACTTCTGCTCGCCACCAACTGTCTAAGCCTGTCGCAAGCTCAGCCCCCACCCAGCCTAATAAAGCAAAGCGCTTATAGTTATCGGCATAATCATTGTAATCGGTATCATGATAAGGATTCCCTTCTCGCCAATAAAGATGTGGCGCATCAATTAAATAAATCCCTACGCCATTGTATTCGCCATAACGTAATACAACATGACCTGCAAAATTATCAAATTCTGTCACGACATGCGTATTCTCAATGCCCGCAGAAATTTTTGGATAAGCCGGCAATAAAATACGTGTATCAATACCAATCTCTTTTTGGGCAAAAGGTAACGCCCCTAAAACATCGGCAAGTCCGCCTGTTTTGAGTAAGGGATACAGCTCCGAGCAAACATGTAAAACTCTCATAATTTTCCTTTTATAGTTAAAATTGTGCTATCATTGATAACAGCACAATCTTTTTAATTCAATAAAATACTGTCAAAATTAACCGCACTTTAGTCCAAATGCTCTTCATTAGTGACTTCTTCACCGTGCAATCTTTTCAACATTGTCGATGTAACTAGTACAACTTTACCCGTTGAACTGACGCGGAAGCGTTTACTATCAAGGGCTTTATCCACACCGATTTCCATTCCATCTGGAATGATACAATGGCGATCAATAATACAATCTTTCAATATGCAATTTTTACCGATTTGTACTTGCGGTAATACAACACAGTGATCAACTGAAGATCCTTCATTGATTTTAATTCTGTCGAATAAAACAGAGTTACTGATTGACGCATCAGTAATCACACAACCCCCTCCAATAAGCGAGTTATCTACCGGTTTGACATTCACATTTTTATAGAAGAATTTAGATGGATAAGCTTGTACTGGATTACCACGAATTGGCCAGCTTTGATCGTAAATGTCTAATTGCGGATTTTCTGAAACCAAATCGATATTAGATTGCCAGAAGCTATCAAGCGTCCCCACATCACGCCAGTAAATTTCGCCTTCAGTGTTACGTCCAGTACAAGAACGGCTGAACGGATGCGCATAAAGCACACCTTCTTCTAAGCATTTTGGTAACACATCTTTACCAAAGTCATGTGATGTACAAGGCGTATTGACTTCTCTATCTAACATTTTGTAGAGGTATTCTGCATCAAAAACATAAATACCCATTGAGGCTAATGATGTATCTGGTTTGCCAACCATTGCTGGTGGATCTTTCGGTTTTTCAACGAAGGCTTTCACTTTAAGATTTTCGTTTACTGCCATCACACCAAATTCACTCGCTTCAGAACGTGGTACTTCAATACAACCTACTGTACATTTTGCTCCACTTCTCACGTGATCCATCAACATGACACTGTAATCTTGTTTATAAATATGGTCACCTGCAAGAATCAAAATATATTTTGGACGATAGTGATTACGGATAATCGCCATATTTTGATATACCGCATCCGCTGTACCACGGTACCATGTAGAATCATCAATTTGTTGACGAGCAGGTAGCATATCAACGAATTCACCACGCTCTTGTGGTAAGAATGACCAACCTGTTTGTAAATGGCGTAATAAAGAATGAGCGGCATATTGAGTCACGACCCCAATGCGATTAAGACCGGAGTTAATACAGTTGGAAAGCGCAAAATCAATAATGCGACGATTACCGCCAAAATATAACGCAGGTTTAGCGCGTTTATCTGTTAATTCATGTAAACGGGAACCACGACCACCAGCCAAAATAAGCACTAAAGTATCTTTAACTAATTCATATTTATTAAGATCACTTTTCATAACAAACTCCATCGTTTTCATCATCCATATGTTCCAACACTTCAAATGCTATACCGCTCACATCACATTGTTGAATCACGCTATTTTCAGTTTCGGCAATCTTTTTCCATTTACCACTTGGAAAATAAAAAGATTGCGGTTCAGTTTTTGCATTAATTAAGAAAAGATACTTGCCGTCCAACATGATTTGTAGGGCTTTGCTTTCCCGATTATGCCAATCGTCTAGGGTCATCGGGTTTCCCCCAGTATTCAACCACACGACATTTTCATCCGACCACCAAGCCTCCTGTTGCAAACTTTTAATTTTTTTTCGCAATGCAATCGTTTGCTTGGTGAAGTCAAATAAGGTTTGGTTAAAATCATCCCACTTTAACCAAGTAATTTCATTATCCTGGCAATAGGCATTGTTATTGCCATATTGGCTGTTGCCGAACTCATCTCCGGCAAGTAGCATGGGTACACCATTTGCCAGTAATAAAGAGCCTAATAAGCCTTTTTCTGATAAAATACGGTTATTTTCGACCGCACTTTGCCATTCATCTGCTAAATCCAGTTGAGAACCTTCAATTCCATGATTGTAGCTATAGTTTTCATTCCGTCCATCACGGTTCTCTTCACCGTTAGCTTCATTATATTTATGGTTATAGCTCACTAAATCTCGCAACGTAAAACCATCATGGGCTGTAATAAAGTTCAAGCTGCCATGTGGTAATCGATCTTCACGATTAAAGATATCGCTAGAGCCAGCAAAACGCTCAGCAAAGACGCCTACCTCACCACTTTGCCATAGCCAAAAACGGCACATATCATCACGGAAACGATCATTCCATTGAGAGAAATAAGCGGGGAAATACCCAACTTGATAACCGTAATGGCCTATATCCCAAGGTTCTGCAATTAATTTAATTTTTTGTAGAACGTCATCTTGTTCCATTTCCACAAACAATTTTGCATTCGGATTGAAATCAGGCGTTTCACGCCCCAACACTGTGGCTAAATCAAAACGGAAACCATCTACATGGCATTCTGTTACCCAGTAACGTAAACAATCTAATACCCATTTGCGAGTAACATCATTAGCAAGATTGAGCATATTGCCGCATCCCGTCCAGTTGAGGTAGCCTCCATGCTCGTTTTGCCAGTAATAGGTTTCATCATCAATACCACGCTGACAAAATGTAGGAAATGATTTTTCGGATTCAGCCGTATGGTTAAATACGACATCTAAAATCACTTCAATGCCCGCTTGATGCAAGGTTTTGATCATGCTCTTAAACTCATTTAAAGGCTGTTTTTGATCAGCGGCATAACTTGGTTCTAAAGCAAACATAGCTAGTGGATTGTAACCCCAATAATTACGTAATCCTTTTTCTTGCAAATGCGGTTCATCAATAAAGAAATTCACTGGAAGCAATTCAAGGCTAGTAATACCCAATGATTTAAAATACGCAATATTTTCTAGGTGTGCTAACGCTGCATAAGTACCCCGGATATTTTCTGGAATACGGGAATTTAATTGGCTAAATCCTTTGATATTCAGTTCATAAACAATGGTTTGAGCCCAAGGAATAGACGGCTTACAATCCCCTGACCAATCAAAACGTTCATCCATAATACGACCTTTAGGCGCAACTGATGCATTATCTCGTTCATCATTTAACAAGAAAATTGAGCGGGCTTCTGATGAACTCAAATCTGGTTTATGAGTGACCGCTTTCGCATAAGGATCAAGCATTAACTTTTGCGGGTTAGCTAAAGTGCGGTCATTTTTGCCAGTGATTCTGAACGCATACTCATCATTTAACTCAACTCCTTCAATTGCCACATGCCAAATATCATCGGTTCTGCTCATGGCAAAACGGCTTTCTTTGCCATCTCGGAACAAGCAAAGTTCAATAGCATCCGCCGCACTAGAAAAAAGTGCAAAATTCGAAATTTTTAGTCCATTTTCCAGCGTTTGCGAATATCCCATTGGGGAAGGTTTTCCATTGTTATAAATACTAAACATCGTGTTCTTCGCTATTGTTATGCTTTATATTTTAAATAGATTGTTGCGAGTGGCGGAATGGTCACGCTAATCGAATTATCACGTCCGTAACTGGCGATCGCTTCGCTTTTCACTGAACCGAAATTACCTACATTTGAACCTTGATAATACATTGAGTCAGTATTCAAAATTTCCTCGTATTCACCCGAGGCATTCACACCGATACGATAGCCTTCACGTGGTACTGGGGTGAAGTTGCTGATCACAATAATGCGTTCGCCATTACTACTTTTACGTTCAAAAGCAAAAACTGAATTTTCCGCATCATCTACCACTAACCAATCAAAGCCTTCCGGCTCACCGTCTAGTTCAAAGAGCGGTGCATTTTTTTGATAAATTCCGTTCAAATCTTTGACTAATTGCAATACGCCTTTATGCCATAGGCCACCATGGTTTTCGTCAAGCAAAAACCAATCCAAGCTTTCTTCATAATTCCATTCACGACCTTGAGCAAATTCATTACCCATGAATAATAATTTCTTGCCTGGATAGCCCCACATATAACCATAATAGGCACGTAAATTCGCGAATTTTTGCCATGTATCACCCGGCATTTTACCGAGTAACGAACATTTGCCGTGTACAACTTCATCGTGAGAAAGCGGTAATACAAAGTTTTCGCTGTATTGATAAATCATCCCGAAGGTCATTTTGTCGTGATGGTAACGACGATAAACTGGATCGAGTTTCATATAACTTAAGGTGTCATTCATCCAGCCCATGTTCCATTTGAAATTAAATCCAAGTCCACCATTTTCTGTCGGATGAGTTACACCACCAAAAGAAGTCGATTCTTCAGCAATCGAAATAGCGCCAGGCACCTCAGAATGAATTTTCCAATTGGTATGTTTTAAGAACTCAATCGCTTCTAAATTTTCACGCCCTCCATATTGATTCGGGATCCATTCGCCTTCAGCACGACTATAATCACGGTAAATCATCGATGCTACTGCATCTACACGGATACCGTCTAGACCAAATCGTTCAAGCCAATACAGGGCATTGCTGGATAAGAAGTTTTTCACTTCATTACGACCATAGTTGTAAATCAAAGTATTCCAGTCTTGGTGATAGCCTTCTCGTGGATCAGCATACTCATATAAGGCAGAGCCATCGTATGCTGCTAAACCATGTGTATCACTTGGGAAATGTCCAGGCACCCAGTCTAAAATGACATTAATGCCTGCTTTATGTGCTTTTTCGACTAAACGTTTAAAAGCTTCTGGCGTACCGAAACGGCTGGTTGGAGAATACAAGCCTATCGGTTGGTAGCCCCAAGAACCATCGAATGGAAATTCGGAGAGCGGTAAAAACTCAATATGAGTAAAGCCCATATGTTTGACATAAGGAATGAGTTCATCAGCAATTTGGTCATAATCAAGCCAGAAATTATTCTCTAAATTACGTCGCCATGATCCCAAATGCACTTCATAAATCGAAATAGGTTGATTACGTTGGTTCGCTTTACGACGTTGCTCCGTCATTTCGACTACATCCGGTAACATACTGATTTCTGATGCGGTATCAGGACGTAATTCCGATCTGAATGCATAAGGATCGGCTTTCAAACGAAGGTTGCCATTGCAATCAATTAATTCAAATTTATAGCGTTGACCAAGGCTAGCTTTTGGTAAGAATAATTCCCACACACCACTTGCGGGATGGAAACGCATTGGATGACGGCGACCGTCCCAATAGTTGAAATCACCGACCAACGAAACGCGTTTAGCATTTGGCGCCCATACACGGAAATTCACACCTGATACACCATCACATTCGGAGAAATGTGCACCTAATACGTCATAAGGACGTAATAATGAACCTTCTGCTAATAGCCATTGGTCTAAATCATTAATCATTGAATGGAAACGGTAAGGATCTTCAATGAGATGCACATCCGATCCCCAATACACTTTAAATTGATAAGCAAAAAAGTGGTTCACGTCTGGCACAATAGCGGAGAAAAAGCCACGTTCATCCACTCTTTCTAAAGTAACCACCATGGATTGGGTTTCTTTATCAATCACTTCCACTTTATCTGCATCTGGTAATAAAGTACGGATCTCAATACCATTGTGGGTCTCATGCATGCCTAATACAGCAAAAGGATTGGCATGTTTGCCATCAAAAAATGAATTAATTACTGATTGCGCGACTAGTTTCGTCATAACATACTCCTTTATGCTTTAGAAGCTTAATTAATTTACAACCGATTGCATTTTCTCATTTGTTGAGCGACAAAAAGCATTAAACGATAATAGCTAAAAGGCAAAGCAGGCAATGAAAGTGCGGTTGAATATGGCATTGTTTTTTCAAACTGAATTTGGTTTTGCTCGTCGAGCAATTGATAACGCAAAGAAGCATCTGGAGGAGAAGAAAACGCGGTTAAATCATCATGAATGGGCTCGTTTTCAAAGGCACACATTACATCTTGGAACGGCTGATTTTGTCCAATGTTCGGCGGAAATTGCAACTGCTCGATAAAATAATCAATACTGGTTGGCGATGCATCAATCAAATGCCCATCAATATCATAATGGGAAAACGAAATGCCAAGATGTTTAGCAGATTGTTTGAATGATAAGGACATTTGCATACAACGAATAATACTTCTACATAATACTTACTAAGTATTATAAGTAAGTGCAATTGAAATACAATTACCAATATTGCAAATTGTGACCTACATCAAAAAACAAATTTCAAAAAGTATATTAGTGAAAATTTATTCAGTTTCAGTCACAAATTCAAACCAATCAATCACATCTTCTTCGTGTACGCCATCTTGAATTAAAATGCCTGCTTTTTTCACTGAGTCTGGATCGCCACTGATTAAGGGATGCCATTCGGGCAAAGGTTTCCCCTCATACAATAAACGATACGCACAGGTATTCGGCAGCCAACCAAAATCAGGCAAATTCTTTTTGGTTAATTTCGTACAATCACTCTCGATTTTAAAACGTTCAGGATAATTACGACACTTTCCTGTTTCCACATCTAAGAGATTGCAAGCAATGCGTGTGTAATAGAGTTTTTCACGCTTGCCTCGCCCTTGAATATATTTTCGATAACAGCATTTTCCGCAGCCATCACATAAAGCTTCCCATTCGGATTCCGTCATTTCAAGGAGAGATTTTTTTTGCCAAAAATGAGATTCAAATTGCATAGTCAAGCCAATAAAAAAGTGCGGTCAAAATTTACGTGATTTTTGACCGCACTTTGTTGTTTAGAATTAGAAGCCTTCTTTTAAGCTTACGGTTAAGTTAAACACTAAGTGCTCTGGACGGCTATCTTTGTTATCCGCACAGAAATAACCTTCACGTTCAAATTGGTAACCTTTTTCTGGTTCCGCATTTGCGAGGCTTTGTTCTACAAAACCGTGTTTTACCACGAGAGAATGTGGATTTAACACGCTTTCAATATCATCTTCAGCACCTGGATTTGGCACAGTAAATAAGCGATCATACAAACGGAACTCAGCAGGGTGATTATGCACTGCAGATACCCAGTGAATTACCCCTTTCACTTTACGACCATCCGCTGGATTTTTACCTAACGTTTCTGGATCGTAAGTACAGAAGATCGTGGTGATTTCACCATTTGCATCTTTTTCGACACGTTCAGCTTTAATCACGTAAGCGTTACGTAAACGCACTTCTTTACCTAATACTAAACGTTTATATTGCTTGTTCGCTTCTTCACGGAAGTCTGCACGATCAATATAAAGCTCTTTTGTAAATGGTAATTGACGCTCACCTAATTCAGGACGATTCGGGTGATTTGGCGCCGTTAAGGTTTCTTCGCCTTCAAAGTTTTCAATCACAACACGAACAGGATCAATCACCGCCATTGCACGAGGTGCGTTTTCGTTTAAGTCTTCACGAATGCAGGCCTCAAGTGCTGAATACTCTACAACGTTATCTTGTTTAGTCACACCAATACGACGACAGAATTCACGTAACGAAGCCGGGGTATAACCACGACGGCGTAAACCTGAAATTGTTGGCATACGTGGATCGTTCCAACCATCCACAATGCCGTCGTTTACTAATTTCAATAACTTACGTTTAGAGGTTAACGTACCTTCTAAATTTAAACGAGAGAATTCATATTGATGCGGTAATGGACGTTCAATACTGATATTTTCCAACACCCAGTCATATAAACGACGGTTGTCTTGGAATTCTAATGTACATAGAGAGTGTGTAATACGTTCAATCGCATCAGAGATACAGTGAGTGAAATCGTACATTGGGTAAATGCACCATTTTTCACCGGTTTGGTGATGGCTCGCAAATTTAATACGATAAAGCACGGGATCACGCATGACCATAAATGGCGATGCCATATCAATTTTCGCTCGAAGACTTAATGTCCCTTCGGCAAACTCACCGTTTTTCATTCTTTCAAATAACGCAAGGTTTTCTTCGACACTACGATCACGATATGGGCTGTTTTTACCCGGCTCAGTTAATGTACCACGATATTCACGCATTTCATCCGGAGAAAGCTCATCCACATACGCTAAACCTTTTTCGATCAACTCAATGGCATAGCCATAAAGTGCATCGAAGTAATCAGATGCATAACGAGGTTCGCCTTCCCATTTAAAGCCTAACCATTCCACATCCGCTTTGATAGAATCCACATATTCCACATCTTCTTTCACCGGATTAGTATCATCAAAACGTAGGTTACATAAACCGTTATATTCTTTTGCTAAGCCGAAGTTTAAGCAAATCGATTTTGCATGGCCAATATGCAAATAGCCGTTTGGCTCAGGCGGGAAACGAGTATGAACGCTTTTATGTTTACCTGAAGTTAAATCTTCATCAATAATTTGAGTAATGAAATTGTGTGTGCGGGTATTTTCCGCATTTTCTAGAGTGTGTTCTGTATTGCTCATAAATTTCTCAATAAATTGAAAATAATTACTCCATTCTATACGAAAAGTCAGGCGTTGTGAATTTGATCCCAAAACTAACCGCACTTTCATTGAATTAACACGGAATTTTTTAGAATTTTTAGGTCTAATTTGAAGATTTATCGTGCAAACTAAAAAGTTTACCTTTAGAATACACACCCACTGAACAAACGTTCATTTTTTATTTAGGATGACACGTCTTTATGAAAAAACGCTTTTTTATTTTACTCGGATTACTCATTGCTGCTAGTGCAGCTTATTATTTTTTCTCTAGCAATAGCAAACAAGAAACGACTTACCTGACGGAATCCATTACACGTGGCAATGTTGAAAAAACAGTTGTCGCTTCTGGTTCAGTTGAAAGCGTGAATGAAGTCGATGTCGGTGCCCAAGCTTCGGGTAAAATCACAAAACTCTATGTCAAATTAGGGCAAGAAATCAAAAAAGGCGAAATGATCGCTGATATTGATTCCACCACACAAATTAATACCTTAAACACAAAAAAGGCCGCGTTAGTTAGCTATCAAGCACAATTAAAAGCGAAAAAAACCGCTTACGATGTTGCCCTTTCAAGCTATAACCGCTTATCAAAACTTTATACGCAAAAAGCCACGTCTTTGGACAGTGTAAATACCGCAAAAAGCACCCTTGATAATGCAAAAGCTGAAATGGAAGCCATTGAAGCCAATATCAAACAAGCTGAAATTGAAGTGAATACCGCAGAAACCAATGTGGGCTACACCAAAATCACCGCCCCAATGGACGGTACCGTTATTTCTGTACCCGTTTCTGAAGGTCAAACCGTTAATGCCAACCAAACGACGCCAACAATTGTAACCATTGCCGATTTAAGCAAAATGAAAATTAAGCCTGAGATTTCAGAAGGTGACATTACCAAAGTGAAAGCCGGTCAAGAAGTGAGCTTTACTATTTTATCGGATAGCCAAACCCTGTATCACTCCGTCATTGATTCTATTGATCCAGCCAATACCACGACAAGTGATAGTTCTTCAACCTCAACTTCTAGTAGCTCAAGTAGTAGCTCAACGACCAGTGCAATCTACTACTACGCGAATGTGTTGATTGATAACCCAGATCGTACTTTACGCATCGGAATGACGACAGAAAATAACATCAAAATTGCCAACGCGAAAGATGTGTTATTGGTTTCCAATATGGCTATTCAAAAACGTGATGGCAAAAGCTTTGTCAATGTATTGAATGACAAAAATCAGCCAGAACCTCGCGAAGTTGAAACCGGTGTTCAAAATGATTTCAAAACTGAAATCAAATCGGGTTTAAACGAAGGTGAAAAAGTCATCGTGTCGCAAGTCGCGAATGGTGAACAAGTTGGCTCGATGCCTCGTGGTCCAAGAATGTTCTAAAAGTGCGGTAGAAAATTAATGAATATTATTGAAATTAAGGATCTCAACCGTTATTTCGGAGAAGGCGAAAATCGTGTTCATATTTTAAAGAATGTCGCTTTAAATATAGAAAAAGGCGATTTCGTTGCGATTATTGGGCAATCGGGTTCGGGTAAATCGACCTTGATGAATATCATCGGATGCTTGGATTCGGCAACCAGTGGCTCTTACAAAATCAATGGCAAAGAAACCATTGAATTAAGCAAAGATCAACTTTCAGATTTACGTAGCCAAAAATTCGGCTTTATTTTCCAACGCTATAACTTATTGTCGAGCTTGACCGCAGCAGAAAACGTTGCCTTGCCTGCAATTTATGCGGGGATGTCGCAAGAAAAACGTCTTTCTCGTGCGAAACAACTTTTAGAAAAATTAGGTTTAGGCGATAAATGGCAAAATAAACCAAGCCAGCTTTCTGGTGGTCAGCAACAACGTGTGAGTATTGCGCGTGCGTTGATGAATGGCGGTGAAATTATTTTAGCCGATGAACCCACTGGTGCATTGGACTCACAAAGCGGTCAAAATGTGATGGAAATTCTGCGTCAATTACACGCAGAAGGCCACACTATTATTATGGTAACCCATGATCGCGAAATTGCTGCCAGTGCCAATCGCGTAATTGAAATTAAAGATGGCGAAATCATTGGTGATACGCAAAAAGAAGCGGTAAAAAGTGCGGTCGAAAATCCAACCAAATCTAAACCGCACTTTGGGTTCAGCAAAGATCAATTTGTTGAAGCTTTTCGTATGTCAGTGAGTGCGATTATTGCCCACAAAATGCGTTCTCTTTTAACCATGCTTGGGATTATTATTGGGATTACCTCCGTGGTTTCCGTTGTGGCATTGGGAAACGGTTCACAACAAAAAATCTTGGCAAACATTAAAGGCATTGGTACAAGTACCATGACCATCTTTAATGGTACTGGCTTTGGTGATCGTCGTGCTGAACAAATGCAAAATCTGACGATTAATGATGCCACTGCTTTAAACCAACAAAGCTATGTACAAAGTGTCACGCCGAATAGCTCATCAAGTGGCACATTAATTTATGGTAACCAGACTTTCTCCTCGACCAGTTTAAAAGGTGTGGGCGAACAATATTTTGATGTAGATGGATTAAAACTAAAATCAGGCAATTTATTTTCTGCTCAAGATGTTGCTGATAACAATCAAGTAGCCTTAATCGATGAAAGTGCAAAAAAA
Organism: Haemophilus parainfluenzae; assembly: GCF_036288925.1. NCBI lineage: Bacteria > Pseudomonadati > Pseudomonadota > Gammaproteobacteria > Pasteurellales > Pasteurellaceae > Parahaemophilus > Parahaemophilus parainfluenzae. The sequence goes on from NZ_CP127167.1 coordinate 1,854,275, forward strand.
TCCATTTTTCCAGATGAAAATCCCATTGGCAAAATTGTAATGTTTAATAAACGTCCACTACGTATTATTGGCGTGGTATCTGATAAACAAATGGGCGGAGCAAGCAGTTCACTTAATCTCTATGCCCCTTATACCACCGTGATGAATCGTATTTCGGGTAGCAAAAAAATTGGTTCAATTACCGTAAAAGTAGATGATTCGGTGAATACGACTGTTGCTGAAAAAGGGATTACTGAATTGCTGACCATGCGTCATGGTAAAAAAGATTTCTTCATCATGAATAGCGATACCATTAAACAAACTATTGAAAGCACAACGGGCACGATGAAATTGCTCATTTCTTCTATCGCCTTTATTTCACTGATCGTTGGTGGGATTGGGGTGATGAATATTATGTTGGTTTCCGTAACAGAACGGACCAAAGAAATTGGTGTGCGCATGGCGATTGGCGCGAGACAATTTAATATTCTGCAACAATTTTTAATTGAAGCTGTGTTGATTTGTTTAATTGGCGGCGTGACGGGGATTCTGCTTTCGGGTTTAATCGGTCTGCTCTTTAACGTATTTATGACTGACTTTACGATGGCATTCTCAACTGGCTCAATTGTTGCCGCAGTGGTCTTCTCAACTTTGATTGGTGTGATCTTCGGTTATATGCCGGCAAAACGCGCAGCACAATTAGATCCAATCACAGCCCTTGCGAGAGAATAAAGAAATTTTGTAAAACTCAAAAGAGCGGTTAAAATTCTTACTAATTTTTGACCGCACTTTAATTGAAAAAGAAAGGAAAAATCCATGTTAAAAATGAAAAAATTAACCTTAGCAATCGCAATGGCAACGGCTCTAGCAGGTTGTGCTAATATCGGCGATTCTTATAAAGCGAGCCAGCAGGATTACCAAAATTATTCGGAAATCACCAAACAATTTAATGTAAAAGAAAACTGGTGGGCGCTTTACAATGATTCACAATTAAATCGTGTGGTAGAACAAGCATTAGTAAATAACAAAGATTTAGCCAAAGCGTCTGTTGCCGTAAATCGTGCTCTATATAATGCAAACCTTGCAGGCGCGAATTTAATTCCGGCATTTAGCGGTTCAACCCAATCTTCCGCAAGTAAAAACGTGAAAACGGGTGGTAACTCAACCATCAGTCATAAAGGTGCATTAAATGTGAGTTATACATTAGATTTATGGCAACGTTTAGCAGATACTGCAGATGCCGCAGAATGGTCACATAAAGCAACGGCTGAAGATTTAGAAGCTACAAAACTTTCACTCATCAACTCTGTTGTAACAACCTATTATCAAATAGCCTACTTGAATGATGCGATTAGCACCACGCAAGAAAGCATTAAATACTACAACGATATTAGCAGCATTATGCAACGTCGTTTATCACAAGGTGTTGCGGACAGCGCAAGTGTAGATCAAGCACAACAAGCGGTATTGAACGCACGTAACAACTTGATCAACTATCAAACACAACGTAAAACAGCAGAACAAACTTTACGTAACTTACTTAACTTAAAACCAGAAGAAGCATTAAATATCAACTTCCCACACATTCTTAATGTAAAAAATGTAGGCGTAAATTTAAATGTGCCAATTTCTGTGATTGCGAATCGTCCTGATGTAAAAGGCTATCAATATCGCTTAAGCAGTGCATTCAAAAATGCCAAAGCAACTGAAAAAGGCTGGTTCCCTGAAGTCACTTTAGGCGGAAGTTTAACATCAAGTGGTAATAAAGTGGGCAATGCCCTGCATAATCCTATCGGAGCTGGCGTATTAGGAATTAACCTTCCTTTCCTCAACTGGAATACCGTAAAATGGAACGTGAAGATCTCTGAAGCTGATTATGAAACTGCTCGTTTGAACTATGAGCAAAGCATCACTAAAGCCTTGAATGATGTAGATACCAACTACTTCGCCTATACCCAAGCACAAAGCGCCTTTTCGAACTTGCAAAAAACTCACAGTTATAACCAACGTATCACTAAATACTATCGAGATCGTTACAATGCAGGTGTATCTGAATTACGTGAATGGCTTGCTGCGGCAAATACAGAGAAAAGCTCTCAACTTTCTATCTTGAATGCGAAATACAACATCATTCAAGCAGAAAATGCCGTATATAGCTCAATGGCAGGTTATTACTCTCGTTAAAATTCTGGTTAAGGAAGTTTCAACTTCCTTAATCTTTTTTATGGACATGAAAAATGAAAAAACAGCTGACTTTTTATTTTATTCGTCACGGTAAAACTGTTTGGAATACGGAAGGTTTAATGCAAGGGCATGGCGATTCCCCTTTAACTGAAGAAGGCGTTAATGGTGCGAAAAAAACAGGTATGGCACTTAATCATATTCCTTTCATTGCTGCTTATTCCAGCATATTGAAACGTACTATCGCGACCGCTTCTCATATTATTGGTGAACGAGATATTCCCCTTTTCCATCACCAAGGTTTAAACGAACAGTATTTTGGTTCTTGGGAAGGCAAAGTTGTCGATACGTTAAGAGAACATCCAGAATTCCAGCAACTTATCAAAGATCCCGCCAATTACAACGCTGTTTCAAATCGCGGTGAAACCTATGAGCAGCTTGCTGAACGAGCCATGAAAGCATTAGACGATATCATCAAAGTTCACAATTACGGAAATATCTTAATTGTTTCTCACGGACATACATTACGTTTATTGCTTGCTCTATTAAATGGTGCAACCTGGCAAAATCACCGAGATGAAGATAAATCAGTATCACTCATTAATGCCTCTATTAGTGTTGTTCATTATGACGATAAAAAAGGATTTGATGTTGAAAAGATCAATGAATCTCGCCATTTAGTGTAACTCAATAGTAATATATTACTAATCTATCTTTTGCTTATAGGCCTACCTTTATATCCTTGCTGATAATAAAGCAGACGTTTTTAAATTATTTCCTTTAATCTTATTGAGTTAAGGGAGCTGATTAGCGATCTTAGCTCAATAATCCATCAAATTTAATTAATCACCTAACTTTCACAGCTCTTCATAATATTATTTGTAAATCTTATGTAAACTTATGTAAATTTATGTAAAGCTATGTAAGGCTTATGTAAAGCCTTGTAATTTCATGTAAATTATACGGTAAAAACGTGTTACTTATTTGTTATATCAACTCATTCTTTATATACTAAATATATCTTTTTCAAAGATGGAGATTATTCTAGATTATTATAAAAACAATCTAAAATAACTCAAAAATTCCTCATATACATATGTGATTTTTTTAGAAAATCATACATGTTATGCAAAATAACATAAATAAACAGATTGATATATCAAGATAAAACACATAAGTTCTGTGATTTTCTCTTTTATCAGATCTTTTTTTCATTCTCTATTAAAGGATTACTATCAATGAAAAAATCTTTATCCATGCTTGCTATTGCTATAGCAGTGTCTGCTTGTACTTCTCGTGGACCTGATGGTGCACTTGAATCATGGAATAATTACAGTAATAAACCAATTAGCACTGAAGGATTAAAAGAAAATCAAGCTTTAGCTGTTTTCTATCGTCCAGCAGAATCTCAAAAGAAGGCTATTAATGTTTATGTAAATGGCGATTATCAAGCTTCTTTACTTGATCATTCATTTACTTCTATTCCTGTTTGTGCAACTAAACAATTATTTACCTCATCTGTAAGTTCTGCGACTAACTTTGGGAATAGAACTGATGGGGCACGCTATACGTTACCTGTTAACGATATTGCTTATATTCGAGTAAATGCTGATACGAATGGTAAAGCCATATTAAGTAAAGTAAGCAAAGAAACGGCAGAACAAGAGATGCAAGGGTTAAAATATGTTTCTAACACCTTATCTCGAGTTGTAACACATAAAGATTGTGAGCCAGTTATTGCAGCGAAAGACTTATCTGCTTCTGCATTATTCAAATTTGATAAATCAGGCTATAACGATCTTTTACCTAAAGCTAAGCAAGAAGTTCACGAATTTGCGGCCCAAATCAAAGCGCTTGATGCGAATCAAATCAATCGCATCGTAATTAGCGGTTATACAGATCCTCAAGGCTCTGCTGCATACAATAAGAAACTTTCTCAGCGTCGAGCTGAATCTGTTGCTCGCTTATTGAGAGAAACAGGTGTCAATGCCAAGATTGAAGCTGTCGGTTATGGCCAAGCTGACTTACTCGTTCCAAATTGTGCTGCTTTACATCCTGCTGGTCAGCAACGTATTACATGTAATCAACCAAACCGTCGTGTTGAAATAGCGGTATACGGTAAAAATTAATTAGTTTATAGGGAAACTTTATGACGACAACAGTCAAGATATTAAATGCTAAAAAAGAAGTGGGCAATTACACCATTTCAAAAGAAAATAAATTAGTTATTCAAGCTCAAGATAAGGTTAATTATCAACTTATTGATGATTCTACCGGTTTAGCTCCACAAAATATCATTACAAAGCGTGAACATAATAATTTAATTATTATGTTGGAAGATGGTGATACCAATCCAGACATCATCATTGAAAATTATTACCGTGATAATGAAGAAGCAACTAACTTAATTATTGGTCAACATGAAGATGGTAATTTGTATGTTTATGTACCAGAATCTGGCTTAAATTCTGAAGCGATCAGTATTCTTGCCGAAGAAGTCGTTGCACCACAAGCATTGGGTGGAAATGCTTTACAAGATCCATTTTGGACATTCAACCCTTGGTGGTTATTAGGTGCTGCTGCCTTAATTGGCGGTATCGCTGCACTTTCTTCCGGCGGAAGTAATGGTGGCAAAGATACCACGCCACCAAGTGCACCTGAAGTTGTTGCTCAACCTGATGGTTCAGTGACCATTACACCTGCACCTGAAGGCGATGTGGCTAAAACTACCGTAACTTATACCGATAAAGACGGTAACGAGCATACTGAAATCTTCACTAAAGATCCTGAAACCGGTAAATGGATTGATAACAATCCAGGCGATAGTATTTCTATTGACCCTGAAACAGGTGTGATTACTATTCCTGAAAAAGGTGTTAAAGATGGTTCTGATGTTGTCGTCACGAATACTGATGACTCTGGCAATGTTGGCCCTGAGACCAAAACTACCGCAAAAGATATCACGCCACCAAGTGCGCCTGAAGTTGTTGCTCAACCTGATGGTTCAGTGACCATCACACCTGCACCCGAAGGTGATGTGACTAAAACTACTGTAACTTATACTGATGAAGACGGTAACGAGCATACTGAAATCTTCACTAAAGATCCTGAAACCGGTAAATGGATTGATAACAATCCAGGCGATAGTATTTCTATTGACCCTGAAACAGGTGTGATTACTATTCCTGAAAAAGGTGTTAAAGATGGTTCTGATGTGACGGCAAAAAATACTGATGATTCTGGCAACGAAGGTCCAGAAGGTAAAGGTATGGTATATCCAGATGATTCGGATGCCGACGCAGATGCCGATGCTGACGCCGATGCCGATGCTGACGCCGACGCTGATGCGGATGCTGACGCAGATGCTGATGCCGATGCTGACGCAGATGCAGATGCTGATGCTGATGCTGACGCAGATGCCGATGCTGACGCTGATGCAGACGCCGACGCTGATGCTGATGCTGATGCTGATGCTGATGCGGATGCCGACGCAGATGCGGATGCTGACGCTGATGCCGACGCTGATGCGGATGCGGATGCTGACGCAGATGCTGATGCCGATGCTGACGCCGACGCTGATGCCGACGCGGATGCAGATGCTGACTCCGACGCTGATGCAGATGCGGATGCCGATGCCGATGCTGATGCGGATGCCGATGCGGATGCTGATGCCGACGCTGATGCCGATGCAGATGCGGATGCCGACGCAGATGCTGATGCGGATGCCGATGCGGATGCTGATGCCGACGCTGATGCCGATGCTGATGCCGATGCCGATGCAGATGCCGACGCAGATGCCGACGCTGATGCGGATGCTGATGCGGACGCTGATGCTGATGCGGATGCCGACGCAGATGCGGATGCTGACGCCGATGCAGATGCGGATGCCGATGCCGACGCAGATGCTGATGCGGATGCCGATGCGGATGCGGATGCCGACGCGGATGTCACTCCACCAAGTGCACCTAAGGTTGTTGCTGAACCAGATGGCTCTGTGACCATCACGCCTGCACCTGAAAAGGATGTGAACAAAACAACCGTAACTTATACGGATGAAGACGGTAACGAACATACTGAAACCTTTACTAAAGATCCGAACACCAATAAGTGGGTCGATAATAATCCAAATGACAGTGTCTCTATTGACTCTGATACAGGCGTGATTACTATCCCTGAAAAAGCGGTGAAAGACGGTTCTGAAGTTACGGCGAAAAACACTGATAATTCAGATAACACCGGTGAAAAAGGTAGTGATACCGTTAAAGATGTCACCCCACCAAGTGCACCTGAGGTTGTTGCCCAACCGGATGGCTCTGTGACCATCACGCCTGCACCTGAAAAGGATGTGAACAAAACAACCGTAACTTATACGGATGAAGACGGTAACGAACATACTGAAACCTTTACTAAAGATCCGAACACCAATAAGTGGGTCGATAATAATCCAAATGACAGTGTCTCTATTGACTCTGATACAGGCGTGATTACTATCCCTGAAAAAGCGGTGAAAGACGGTTCTGAAGTTACGGCGAAAAACACTGATAATTCAGATAACACCGGTGAAAAAGGTAGTGATACCGTTAAAGATGTCACCCCACCAAGTGCACCTGAGGTTGTTGCCCAACCGGATGGCTCTGTGACCATCACGCCTGCACCTGAAAAGGATGTGAACAAAACAACCGTAACTTATACGGATGAAGACGGTAACGAACATACTGAAACCTTTACTAAAGATCCGAACACCAATAAGTGGGTCGATAATAATCCAAATGACAGTGTCTCTATTGACCCTGATACAGGCGTGATTACTATCCCTGAAAAAGCGGTGAAAGACGGTTCTGAAGTTACGGCGAAAAACACTGATAATTCAGATAACACCGGTAAAGAAAGTAAAGATACAGTTAAAGATCTAACGCCACCTGATGCGCCAACAGTTGTAATTAATGATGGTAATGATGGTAAGATTAATAAAGGCGATTTAGATCAATTTGATAAGGCCACAACTACAATTACCATTCCTAGCACAGCTAAAAATGGAGATTCACTGGTTGTGACGATTAACGGTTCTCAGCAAACCTTTATTGTCGATGACAATAATCGTTCTAATGGTATTACAATAACGTTTGATCCTCTTGCAAATGGTCAAAATAATACCGTAGATGCCTATATTCAAAGAGGTAATTTAAAATCAACTATTGCTACAGATAGTTCAATTACTGAGTTAAGTAATCCTGGGTTGAATATTACCGTTACTGATATCGTTGGTGTAAATCTATCTTTAGATTATGGTATCAAAGCTTCAGAATATAACACTCATATTGGTCAAGTAGATTTGTCACAGGATACCTCAGTGGCTCCTCGTTTCAGCTCTGCTGATGATAGTTTAACTGTAACCAAAAATATGGATGGTTCACAAAACTTCATCAATATGGGTGATGGTAATAACGAACTAAATGTAGGTGGTTATATATCAGGAAATACTCAAGTAAACTTTGGTAATGGTAATGATAAAGTTCATATCTCTGGTTATTTAGGCGGCTCAAGCCCGATTAACCTTGGTGCTGGTGACGATGAAATTATCGTTGATGGTAAATTACAAGGCTCTGCACGTATCAATGCAGGTGATGGTGATGATCACATTAGTGTTGGTTCAATGGTAATCTCATCAACTGCGAGAATTGATGGAGGCAACGGCCATGATGTACTGACCTTTACTGATAACTTCAAAACACCTACAAATGTTGGTAATTTACATCACATCTGTGGAATAGAAGAAATCGTTCTAGATGGTACAAACCAAACTTTATTAGGCGTAACTTATGAGAATCTGCTATCGAATAGTAAATCTCTATATATTACCGGTGATTCAAATGATACAGTTCACTTAGGTAACCAAAAAGGCAACCTAAATGACTCAATGAACGGAGCTGGCTCATACCAATGGAATGCTACTGGTTCTGTGACAAAAGGTGATCATACGTATACTGAGTATACTTTCAGTGGTGATAACAACTATAAAGTGTATATCGATACCGATATTCAAGTTGTTTAAACATCCATAAAATATCTGCAAGTCTAACATTGCTAGACTTGCAGAAAGTATTAAGAAAAGCAGAGTTTTGTTTATCAAAACCCTGCTTTTTTGCCAATTTTACGTGCTTAAAATGAATATCTTATTTTAAAGTTAAAGCAATTTATTAAAATAAGCTTATAATAACTTCGATTGTCATTTCATCAACTGAAATAGACGTATTTTCATTACCATTATTAATCATTATTTATTGTGATAAAACTATGACTTTATTTTGCTCTGATATTTCAGTGTCATCCACACATGACTTGGCTAAGATCTCCCAAAAATTATGTGAGACACTGCAAAACATATCATCCTCTACTCATAATCATCAATTGTCCAATTATTGGCTATTATCCGCAACAGATGGTATAACGCGCGCTAAAACAACAAGTTTTCAGCTATTATCTTTAGGTGAAACTGATATTACTTTTCATCTAGAAAAGCTAGCTCAAAAATTCAATGCACCATTAAGATGGTTACGTTTAGAGTGGGTAAGCTCTACACAAGAAACAACATGGGAAGCATTACAACAAGAATTAAGAAAATACAAACGTAATTATTTTCTTAAAGGTATTGCTTTTAAAGGAAAAAAATATCCATGGCTACTCTGCTCTGAAATGGAGCTCAATGCACATGCCTGCTTTTATAATGGAGCTGATGTTGGTGTTGCTGAAGTTAATAAAAAGAATTTACAAGCTTATTTAAAAGCTCGGCATGGTAGCAGTGAAATGCCTGAATTTTCAGATAACATGGAAATCCTAACTTTTTCAACGGATGGTATCTTTATGGATTTGTCCACAAAAGAAATACACCGCCTATCTACAACGCCTCGCCAACACGGCCGACGGAAACTACAACCGTTAGATAAAAATAATTTACAACCAATTATAAAAAATCTCACCACCTATTTGGGTAATCAAGTAAAGAAAAATGGCAGATTCGAATATGGTTATTTTCCTGTATTTGGACGAACTATAAACACATATAATACTTTACGTCATGCAAGCAGTACTTACGCACTAATTGAAGGTTATGAATTTTGTAGAACATATCAAACTGGAAATTTAGCTAAGCTAAAACAGCAAATCGAGGCAACATTAGAATATTTTATTAAATCTTTTATTCGTTATTATCCAAATAACTTAGCTTATGTAATAGAAATTAATAATGAAATTAAGCTTGGTGCCAATGCCGTAGCCATTTTAGCATTAGTAAAATATATTCAAGTTTTCCCTGATAGCCCAAATAACAAGCATTATCTTACTCTAGCTGAAGCCTTAGCAGAAGGAATAGCATTTATGCAACAATCCGACGGTAGTTTCGTACATATTTTAAACGCCACCGATTTATCAATTATAGCTAAAAACAGGGTAATTTATTATGATGGTGAAGCTGCATTTGGTCTGATGCGTCTATATAATCTCACTCGAAATCATCGTTGGCTAGATATTGTAATGAATGCTTTCAATTATTTTATTTCAGCAGGACATCATAAGACACATGATCACTGGTTATCTTATTGTTCTAACGAGTTAATTCAACATTGTCCAGCCGAAAAATATTTCCGCTTTGCCGTAGATAATATAAAAGATTACACCCATTTTATTGAAAAACGTATTACGACATTTCCTACCTTGCTCGAATTAAGCATGGCATTTCATAAAATGCTACTTAAACTTGATGAATTTCCACAATTTTCCCATGTACTAGATGGATTTGATGTCGGTCAGTTTTATCATGCGTTGCACACTCGAGCTAATTATCTACTTAATGGGATATTTTTCCCTGAAATAGCAATGTTCTACAAATTACCATCCTCGATCTTATGGGGAGCGTTTATTCGTCATCATGCTTTTCGTGTCCGCATAGACGATGTAGAGCATTATTTATCAGGCTTGGTGGCTTATCATCAACTACTATCAGATAATAACTATCCAAAATTGGCACAAAAAACAGGTACTGATTTAGTCACTCCTCATTGTAGTTTGACTGCACAAGGTGTTGCAGCAGCTACGTCTGGCAAATGGATAATTCCACCTCCAAATGATTGGCTAGCGACAGGTGTTGCAATACATACATTGGGATTTAAACCAGGCAGCTTATTAGTCGCTCGCGGTAAAAATATGGATAAAGGTTTTTTAACATTACCTTCCGTTCGTTCCCTTATTAGTAAAGGCGCTTGCGGTATTATCACTGACGATTCAACTCACTATCTAGATTTTGGTATTCCCGTATTACAAGTTCAAAATGTTCGTCAAGCTACACTTGATTTAGGCGCTTGGGCTCGCAAACATTTTTCTGGACGTGTTATAGGAATTACTGGTAGTGCAGGTAAAACAACAACAGTAGCAATGATGGCTACCGCATTAAAATCAAGCAAGCAAGTGGGCCATACAATTAAGAGTGCCAATCTCCCGATCGGTATAGCATGGAATATGGCTTCATTGCGTTCAGATCTTGATTATTGGGTGATGGAAATGGCTATCGGTCAAATGACATTAAATTCTCAAATTACTCGCCCTGATATTGCTTTGATCACCAACATTGCACCTGCTCATTTAGAGTATCATGATAATGTTGAAAATATTGCTCTAAAAAAAGCGCGTATTTTTGATGCTATGAAGCCTGGCAGTTATGCAATTATTTGTCGTGATATCAATCAATTTGACCTAATTGCTGAAAAAGCAGCACTGCGAGATTTAAAGGTTATCAGTTACGGGGAGTCAAAAAATGCCGACATGCGTTTACTCTCATATGAGAAAGGTATTGCAACGATATCCATTAATAACGAAAAGCTCTCTCTAAAACTTAAAACTGCTGGTCGCCATATGGCACTCAATGCTGTAGCCGTATTAACCGTAGCTTATCTTGAAAAATTTTCCTTGAAAGAGATTGTAGCGGCATTAGAAGAATTTGAAGCGGTAGATGGTCGAGGTAATATATTTATGAGTGAAATTGAGGGACACAGAGTAACAGTATACAATGAAGCCTATAATGCTAATCCATTATCAATGAAAGCTGCTTTAGAGGCTTTTGCCGATAATATGATAAATTCTGATCTCAAAATTCTCGTAGTAGGTGATATGTTAGAACTTGGTCATAATAGCGAACATTTACACCGCTTAATAATAGAACGGATTGCCTTATTACCGATTAAACGTATCATTTTAGTTGGAAGAGAAATGTGTAAACATGCAAAATGGCTAGAGACACAAGATAAAATTGTTCTTACCGCAAAAGATAAAATTGCTGCTACTGAGCATTTAGCGAAGATCGCTCAAACTGGAGATCATGTCTTCTTAAAAGCCTCTAATGGTGTTGGTTTACATAGTTTATTCAAGAGAATTTGATTAATCTCCCACTAAATGTGCTTAACTAAACAATAACATTAAACGCTGTATCAATATTTGTTATAAAGTAACATCAAAAAATGCGGAGTACAGCTATTCAAGTTAGTACTCCGTTTGTGGGTATCTCTTAAAGAAGAAAAACTAAACGTTTAATCGCTATCCCCTTCTGCTCAACTTCTCATATAGACGTTCAACTATCGCTAATTCCTTCAAAAAGTGCTGTCAAAATTAACTTATTAGAAAAAAGGCTATATACATAGCCTAATTTTTCATTCTATTTCACTTCTCTAAATAAAATTTCGCTTGGGATGACAGAGCCTTGCCAGTAAAGCTCAGTTGATACTTTCTCCGCTAAATCTAAGAAAGATTTCGCAATTTCACTGTCTGGCGCTGCAACTACGGTTGGTTTACCCGCATCCAAATCTTGACGAACTTGGATATTCAACGGTAATTGACCTAATACTTTCACATTGTATTTTTGTGCCATTTTTTCTGCACCACCAGTGCCAAAAATTGCTTCGTGATGGCCACAATTGCTACAAATATGCATAGACATATTTTCCACAATACCTAACACTGGTACAGACACACGTTCAAACATCGATACACCTTTCACTGCATCTAATAAAGCAATATCTTGTGGTGTTGTGACCACTACCGCACCCGTTACAGGAATTTGTTGTGAAAGTGTTAATTGGATATCACCTGTACCCGGTGGCATATCGATCACTAAGTAATCTAAGCTATCCCATAAGGTTTCATTTAAAAGCTGACTTAATGCACTACTTGCCATTGGACCACGCCAAATAGTCGCATTATCTTCATCCATTAAGAAACCGATCGAGTTTGCAGATAAACCATGCGCTTTAATCGGGGTGATATGTTGGTTATCTGGTGAAGTTGGGCGTTGATGTGGAGCGCCTAACATATGCGGAACAGATGGACCATAAATATCCGCATCTAAAACTCCCACACGAGCACCTTGAGCTTGTAAAGCTAAAGCTAGATTCACTGAAACAGATGATTTCCCTACCCCGCCTTTACCAGAGGTAACAGCAATAATATTTTTCACACCTTTTACTGCGGGTTGATTATTCGCACGTTTTAACGTGGCGATTTGATAATTCACCACCCATTTGATTTCTTTGCTATCTGTCACTTTTAATAACGTATCAGAAAGCTGTTGTTTCACTTGCTCCACGCCAGTGTTCCATGCAAAAGGCAATTGTAATTCAATACGTAACACGTCACCGCCTTTTTCTACTTTCTTCAAAGTATTTAAGGCGATTAAGTCTTTTTGCAAACTTGGATGTTGGAATTGTTGAAAAACTTGCAGAACTTGAGATTGTTGTTCCGCCGTTAAATTTTCAGAAAAAGCAGTTGCCATAATATTCCTTTAATAAATAGTGGTAGGTAGTAGAGTAAATTTGTCAGGGATATTCTACCCCTTTTACACCTCAAATGTTAAGCTAAAAGTATAACTAAACTAGAAAAAATCGCACTAATCGGGTAACATACTCGCAATTTTTGCAAAAAGAATAAGAGAAAAATAATGACAACTCAACCTCGTAAAATTTTAGTCACTTGTGCATTACCTTATGCAAATGGCGCCATTCATTTAGGCCATATGTTAGAACATATTCAAGCGGATATTTGGGTACGTTTCCAACGTATGCGTGGCAATAAAATTCATTTTGTCTGTGCTGATGATGCGCACGGTACACCAATTATGCTTAATGCCGATAAATTAGGCATTACACCAGAAGAATTAATTGCAAAAGCAAAAGCTGATCACATACGTGATTTTGCAGGTTTCAATATTAGTTTTGATAACTATCATTCCACTCACAGCGAAGAAAACAAAGAGCTTACCGCAGAAATTTACAATAAACTCAAAGCTAATGGCTTTATTAAGAGTAAAGTTATTTCTCAGTTATTCGATCCTGAAAAAAATATGTTCTTGCCTGATCGTTTTGTGAAAGGCACTTGCCCGAAATGTAAAGCAGAAGATCAATACGGTGATAACTGTGAAGTTTGTGCTTCCACTTATAGCCCAATGGATTTAATTAATCCACGTTCTGCAGTGTCAGGAGCAACACCAATCGTCAAAGAATCTGAACATTTTTTCTTTGACTTACCCGCTTTTGAAGGCATGTTAAAAGAATGGACTCGCTCTGGCTCACTTCAACCTGAAATTGCAAACAAAATGCAAGAATGGTTTGAAAGTGGCTTACAACAATGGGATATCTCTCGTGATGCACCTTATTTTGGTTTTGAAATTCCAGGTGCAAAAGATAAATTCTTCTATGTTTGGTTGGATGCGCCAATTGGCTACATGGCTTCTTTCAAAAATCTCTGCGATCGTGAAGGCATTGATTTTAATGAATTCTGGGCAGAAAACAGCGATGCAGAACTTTATCACTTTATCGGTAAAGATATCGTGTATTTCCATAGTCTGTTCTGGCCAGCAATGCTAGAAGGGAGCGAATACCGTAAACCAACCAATGTGTTTGCACACGGTTATGTCACCGTAGATGGCGCCAAAATGTCAAAATCACGCGGTACATTTATCCAAGCCAGCACTTATTTAAATCACATTGATCCTGAATGTTTACGTTACTACTACGCAGCGAAATTAAACGATCGCATCGAAGATCTCGATTTCAATTTGGAAGATTTCGTTCAACGTGTAAACACAGATATCGTTAATAAATTAGTCAATTTAGCGTCTCGTAATGCGGGCTTTATCACAAAACGTTTTGAAGGCAAATTAGCAGAGAAATTAGAAGACGAGGCGCTTTTCAATGAATTCACCGCACAAGCTGAACAAATCGCTACTTATTATGAAAGCCGCGAATACAACAAAGCGATTCGTGAAATCATGGCATTAACCGATAAAGCCAATAAATATATTGATGAAAAAGCCCCTTGGGTCATTGCAAAAGAAGAAGGCAAAGAGGCAGAATTACAAGCGGTTTGCTCAATGGGTATCGAGCTTTTCCGTGTATTAATGTCTTACTTAAAACCGGTTCTTCCAAAACTGGCTGAACGTGCAGAAGCGTTCTTACAAACAGAACTAACTTGGAATAATATTGCACAACCACTATTAGGTCATCAACTTACGCCATTTAAAGCGCTTTTCTCGCGTTTAGAGAAAAAACAAATTGATGCTGTTGTAGAAGAAACTAAAGCACTTTTCGCTGAAGCAAATAGAGCGACAGAAAAAACAGCGGCAAAACCAACCGCACTTTCAAATGTCGAACCGATTGCTGACACCATTACCATTGATGATTTTGCTAAAATCGATATGCGTGTGGCAAAAGTACTGAAGTGCGAAGCCGTACCAGAATCAAACAAACTCTTACGTTTTGAATTAGATTTAGGTGACCATACTCGCCAAGTGTTCTCTGGCATTAAAGCGGCTTACAACAAACCTGAAGAATTAGAAGGTCGTTTTGTTATTGTGGTTGCAAATCTTGCACCGCGTAAAATGAAATTCGGTGTATCGGAAGGGATGATTCTTTCTGCTGGTACTGGCGGAAGTGATTTATTCTTACTTTCAGCTGATAGCGGTGTTACTGCGGGTATGCAAGTAAAATAATTTAATATTTAGGCGACTTCGGTCGCCTTTTTTATTGCCAAACAGAATCAAATACCCTACCATATCAATCAGCTATTTATCATGCAAATTAACAGGAATTCATTATGACAAACGAACTTATCTGCTATAAACAAATGCCGGTTTGGACAAAAGATAAATTACCTAAAATGTTCCAAGAAAAACACAATACTAAAGTGGGGGCTTGGGGAAAACTCACCGTACTAAAGGGTAAACTTAAGTTTTATGAGCTAACCGAAGATGGCGATGTCATTGCTGAACATATTTTCACCCCAGAAAGTAACATTCCGTTTGTCGAGCCACAAGCCTGGCACCGAGTTGAAGCACTTTCTGATGACTTAGAATGTACGCTTGGTTTCTATTGCACAAAAGAAGATTACTTCAGCAAAAAATATAATATGACTGCAACGCACGGTGATGTAGTTGATGCGGCTAAAATTATTAAGCCTTGTAAAGTGCTAGATTTAGGCTGCGGACAAGGTCGTAATTCCCTTTATTTAAGTTTAAAAGGCTATGACGTAACCTCTTGGGATCATAACGAAAACAGCATCGCCTTCTTGAACGAAACTAAAGACAAAGAAAACTTGAATATTAAGACTGCTGTTTATGATATTAACACTGCCAATATTCAAGAAAACTACGACTTCATTTTATCTACCGTGGTATTTATGTTCTTAAATCGTGAGCAAATTCCTGCCATTATTAAGAATATGCAAGAACACACCAACCCAGGTGGTTATAACTTAATTGTAGCCGCGATGTCTACGCCCGAGGTGCCTTGCCCACTCTCCTTCTCATTTACGTTCTCGGAAGGTGAGTTAAAAGAATACTACAAAGATTGGGAATTCTTAGAATATAACGAAAATATGGGCGAATTACACAAAACTGATGAAAACGGCAATCGCATTAAATTAAAATTTGCGACAATGCTAGCAAGAAAAAAATAATTTGCTAATTTAGAAAAGAAAATGACCGCGCTTCGTCAAATAAAGTGCGGTCATTTTTTATAAAATTTTTTTATTACTCTTCAATAGAACGTAATAATTCGTTGATACCTACTTTACCTAAAGTTTTTGCATCAACTTTTTTCACAATCACTGCACAGTATAAGCTGTATTTACCACATTTAGATGGAAGGCTACCTGATACCACTACAGAACCAGCAGGAACGCGGCCATAGAATACTTCACCTGTTTCACGATCGTAGATCTTCGTTGATTGACCAATGAATACGCCCATAGAGATCACACAACCATCTTCCACAATCACACCTTCAACAACTTCAGAACGTGCACCGATAAAACAGTTATCACCGATAATGGTTGGGTTTGCTTGTAATGGCTCTAACACACCACCGATACCTACACCACCAGATAAGTGTACGTTTTTACCAATTTGTGCACATGAACCAACAGTTGCCCATGTATCGACCATGGTACCTTCACCTATGTATGCACCGATATTGACATAAGATGGCATTAATACACAGTTTTTAGAAATGTATGCGCCTTTACGTACTGTTGCAGAAGGTACGACACGGAAACCTTCTTGAGCAAAACGCTCTTCGGTATAGTCAGCAAACTTCAATGCCACTTTGTCATAGTATTTTGTTTCTGCTCCATCAATAATTTGATTATCATTGATACGGAAAGATAATAATACGGCTTTTTTCAACCATTGATGTGTCACCCATTCACCATCAATTTTTTCTGCAACACGGTATTTACCGCTATCTAATCCTTCGATCACTTCTTCGATTACTGCACGAGTTTGTGCATCAACAGTTTTAGGTGTGATTTCTGCACGTTTTTCAAATGCTGCTTCAATAATTTGTTGTAAATTTGACATTTTGCTTCCTATTGTCGATATGAAATAACGGTTTATAGTTTTATCATATTTTTGACTTTCAAGCAAAACAACTACGTTTTCTTTTGATTTCAAATATAAAAAAAGCGAACCTAATGGCTCGCTTTTTTCTAGTTCTTGTTTACGTTAGTTTATAACAGAAACATTTAATGATGAACCACCAACGATTCTTACGCGACGACCCGCTTTAAAGTTAGGATCTGCTTTTTGAACGACTACAATTTCTTCGTTATTATCTTTTCTGATAACAAGTTCTGCGCCATTCACTTGACTCATTTTTTCTTCAGCCTTACTACCGAGCATTGCACCACCAATTGCACCAACCGCTGTTGCAATAGCTTGGCCTGTACCGCCACCAATTGTACTACCCGCAATACCACCTAGTGCGCCGCCACCAACAGTACCAATTACGCCAGGATTATCGGCTTGAATTTTAACTGGACGAACAGAAACAATCGTACCATAGCTAATTGAACGCGCTTCTTTCGCCTGCCCAGCTTCATATACATCACCACTAAAAATATCGGTATTAGCACAGCCAGTTAAACCAATAGACATCATAAGTGCTAACGCCACTGTTATTTTTTTCATAAAACTACCTTCTAAAATTTAATTAAATTGGATTTCTTGGAGACCACGTCGAAATATTTTTTACGCCTTGCCTATCTCCAGAGACTTTCGCACAGACTCCTGTTACTAGAGTTGAATCGTATTTTTGAACGATTACTTCTGTTTCGCCTTCTTGCTTGTATGAACAATCATTCTTTCGAAGGGTTAATTTTATATCATTCCCCTGAGCTTCAGTAAAAATAATTTGTCCTTTATACGTATACTCATCTTTTTTTAATTGAGATGAACATGCAAATAAACCTAAGCTAAATAAAACAATTAATGCTAAGGCAACTTTTTTCATTATATTAACCCTCAAGTATTTTCTTTATCGCATAAGGATGAACCTTTATGCAAACGTAATTTTCTGTTTTATCAACAAAACTTACTGCAATGGATGGATTAGGCAATTGCTCCCCTTCCACTTTAGGCTCACTCACTTTCATGGTTAATTGAGTTATTTCCTTCCATAAAAAAGTATTATAAATCCGATTAACCCAACTCTCCACAGATTCATTAAGTAAAAACGGCATTACAATCTCAATATGTTCCCAAGTTTCTTGGGGATATTGTTTATTTTTAGGGAAAGGTAATTCAATAACATCGACAGGTTGACCAATAAAATTAACTGGTTCATCTAATTCAATCAAATAGATAGGACGATGATTGACGATATTACTGCTTAAAATTTTACCGTACTTTAATAATTCTGTCAGCCAATTTTTTGCTTTTTCTTTACTATTTGCTCTTAAAGCTAAATGATCAATTTGGTAATCGGTTAAATTAATTTTCATTACAGCAGCTAATTGTTGAATTTTTTCCTTAAACGAAGGTAACTCTTGATAAAGTGCGCTCGATTTTTCCATTAAATTTGACATTTTCTACTACTCTTACTTTGAGAAATCTATAAACAACGGTATCATAGCCGATTATTTTCATTATTCAATTTCAAGATTAGGAAAAACCGTGAATATTCAATCTATTTTATCCGATAAAATTAAACAAGCGATGATTGCAGCTGGTGCAGATGAACAATGTGATGCACTTATTCGTCAATCTGGTAAACCGCAATTTGGTGACTATCAAGCAAACGGCATCATGGCTGCTGCTAAAAAACTAGGTTTAAACCCACGTGAATTTGCACAAAAAGTACTTGAGCATTCTAATCTTTCTGATGTTGCCGAAAAAACTGAAATTGCTGGCCCAGGCTTTATCAATATTTTCTTAAATCCAACTTGGTTAGCGAATAATGTTTCTGCCGCATTAAAAGATCAAAATCTTGGTGTAAGTGTAAATGAAAAACAAACCATTGTAATTGATTATTCTTCACCAAATGTTGCGAAAGAAATGCACGTAGGTCACTTACGTTCTACCATTATCGGAGATGCCGTTGTTCGTACCCTTGAATTTTTAGGTCATAACGTTATTCGTGCGAACCACGTAGGCGACTGGGGTACCCAATTTGGTATGCTCATTGCTTATCTTGAAAAAATGGAAAATGAACATGCGAGCGAAATGGAACTTCAAGATCTTGAAGCGTTCTATCGCGAAGCGAAAAAACACTATGATGAAGATGAAGCTTTCGCTGAAAAAGCACGTAACTATGTGGTGAAATTGCAAAGTGGAGATGAATATTGCCGCACGATGTGGAAAAAATTAGTTGATATCACCATGCAACAAAACCAACGCAACTATGATCGCTTAAATGTCACGTTAACCGAAAAAGATGTAATGGGTGAAAGCCTTTACAACCCGATGTTACCTGCTATCGTTGAAGATCTAAAAAAACAAGGTTTAGCCGTTGAAGATGAAGATGCATTAGTAGTTTATCTTGATGAATTCAAGAATAAAGAAGGCGAAGCAATGGGCGTTATCGTTCAGAAGAAAGATGGTGGTTTCCTTTATACCACTACTGACATTGCTGCGGCTAAATATCGTTATGAAACCTTAAAAGCGGATCGAGCATTAGTGTTCTCAGATACTCGTCAAAGCCAACACATGCAACAAGCTTGGTTAATTACGCGTAAAGCAGGTTATGTGCCAGACAGCTTCTCACTTGAACATAAAAACTTTGGCATGATGTTAGGTAAAGATGGTAAACCATTCAAAACTCGTACTGGCGGTACAGTAAAATTAGCGGATTTATTAGATGAAGCGATTGAACGTGCAACTGTATTAATCAACGAGAAAAATACCAATTTATCTGACGATGAAAAAACAGCGGTTATTGAAGCGGTTGGTATTGGCTCGGTGAAATATGCAGATCTTTCTAAAAACCGCACGACTGACTATGTATTCGATTGGAACAATATGCTTAGCTTTGAAGGTAATACTGCGCCTTATATGCAATATGCTTACACGCGTATTCGTTCTATCTTCAATAAAGCAGATGTGAATCCAACCGCACTTGCCGAAGCTAAGATTCAGCTTTCTGATGAAAAAGAACGTGCATTGGCCATCAAATTGCTTCAATTTGAAGAAGCCGTTCAAACAGTGGGCAAAGAAGGTACACCGCATGTGCTCTGTGCTTATTTATATGAATTGGCAGGTGTGTTCTCCTCATTCTATGAACACTGCCCAATCTTAAATGCAAAAGATGAAAACGTAAAATTAAGCCGTTTAAAACTCGCTTCTCTTACAGAGAAAACCTTAAAACAAGGTCTAGAGTTATTAGGCATTAAGACAATTGAAAAAATGTAAAAAAGTCGATACAAAAAGCTAGCTGCACCCGAAAAAGTTGAACTAAATAAATCAACAAATGAGGTGCAGCCCTTATTATAAAGAAACTCTATAACAGAATTTTAATTATGGTCATCTGTCCATTCACAGTTTGTTATTTATATGTAAATAATAAGGATATCGAGTATATGATGAAGTGATTTAATTTTTAAGTAGAGTTAAAAATAATATATTGTTATGAATAGCTAATAGAAACATAATTGATAGAGTTGAGAGTTGTTTAACTCATTATCATCATCAATATATTCAACTAAAATTAAAGGAACTGACTTCGATATCATATCATCAGTTCCTAATAAAGATCACTCATTTAGAGCTACTCTTTTTCTTTATCAATCAACAATTCGTAAATGAGATGCTGATTTTTGTATTTTATTTTTAAGTCTAGGCTTATCTACAGCTTCAGAAAAGCTTAAGGGCTGTTCAGATATTGGCTCTCGGTTTAATTCATCGTAAATTTCTTCTGCCTCAAACATTACACCATCACCATTTTCACGAGCGTAAATAGCTAAAGCCGCTCCCATCGGAATATATAACTCACGAGAAATACCTTTAAAACGTGCATTAAACTGAATAAAATCATTCGTTAATTGTAAATTTCCTGTCGCTCCAGCTGAAAGATTTAAGACAATTTGTCCATCTTTTACATATTCTACAGGCACATTAGTACCATAATAATTGGCATCTACAACTAAATATGGTGTGAAATCGTTATCCACTAACCAATCATAATAGGCTCTTAGCAAATAAGGTCGTTTTGGAGAAGATAAATTGGCCATTATTTGTCATCCATTAAATTTTTAGGCGCAGCTTCACCCACTGATTGTAAGAATGAGTCATGGCTAAACACACGATCCATATAACCTTTAATTGCTTTGCTTCCTGTACCAGTAAACTCAACACCCATATTACGTAATTTCCAGAGTAATGGTGCAATATAACAGTCTACTAAACCAAACTCTTCACTCATAAAATAAGGCGTTTGTTGAAAAATTGTAGATACCGCTAACAATTCTTCTTTTAGCTGTTTTAACGCTTCTTCACGCTCAACTCCAGTACCTTTTTCAGCAATTTCTAATGTCGGATACCAATCTTGCTCAATACGTAACATCAACAGGCGGCTCTTAGCTCGAGCTACTGGGTAAACTGGCATTAGTGGCGGATGTGGAAAACGCTCATCAAGATATTCCATAATAATACGTGAGCTGAATAATATTAAATCACGATCTACTAAAGTCGGTAGTGTACCGTAAGGATTTAATTCCATTAAATCTTCTGATAATGCTTGCAAATCCACTTCCTCGTTTTCGTAAGCAACTCCTTTTTCAGCTAAGACAATCTTAACCTGATGACAGTAAATGTCATTTTTATTTGAAAAAAGAGTCATTACTGAACGTTTATTCGATGCATTGGACATTTATTCCTCCGAAGATCCAAAATAATCTATATACTTCTACTTAAAATTGACGACTATTTTAACATAAATGATAGACAAATCGCCAATAATTTCTTATTTTCACTTTAAAATCAAACGGTTAGATAGCAAAATGAAAAATCAAAGAACGGTGATTTTTATTTAACTTACTTTTTACAAGCATAAAAAAAGCAGAGATTGCTCTCTGCTTTCTTGAAACGATAATAAAAATTAACGTTTGGAGTATTGTGGACGACGACGTGCTTTGTGTAAACCCACTTTTTTACGCTCAACGCGACGTGCGTCACGAGTAACGAAGCCAGCTGCACGAAGAGCAGGACGTAAAGTCTCATCATATTCCATTAATGCACGAGTGATACCGTGACGGATTGCACCCGCTTGACCAGA
The DNA here is from genome assembly GCF_036288925.1 of Haemophilus parainfluenzae. NCBI lineage: Bacteria > Pseudomonadati > Pseudomonadota > Gammaproteobacteria > Pasteurellales > Pasteurellaceae > Parahaemophilus > Parahaemophilus parainfluenzae. The sequence continues at coordinate 1,876,516 of NZ_CP127167.1, forward strand.
AATACCACCACCTTTAACAGTGATGTATAGGTCTAATTTATCAGTTAATTCCACTAATTCTAACGGTTGACGTACGATCATACGAGCTGTTTCGCGACCGAAATATACGTCTAATCCACGTTGGTTAATAGTGATTTTACCACTGCCCGGTTTGATAAATACACGAGCTGAAGAGCTTTTGCGGCGACCTGTGCCGTAGTTTTGATTCTCTGCCATTTCCTAAACCTCGTGATTAAATGTCTAATACTTGTGGTTGTTGTGCTGCGTGTTGGTGTTCTGCACCCGCATACACTTTTAATTTACGGAACATTGCACGGCCTAATGGACCTTTTGGCAACATACCTTTAACCGCAATTTCAATCACCGCTTCAGGACGGCGAGCGATCATTTCTTTGAAAGTCGCTTGTTTGATACCACCTACATAGCCAGTGTGCCAGTAGTAAAGTTTATCTGTTTCTTTACGACCAGTTACTGCCACTTTATCTGCGTTGATAACAACGATGTAATCGCCAGTATCTACGTGTGGAGTGTACTCAGCCTTGTGTTTACCACGAAGACGACGCGCTAATTCAGTAGCTAAACGACCTAAAGTTTTACCTGTCGCATCTACCACATACCAGTCACGTTTTACTGTTTCTGGTTTTGCTACAAAAGTTTTCATTAATTAATTACCAAAATATAAGTTTGATACCCAGTGTTCCATATTGATTGAAACACAACCATTAATCTTAATCTCCACCCCTTCGAGTGTGATCTCGATAAAATAATACACAGTGGGAATCTGTGTATTTACAGGGTCGGCATATTATACCTATTTTCAATAAAAATGCTAACTTTTTGTTCAAAAAACTCATTTTATTTATAGAACACAAAAATAAACATTAATTAATTTCATGATTTTTATGAAACAATTGAAATTGACGCATGTTTATTCTTATCTTATGATAAATGCATTCTAATAAAAATATGAGAAAGCATGCTATGAGCTACGCAAAAGAAATTGACACATTAAACCAACATCTTGCCGACATTAACAAAAAAATCAATGTATCCTTCGAGTTCTTTCCTGCTAAAAATGAAAAAATGGAAAGTATGCTTTGGGATTCTATTCATCGCTTAAAAGAATTAAATCCTAAATTTGTTTCCGTAACCTATGGCGCAAACTCTGGTGAACGTGATCGTACACATAGCATAGTAAAAGCCATTAAAGCAGAAACAGGTTTAGAAGCCGCTCCTCATTTAACGGGTATTGATGCGACACCTGAAGAATTAAAAGAAATTGCAAAAGATTATTGGGATAGCGGTATTCGTCGCATCGTCGCATTGCGTGGTGATGAACCAAAAGGTTATGAAAAGAAACCATTCTATGCAGCTGACCTAGTTGAACTACTCCGCTCCGTAGCTGATTTTGATATCTCGGTTGCCGCATATCCAGAAGTTCACCCTGAAGCAAAATCAGCGCAAGCAGATTTAATCAATTTAAAACGTAAAATTGATGCCGGTGCCAATCATGTCATTACTCAATTTTTCTTTGATATTGATAATTACCTTCGCTTCCGTGATCGCTGTGCGTCTATTGGCATTGATGCTGAAATTGTACCTGGCATTCTCCCTGTAACCAACTTTAAACAACTTCAAAAAATGGCATCGTTTACGAATGTAAAAATTCCAGCATGGTTGACTAAGGCTTATGAAGGATTAGATGACGATCCAACGACTCGTAATCTTGTTGCAGCAAGCATCGCAATGGAGATGGTAAAAATTCTTTCTCGTGAAGGCGTAAACGATTTCCACTTTTATACATTAAACCGTAGTGAACTGACTTATGCGATTTGCCATACATTAGGCATTCGCCCTAAGTCTAATTAAATATTCGGCTAAACTAAATTCAAGCTATAGATAGAATTCTCCTACGTAACCCTCTTTTCAGGGATATCATAAAACCAGCACCTAATTGTTGATTATTTGTTCAAGATTAGGTGCATATCAATTCTAAATTGAAGTTTTTAATATATATCCTCTGTTTCCCTTGCTTTATTTTTACCTAACACAACATCTTTCATCACCGTCAGCAACTCTTTTTGAACATGAGAAAGTTTTGGTTTTTCGGCTTTCTCAAATGCAAGAGGACGACAAAACTCCATCGCCTTAATGCCCAATCGAGCCGTCAATAATCCCACGCCGATCCCCTGCGCAGCGCGTGCAGAAAGTTTTGCGGTAATATTTTGAGAAAGCCAATCCATCCCTAAATCTTGCACGATTTCAGTCGCACCAGCAAAAGCGAGATTCACTAACACTATTCTGAGCAAACGAAGACGGGTAAAATAGCCAAGCTCAATCCCATAAATCGCTGCAATTTTATTGATTAAACGAATATTTCGCCATGCAATAAAAAACATATCAATAACGGCCAAAGGACTGATTGCGACAATCACCGCTGATTCCGCTGCCATTTTCGTAATCAGTTTTTTTGCTTTTTTATCAAAAGATTGCAACACCGTTTGACTAAATAAATGGGTAACTTCGCGAGCAGAATAACTTTCATTAAGTTGCTTTTCCCATTGAACAATTGCGGGATGCTGCGAATCCAATTTTAAGGTATCGGCAATGGACAAACACAAGGCTTTTCCTTTATCGCTATCTTGCTCTGAAAAAACGTGATGATTTTCGACCGCACTTTCACCTATTAATCGCTGACTTTGTTCTTGTAAATTCAAACGTTTTTTAAGTTTCACCAAACGTCGCCATTCTGCGATAATTTCAGATAAACCAAACAACACAACGACAAAACTCACTAACGCAAAAGCAAGGTAAATCCATTGTTGATTTTGATAAGTATCCCAAATCCATTGAACAGATTGCGCAACCGTCGCCCCTAAAAATAAAAGTGCGGTCAATTTCAAAGCCGTTTTCCAACCACTCGATTTAGGCTTCACAATTTGCTCAAATTGCTCGTCCAACAACTCCCCTTCTAAAGGTTCGTTATCAATGGTGGTTTCAACATTATGAAATTCTTGTTTAGGCAGAATTTCTTCCTCTTCGACTTGTTGAGATTGTGTGAAAATTTGTTTTGTCATTATTCTTTCCAATAAAAATAGAAACGGTATTTTACTTCGAATTTCTTTAGCAAATCTTAAATGGCTGAAATAAAAAAGCAATATTGACTAGAAAATAAAATGAGCTACTATAGCCATTGTCCACAATTAGTTTATCTAATGTGTTAAGTTTTAACTGTTAACTAACTAGAGGGATCTTTTCATGAAGAAACTTATCGCCACTGCGGTGCTCTCCGCATGTTCTATGGCTTACGCCAATACCGACATTCCAAACTACAATACCGATTCTCATCTGTATGAATTCACTCAAACTTATGATTTAGTTGCGCCAAAAGGTTCGCAAGGACAAGCGAATCTGTGGGTGCCTTTACCATTTAATGGTGAGTATCAACAGGTAAAATCTATCCATTTTGAAGGTAACTATTTGGATGCCTATGTGACAGAAAACAACAAATATGGTGCGAAAACGCTCTTTGCGACTTGGGATAAAGATGCACAAAAACGCGATTTAAAAATCACAATGGTGATTGAAACCAAAGATCGTGAACCAATGGTTAAAGGTGCATTAGAAAATTACAAACCACCAAAAGATATTCACTATTCTGTTGATGTACAAGAATATTTAAAACCGACTCAACATATTAAAACTGATGGCATTGTGAAACAGTTCGCCGATAAAATTGTGGGCACTGAAACTAATCCATTGAAAAAAGCTGAGTTGATTCACCAATGGATCGTCAATAATATGGAACGTGATAATTCCGTTTTAGGCTGTGGCGATGGTGATGTAGAAAAAATTCTGACCACTGGTGTGTTAAAAGGTAAATGTACTGATATTAACTCTGTTTTCGTTGCACTTGCTCGTGCCAGCGGTATTCCTGCTCGTGAAATTTTCGGTATTCGTTTAGGTGCAGCGGATAAAATGGGCAAATACTCCAAAGGTGCATTCGGTAGCGCGGACGAACATGGCGTAGCAAACGTAAGCGGTGGTCAGCATTGTCGTGCTGAGTTCTATCTTGCGGGATTCGGCTGGGTGCCTGTTGATTCTGCAGACGTGGCCAAAATGCGTTTAGCAGAGAAAAAATCGGTTGATGATCAGGATACACAAGCCGTTGCCAAATACTTATTCGGTAACTGGGAAGCAAACTGGGTAGGATTTAATCATGCTCGTGATTTCGATTTATATCCACAACCAGAACTTGCTCCACTCAACAACTTTGGCTATCCGTATGCTGAAGTGGGCGGCGACCCGTTAAATTCCTTTGACCCGAAAGAATTTAAATATGACTACATCTCTAAAAAGCTCTAATAAATCTTTTTGGGTTGCGATTGCCACCGCACTAAGTGCTGCGGTGGCATCAACCTTGTGCTGCATTGCGCCTTTAATCTATTTAGTATTTGGCGTGTCATCCACATGGTTGATTGGCTTGGGTGAATATGATTATTTACGCATTCCTATGCTTATCGTTTCATTATGCGCCTTTGCCTACGGCTTTTGGTTGCTGATGTTTTCAAAAAAAATCATTTGCAGCAAATACATTTCCCGTAAAAAGCTCATTGTTTTGTATTGGATTGTATTTATCGTCATGCTCTTTTTCTTAACTTATCCAACCATTTTACCGTGGATTTTAGAGCTTTCTAATTAGGAACAAAAAATGAAGAAATTAACGACCACACTTTTGCTTTCATTATTCACTTTATCTATCGCACAAGCGGAAGAAACAAAGCAACTTGTGCTAAAAGTGAATGAAATGAACTGCCAGCTTTGTGCTTATTTAGTGAATAAAGAGTTACGCAATATTGATGGCGTGATTTCCACTAAAGCCTCCATTAAAGATAGAACTGTGACTGTTGTGGAAGATCCAAAAGTTGCTGATGAGCAGTTAATTAATGCAATTCATAAATTGGAATATACGGCGGAAGTGGTTAAGTAACCTGATAAAAAATAAAAGTGCGGTCAATTTTTGAGAGGTTTTAAAACTCTTTAGAAATTAACCACACTTTTTTATCTTTCGATAATCAACTTATTTAATCACGCCACATGCCATACGTGGGCCGCCACCGCCAAGTGGAGCTGGATGATCTGAGTGATTATCACCACCCGCGTGGATCATAATAGAGTGACCACGAACTTCATCTAATTTTTTAAGACGAGGCGCTAAAACAGGGTTAGTTGCTGTACCATCATGTAATACAGTTAAAGCCGGTAAGTCACCTAAGTGAGCATCATCTTGCCATGGATAACCGTGTTGTTTTGCACCTTTAGGATCCCAGTGACCGCCAGCCGCTAAACCTGCGGTTAATTTACCGTCTTTTTCTTTTGGATCACAGCTTGGATTTTCATGAATGTGGAAGCCATGTAAACCTTCAGCTAAACCTTGTAGATTTGGTGTAAATACTAAACCATAATTTGATTCAGTAATAGTTACAGTCCCTACATCCTTGTTACCATTTGCAGGATCTAATTGTTGTACTTTTACTTCGATTGAAGGACCTGCTGGTTTTGCCATATGGTCATGTGCATTTGCCACGCCAGCAGCACAAATTCCGCTGATTGCTAATGCTAAGAGAGTTTTCATTTTCATCATAAGCTCCTTTACTTTAGAAAGACTCAAATTGATTCTACCTAAATACCAATAAAAAAATAGTGGTTTATATTAAGAATTGAACGATTAAATTGATTTGATTTTCCTATTGACCGAAAATTAAGATACTGATTATTAATTATTTTTGCGTTTCATTGTAGTACTGATACGCTTTATCCATATCTTCAAAATGATGCATGATGCCATTTTCCAATACTACCGCATTATCACAATAAGATCTCATTGCACTGGGACTGTGTGAAACCAAAATAATTGAACGATCTTTGCGCTTTTCAAATAACTCATACTTACATTTCTCTGCAAATCGCGAATCCCCTACCGCAATAACTTCATCAATTAAGTAACAATCAAATTCAACAGAAAGAGAAAGGGCGAATGCAAGTCGAGCTTTCATCCCGGAAGAATATTTCTTCACTGGCTCATACAGATAATCGCCTAATTCAGAAAATTCTTTTGTAAAACGAGTGACATATTCAGGATCAACATCATATAAACGGCAGATAAAACGCAGGTTATCCATACCGGTTAAGCTACCCTGAAATGCGCCACTAAAAGCTAATGGCCAAGAAATACTCATTGAACGCTCAATGGTACCGCTTGTTGGTGGTTCAACGCCACTAATCAAGCGGATGAGGGTTGATTTTCCCGCACCATTCCGACCTAGGATCCCAATTTTTTCACCTTTTTTCAGCTCAAAATTGATATCTTTTAATACCGTTTTCCAACCGTTATTAGTGTGATACTTTTTGCACACATTATTCACACGAATCATTGCGGCTCAATCCCTTTACTAAAGTTTTTAACCATCACCAAACCAATTAGTAATAAAGCCAAATCACTTATAACTAAAAATCCAATACTCTCATAAGTAACTATCGTATCTCCAAAGTAGCCATGACGAAACATTTCTGTGCCATGAATCATTGGAAGCCAAAGAGCAATAGATTGAGCTTGAGCTGGAAGATTATGTACAAAGAAAAATGCTCCTGAAATGGGTAACAATACAAAACTGAGCGTTCCCCACACTTTACCAAAAACCTCAAATTGCTGAGCGATAGCACAAATAATTAGGCCTAAGCTAAAAGCAAACATAGCCATGAGAAACCATGCAATAAGCATATAAAACACATCTTGCGGAGCATCAATCCAACCGATCATCACCAGGATTACCATAAAAAGAATTTGAGCAATAGAAGCCCCCGCTACCTCCAGTAAAACTCGTGTAAAAATAGTATCTAACACACGAACATTTCGATGATAAAGTAAGCTAAGATTTGCTGAAATTGATCCTATTGCACGATTCGAAGCATTGCGCCACATCATCGCCATAGGGTAGCCTGTCATGACAAAAGCAATCATATTTAAAGTTGAAAATTTATCAGCACGAATAAATTTCCACATCATCACAATAAAAAAAGTCATGAGTAAAGGCTCAACAAATAACCATAGAAAGCCAATATTTTTACGCCCATAACGAGTGATTATTTCACGCATAAGTAATGCGTTAATCACTCTCCCTTGAATCGCTAATGATTGTTTAAACGTTGTTTGATCACCATATTGCATTAGTTTTTATGCTCTCTTACGCTTGCGATAAGTAAACTCAATACACCATATAACATTAAACCGACAATAAAGGTCGCAATGATATTATAAATACGACTTGGCTCTAATGCCCAGTCAGGTTTACTTGGTTGGCTAATTATTTCTAAATAAAGTTGTTGGCGATCGGCTTCTCCGCGAGTGTTTTGTAAAGATGTCATCGCTGCGGTCAGTTGTTGTTGAGCAAGCTCATTGTCTAAGACTAAACGTTGATAATCTGCAGTTTGTGTTGCAGCTGAATTTCCATTACCTGATAATTGACGTGTTTGTTCATCAATTTCTCTTTTCAAACTTTTCTGGCGCATTTGTAATGCGGGTACTTGCGGGTTATCTGGCGTGATTGAAATTAATTGTGCTAATTGAGTTTCAACTCGGATTAATTCACTTTTCAACGTTGAAATTAATGACATTTGCACGCCAGATTGAGCCGGCAAATCAAAAATTTTATTTTTGATACGATATTGACTCAATGCTTGTGCACTTTCATTCACATTTTTCTCTGCATCTTTTACTGCCTGCTCAGCAAATTCAATCGTATCTTTTCTTGCACGCTCATTTAATCTATTGATTAATGATTCACCTTCTTTCAATAAGCGCTCATTGATTTGATAACCTTCTTCAGCATCAAAAGCATGCACTCGCAATGTTGCAATGCCTGAAATAGAATCCACATCGACACTCAAGCGCTCTTTAAAATAACGATAGAATGCTTCTTGTGTATCATTCAAACCAACCCCATTAAAGCGGCTTAATAAATCGCCTTTTTCAGAATAAAAAGTACGAAGAGGTAAACTTTGCTCTAATGCGAATAGTGCTGTACGTGAACGCATATACTCTTGCACAGAGTAAGTATCATCCTGTGAACGAGAAAACCCCGTACTTTGCAATAATGCTCCAACTCCGCTTAAAGAAGACTGACTACGAGGAGAACGTACTACAAAACTAGATTCTGAAACATAAATATCAGACGCAAACAGTCCAAAATATACTGCAGAAAAGGCCGTTGGAATCAATACAGTTAATCCAAAAAGCGAATTCATTTTATTCCAAAGTGATTTCTTCTTTTTCTTCGGTGTCACTGGGTTTTCAGTTGTCATGTTATCCCCTTAAATTAATAATTTCTGATCGTATTGGTCGTACTCGTTACCGGAGAGGTAATCGAGAAAATCATTCTCAAGAATTTTTGGAATTCTGAAAGTGGTGCATTCGACACATATACAATATCTTTATCTTGGATAGGGAAGCGTTGTAATAAAAACATGGTTTCCGGTTGTAATAAATTCGCACGGTATACGGTTGGCACTTCCATGCCATTACCATACCCCTTAGCCGCCCATTCTTGCTGTGCTTTAGAGTCTAATTGTGCAAATGGCATATAACGGAATACAAAGACACCTCGTGGGTCTGAACGCGTATCAATCAAACCGCCCATTTTACCAATCGCTTCAGCAAGCGTAATACCACTGCTAGAAAAACGTAACTGTTGGTTATTACCTACAGCGCCTAGTCCTGTAAATTTATATGGCGTATTTAAAAGTGAAACCACATCGCCTGCACGTAATATAATATTTTGCTTAGGATCGGCAATTAAGGTTTCAAATGCCAATGTTTTCACTTGGTTTCCTCGCGTAAGCTGAACAGTCACATCTTCAATATTTTCTGTTGATCCACCTACCGCAGCCACTGCATCTAAAACACGTTCATCATTTGCAGTTAATGGCATACGCACAGTACTACCTTGACGAATAACAGTCACATCTGAGGAATTATTGTTGGCTATTTTTACAACAGCCTGTGGTTGATTTGCTTTACGTCTAAGGCTTGCCACAATTTGAGCTTGAATAACCTCTGGTGTCTTACCTGCAACACTAATATTTCCAACAAATGGTACAGTCACCGTACCATTTTTATTTACAATTTGTGAAGGTAATTGTGTAACATGGCCACTGCCCTGTCCTTCACTACTAAAGGTTGTGCCAAATAATACTGCTGGAGGCGCTTCCCAAATGGAAATCTCTAATACATCACCCACATTTACAGCACCAGCATAACCGCGACTACCAGACACATCTGCAAACCCTGAAAAGCGTTGACTTTGTTGTGCCATGTACATTTGTTGCACAAGTAATTCATTTAAATCAACGACATTAACTTTTGTCGCTAATTCCGATGCATCAGCCCCTTGGTTCATATCCAACACTGCAGAATGGCTCGGCCCCGAAGTAGGTAGCGAAGAACAAGCGGACAGTCCAAATATCAAGGCAAAGCTGACCGCTTTTAATGGATAATTTTTCATTGAATATCTCATCTCATAATTAGGAATAAAAACGTCAATCTTTGACAAATACTATACAAATCATTTTCGCCCATATTCGTGAAAATAATTCTACCGAGTATAACATTTATTCAATCAGGAATAAAAAATTTTATCCCCTCTTTAAGGTTAATACAATTTATTCATTGTTTATATTTTTATGAATCTCACAATAATTTAAATTTACATTAATTTACTTTTTTGGTACTGACAACTTATAATAAATAGGCTAAAATCGCCAGCTACAACTTAAACTAGCCTCTATACAAACAGCAAGTAAGGCTAATAATGATTCTAAAATATATATTAGAGTTAATATATTAAATATAATTAGTGAAGTTATATTAATATGAAAAAACTAAAAAAATTAGTTACAAAACCCCACATATTCTTTCGGGATGCATTGAATAATAAATATCCTATTATAAATAATGAACAAGGAATTAAAGAATTAGATGAACGAGCAGTTGTTTCCCATCAAGAAAATCTGGAGAAACTAGAAAACTCACTAATGAATACATCAATACCTATTGATGTCGTTTTCACATGGGTTAATGATAAAGATGAAAAATGGCAGGAAAAGAAACAGCACTATTCGAAACTAGCAAACAACTATGCACTCTATGCGAAAGATAATGCCAGATTTGAAGAACATAACGAGCTATTTTACTCTGTCAAAAGTGTACAAAAATTCTTACCTTGGGTACGGTATATTTTTATCGTAACGGATAATCAAATACCACATTGGCTTAACAATGAAGATCCCCAAATTAAAATTGTGGATCATCGTGAGATCATTGATCACGATTATCTTCCTACGTTTAATTCACATGTTATTGAGGCTAATCTACATAAAATTCCAAACCTAAGTGAACATTTTATTTATTTTAATGATGATGTATTTGTAGCTAAACCTTTACAAAAAAGCCATTTTTTTAAACCTAATGGGCTATCCTCTATTTTCCTATCCATTAAAAACTTAGATAAAATGTATGCAAAAGGTACAACTACGCCTACATTACTCGCTTCAATGAATTCAAGACGCTTATTACGAAAAATGTATGGGCAAGAATTAAACATACAAACACCACTAATTCACTCCTATATTCCACTCAAGAAAAGTGTTTTTGAAAAAATATGGAGTGTGTTTAAAGAAGAGATTGAAAGTTTTTTATCAAATAGATTTAGGGGTAAAAACGATCTTAATCTCGCTACTTTTTTTGTACCTTATGCCATGTATTTAGAAGGGAAAAGTGTTCTTACACCTGAAATTTGCTATTACTTTAATATTCGCTCCGCAAATGCTAAGGCACAGTATAAAAAGTTACTAAAGAAAAAACATTCATCAAATCAACCGCACTCTTTTTGTGCTAATGATTTTAATGGGAAAAAACATATATCAAATTATAATGAACAATTAGAAAAAGTTTTAGAAACATATTACAAATAGGATAAGATTTATGAGTAAAATCAATAGAAAAATTAAGAAACTAATGAGAGATCCTAAATTATTCTTTACAGATATGTATAAGAAGCGTAAAAACCAAATTAAAAAATACTACCCTCTTAAAACTCAAGGAATTAACCAATACACTGTTGTATCAGCAGCATATAATGTTGAAAAATATCTTGATGAATTTTTTTCTAGCTTAATAAAACAGAGTCTCAATTTTAAGAATCATATTCAGCTAATATTAGTTGATGATGGTTCTACCGACTCGTCTGCAAAAATTATAAAAAAATGGCAGAAAAAATTCCCTCATAATATTAAATATATTTATAAAGAAAATGGAGGACAAGCATCGGCACGTAATTTAGGACTAGAATATGTTCAAACTGAATGGGTCGTATTTACGGATCCAGATGACTACTTACATACCGATTATTTCAAATCTATTGACTCACAGCTACAAAAAAGACCAGATCTAGCTATGATAGCTACTAATATGCTATTTTTTATGGAAAATCAAAATATCGTAAAAGACACTCACCCTCTTAAATTTAGATTTAATGATGATACATATGTAAAAATATCGAATTTAGATAAGCTAATTAATCTATCTGTAGCTACTACATTCTTTAAAATGTCTGAAATTCGTAAGAATAAGGTTTATTTTGATAACAGAGTAAAACCTAATTTTGAAGATGGAAAATTTATTGCTGATTATTTATTTAACCTTCAAAGCGGTTATGCTAACTTTTGTAAATCTGCAATCTATTTTTATCGAAAAAGAGAAGATAGCTCATCTACTCTAGATGGTTCTTGGAAGAAGACGGAAAAATATTCTAATATTTTTGAGTTCGGATTTATTCCTATGCTAAAAAATTATAAGGATAAATTTAAATACATTCCTAATTTCATTCAAAAAACTGCCCTGTATGATTTGGGTTGGTATATTCAATATTTATTAAATTCTCCAGAAAAAATTAATTTTCTTGACAACAATGCTAAGCAAAAATTCTATCATTTTATAGATGAAGCATTTTCATTTATTGATGAAAAAAACATCATGGAATTCGGGATGGGGGGAATCTGGATGTTTCACAAAGTTGGAATGCTTGGCGCATTTAAAAATGCAGAACCACCATTCCAAATGGCTTATATTGAAAACATAGATAGAGAACAAAAACAGATACTAATCAGCTATTTTACATATTTTGATTTCCCTTTTAGTATCGAATCTAAAACGGGAGAAGTTTTTCCAGAATATTTAAAAACTGTAAAAAACACATTTAATGATAAGCTTTTTGTGTATGAAAAGAGACTTTGGGTTCCATATGGCAATCTTCCATTATCTGAAAAATTTAAAATATCTCTTAACGCTAAAAATATGCGTATATCTATTCGTGGAAAGATCTTTAATAATGGTATCTCTCCAAAAGAAATTGAAGAGCTATTTACATATTCTGAAAAATATCTGAGTGATGGTAGTTGGCTACTTATGGATCGAGAAACGAAAGCTGATGACAATGCAGAACACTTATACCGTTACATAATAAAAAATTATCCTAATCAAACTTGTTATTTTGCATTAAATAAAAATTCTCCAGATTGGAATAGACTCTATAAAGAAGGATTCAAATTAGTAGAATTTGGAACGAATGATTTTAAAAACAAGTTATCTAGAGCAAGTAAAATTATCTCAAGTCATTTAGAAGCACATATCAATGACCATTTTGGAGATTTATATGAATTTAGTAAGAAATTTGTATTCTTACAACATGGGGTAATAAAAGATGATTTATCTAGATGGATTAATACTAAAAAGAATCTACATTGTTTTGTAACAACTACTCAACCAGAATATAACTCAATAGTAGAAAACCTGAATAAATATAAAGTAACAGAGAAAGAAGTCGTTCTAACAGGACTTCCGCGATATGACAGCCTTTTAGCTAAAAAAATAGATAATAGTAATCAGATCCTGATTATGCCAACATGGCGAAATAATATTGTTGGAACTAGCACGGCGGCTGGAGCAAATACTCGTACCATCAATAAAAATTTTATGGAAACCGAATATGCTAAACATTGGTGTAGCCTACTTCATTCATCAGAGTTGAAAAAAATGATTGATGAATACAACTATGAGGTTATTTTTGCACCACATGCGAATATTCAACCGTACCTCAATCAATTCAAGGTTCCTAAATATATAAAATGTTGGTCTGGAGAAAGCGGGGATAAAAGTATACAAGATTTATTTGGTGAGTCCTCTATCTTAATAACTGACTACTCTTCTGTAGCATTTGACATGGCTTATCTGAATAAAGCAATTGTGTACTATCAATTTGATAAAGAATCTTTCTTCTCAGGGAATCATACTTATCAACAAGGCTATTTTTCATATGAAAAAGATGGCTTCGGTCCCGTTTTATACACAGAAAAAGAACTTTTATCAGCATTATCTTTAATTATTAAAAATAATGGAAAACCTAATAAATTATATGAGAAGCGTATAAAAGAGACATTTCCGTTTCAAGATCAAGGAAACTGTGAGCGTGTTTATCAGGCAATTATAAACCTAGATCGTGATAGCAATCGGAATAAACTTCCTATTATTGAATCGATGATAGAACAAGCTGAGAAATATCAGAACTGGAGACTTGTTGAGACTCGTACTAAGTTAATACTTGATTTCAACTACTTTTCGACTAGAAAAGAAAAAGCAAAATATGAGAATAAGTATTTTACTGCTTTATTTATGAATAATAAATTTTTGAACTATTAGATTCTCTAAATAATAGCAGCATTACATTCAACCAATTAGAATATTGGAAAGCTAAGATTGATTTACAATTTGGTAAACCCGAAAATTATATTTCATATTTTGCTAAAAACAATACATCATCTATTAATGATAATTTATTAGCTTTAATATACTCGGCATATATCAAACAAGAAGATGCTTATAAACAAATTTTAGGAAAAGTTAAGAAAAGTAAATATTTGACAGAAACTCATGAAAAATGCTTCTTCTGGCAAAAGAAATTTATTTGAATAATCTTGAATCTGGATTATATATTATCGATGCCTTATTAGAGCAGATACCTAAAAATGAAAAAGTTCTATTTAAACTAGAATTGCTAGCATCATATCTTTGTATGAAACTATTTAGATTAAAAGAAGCTAACCAATATCTTGTTCAATATGAAAAATATGCTGTGAATGACCAAGCTTGTCGTATAGCAATTGCACGGTTAGCAAAAATAAATAACAATAAAGCAAAATTAGTTGATCAACTAGATAAAGCTTTCGAAAAAAATATCGAGTTAATGCCAAAAGATCTCTATTTTGATTATTTATCTGGAATAAAAATGATAGGCAAAAACAAAATATCTATTAGATAAATTAGCCGAGAAAGATATAGCTGATATCTCATTGTTTGATCTTAAAATAAATATATTATTTAAAGAAAACAGATGGAAAGATATTGTCGAGGCTATGAAAAATAGTGAGCCTCATAGTGAAGAAATTAATGATATATATATTCATTCATTAATTAAAACTGGAAAATTAGATAAAGCTATTTCTATTTTCCAGAATCTAGCTCCTAGAAAACGCTATACTTACTGGAAACTCGCTTCAGAAATGGCTGAAAAAAATAAAGATTATAAAACACTTAGAATGTGTCTAAAAAATCAATTAGACTTAACTAATTTACTATCATAGGAATTAACTAATGTTAGAAAATAAATTTACTGCATCTAATGGTGTTGAGATTACATATAAGCAAAAGAAAAACAAATTTGATTTTAAACATCTAATTTTTGTTTTTTCTGGATTCTTAAATAAAACACCGGGTAATTATGATTTCATTAATGCTATGAGTGATTGCCCGGCTGAAGTTATCTGGATAAATGATAGCTTCGATAACATGTATACCTATTATCTATGTGTCAATATGGATTTTAAGATTGAAGAAGCTATCAAAGAATTTATGATGCAAAAAATTCAAGAGCGTAACCTTTCATATTCACAGGTTACGACAACTGGCTACTCTAAAGGTGGAAGTGCTGCACTTTACTATGGTTTATCCATGGGAATTAAAAATATTGTTACTACTGTTCCACAAATGAAAATTGGGAGCTATGTAGCTAATAATTGGAAAGAAGTAGCAAGCCATATGATGGGGGAAGATTATCAAAATGCCCATATTAATTACTTAGATAAATTACTTGTAAAAGTATTAAAGCAAGAGAAAGACTTTAATAGAAATATCTATCTCCTAACCTCTGAATCAGACATTCAATACAACACGGAGATCAGACCTTATTTAGAGGATTTTGCGAAGTATGACAACTTTAACTTAATGAAATCGTTTTCTGTATTTGTAAGAGAGCATAATCAAGTAACTTCTCATCATACGGCGCTATTACTTAGCATTTACTATGCTTTAGCATCGGAAGCTGTACCAAGATTTAATCAAGGGGAAGTTAATTTCTTTGGAAGCCAGCCTTGTCCGAAACCAGACTCAAACAGTAAAGAAACTTTTGTTGATTTAAGAACATTTGGGTTAAAAGAGAATACTATTTTCGTGGAAGGAGTAGCTATTATTAGAGGTACTCATCTTCAAGAATATTCTGATGTGGATTACCATTTAATATTTACTGAAAAAAATAGTAAGAAAGAATATATTAAACCGCTTGCAAAAACACATAAACCGCATTTAACAAGAGAGCTCTTTGATGGTAATTTTGTTGTTTATGACAAGGGGTGGTTTACAACATATCAATATAAAGGGATTAATATCTCTGATATTCCAAAAGGGACTTATCAATTAAGCATTAATATAAATACTAAAAATAATAATATTAGAGCTCCAATACAAAGTATGAAAAACATTAAAGAAAACATTGAGAACATTCACTTTGAGTGTAGCAAAACTGAAGCCACTTTAATGATTAAATAATTTATGTCATAGGAAATAATAACATGAGCTGTTGCAAAGAATTTATTGTGGACTTAAAAAAATTCAAGCTACTCGAAAGTACTCTTTACTTAGAGGAGATTGGAATCGTTTTAGGACAAAATGCTAAAGAGTATAGTGATATTAGCTATCAATTAATTATTAAAGATTCAACCAATAGCTATGTAAAGCCCTTAGCTAAAGCACATCGAGCTGAACTAACAACCCAGTACTCTATAGATAAAAATATTTCTTATGATAAATGTTGGTTTGCTACTCCAAATTACGAAGGTGTAGACATTTCTGATATTCCCTTAGGAGATTACGAGCTTTTTCTAAAAATAATAGTAAATGGCATAGAAAAAATTATTAGTTTACAAAGTGGAACTAAAATTAATATTGATAATGACATATTTACTTTTAAAACAAACAACACCGGCAATCAATTTAAAATTAAAAGAAAGTTAGAAGGTGATATAGCTTACTGCAAATATAGTAACGATAAATTTAAAATTGATGGATGTTATCAAGATGAATATGATAATTTTATTCAAGCACCATCTAACTTAAATAATGTTCATGTTCAATTTTTTGGCAAAAACAACCGTGTTATCTTGCATAAAAATTCGAATCTAAAAAATACTTTTATTGAGTTTAAAGGAAATAACGCCACTATTATAATAGGAGAAAAAGCAGGTATTTTTGGTAATTTTCGGTTAGGTTTTGGTTGTAAAATCGAAATAGGAAATGGAACAACAAGTACCAATGGTGTTTATATGACTTGTGCTGAAAGTACGAGTATTACGATTGGAAATGACTGCATGTTTGCTACTAATAACCAGATTCGAACAGATGATGCCCATGCAATTTATGATGCGGATACCGGCAAACGTATCAATTTTTCTAAAAATATTGTAATTGGTAATCATGTTTGGGTTGCATATGGAGCGACTATTTTGGGTGGAAGTAACATTGGTGATGGTTCAGTTATTGGCGCTTACTCATTACTCAAAAAATCAGTTCCCAATAATTGTATCGCAGCAGGAGTTCCCGCAAAAGTGATTAAAGAAAATATTATTTGGGAGCGCCCATTATTGCTGAATGCTGTAGATGAAAATAGCTTTTTAATTGCTAATGGCTACGAATAAACCCATGCCAACTGCTCTGATTTTCTCGCACGGAATCAAAAAAATTCCGCATTTAGCCTCATTTTTCCCTAATCAAAAATTGGCTTTCGAGCGCATTTTTTCTGTGCCGAAGGCTGATTCTGTATTAGGTTGGGGGTTACGTCCTTCCACGAAAAAATCTCGTGCATATGCACAAAAGCATAACTTACCATTTATCGCCTTAGAAGACGGCTTTTTACGTTCTCTTGGTCTGGGCGTTGATGGTTATCCACCACTTTCTATGGTCGTGGATAAATTAGGCATTTATTACGACACGACTCGTCCCTCAACATTGGAGCAGCTTGTTCTGGCGGGAGAATGTGACGAGGTTTTAGCGGAAAAGGCTAGGTCACAAATTGTGACGCATCAACTATCAAAATATAACCAAACATTAGTGGATTATGAGAAAGAAGGTGATGAACCGTTAGTGCTTGTTATCGATCAAACCTTTGGCGATATGGCGGTGAAATATGGTCAAGCCGATGCCGAGCATTTTGCGCAAATGTTGCAAGCTGCTATTGCAGAAAATCCAAACGCTAAAATTTTAGTGAAAACTCATCCTGATGTCTTAAGTGGTAAAAAACAGGGTTATTTTTCGCCAAATGAAAATTATCCAAGCAACGTGCATTTTTTTAGTGATCCCGTCAATCCGATTTCACTGATTAAAGCCGTAGAGAAAGTTTATTGTGTTACCTCTCAAATGGGATTTGAAGCATTATTAGTGGGAAAACCAGTGGTGACTTTTGGCGTACCATGGTTTGCTGGCTGGGGCGTGACGGATGATCGTCATCCGAATGCTAAAGCATTGGCACAAAGTGAGCGCCGTAAAGTGCGGTCAATTTTACAACTGTTTTATGCGGCATATTTTCAATATACCCGTTATTTGAATCCGAATACCGGCAAGGCAGGCACAATTTTTAATGTAATCAACCACATCATTCACACCAAAGCACTTAACTTGCGATTACAAGGCAATCTCTATTGCGTTGGAATGTCGTTGTGGAAACGTGCAGTTATTAAACCGTTTTTCCGTTTACCAAGCTGCAAGCTACATTTTATTAAAGATGTGAGCAAACTCAATGGTAAAACATTCACCAAAAATGACCGCTTGTTACTATGGGGAACGGGTAAAGAAGCTGCGCTAAATTATGCTAAAGCGCATAATATTAACGTACTCAGAATGGAAGATGGCTTTATTCGTTCAGTTGGGCTTGGTTCAAACTTGGTTGCGCCACTTTCTTTAGTGTGTGACGATTTAGGTATCTATTTCAATGCAGAAAGCCCTTCTCGCTTAGAAGAGATTTTGCAGCATCAACAATTTACCGAAGCAGATTTAATCGAAGCCAGCCAGCTACAACATGCGTTGGTATCGCAACATATTGGTAAATATAATGTCGGTGAAGGTACATTTTCTTTGCCGAATACAGACAAAAAGAAAATTTTAGTGGTGGGACAGGTCGAAGACGATGCCTCTATTCGAACTGGCTCCCCGAATATTCTCACTAATTTAGATTTATTAAAAACAGTACGTGCAGCAAACCCAGAAGCCTATATCGTTTATAAGCCACACCCCGATGTTGTAAGTGGTAACCGTATTGGTCATATTGCAGAATCGCAAGTGGTCAAATTAGCGGATCAAATTACAAAAACAGAAAACGTGCTTGACTGTATCAATGCCGTGGATGAATTACACACCATGACATCTCTTGCCGGCTTTGAAGCCTTGCTAAGAAACAAAACTGTGCATTGTTATGGTTTGCCATTTTATAGCCACTGGGGATTGACTATTGATCACTGCTCTTTTAACCGCCGCAATCGAAAACTTTCATTGTTAGAACTTATTGCTGGCACATTGGTCTATTATCCACAATATGTTAATCCGAATACGGGTGAGCTAACCAATGCTCAAACAGCGATTGAAATTTTAAAAGCACAGCGTTTAGCGGTTAATCACAGTGGCATTCATCGCCATTGGCTAGCTAAACAATATGGCAAATTGCAGCATTTAGTGCGCGCATTGCGTACTTAAAAAATCAGGGTAAAATATCCTTTGATTGCATAATGAATAACGGTTTTAGAATGAAACATTATTTAGATGAATTAGCCCAAACTTCCCAGCAGATCTTGCTTTTGCAAGGGCCGATCGGCCATTTTTTTGCCGATCTTTCTGCTTGGTTAGTGGGACAAGGAAAAACCGTTTATAAAATCAATTTTAACGGAGGCGATGAGCATTTTTATCCGTCATCGATTGAAAACACGATTGCTTATCGTGGCTCAGTGAGTGAGTTCTACCCTTACCTGCAACTCTTTTGCAAACAACACAATATTGATACGATGGCTTGCTTTGGTGATAACCGTAAATACCACAAAATCGCAAAAAAAATATCACAAGATGAACAGATTCCATTTTGGGTGTTTGAAGAAGGCTATTTCCGTCCTGATTACGTGACACTCGAAAAACAAGGGGTCAATGCGTTCTCTCCTCTTCCTCGCCAAGCTGATTTCTATCTTGAGCAAGCCGACAATTTACCTGAGCCAGCTGTACCACTTAAATTAGCCAAAGGTTTTTTACCGATGGCAAAAGTGGCAATTGCTTATTATATTAACACTCATTTGGGGCGAGACAACTACCCCAAATACCAACATCACCGCATTCTGAATCTGAAATACTATATAAAACTCTGGGTGACATCAGGCATCAAGCGCGCTTGTTATTACTTGCGAGATCGCTCGTTTGCAAAAAAAGTAACAAAAGGAGAACTCGGTTATTTTTTTATTGTACCACTGCAAGTTTACGATGACAGCCAAGTAAAAGTACATTGCGACTTCAATAGTGTCGGTGAATTTTTAGCTGAAGTACTACGGTCTTTTGCTACATTTGCGCCTAATCATTTAAACTTGATCATTAAGCACCATCCAATGGATAGAGGTTTTATTCATTATGAGTCTGTTATTCTAGAGTTTGAAAGCCGCTATCCTCAGTTAAAAGGAAGATTATTCTATGTGCACGATGTGTCATTGCCTGTTCTACTTCGCCATGGAAAAGGCATGGTGACATTAAACAGTACGAGTGGTATTTCAGCCTTATTGCATGGAATGCCCGTTATTACGCTTGGGCGTGCTAATTATCATTTTGAAGGTCTTACACACCAAGGGGATTTGGCTTCATTTTGGCAAAATCCAACCAAGCCTGATATGCCAGTATTTGAGGCTTACCGCAAATATCATCTGAATAAAACCATGATTAATGGTAGTTTTTATAATCGAGTGATTCTCTCCCTACATTCTGGTGAGAATTAATCAAACCTATCCGCCAATAAAAACTGTAAAACTGCATCCATTCTTAAATGAGGGATGCTTTCACCTTGTTGTAAAACTTGAGGTTCAAAGGAATCAAAATCAAAAGATTGTTTTGACCAGAACTCTGCATTAGGTAATTTACTTGGTACAGAACCCGGATAAAGCGTAATAAGTTGCTTATCTAAAGAACGCACACCTTGAATAGCTTTAATTTGTTTACCGTTTTGATTAACTAAAACTTGTTTGGTCGCTCGAATCGCAGAAATTGCGGTATATTCTGTATCAATCCCTTCAAATTCAACATGACGACCGCCCTCTTGCACCAATTGGCGCATCAGGCTGATTAAGTTTTGAATTTGATCTGTCGTGATATGATCGGCTTTTGTTGCCACAAACATGAGCTTATCAATATTCGGAGAAAACAAGCGATTAAGTAAATTACGTTTTCCATAATGGAAATTTTTGAAAAGCTGATTAAGCCCTGTTTGCATATCGATAAAAGCTTGTTGGCTATGATTCAGTGGCGTTAAGCAATCGGCTAAAATCACTTGGCGATCAAAGGTCGAAAAATAATTTTCATAAAAGCCTTTCACCACCTTATTACGATAATAATCATATCGTTTATTCAACACCGCAAAATAGCTATTGGATTTCGCTTCTTTTTTCAGTTTTAACCATTGTTCTTCTGACAAATGCAATAATGGGAAAAATTGTAATACAGGTGCACCTTCTAATTCCCCAGGCAAGACAAATCGGCCTGGTTGAATAAATTGCATTCCTTCTGCTTTGCAAGCAAGTAAATAATCGGTATAAGATTTTGCAATCTGCGCTAAAACATCTTCATTGACGACTGCACTTAGGTCAAGATTTTTCAGTTTATCCAACCAATCTTGTGCAAACTGTTGGCGAATACCTGATGTAATTTTAGCTTGTTCAAGTGACCATTGTTGAAAGTCTAGATTCAGCAAAGGTAAATCCAATAACCATTCACCAGGATAATCAAAAATATCTAAATATAATGTGCCACGTTCTTTAAAATGGCGAAGTAAGCCCGATTGACGTTCGAAACGAATAGCAAGACGTGTTTCACTCACGCCTCGAGTAGATTGGCACCATTGTGGTGGATTATTCATTAAATCATTGAGATTCGCTTCATAATCAAAACGTGGAATACTTAAATCCTGCTGAGGCACACGTTTTACCGCTAAAATAGATTGATTTCGGGCTGCCTCAAATAAAGGAAGATGAGCATTTTCCTCTTGATTAATATATAACAGTTGATTAATCAAACTCGTAGTAAAAGCGGTTTTACCGCTTCGACTTAACCCCGTTACAGCTAAACGCAAAGTGCGGTCAAATCCGCGATTGATTATTTGATTAATTTCCCGATTAATTGATTTAAACATATCCTAAAAATCCAATAACTAGCCATTTTTGCCAAGATATTTTACAATTCACTCAATTTATCACAAAACGGTCTTTAATAATAAAGCTATGTTACGTCGAAATGTCACTTTTTGTTTTTTATTGTGTGGGTTGAGCCTAATTAATCTGGCACAACCCGCCCCACGCATACCTAAAATGCTGACGGAAAATGGCTTAACATACTGCACAAATGCATCAGGTTTTTCCTTTAACCCGCAAACTGCCGATGCAGGTACCAGTATGAATGTGGTAACGGAGCAAATTTATAACAAATTGTTTGATATTAAAGACCACAGTGCCGCACTTATTCCTGTGTTAGCACAATCCTATTCAATTTCATCTGATGGCAAACAAATTCTCATTAATCTTCGTAAAGGAGTGAAATTCCATCGTACTCCTTGGTTTACACCAACACGTGACTTTAATGCAGAAGATGTGGTCTTTTCGATTAATCGTGTTTTAGGGCATGATACTTATCTGCCAACACTTTCAGATGACGTAGTAACCTATAAAAATCCACAATATAGAATCTTCCACGAGCAAGCCAAAAAGGTTCACTTTCCATATTTTGAAAGTATTAAGCTGAATCAAAAAATTAAAAGTATCACAGCAACCAATCCTTATCAGGTCAAGATTGAGCTGTTTGAACCCGATGCCTCAATTCTGTCGCATCTTGCCAGTCAATATTCTATTATTTTCTCGCAAGAATATGCGTACCAATTAAGTGCCGATGATAACCTCACCCAATTGGACACACACCCTGTTGGTACGGGGCCTTATCAAGTGAAAGATTACGTTTATAACCAATATGTTCGCTTGGTACGCAATGAGGATTATTGGAAAAAAGAAGCCAAAATCAAAAATATTATTGTGGATCTTTCGGCAGATCGTACAGGGCGTTTAATTAAATTCTTTAATAATGAATGTCAAATCGCGTCTTATCCTGAAGTCAGCCAACTCGGTTTATTAAGTGAAAAGGACGACCGTTATTATCTGCAATCTACAGATGGAATGAACTTGGCCTATTTGGCTTTC
The DNA here is from genome assembly GCF_036288925.1 of Haemophilus parainfluenzae. NCBI lineage: Bacteria > Pseudomonadati > Pseudomonadota > Gammaproteobacteria > Pasteurellales > Pasteurellaceae > Parahaemophilus > Parahaemophilus parainfluenzae. The sequence continues at coordinate 1,899,430 of NZ_CP127167.1, forward strand.
AATTTTCAAAAGCCATTAATGCAGGATAAAACTATTCGTCAAGCTATTTCACAAAGCTTAAACCGTTTTAGAATTGTGCGAAATATTTACCACAATACAGCAACCGTAGCGAATAATATTATTCCTGATATTTCTTGGGCTTCTGCGATTAATACACCTGATTTTTCTTATGATTATCAGCCCTCAGAAGCGGAAAAAACGTTACGCGATAAAAAACTCACGTTAAAGATGTGGGTAATAAACGAAGAGCAAGTATATAACCCTGCACCGATTAAAATGGCAGAGCTCATCAAATGGGATTTAGCCAAAGCGGGAGTGGATGTTAAAGTGCGGTCAGTCACACGCACATATTTAATCGAACAATTGCGCAAAGGCACAGAAGATTATGATTTAATCTTAACAGGTTGGCTTGCTGGAAACCTTGATCCTGACGGTTTTATGCGCCCGATTTTAAGTTGTGATACACAAAAGGAAATCACTAATCTATCCAATTGGTGTAACCCTGAATTCGATAAGATGATGGATCGCGCACTATCCACTAATCATTTATATGAACGGTCTAAAGCGTATAACAATGCGCAAGAGCTCATTTTGAACGAATTACCTATTGTGCCAATTGCAAACGTAAAACGACTTTTAGTCGCACGTGGTAATGTAAAAGGAATTGAAATGACTCCATTTGGTAGCATCAATTTTTCTACCTTGTATTTCATGAAAAATAAGGAGAAAAAATAATGCTCTTTTCAGCAATTCGTTACGTCATTTGGGTAAGCATTTTATTATTGATTTTATCCGTATTAAGTTTTGTGATTTTAATGCGAGATCCGCTCAATGCTGATCTTGTCACAAGTAACATTTATAGTGCTTATTATCATTATCTTACATCATTGTTACAGGGTGATTTAGGGATTACCTATAACGGCGGAGAATCGTTAAAAGATTTAATTTTTACTGTATTACCACCTACATTAGAGCTCTGTTTTACCGCACTTTTATTGGCTTGCATCTTAGGTATTCCTCTCGGCGTATTAAGTGCGGTCTATAATCAGCGTCCTTGTGCACGCGCATTGCAAAGTATATCTAATGTTGGTTTGTCTATTCCTATTTTCTGGTTTGCCCCAATTTTACTCTATGTGGCCGCGATTCAAAGCTGGGAGATTGCAGCCATCGGGCAGTATAATTTGCTGTATGAAATCAAACCTATCACAGGCTTCCCTACCATTGACATGTGGTTTGTTGATGTCCCTTACCGAACCAAAATCGTACAAAACGTTTTACAGCATTTAGCCTTACCGACATTAGTGCTTTGTATTCTGCCGACAATGGAATTTATCCGCATTATTCAACAACGAGCAAATTATTTACTTCAGCAGGAATATGCTAAAGCGGCAGCAACACGTGGATGGTCAAAATGGACGATTTTAAAACGTTACGTTTTTCGTAATACATTTCCATTATTGATTCCACAGCTTACTCGCGTATTTACCTTAGTGTTAACACAATGTATGCTAGTAGAGACTGTCTTAGGCTGGCCTGGTATTGGACTTTGGCTCATAAATGCTGTAACCCAACAAGATTACAACAGTATTTCGGCTGGTGTCGTAGTGATCGGTGTTTGCATCATCATTATTGATACCTTAGCCAAGTCGCTGATGTTTATGTTAGATCCATTTAATAAGAAGGGCTGGTATGCAAGATAGAGAACCTGATGAATTTCGCGAAAGCACTTCCCTCTTGCAAATTTGGTTGCTTTTCCGCCAAAATCGTGTGGCATTATTTAGTTTCTACTTATTTTTTATCCTGATTTTGGTCGCTCTTTTCCCGAAGCTAATCATGCCTTATAGCGAAAGCATGGAGTTTGTAGGAGAAGAATTAATGCCACCATCTTGGGTAGAAAAAGGTCGTATCGCCTTTTTCTTTGGCACCGACGATCTTGGCCGAGATGTACTCAGTCGATTAATAATGGGGACACAATACACTCTTGGTTCATCCCTTTTGGTGGTTGTCGCTGTGGCAATTATTGGGGGCGCATTAGGTATTCTTGCGGGTATGTCTGACGGGATTAAAGCGCGTTTTTTAGGTCATTTTTTTGATGCGTTTTTATCGATTCCTATTTTGCTGATTGCCATTATCATTTCCACGTTAATGGAACCAAGCTTGATGAATGCCATGTTTGCTACTCTATTAGCTATTTTGCCGTATTTTGTGCATGCCATTTATCAAGCGATTCAACAAGAGCTGAAGAAAGACTATGTTCTCTTACTAAGATTAGATGGGATTTCAAACTGGGAGCTATTAAAAAGCACCATTTTGCCGAATATTAGTGTTGCCTATACGCAAGAAATCGCCCGTGCATTTGTGGTTGCTATTTTAGATATTACATCATTAAGCTTTATTTCTCTAGGTGCACAACGTCCAATGCCTGAATGGGGTGCAATGATTAAAGATTCATTAGAATTAATTTATCTTGCACCATGGACAGTTTTATTACCCGGTTTTGCTATTATTTTTACCATTTTATTGAGCATTATTTTTACTAACGGATTGTGTCAAGCAATCAACAAATATTACGAGTAACCGATGGCGCTGTTAGATATTCGCAATCTTAATATTGAAATTCAAACACCAAACAGCCGTATAAAAATTGTGGACGGCGTCAATCTTTCAGTCAATGAAGGGGAAATTCTAGGACTTGTTGGTGAATCGGGTTCCGGTAAAAGTTTAATCGCTAAAATAATCAGTAATTCTATTAAAGATAACTGGATTGTTACGGCTGACCGTTTTCGTTTTAATGATATTGAATTACTTAAACTCACACCGAATCAACGTCGAAAAATCGTTGGAAAAGAAATTTCAATGATTTTCCAAAATCCATTAAGCTGCCTAGATTCAAGCCGAAGAATCGGCAAACAGCTTATTCAGAGTATTCCGAACTGGACATTTAAAGGTCATTGGTGGCAATGGTTTGGCTGGAAAAAACGTCGAGCAATTGAATTACTACATCGTGTAGGGATTAAAGACCACAAAGACATTATGGCAAGTTATCCTGACGATCTCACAGAAGGTGAAGGCCAAAAAGTCATGATCGCAGTAGCGATTGCAAATCAGCCTCGCTTATTAATTGCGGATGAACCTACCAATTCTTTGGAGTCAATTACAGCATTACAAATTTTCCGCTTACTTTCAAGCATGAATCAGAACCAAGGCACAACAATTTTATTAGCGAGTAATGATCTGAAAAGTATTAGTGAATGGTGTGATAGCATTTCTGTGCTTTATTGTGGACAAAATACGGAATCGGGGCCAACTGAACAATTATTGGAAACGCCTCATCACCCTTATACGCAAGCATTGCTCTACTCTGTGCCGGATTTTAGTCGCCCTTTAAGCTTTAAAAGCAAATTAGGGACACTAGAAGGCACCGTACCGATTTTGGAACAAATGCCTATTGGTTGTCGTTTAGGGCCACGTTGTCCTTTCGCTCAACGTGAATGTATTCAAAAACCAAGCCGCTATCGCATTAAACAGCACGAGTTCTCCTGCCATCATCCGATAAATCTTCGAGAACGGCAGTTTAAAGATAAAGTGGCCGCTTCACCGCTTACGCTTAACACTGAATCAAAAGGAAACGAATAATGCCATTATTACAAGTGGAAAATCTTAGCAAAACCTTTGAAGGTCCGGCTAAATTTTTTGGTACAGAGCAGTTTTATGCAGTAAAAGGTATAAGCTTTTCACTTAATCGCAAAGAAACGCTTGCGATCATTGGTAAAAATGGTTCGGGTAAGTCAACCTTAGTGAAAATGATCGCAGGGATTACCCCCCCAACTTCAGGAAAAATATTATTTAATGATTTACCGTTACAATTTGAAGATTTTCATAATCGAGCGCAGCATATCCGAATGGTTTTCCAAGATGCGAATTCAGCATTTAACCCTCGCTTAAATATAGGACAAGCCTTAGACGCACCATTGAAATTAATTACCAATTGGGATGAAGAAACACGCAATCAAAAGATCTTTGAAACGCTTTCATTAGTCGGCCTTTATCCCGATTATACTAATCTTAAAATTAAACATCTCTCAATGAGCCAAAAACAGCGTATTGCCTTAGCTCGTGCACTGATTCTTCAGCCTGAAATTATTATTATTGATGACGTTCTTAGCACATTAGATGCTTCTGTACGTGTTCAATTACTTAACTTAATTTTAGATTTACAAGAACATTTGGGGCTTTCCTATATTTATGTCGGGCAAAACTTAGGGATTATCAAACATATTGCAGACCAAGTGCTGGTGATGGACGAAGGTCAAATTATCGAATCAGGTACACCAAGAGAAATCTTTACCGATCCTCAAAATAATATTACTCGTCTTCTTGTAGAAAGTCATTTTGGTCAGTTGCTTGATGAAAATGCTTGGCAAACCACTACTTCCTAATTCTCTGTCAAACAAGTTAGGCATAGACATCTCAAAAAAACGTCTTTAAAATTGACCGCTCTTTTCATTCTTTTTAACAAAATAGGAAAGCAACTATGCAAGCATTATTAAAACTCACTAACTTTGTGAGTAAAACTTTCGCATTATGGGCGATTGTTTTTGCTCTTCTCGCCTTTCTCTTCCCTGCACAATTTAAAATTTTTGCACCCTATATTCCTTACCTTTTAGGTTTAGTGATGTTTGGTATGGGGATTACCTTAACGTTTGCTGATTTCAGCGAAGTGGCTAAACATCCTAAATCAGTATTCATTGGTGTATCAGGTCAATTTATCATCATGCCTGCTATTGCATTTGGATTAGCAAAAGCCTTTGATTTGCCTGCTGATTTAGCAGTTGGTGTGATTCTTGTAGGTTCTTGCCCAGGAGGGACATCATCAAACGTAATGACCTATTTAGCGAAAGGTAATACTGCGCTTTCTGTCGCTTGTACGACAATTTCAACCTTACTTTCACCAGTATTAACGCCTGCTATTTTCTATGTATTGGCAAGTCAATGGTTAGATATTAATGCGGGTGCCATGTTTATGTCTGTATTAAAAATGGTATTGTTCCCCATTTTCTTAGGTTTAGTCGTTCGTGCGCTCTTCAAAAAACAAGTGGAACAAGCAAGCCAAACGATGCCATTAGTCTCTGTTATTTCTATCGTCTTAATCTTGGCGGCCGTTGTAGCAGTAAGTAAAGATAAAATCGTAGAATCAGGTCTATTAATTTTCAGTGTAGTGGTTTTACATAACTGCTTAGGTTATTTAATTGGTTACTTTGCGGCAAAATTATTTAAACTTAATACGGCGGATAGTAAAGCTGTAGCAATTGAAGTGGGTATGCAAAACTCAGGTTTAGGCGCCGCACTGGCAGCGGCTCATTTCAACCCGATTGCAGCGGTACCAAGTGCTTTATTTAGTTTCTGGCACAATGTATCGGGTCCAATTCTAGCGAATATTTTCTCTAATATCAAAAATGAAAAATAAGCGATTTGGGTAAAAAATAAGGGCGGAAATTACATTCCGCCCTTTTTGTATTTTACAGTTTTACTTAACCGAACCACAATTTAAACAATACAAATACTGCCCTTTTGGATCATTAAATTTAGTCAATACATTCAGTTGTTTTTTCACTTGATGTACTTCCTGTGGCAATCCCAACCAATTTGTCAGTAAAGCTTGGCCTTTTTGTTTAAGCTTGCGATCTAATTTAGCTAAGAAGCTATTATCTTCATCAACCAACCATTGTACACTAAAATTATCCATGTATTTATCAGGATGTTGATTGACTAGCGCGACCACTTTATCAATGGCTATATCAATATCACCTAATTCGTCGACTAAGCCGTTTTTCTGTGCATCTTGTCCTAACCAAACTTGGCCTTGAGCAATTTTATCCACTTTATCTTTTGATAATTGACGCCCACGGCTTACCACATCTAAGAAACGATCATAACCATTTTCAATACTGAGTTGGTAAATATCCTGAGTATTTTTACTCAATGGACTTAAAGCTGAGGTTTCCGCGAGATCTGTTGTCGCTACGCCATCGGTACTCATTCCCATTTTTTTGATTGTATTTTCAAAGGTTGGGAATAATGCAAAAATCCCGATTGAACCCGTAATCGTATTTTTATCCGCGACAATATAGTCTGCAGTTGAAGAAATCCAATAACCACCAGAGGCAGCCATCCCTCCCATTGATACCACAACAGGTTTGCCTACTTTTTGGAGATTTTCAGTTTCCTGGCGAATAATCTCAGAGGCAAATGCACTGCCGCCAGGTGAGTTAACACGGAGAACAACCGCCTTCACGTTCTCGTTATCGTAGGCCTGTCTTAATAACTTCGCAATGGTATCTCCACCTGCGGATTCTTCATCACTTTCACCATCAATAATCGTCCCTTCGACATTCACTACCGCAACGATATTTTTTTCATTAGGATCGACAGAGAAACGATCACCTAAATCAGATAAATAATCTTCAAACTCTAATAATTTCGCTTTTCCTTCTTCATCTTGCCCAAAAAGTGCGGTCAATTTTTTATCTAAATCCAATCTTGTCGCAAATTGTGTCACTAAATGACGTTTTTTCACATAAGCCGTTTCATCACCTTTTAATACTTTTAAATCACTAATATATTTTTGTGCATTCGGTAATACATCATTAGCGGTAATATTACGATTAGCTATTAATGTTTGCATATAATTTTGCCACATACCTCCAAGCCATTTTTGCATATTCGCTTTTGCCTCTGGCGACATATCATCACGCAAGAAAGGTTCTACAGCAGACTTATAAGTCCCAACACGGAAAATATGCGGCGTAATTTCAAGTTTTTCGATCATGGATTTAAAGTAAAGATTTTCCTGACGTAAACCTTGAATGCCGACTTGCCCAATCGGATTGAGATAAATTTCATTCGCAAAACTCGCAAGAAAATATTGTGCCTGCGTGTAATTGTCTGCATAAGCAATGACAGGCTTTTCGGATTCTTTGAAGCTTTGAATCGCTTTTCCTACATACTCTAACGATGGAAGATCGCCCCCTTCAAAGTCATTTAAATTCAGTACTAAGCCACGAATTCGTTCATCATCTTTCGCAGATAAAATACTTTGTACCACATCAAAAGTGGAATATTTATACGAGACCTTTTCATTATTTAAACGTTGAAATTCCGCTTGCCAACTCAGCATATTCTCTGTGTTATCCGCAAGATAGCCTGTTAAATTTAAATATAATGCGCCTTGATCGCCCGATAAAACTTGGCTTTTCTTGCCATCACTAAAAAGGCTGACAAGCACAATCAACGCTAAAACAAATAATAAGAACACAAAATTCATCACAAGATTTCGGATAAAATTGAGCGCTTTACAACAAAATTTCAATACGCTTAATATGACATTCATGTGAAATTAAACCTTTTAAAACAGAAATAAAAATTGTGCGTAGCCTATCATAAAGTCCTATGAAAAACTATGTTATAATCAACCGCACTTAACTGGAAGAAGGAAAATACTATGGATGCATTAACTCTTTTAACACAACGCAAATCCAATAAAAAATTAACAGCCCCCGCCCCTAACCAAGTGCAATTAGAGCAAATGTTTCAAGCCGCTTTACGTGCACCTGATCATGGTAAACTCGAACCTTATCATTTTGTCGTGATGCAAGGCACTGGTTTAAGTAAATTAGAAGGCTTGCTCAAAGCATCTGTGGCTGAATTTGATTTAGGTGAAGAGAGATTAAAAAAAGCAGAGAATTTTGCACGCCGCGCACCAATGGTTATTGCCGTCATTGCTAAAATTAATCATGAAGTCGCCAAAGTTCCTGGTTGGGAACAAATGCTTACTGCAGGTGCAGCAACTTATGCCCTTCAACTTGCAGGTAATTCGCTTGGCTTTGAGAGCTTTTGGGCAACGGGTCCACTTATTGAAGGACGTGAATTACGTGAAGCATTTGGCTGTGGTAAAAATGATAAGATTGTTGCCTTATTACAAATTGGTACAGCAGCTGAAAAATTAGAAAAAGACTGTAAACCAAAAGATTTATCACGTTTCGTGAGCCATTTATAAAAATCAAAAAAGGCGGAAGTTTCCGCCTTTTCTGTTTATTTTATTCTAACTCGCCTTCTATTCCGCTTCGAATTTTGTGCTCAAACGCCGTATAATCCACTAAAAAGGCATCATGTCCATAATCCGATGGGAATTCGTAAAATTTTAAATCGACTCCCGCTTGTTCTAAAAGCTGTTTACTTTTATGTAAATCAACAGATTTAAATAATTGATCGGTCGTTACTGAAACTAATGTATAGCATGCCTTAATTCGAGATAAGGCTTCTTTTACATCAATATATCCCATACTTGGATCATACAGATCGAGCGCTCGCAATAAATGTAAATAGGAATTAGCATCAAAACGATCTAAGAATTTTTGACCTTGATAACTTAGATAGGACTCCACTTGAAAGTGATCCCCCCAGAATTGCCCGTCAGATTTAGTCGCTCGACCAAATGCCTTCGCCAATTGCAAATCAGTGCGATAGGTTAGCATACCCAGCATTCGAGCTATCGAAAGGCCTTGGTGAGGTGGAGTCCCCTCATAATAATCACCATGATTAAAATTTGGATCATTGATTATTGCTTGACGCATAACATGATTAAACCCAATGGCTTCCGCACTAAAAAAAAGAGAAGAGCATAGATTTACAATATTATCCATAAAATCGGGATAATCAATTGCCCACTGTGTGGCTTGCATTCCACCAAAAGAGCCACCTACGATTGCTTTTAAATGCGTGATGCCGAGATAATCAAGTAAGGCTTTTTGCACTTTGATAATATCTTGAACAATGATATTTGGGAACTGGCTACCATAAGGCTTTCCCGTAGTGGGATTAATTGAGCTTGGTCCCGTTGTCCCTTTACACCCGCCTAATACATTTGAACAAATAAAAAAATATTTAGATGTATCAAAAGCGAGACCTTCGCCCATAAAGTTTTGCCACCAACCGTCTTTATTCGGTTCATCAAAATAAGGTTCTGCGTCTCCTGTTAAGGCATGGCAAACCAGAACAACATTGCTTTTATCTGCATTTAAAGTGCCATAAGTTTTATATGCCACATTGATAGGCGAAAGCTGTCCGCCCAATGCTAATTGAAGCGGATAGTCTTGAAAAAGCACGACATGTTGCACAGCCATTGAAATAATAACCTTTTAAATTGGTGATTCGCCAATTATCAACAGCTTATTTTTTTTGTCAAGAAATTTTAGACGTTTAGACGTCTAAATATTTTGTTATCAATTCAGTAAATAAATTACACTTGAACTTACATTGTTTTTTCAGTATGTTAGCAAAATGCAACTATCTAAAACGCTGTCAAAAATGACCGCTCTTTCCTGGCTCTCATGCCTTCCTCTAAAAAAACTCCTCGGTTATATCTTGGGGCTCTTTTTACTTGTCTTGATAGGTTGCTTCACCATTGATCGTGCCGTGAGCTTTTATGTACAAGACCGTGTGTATGAAGATCTCGAAACACTCCCGCATCGCCATTATGCATTGGTACTCGGTACATCCAAATATGTTGCCAAGGGAAAAACCAATAAATATTATGATTACCGCTTGGAAGCATCAAAACTCTTGGTCGAGCAAGATAAAGTCGATTATTTACTACTAAGTGGCGATAATCGCACGCTTCAATATAACGAGCCTCGCACCATGTTTTTGGATCTACGCAAAATGGGCGTATCTGAAAGTGTGATGTTTAAAGATTTTGCAGGATTCCGCACCTTAGACTCTGTTGTGCGCGCAAGTAAAGTTTTCCAAGTGCCCTCTTTTACGATTATCAGCCAAAAATTCCATTGTGAACGCGCGCTGTTGATTGCTAAACACTATGATATTGATGCAATTTGCTTTACTGCGAAACAACCCGAAATGTATTTTGGGATACGTATTCGCGAAATATTTGCTCGCATGAAAGCCGTGTTAGACTTAATTATTGGCGTAAAACCTTATTTCCTTGGTGCACCAGAGCCTCTGCCAATACCTATCGAATAGTTAATGATTCTTTAATTTTTACCCTGTTAAATCAAAAAATATCTAAATAATTGGTTTTTTACTCTATTTTGGGGAGTATTTATTTGACAATTTTTGATGAAATCGCTATTTCTAATACCTAATCATAAAACACAACATCTTACTTTTCATTTTTAGAGGATTATCTTATGTCTCATTTATCGGTAGCAAAATTCGGCGGTACATCTGTTGCAAACTATTCAGCCATGCAAGCCTGTGCCAAAATTATTATTGCCGATCCTAATACCCGCGTTGTCGTGCTTTCTGCATCGGCAGGTGTCACAAACTTATTAGTTGCCCTAGCCAATGGTGTAGAAGCAGAAGAACGTGCAAAATTAATCGGTGAAGTCCGCCAAATTCAAGAAAATATTTTAAATGAATTACAAGACGATAGCCGTGTACGTCCTATCATCGAAAAATACTTAGAAAATATTGCCGCACTTTCTGAAGCGGCTAGCCTTGCAACATCACTTGCTTTAACCGATGAACTCATTAGCCATGGCGAAATGATGTCAACACAAATTTTCATTGAAGTATTAAGAGAATTACGAACATCAGCCACCTGGATCGATGTACGTACTTTAGTGGCAACTAATGATAACTTTGGTAAAGCCGCACCAGATGATGCTCAAACTCAAGTTAACTGTGATAATTTGTTAAAACCATTAATTGATCAAGGTGAACTGGTTATTACCCAAGGATTTATTGGCCGTGAACCAAATGGCAAAACCACAACTTTAGGTCGAGGAGGTAGTGACTACTCTGCTGCACTTTTAGCGGAAGTATTAAATGCAAAAGACGTATTAATTTGGACGGATGTAGCGGGTATTTATACGACTGATCCGCGTATTGTACCCAATGCACAACGCATTGATACAATGAGTTTCTCCGAAGCTGCTGAAATGGCAACCTTTGGTGCGAAAGTATTACACCCTGCAACACTACTTCCAGCTGTGCGCAGTAATATCCCTGTTTATGTCGGTTCTAGTAAAGCGCCTGATGCAGGCGGTACTTGGGTAACACGCGATCCACAACCACGTCCTACATTTCGTGCAATTGCATTACGTCGCGATCAAACCCTATTAACCCTTTCAAGTCTAAGTATGCTACATGCACAAGGCTTCCTGGCGAATGTATTCAATATCTTGTCCAACTATAAAATTTCCGTCGATACAATCACCACGTCTGAAGTGAGCATCGCATTAACCTTAGATAAAACAGGATCTGTTTCATCTGGTATCGAATTACTTTCTCCAGAATTATTAGAAGAATTAAGCCAATATTGTACCGTGAAAGTCGATACAGGCTTATCGCTTGTTGCATTAATTGGCAATGACTTACACCTCGCTTCTGGTGTAGCAAAACGTATTTTTGACACCCTAGAAGGCTATAACATTCGCATGATTAGCTATGGCGCAAGTACGAATAACATTTGTATGCTCGCGCATAGTGACAAAGCAGATGACGTAGTACGTTCATTACATAAATCGTTGTTTGAATAATAAATTTAGAGAAAGTGCGGTTAAAAATAACCGCATTTTTTACGTTTTAAATTTGAGATTAAGGCAAAAAAAGAGTAAAGTAATCGTTTGTCTGATTTATAAACTTACGCAAACTTAAGGCGGAAATTATGGGAAAAAGTGTTGTTATTCTTGGCGCTCAGTGGGGCGATGAAGGAAAAGGTAAGATCGTTGATTTATTAACAGATCGAGTTAAATATGTGGTGCGTTACCAAGGTGGCCACAACGCAGGTCACACGTTAATTATTAATGGTGAAAAAACCGTATTACGCTTAATTCCATCAGGTATTTTACGTGATAATGTGACCTGTTTAATTGGTAATGGCGTAGTGCTTTCTCCTGCCGCATTAATGCAAGAAATGGGCGAGTTAGAAAACCGAGGGGTAAAAGTACGTGAACGTTTGTTAATTTCTGAAGCTTGTCCATTAATTCTCCCTTATCATGTTGCGATGGATCATGCTCGTGAAGCTGCATTAGGCAAAAAAGCCATTGGTACAACCGGTCGGGGTATCGGTCCCGCTTACGAAGATAAAGTGGCACGTCGTGGTTTACGCGTGGGTGATTTATTCAATCGCGAAGCCTTTGCTGAAAAATTAAAAAATATCCTTGAATACTATAATTTCCAATTGGTGAACTACTACAAAGTAGAACCTGTTGATTATCAAAAAACATTAGACGATGTGTTTGCGGTAGCTGATATCATCACGGGCATGGTAGCAGATGTGACAACCATCTTAGATACGGCTCGCAAAAATGGCGACAACATTTTATTCGAAGGTGCACAAGGTACCATGCTTGATATCGACCACGGCACCTATCCATATGTAACCAGTTCCAACACTACCGCAGGTGGCGTAGCGACTGGTTCAGGTTTCGGTCCTCGTAACCTTGATTATGTGTTAGGTATCATCAAAGCATACTGTACACGTGTTGGTGGCGGTCCATTCACCACAGAATTATTCGATGAAACGGGTGCTGAAATTGCACGTAAAGGTAATGAATTTGGTGCTGTAACTGGTCGTCCTCGTCGTTGTGGTTGGTTTGATGCTGTAGCCATTCGTCGTGCAATTCAACTAAACTCAATTTCTGGCTTCTGTATGACCAAATTAGATGTATTAGATGGCTTTGATGAAGTGAAAATCTGTACAGCTTACAAAATGCCAAATGGCGAAATCGTTGAATATGCACCATTGGCAGCGAAAGATTGGGAAGGCGTAGAACCAATTTACGAAACTTTACCAGGTTGGAAAGAAAACACCTTCGGTGTCACTGATGTAAATAAATTACCGCAAACTTGCCGTGATTACATCAAACGTATCGAAGAAGTAACTGGTGTACCGGTAGATATCCTTTCAACGGGTCCAGATCGTGTTCAAACGATGATTTTACGCGATCCATTTGCGGCCTAAAACGGCATAAAAATAAACCGCACTTTGGCACAACCAAGTGCGGGTATTTTTTAAGGAGTTTTTAATGACTGAACAAGATATTGCTGACTACCTAAAAAATCACCCTGATTTTTTTACCCATCATCCTGAACTACTTCAACTGCTTAGTATTCCGCATAGCCATGAAGAAGGGACGATTTCCTTAGTCGAAGCACAGCTTGCTCAGCAACGAGAACAAATCAAAACGCTTACTCAACTCCTCGAAAAATTTCATCTGCTTGCCCATCAAGAAGCGGATATCTTCTTTGCTCTGTTACCTTTGCAGAAAAAACTATTTCAAACAGAAGACTTTATTGCCATCAATGAAAAACTTGATGACTGGGCAAAAGGCTATGAGCTAAAAGGTGCTAAAATCTTACTTTTCACTGACAGCTGGCAAAAAAAGGACACTATTCCTGAACAACATTGGCTAGACCGAAAAGCGTTTGAACTCATTCGCCTAGAGCGCATGGGGTTACGCCAATTCTATTTAGGCGATCTCTCCAATAAAGAAAAAGCCCTTATGTTCCTTCCGGAAGAACTCCCTATCGGTTCTGTGGCGATTTGCCGTTTAGGTGGAACACCGCAAAAACCAACCGCACTTTTAGTCTTCAAATCTCGAGACACTGACCGTTTCCACAACGACCAAGACACCACATTTCTTCGACATTTAGTCGATATTGTAGAATTGCATTTGGGAAGGTGGCTTTAAATATTGAAAATCAACTTGTGATATACAATCATCATTATGAGTAACGGGTATGCTACATAGCATTAACACCATTTTGTCATTTCCTTTATTAACTATTAGCATTCAGTCAAAACACCTAAAAAGAAAGTCCAATTATTCGGCCACCCAAAAATGCGAAGCCTTCTTAACCTGACTTTCTTTGATGATTAAAGTATATTCTTCTCACCACGAGAAAGACTAATTAAGCCTGAACGCACAATTTCAAGTAATGTGCTTTCTTCTTTCAGTGCCTCAACAAAAGCATCTAATTTGTCTTTTGTACCCGTTAACTGAATGGTATAAGATTTTGTTGTCACATCCACAATCTGACCACGGAAGATGTCGGCTAAACGTTTTAATTCATCACGCGATGAACCTGTTGCACGCACTTTCACTAACACCACTTCACGTTCTACGTGATCATGCTCACTCAAATTGATAACTTTAAACACATCCACTAATTTGTGAAGTTGCTTTTCAATTTGCTCAAGTACTTGCTCATCCCCTACCGCTTCAATCGTCATACGAGAAAGGGTTGGGTCGTCCGTAGGTGCCACGGTTAAGCTTTCAATGTTAAATGCACGTTGGGAAAATAAGCCGACCACTCGAGATAATGCACCGGATTCATTTTCTAATAAAACAGATAAAATTCTACGCATTATTCTTTCTCCTCTTGTGGTTTGCTGAAAATCATCTCATTCATCGCCCCGCCGCGAACTTGCATCGGGTAAACGTGTTCGGTTTCATCAACATTAATATCAACAAAAACCAATTTATTTTTAATGCTGAAGGCTTCTTGTAATTTGCTGTCTAATTCATCAGGTGTCGAAATTTGAATCCCCACATGACCATAAGACTCGGCTAACTTCACGAAATCTGGTAAAGAATTCATATAAGTTTGGGAATGGCGACCTGAGTAAATCAAATCTTGCCATTGTTTTACCATGCCTAAGAAGTGGTTGTTCAAACAAATCACCACAACTGGAATGCGATATTGTGTTGCCGTTGAAAGCTCTTGAATATTCATTTGAATACTGCCATCACCCGTTACACAAACTACAGTTGCGTCAGGATGTGCAAGTTTCACCCCTAATGCAGCAGGTAAACCAAAGCCCATCGTACCCGCACCACCTGAATTGATCCAACGACGCGGTAAATCAAACGGATAATGCAATGCAGCAAACATTTGGTGTTGCCCTACATCCGATGCCACATAAGCTTGGCCTTTTGTTATGCGATATACCGCTTCCATCACTTGCTGTGGTTTGATAACGCCTGAAGTGCGGTCGAAATCTAAGCATTTTTTTGCTTTCCATTCATCGATTTGTTTCCACCAATCTTCTAAGTGATTTTGCGGACGCGAACCGATTTCTTCACCTAATAAACTTAAGAATTCATCCAATACATTTTTCGCATTACCTACAATTGGAATCGCAGCAGGTACATTTTTGGAAATAGAGGTTGGGTCAATATCAATCTGAATCACTTTTGCATTCGGACAATATTTATCTAAGTTGTTAGTGGTTCGGTCATCAAAACGTACCCCAACACCAAGGATTAAATCACTTTCATGCATCGCTGTGTTAGCTTCATAAGTTCCGTGCATCCCAAGCATGCCTAAGAATTGTTTATCGGTACTAGGATACACACCTAAACCCATTAATGATGACGTGACCGGTAAATTTAAACGTTGCGCAAATTGTATTAATTCTTCATGACAACTTGCCGCAATTGCCCCACCACCCACGAATAAAACCGGTTTTTTAGCTACTAATAATGCTTTTAATGCTTTCTTAATTTGACCTTTGTGACCATTTACCGTTGGATTATAAGAACGAAGCTCAACAGATTTTGGATATTCATAAGGATATTTTAATGTTGGGTTTACGGTATCTTTTGGAATATCTACGACAACGGGACCTGGACGGCCTGTTGAAGCAATATAAAAGGCTTTTTTCAAGATCCCTGGAATATCTTCTGCTTTTTTAACGATAAAGCTGTGTTTAACCACTGGGCGAGAAATCCCCACCATATCACATTCTTGGAACGCATCACGACCGATTAAGCTACTCATCACCTGACCTGAAATGATCACCATTGGCACAGAATCAGTATAAGCGGTCAAAATACCCGTAATCGCGTTGGTTGCACCTGGTCCTGATGTGACTAATACACAACCCACTTTACCTGTCGCACGTGCATAACCATCTGCCATATGTACCGCTGCTTGCTCATGACGGACTAAAATATGCTCAATTCCACCAAGAGTATGGATTGCATCATAAATATCCAATACGGCACCGCCTGGATAACCAAATAAATACTCAACGCCTTCGTCACGCAAAGACTGAACCACCATTTCCGCACCGGATAATTTCTTCATATTTTACTCCTAAAACTGACCGCACTTTTATTTGTTACGATTCGTATCAAAACAATGGAAACATCATACCGAAAGAAAACAACTTGTCTAGCATTGCAAAAGTCTAAAAAGACAAATTTAAAAGAATTAAAATCTGGAAAAATATGAAAATAAAGTTTTAAATAAATATTAAAGTCAAAAAATAAAGAGAATTGTATTTTTATATAGAGTTTTATAAAAATAAAAAAATTTTATTCTTTTGTTCAGAAATTTGAACTAGATCACATTTTAAATGTTGTGTTCTCTTATGAGTGGAAGAAAAAGAATCGATGACAAGAAAAAACCGCACTTGGAAGCCCAAAAGTGCGGTTAGATTTTAAGTGATTTTTAATTAGCCGTTATAGCGTTTGAACACTAAAGTTGCGTTTGTACCACCGAAACCAAAGCTATTTGACATGACAGTTTGTAAGCCTGCATTTTCTTTTGTTTCAGTCACGATATTGCAGCCTTTTGCCGCTTCGTCTAATGTTTCGATATTAATGCTTGGTGCAATGAAGTCATTGTGTAACATTAATAAGGTATAGATTGCTTCGTGTGCACCTGCTGCACCTAAAGAGTGACCGGTCATTGATTTGGTTGAAGAAATCGCTGGAATTTTGTCACCAAATACATTTTTGATTGCCCCTAATTCTTTCACATCACCAACTGGTGTTGATGTACCGTGTACGTTGATGTAATCAATTGGAGTATCTACCGTTGCCATTGCTTGTTTCATACAACGCTCTGCCCCTTCACCGCTTGGCGCGACCATGTCGTAACCATCAGAAGTTGCACCATAACCCACGATTTCAGCGTAGATTTTTGCGCCACGTGCTAATGCATGTTCTAATTCTTCAACCACTACAACAGCACCACCACCAGCGATAACGAAACCATCACGGTTTGCATCGTAAGCACGAGAAGCTTTTTCTGGGGTATCATTGTATTTGGTTGAAACAGCACCCATTGCATCGAATTCAGTTGCACATTCCCAAGATAATTCTTCCGCACCACCCGCGAAAACCACATCTTGTTTACCTAATTGGATTAATTCAACTGCGTGACCGATACAGTGTGCAGAAGTTGCACAAGCAGAGCTGATTGAGTAGTTCACACCACGGATTTTGTAAGGGGTTGCTAAACAAGCTGACACACTTGATGCCATGGTTTTAGTTACCGCATAAGGACCAATCGCTTTCACACCGCGTGGACCACGCACTGCATCACAAGCCACTAATTGGTTATGTGCTGAACCAGTACCTGCACCGATTACAAGACCTGTACGGTCATTTGAAACTTGATCTTCTGTTAAACCTGAATCTTCAATCGCTTCACGCATTGAAAGGTATGCATAAGCTGCCGCATCCCCCATAAAACGATACACTTTACGATCGATATGCTCGCTTGGATCAAGTTTGATTGTGCCGGCAACATGGCTACGCATTTTCATTTCAACAAACTCAGGGACAATTTCAATTCCCGATTTACCCGCTTTTAATGATGCCAAAACTTCTTCTTTGTTGTTACCGATACTTGAAATAATACCAAAACCAGTAATTACAGCTCTTTTCATTCTTTATTCCTTATGATTTAGGGGAAATTTAATTCAACTTACAGTTGTTAGCTGAACGCAATTTACTATGAAATGAAAATATTGCAAGCAATAATTCATTTGTTCGACCAGTTAAGTTTTAACCGTCTCAAAATTTCCGTGCTATTATAAAAGAATTTGATAAGGCAAAAAAGGGCTAACACATGTTCACCATTCAGCATGCAAAAATTCATTTTAACGAAGAGAATACCCCCGTTTCAGATAAGTTTGATGACGTGTATTTTTCCAATCAAGATGGTTTAGCAGAAACCCACTATGTGTTTTTAGAAGGTAATCAGTTGTGGGAACGTTGGGTTCATTACCAAGAAGCCCATTTTGTTATTGCTGAAACAGGGTTTGGCACAGGATTAAATTTCTTTGCGGTGACCACGCTATTCCGTGAATTTCGTCAGAAATATCCAGATTCACCTTTAAAACGCCTTTATTTTATCTCTTTCGAAAAATACCCTTTGCCACTTGATGCATTACAACAAGCTCATTTAGCCTATCCACAATTTTCTTGTCTTGCTCAGCATTCACAACAGCATTGGCTTAATCCCATTCAAGGTTGCTATCGTTTTCATTTTGATGAAACCACGTTAGATCTTTGGTTTGGCGATGTCGCTGAAAATCTGCCGCAACTGGGCGATTATATGAATAGCAAAATTGATGCGTGGTTTTTAGATGGTTTTGCGCCGAGTAAAAACCCCGACATGTGGAATGAGCAGCTTTATCAGCAAATGTTTCGTTTTACCAAGCTACAAGGTACCTTTGCGACTTTCACTGCGGCAAGTGCGGTGAGAAAAGGCTTAGAAAATGCAGGCTTTAATATGAAGAAACGCAAAGGCTTTGGTAAAAAACGGGAATGTCTTTCTGGTCAAAAAACGCAGGAAAAACTGACCGCACTTTCTGCGCCCTGGTTTCATAGTCAGCCAGCCAATCTCAAAGAACAAGATATTGCCATTATTGGTGGCGGGATAGCCTCGCTTTGTACAGCCATTTCATTGGTTAAACGTGGGGCTAAAATCACGATTTATTGCGAAGATGAGCAAACCGCTCTCAATGCATCCGGCAATAAACAAGGCGCTTTTTATCCACAACTGAGCGATGATAACGAACGCAATATTCGTTTTTATATTCATGCTTTTGCCTATGGCCATCAATTCCTACAATGGGCAATTCAACAACAAATCGAATTCGAACATGAGTTCTGTGGTGTCACACTTTGTGCTTACAATGAGAAAGCTGAAAGTAAATTAAATAAAATCGCTGAGCTGAATTTGCCTTCTGATTTATATCAGTCACTAAACCAAACTGAATTAAGCGAAAAAGTAGGTTTACCGTTACCTTTTGGTGGCGGTTTTATTCCTCAAGGCGCTTGGCTTGCACCACGTCAGTTAGTTCAGCATGCTTTTGCCTTTTTAGAAAAACAAGGTGTCCAGATTAAAACATCACAAAAAGTAACCGCACTTTCTCAAACAGAAAATAGTTGGCAAATCACCACAGCTGAAAATAAAACTTTCTGCCATGAAGTGGTTGTTTTAGCAAACGGGCATAAACTCACTGAGTTTGAACAAATGCAAAAACTGCCACTCTACCCAGTTCGCGGACAAGTAAGCCAAATTCCGACATCGGAAAACTTGCTAAAACTCAAAACCGTGTTGTGCTATGACGGCTACCTGACGCCAGTCGATCAAGCGAAAACCAGCCATTGTATTGGTGCCAGTCATGTTCGTGATAATTCGACTCGTGAATTTAGCCTCACTGAACAACAAGAAAACCAACAAAAAATTCAGCAAAATATACCTGAAGAGTGGACAAAAGAAGTGGATACATCGAGTAATCTTGCTCGAATCGGTGTACGTTGTTCGGTACGTGATCTTACGCCAATGATGGGCGCTGTTCCTCATTTTCCAACACAGCAAGTGCAATATCAAAATTTGTTTAATTTACGCCGCCGTAAACAGCCAATAGAACAAGCTGAAAACTACCCTAATCTCTATTTAATCGGTGCATTAGGCTCACGAGGATTAACTTCTGCGCCATTTTTAGGGGAAACACTGGCTTCCTTAATTTATGGCGAACCCTTACCGATGAGTGAAGATCTAATTCATAACTTAATGCCAAACCGCAGTTGGGTCAGACGCTGGTTGAAAGGGGCGGAGGTGAAATAAAAAAAGTGCGGTTAAAATCAACCGCCTTTTTCTTAATACAAGCTTAAACGTTGTAATCGCTGTCTGGCGATTTCTTTGATTTCATCCTTTTTTGCCGTATTCATAATTTCCAAATAAAGCAATTTGGCCAAACCAATATTCACTTGTGTCCCAATCCCTTCTTCATACAAACGAGCCAAACGGAATCGCCCCTCATTGCTACCCGCATTCGCAGCTTTTTGGAACCATTCAAAGGCTTTGGTAAATTCTTTCTGATTGGTATAGATTTCCCCTAATGTAAGCATGGCATCAGGATCTTTTGTCGCACTGGTTTCAAATAATTTAATCGCTTGAGCAGTATCTTGCTTCACATAGTTGTTACCGTTGAAATACATGACTGCCAAATTATTGATAGCTTTAATACTGCCTCGCTCAGCAGCTTCGCTAAACCACCAATAGGCCAACTCTTCATTTTCATCTACTCCGCGACCTAAATTATAAAGCATCCCTAAATTGCTTTGAGCTTGTAAATTACCTTCCAAAGCTAAAGGATACATAATTTCAAAAACGGCTTTCCAATCTTGTTTCTCAGCCAGTTTTTGCGCCAGATCCATTTTTTGCTGTTCTGTCATTTGTGCTTTATCCACCAAATCAATGGTTTTCATGGCAAATGCTGAACTGCTTAAGGTGAGCGTGGTGAGGAGTAAAAGTTTGGCTAATGTCTTCATCTTATAACGTCGCTATCAATAAAATAATCAAAAAAATGGCGGATGTTCCGAATTCTATTAGACCGACTTGCTTCACGGAAAGTTTCTTGGTGGGTAAATAAATCGCACGAATTAATGCCGGCACAAAAGCAAGTGATAAGACATATTGTTGGGTAAACAAGCAACCAAGCACGCAAAGCACATGGAAAATAATAGAGGCTTTGAGATAAAGCGGATTTTTGCGTTCACGCATCATTGATTTGACATAAAGCGTCGTGCCTATAAAAAAGAGACTTGGATACAGTGCTACCCACCAAATTTTTTCGTCAAAAGTGCGGTCAGAAAAATAATAGGATCCCATACCTGCAAGGGCAAAAATCGCAATACCCGCTAAATCATTGAGAAGATTACGTTCATCTTTTTTCTTGGTGTAATAGATACTCACCAATACAAAAGGAAACATGGCTGCAATAAAGAAAAGAATTTGCCAGTTATAAAAAATGGCAGGAAGCGCAAATAAAAAAGCTGTGACACCATAGATGATTGTCCACTTTTTATATTCCGCCATATTTTTGCCTTTAAAGAGACTCAGCATTGGGTAACTCAGCAAATACATGCTGAACCAAGCTAAAAGCAAAAAGAAATGCGCCCAAACAGGTGAAGCTAATAACATACCGTAAACAAAAGGCAATAATGCCATCACAATGGCGCCATATTGATTCGAAATCAGGAGTTTCATAGTTTTCTTTAGTTGATAAAAATTCTCAATTATTTTATCTCACAATTTCTTGATTTACAAAGTCTAAAACCGCCTTTAGAATGGAATTATCGTCATCAAAAAGGAGCTATTATGTCGATTCAACGCATTCAACCAAGCAAACGCTTTTCTGAAGTGGTCATTCATAACAATACTGCCTATTTTGCAGGCCAAGTACCAGAAAAAACCGTTAAGCAAAATGCTTACGAGCAAACCAAAGAAGTCCTTTCACTGATCGATAAATTATTGGCTAAAATTGGTTCTGAAAAAAGTAAAATTCTTACCACGCAAATCTTCCTTGCTGATATGGCAGATTATGCTCAACTCAACCAAGCATGGGATGAATGGGTCGATAGTCAAAATCCACCAAGCCGAGCAACGGTAGAAGCGAAACTTGCAGAGCCTGATTGGAAAGTTGAAATCGTGATTATTGCAGCCGTGTAAGTATAGCTTTTTCAAAATGTGATCAACCGCAAAGAAACTTTTTTGTTTTTCCTTTACACTAAACACAAAATTCAAATAAGGAGTAATGTATGCAATCATGGACACCAGAAATATGGCAAGCAGCGGTGATCGGGCTTGTCGTTGGCGTAATCTTCGGCTATTTGCTATTACGTTTAACAAAAGGGTCTGTTAAAAAACAAGCTCAGACAGAAGCTGAACTGAAAGAAGTGAAAACACAATTAAGCGATAAACAAGCACAACTTGAAAAATATTTCGCTGAAAGTGCTGAATTATTTAAAACCTTAATTGGTGATTATCAAAAACTGTATCGTCACTATGCGGTTTCATCTGAAGCTTTACTCGGCAATAAACCTACCAATAAAGGTTTATTTACCCAGCAATTGGTGACAGCCTCATCAGAAAGTAAATCAGAAGAACCCCCACGTGATTATTCTGAAGGTTCATCTGGCTTATTAAAAACAGATAAAGAAAACCAATAATGATTAACGGTTGAGCAATAAAAAAATCAGGGATTAAATACTTAATCCCTGATTTTTTATTAATGATTACTCAACACTTGAGCCGGTTGTAATTTTACTGCCCTACTGGCTGGATAAAGACTCGCGAGTAAACTCAATACCAATGCCGCCACGAGAACTAATACAACATCGAACCAATGTAATTCACTTGGTAAGAAATCAACGAAATAGATGCCATCTGATAACAGTTTTTTACCGAGTAATGTTTCGATGCCTTGAATAATCGGCGTGAGATTCAATGCGAGTACAACACCTAACACAATACCAATCAAACATCCTTTCATCCCTGCAAGTAAACCATACCAAATAAAGATTTGTTTAATAAATCCATTATTCGCCCCTAGTGTTCGCATAATCGCAATATCACCTTGCTTGTCTTTTACCGCCATAATTAAGGTAGAAACGATATTAAAACACGCCACCCCAATTACAAGCACCATCGCGATATACATCACCGTACGAATAAGCTGAATATCTCGATACATATAGCCAAATTTTGCCACCCAGTTTTGAATATAAAGCAGTTGCGGATAATCATTCAGCATCGAATAATCCATTTCTTGTACTTTAAATGGATCATCCACTTTCAATTCAACACCGGTAATTTGATCTTCACGATATCCCATTAATTCCTGTGCTTGAGGCAGGGAGAGTAAAGCATAACTGTGGTCTAACTGACCATCTAAACGTAAAATAGCGGTCACTTGAACACGCTCACGATTAGGCTGAGCCATTTGATCTTCACCATTCGGTTGAGAAATCAATAACGACACCCAATCGCCTGCTTTAACATCTAGCTCTTTGGCAATACCAGAGCCCAGCACCAATCCACCTTCTTCTGCGAATTTCTGCCAGCCATCACCTTCCACAAACTTACCAAGAGAACTCACTTGATCTTCAGCTTGTTTATCGACCCCTTTCACTTGAACGACTTTAAGTTTATTGCCATTTTCGACTAAGGCAGTAAAACTCACAAAAGGTGAAAGTGCGGTAATTTTTTTGTTTGTTTTTAGACGTTCCGCAAGGTTCTGCCAATGGTTTAATGTGCTCTCATTGCCCTGTGGGTTTAATGTGATTTCCGCATGTGGTACGACTGCCAAAATACGTGAATTCAGTTCACGCTCAAAGCCATTCATGGCACTTAACCCCACGATCAACACCGCCACGCCAAGAGCTATACCGATAGCAGAGAATTTTGAAATTAACGCCACCAACGGATTCTTTTGCTTACCCCGTTGATAACGCCAACTAATGAAAAAAGGCGTATTCATTATGCACCTTCCTTCAAAATTCCGTCTTGCATGGTTAAGCAACGAGACAGTTTTTGCGCTAATGACATATCATGTGTAACCAATAAAAACGCAATGTTTTGTTCCGCATTCAAGGTTTGAATCAACTCAAAAATACTTTCTGTGGTTTTATGATCTAAGTTACCTGTTGGTTCATCAGCCAAGACAAGAGCAGGGTTATTCACCAATGCACGAGCAATCGCAACACGTTGACGTTCACCGCCAGAAAGTGCAGATGGACGATGAGTAATACGATGACTTAAGCCTACTGCGCCTAATATTTTTTCAGCACGATCTTTTGCTTCTGTTTTATTCTGACGACCAATTAACATCGGCATCATCACATTTTCCAATGCGGTAAAATCTGCCATTAAATGGTGAAATTGATACACGAAACCGAGATTTTGATTACGCAATTTAGCCAATTCACTTTCAGACGCTTTTTGCAAAGATTGCCCTTTAATAAACACTTCCCCACTACTTGGCTGATCTAAACCGCCTAAGGTGTGTAATAAAGTACTTTTTCCCGAACCAGAGCTTCCCACAATCGCCACTAATTCTTGTGGTTTCATGGCAAAGCTCACGCCTTTTAATACTTGGGTTTGGTTCTCGCCTTCTTGGTAAAATTTATTAATATTTTGGCATTCTAATAAGTAGTTATTCATATTTTACTCATAACGTAATGCTTCCGCCGGCTCAGTTTTCGCCGCACGATAAGCTGGGTAAATGGTTGATAATAAGGATAATAATAGAGAAAAGGCAATCACAACAATGACTTGCACTGGCTCAATGGATGTTGGCAAGAAAACACCGTTCGGATTGACCGCACTTAAAATTGCCCCAAGGTTTAAGGTGATTAATACGCCCAGTACAGCACCAATCAATGTACCCACTAGCCCAACCAATAAACCTTGATAAATAAAGATAGAACGCACTTGTGATTTAGTCACACCTTGTGTTTGCAAAATGGCGATTTCCCCTTGTTTATCCACCACCATTAAACTTAATGAGGTCACGATATTGGAAATCGCAACAATAATAATTAAGCTAATCAACAAGCCCATCATATTTTTTTCCATACGAACCGCTTGGAAAAACTCCCCTTTTTGGACACGCCAATCACTGATATGGCTCTCTTTAAAATAGGTTGGCAATTCTGTGATTTGGAAAGGATCATCCAGGAATAAACGATAGCCTTGAGCTTCGCCTGGCTGAATTCGCATTAGGCGACCAATATCAGCTAAATTAGCAAAAACTTCATAACCTGACGCTTCGCCATAATCATAGTAAAGCTCGCTCACCGTAAATAAACGCTGCATCGGCACGCGACCAAATGGGGTGTATTGGCTGTTTTCCGTAATCATTAAACGAACCTTATCACCCACTGCTAAGCCTAATTTTTGTGCCAGGTTATCCCCAATAATCAACTTAAACTCACCTTGCGGTAAAAGTTGATTAAATTGGCTAGGATCGAAACCGTCCAGTAAAAGATCATCTGAAAAAGACTGAATACCAATCACTTGTCCTGCGCTCACGCCTTTTGCCGTTTGAAACACAACATTTGTGGTATTAATCGGCACAGCTTTTTGCACAAAGTGCGGTGTATTTTCAAGCGGTTTTTCTGCCGAAATAGGCACTTCTTGACTAACAATCGCGTGTGGAATGATCGAAAGCACCTGTTGTTTTTGATAGCCTTCTAATCCATTCATGACAGAAAGCACAATAATCAATGCCATCACACCCAGTACGATGCCAAAGCTTGCTAAATTAGCAACAAGTCGCCCAAAACGATCGGCGCTTTTTGCACGCCAATATCGCAGGGCGACGTATAAAGAAATAGGTAAATTCATTATTTTTGATTGAATTGTTGAACGAAATCTTCGATATTTTGCGTCACTTTTTTCGTTAGCGTGGTTACCGCACTATCACTCGCCCAAGCAATATGAGGTGTGATAATTAAATTCGGCATCGTTTTCGCTAATTCAATCAGTGGATTATTTTTCTCTGGAGGCTCTTTCACTAACACATCTAATGCGGCACCACCTAATTGTCCTGATTTTAATGCGTCACAAACCGCTTGCTCATCAATCAATGGACCACGACCAGTATTGATTAAATACGCCCCTTTCTTACAAAGTGACAAGGTTTCTTGATTGATTAAATTTTTAGTTGTTTCAGTTAATGCACAATGCAATGTCAGAATATCAGCCTGTTTTAGCACCTCTTCAAAAGGCGTGTAACCTTCACGACAAGTTGTCGCATTTCGATGTTCAGCATAAAGGACTTTCATGCCTAAAAGTTCTGCTAAACGCCCGACTTCTGTACCTAAACAGCCTTTTCCAAACACACCTAACGTTGAACCTTTAACATCTGTAATGGGATAATCAAAGTAGCAGAACTGTTTACTCTCAGTCCATTTTCCCGTGATTTGATCGCGCTGCCAGCCAGCCAAGCTGTGTTTTAACGCAAAAATCATGCCTAATACATGCTCAGGTACGGTCGTGGCAGAATAACCCGTCACATTTTTAACCGTCACACCTAATTCTTTTGCCGCGTCTAAATCCACGTTATTAGTACCTGTCGCAGTGATAGCAATGAGTTTTAATTTCGGTAATTGTTGCAACACCTCGCGGCTTAAAATCACTTTACTGGTGATAATAATATCCGCGTCTTTTGCTCGCTCAATGATTTGCTCTGCGGAAGTATATTTATACTCTACCCAGTTATGCGGAAAGCTTGGACGAGGAATAGGAATATGTTTCGGAATTGCGGTGCTGTCTAAAAATACGATATTCATTGTTATCTCCTTTTACAGAACAAAAGTGCGGTCAAAAACAATGCTATTTTCAACCGCACTTCTCTATTAAATAGACGTATCCAATTCAGGGAAAGATTTCACTAAATCATCAATGGCTTTCATCTGTGAGACAAAACCTTCTAATGCCGAAAGTGGCAATGCAGAAGGGCCATCACATTTTGCTTGATTTGGATTCGGATGTGCTTCTAAGAATAAGCCTGCAATGCCAATTGCTAAACCAGAACGGGCTAATTCTGTCACTTGTTCACGACGACCGCCTGAAGCAGCACCAAACGGATCACGACATTGTAATGAATGAGTCACGTCAAAAATAATTGGGCTGCCTTTCGACACTTTTTTCATTACGCCGAAGCCTAACATGTCCACCACTAAATTATCGTAACCGAAGTTTGAACCACGATCACAAAGGATAATTTTATCATTACCACATTCTTCAAACTTATCCACGATATTACCCATTTGACCTGGGCTTAAGAATTGTGGTTTTTTTACATTAATTACCGCACCGGTTTTTGCCATGGCTTCGACTAAATCAGTTTGACGAGCTAAGAATGCCGGTAATTGAATCACATCCACCACATCGGCAACAGGCTGACATTGATAGATTTCGTGCACATCGGTAATCACTTTCACGCCAAAGGTTTCTTTTATCTCTTGGAAAATTTTTAAACCTTCCTCCATGCCTGGACCACGGTAAGAATGAATTGAAGAACGGTTAGCTTTATCGAAAGATGCCTTAAAAACATAAGGCACACCCAACTTTTCAGTCACTTTTACATAAGCTTCGCAAACTTGCATCGCCATATCACGACTTTCAAGCACGTTCATTCCGCCTAAAAGTACAAAAGGTTTGTCGTTTGCAACATCAATATTGCCGATTTTTACAATTTTATTTTGCATAATATTTCCTTTTTAATGGATGGCATTGGCATCTTTCAATGCTTCGCCTTTCAGTTCTAAAAGTTGAGTTTTTAACAGAGATGAAGTGGGATCATTCGGACATTGATCCACAAAATATTCTAAATCCTCAATGGCGGAAGAATAAGCGCCCATTTGCGCCAACACTAAGCCACGATCGCGAATATCGTAAGGATCTTTTCTTACCGCTAACAAGAATTGGATATAATTAAAAGCAAAATCGTTTTGTTCTTCACGAATTAAGGCATTTTTGGCGAGCTGACGGAAACGTGTAGTCAGCATCGGAATATCTGCTCGAGCTAAATCTTCAGATTGAATTTGAGCGCCAAAACCAAAGGCGCCTTCATAGAGTTTTTTCAATTCATCCACTGAAATATATTTTCCGCTCCAAGGATCAATAAATGCTACTTCTCCGTCTATTTCTGCACGTAAAATCAGCTGGGTCGGGAAATTTACGGGATAAATCGGCAATTTTAAACTTGCAGCTAAATAAAGTATTAAGGCACCAAGACTCACCGGCATACCTTCACGCTCTTCTAAAATATATGGAAGATATAAATTGCGGGCATAGAAATAATTGTCCGCATCACAATGAAAGCCCCAATCACCGTAAAATAGCTGTAGTAATTGATGAATTTTAGCTTTATCATCCCATTCTTCTGGAATAGCTTGGCGAGCTCTACGCACTAAGCCCCCCACAAGCCCTCTTATACGAGGCTCATCAAGTTGCTCTTTCTCACAAATGCTCAAATAAAAATGAGTCAGTTCAGCATACAAGGCTTTTTGATCGTATTTCATTACCGCTTCCTATATCCCAACGTTACGCGCTCATTGTCGCCATAATCCCGTATGGTTGCAACCCCTTGCCAATGATTTTGCCAGAAAATTGACCGCACTTCTTCACCCTGTTTCCAGCCGTGCTCTAACAATAAATAGCCATTATCTTTTAAATGTACTTGTGCGCACTCAATAAGATGGCGTAAATCAGCTAAACCGTTTTCACCTGCCACTAACGCCGAACGTGGTTCAAAACGTACATCACCTTGTGAAAGGTGCTCATCGGTTTCATCAATATAAGGCGGATTACTGACGATAAGATCAAACTGCCCTTCAACATGTTCAAACCAACGACTCTGAAAAAATTGTACCTTGAGCTGATTTTTTTCTGCATTGGATTGCGCTAATTTGACGACTTCAGGCATTAAATCCACACCGATGACATCTAATTGAATAGCCTTTTTTTGACAAATAGGAGAAAGCTCAGAAGCTAACGCCAACGCAATAGCACCCGTGCCAGTGCCAAGATCGAGAATACGAAAGTGCGGTGGATTTTCTTCCAGTTTTTCTAACGTAATTTGTAATGCTTTTTCTACGAGAATTTCAGTATCGGGGCGAGGAATTAATGTTCCTTCAGACACATTTAAAGGCAAGGACCAGAATTCTTTTTCACCGAGGATATAAGCGATAGGCTCGCCTTTTAGACGACGATCTAAAAGTGCGGTCAATTTTAACCGCACTTTTTCATCAATCTCGGTATCATCAAAAGCAAGGATTTGCGTACGCGATTTGCCCGTTGCGTGTTGAAGAAGCACAAGCGCATCAATTTTACTATTTTCAGTGGGATTTTTTGGTGCTAAATCCGCCATTGCTTGTACCAGCCATTCTTTATAATTCATTATTTTTCGTCTTTTAACACAATCGTGCCAGCCACTAAATCCGTTAAAGAACGACGATCATCACGCACAAGTGCAACAATACCGCTAATAATTAATAAGAAACTCGTCCACGCCAATAAAATATCAATAATTTCGCGACCGATGTATTTACCAAATTCAACAGGCTGATTGGTATGATAATTAAATACTCGCAAGTCTAACCAGCGTTTTGCCATTGTCTGGCCATAAGTTTTCATGAAATATAACTGAAAACCAGCATATACAATCGTCCCCACTACACCGGCAAAATCCCCCAATGCAAAACCGAGACCAACCATCACCCAAAGCACAAGCCCATTAATCATACTTGCAAGCCAACGTTTAAAACGGCTTGCTTGAGCGGGTTGAGAAGGTTTGAAAGCAGAAGAAAATTCAGCATCTTTTTGATTTTCAATGATCATTTTATTTCCCTGTAAAGTTAAAAAGGACATCTGAAATCAGATGCCCCTATCATTAATTCTGTTCAGACAATGCCGCCAACTGATCCGCTTGATATTCGGTAATAATCGGCTGAATCAGTTCATCAATTTTACCATTCATCACTTCATCCAAACGGTAAATTGTGAGATTGATACGGTGATCTGTTACACGACCTTGTGGGTAGTTATAAGTACGAATTTTATCGGAACGATCGCCTGAACCTAATAAGTTACGGCGAGTATCGGCTTGCTCTGCAGCTTGGCGTTCTTGCTCTGCTTGAACAATACGTGATGCTAATACCGACATTGCTTTCGCTTTATTTTTGTGCTGTGAACGCTCATCCTGACATTCCACCACAATACCTGTTGGAATGTGAGTAATACGTACGGCAGAGTCTGTTGTATTAACGTGCTGACCACCTGCACCAGATGAACGGTAGGTATCAATACGTAAATCTGCTGGATTGATTTCCGGCATTTCAGATTCAGGTAATTCAGGCATAACCGCAACAGTACAAGCTGAAGTATGAATACGCCCTTGCGATTCAGTTTTTGGTACACGTTGTACACGGTGGCCGCCTGATTCAAATTTTAACTGACCATACACGCCATCACCGCTTACTTTCACGATCACTTCTTTATAACCGCCCTGCTCGCTTTCATTTGCGCTGAGCATTTCAACACGCCAGCGTTTACTTTCAGCATAACGGCTGTACATACGGAATAAATCGCCGGCAAAGATGCCCGCTTCATCACCGCCTGTTCCCGCACGAATTTCTAAATAACAGTTATATTCATCATTTGGATCTTTCGGTAATAAAAGAATTTGAAGTTGTTGCTCCACTTCTTCAATTTCGGCTTTGGATTCTTCAATTTCCATTTCGGCCATTTCTTTCATTTCAGGATCATCTAACATCAATTCTGCTTCAGCAATGTTAGAATTAAGCTGATTCCAACGATTAAAACATTTCACCACATCTTCAAGTTGTGAATATTCTTTAGAATACGCACGGAATTTATCCTGATCCGAAATCACCGACGCATCGCCTAGCAATGCCTCTAATTCTTCATAACGTTCTTTTAAACTTTCAAGTTTTGCAATAATAGAATCTTTCATATTTTTATAAAGTTAAAGCCAAAAATAAAATCGGCCTATTTTAGCCGATTTTAAGGAAAATTGACAGACGCAAAATCTGCCTAAAAATGACCGCACTTTAGATACGAGTCACATTAAATTTCGCTAAATCAATTCGATCTTCTGTGCCATAAAATTGAGCCAGCGCATGACGCAAGGTTTCGGCTCGTTTTGGTAAGCCTTTTTTTGCATAGGTTTTCACTTGTTCATACACCGCTTGCTTAAATGGTTGCGTATCTCCCGGATTGCCATTCAAATTATCCGCACTGGCAAAATAACGAAATCCCGCCGCAGTGGCTAAAATCCATTCCAATGCTTGAGGCTTCACTTCAACCTTTTCAAAATCACGCTGACGATCTTCTGAACGGCCATCCGGCTCATACCAATAGCCAAAATCTTCTAATTTACGGCGTTCTTTCCCCGCCACTAACCAATGGGCAATTTCATGTAATGCACTGCTGTAAAAGCCTCTCGCAAAGTAAATGGCGTTATAAGGCACCTCATCATTTGCAGGAATGTAAATTGGCTCATCCCCACCTTTAACCAATCGCGTATTATATTCTTCTTCAAAACATTGATTAAAAATCGCAATGATATCCTCAAGTTTGTGTTCCATGCTTTCTCCAAATATTTTTATCAATAAAGCCTCTTAAAATGTTTGAGAATTATCTCATTTTTAATGTTTTTCACAAAATCTTGGTTAAATAAAAAACGTCTGAAATTAACGTTTCAGATTTTTAGGTGTTTTTAAACCTATCTTTAAGCCCCATCTATTTAATATCCCCCTTGAGCGCATGCCCGAAATACCGTTTGTATTCACGGCTGAATTGGCTAGGTGATTCGTAGCCGACTTGGTAAGCGGTTTCGGTAATACCTCGTCCTTCTTGTGCGATCAATCGTCTGGCTTCCATCAAACGTAATGATTTTTGATATTGTAGCGGTGAAAGGCTGGTTATCTTCTTGAAATAACTATGAAATCCAGATAATGACATGCCACTTAGATTTGCCAAGGTTTCCACAGTGATGGTTTCACTAAAATGTTGTTGCAGATAATGGGTGGCTTGGGCGATTTTTTTGGTGTGAGACCCATTGCTTACCATGGCTTTAAATTTGCCACCTTGTTCGCCTGTAAGGAGTCGATAATATATTTCTTGTTGGATAAGCGGTGCAAGAAACCCAATACCTTTTGGATTTTCGTGCAAGAATAATAAGCGTTCAACAGCATTTTTGAGAGATTCATCCAAATGCCATTGTGCAAAACCTTCGTCGCCCGGTTGAAGAGCATCTGCAAGGTTTGGATTTGCTAATAAAATCTTGCTAACGCTCTCAATATCAATTTTCATCGACATCACTAAAAACGGCTTTTTCGGCTCGGCATATTTAATTTCGCCGCGCATCGGCACATTGACAGGGCAGAACATAAAGTGTTGATTGTCAAAACGGTAGCATTGTTCGCCTAGTTGTATTTCACGTTCCCCACTTAACACGATGCAAATGCTCGGTTCTTGAATAATACCCTCGTAGCAAAACGGCTGATCGGCATGGCGAATCACCAAGCCTTTAATTGGAGATGAATAGGTTTCGTTATGTGGAATAACTTTTAATAAGCGTTCTATCGTTTCAGTTGAGAACATAGTTTTGTAGGAATAGGCAAGTAATTTGGATAAATCATATAACACTTCATATTGCCGTTCAATATAATGAACTCACTTTCAACGGCAGTACGCCAAAACATTTAACCAATATTGAATTGAGGACAATATCATGAAAATTTTCTACAAAACATCAGCAACAGCAACCCGCGGACGTGATGGTCGTACCCAAGTGGACGATGGTTCAATCGGCTTTGATTTGGTTTCATTTCAAAATGACGGCACCGGAGCTGATGAAAAACACCAACGCGCCGAGTATGGCAAGCACCGCCGCACCGACGAAAAACGGCCGCATGGGGTGGGTGAAAAACTTATTCATGGTTTGGCTTAATTCTGCATGAAGATGCTTTCGGATATGGATTTATTGGGCGGACAGGGTTGTATCTTGTATTGAAGAAGCAAGCCGAAGGTTTGTCAGATACTCAAATGCCCGTATCATTCATATTATTGATATTATTGTTTGAATTGTATTATTTTCAATAATAATAAATAACCCTAAACCAATATAAATAACAGCCATTATCCAACGACTAAACTTCTCTACAATTTCACCAACACCTGAAATATTAGCCAATCTTTGTGCTGTATATACTAAAACAAAAATCAATATTAAAAATACAAGAAGAGTAACTAATAAGTCGACAAGATCTAAAGTCACAAAGTAAGGAACAAAAAGTCCAATATTATCTGCACCACAACTAGCAACTGTAACCAAAGCAACAATACCGACTAATTTTGACAACCCTTTTTCATCCAATTCTTTTTTAGCTCTTTTTTCGCCCTCACAATCGTCGTAAATAGCAACTTTAATACCTAAGTAAATCGGTATTAAACCTAATAAACCCAACACCCATTTTTCCGGAACATAATTCAAAACAAAAGCTAGAAATAAACTAACTAATATTAAAATTACAGAACCTAAATATTGTCCGATATAAATATCTCGATATTCTTTTCTAGTATTTGCTCTAGCAAAAAATATTAATAGTATTACCAACAAATCTACTGCTGTAGCAATATATAAAACAGCAGCAGTAATCACAGTCGAAAACATAAAGCACCTCATAATGAATCCCCTGCCCCCTTGGCACCACGGCTTCTTCAAAAGCCCAATCGCGTTCGGACAGCGGCGTAGGCAGGGTAATCACGTTTTGCACGTTCATGCCCTTAGTGGAAAGCAGCATGATTTCATGGCTCAGGCGTGCGGCTTCGAAGCGGTCGTGCGTTACCAGCATACACGCCATGCCCTGCCGCTCGATTTTTCCACCAGCATGGCGACCAAAATATCGCGCAAATCGCGGTCCAAACCGACGAACGGCTCGTCCAGCAAGGCAAGGTCGCAGCCGCACAGCAGCAGGCGCAAAAATGCTACCCGTTTCGCCATGCCGCCGGACAATTCGGTCGGATATTTGTTCAAATCGCCCGCAGTCAGCCCGACTTTCGCCGCCAGCGCGATGATTTCGCCTTCATCGGGTTTGTCCATAAAAATAGCGATATTCTGCATCGCGGTCAAGTTTTCCAGCAGGCGGTTTTCCTGAAACAGAAAACCCGTTTTGCGGAAAGTATTGCGTATCGTGCCCGATTTCGGCGTTTCCAAGCCCGCAATCAAACGCAAAACCGTCGTATTGCCACAGCCGCTCGGCCCGAACAAAGCTTTCACTTCGCCATGTTGCAGGTTCAAACTGAAATCGTGCACGATGGGGTCACGGAGAATTTCAAAACGCACGTTTTCAAGACAGAGCATCACCTTCTCCACGGCATAAACAAAATTTCCAAAGGCTTGGTAATCAGGTATTCAAACAGTGACACAAACACGATAACCAACACCACATAAGCCATCACCGTCGAAGTCCCCCTGATAGCGCAAGCGTCCTCGCTTGTGCCATTACAATCTATTGTGGTTTCGGAGTTAGCAAAATCCCGAGGCAAGCTCACGAATAAAGTTTACCGGAAAAGTGATATTTGGCGATAAAGTGATTACCTGTTTAAGTTCTTCAATTTTCTTCTAATGACAAAAAAGTGCGGTTATAAAATCAAAAGGATTCTGAACGTTGG
Organism: Haemophilus parainfluenzae; assembly: GCF_036288925.1. Lineage (NCBI taxonomy): Bacteria > Pseudomonadati > Pseudomonadota > Gammaproteobacteria > Pasteurellales > Pasteurellaceae > Parahaemophilus > Parahaemophilus parainfluenzae. The sequence goes on from NZ_CP127167.1 coordinate 1,933,756, forward strand.
CTTTGCCAACGGCTCCCCAGATAGCCCCTCCTTCTGACGCGTAGTTTTATCTATCTAAAAAATAAGCAAATTGAAGTTATTCATGAAAATAGTAAAAATCTGAATCAAACGAAATTGATTTTCAGGCACGCGTTAGGAAACGCGCGCTATCGTGGGGTCCAGGTTTTGGGGTGCAGATCAAAGTGCTGTCAATCTTAAGTGAATTTTATATTAATTTTGATATTCCATAATTCACTAAAAATCCACCAACCACTAGCCATAAATAAATTAGTATTCCTAAAATCAGAGGTTTTAATCCTGCTTTCTTGATTGCGCTTGCTTGTGTAGTTAAGCCGAGCGCAGCCATCGCTGAAATTAATAAGAAAGAATCGATTTCAACTAATAAGTTTACAAGTTCTTTTGGTAATAAATCAAAAGAATTAAAAATCGCAACACCAATAAAAAGTACAGCAAACCAAGGAATTGTAATTTTGTGTGATGTATTTTCTGATACTCCATTACTACGTGTTAATAACCAAGAAAGCATTAATAAAAATGGGGCGAGCATCATCACTCGGATCATTTTGGAAATGACGGCAGTATTTGCCACGATAGGATCAATATTTTCCCCAATCGCATAAACTTGAGCCACCTCATGCACGCTAGAGCCAACATAAATACCGAATTGATGAGCATTAATTAAATGTTGTGACCAAGTGTAGAAAAAGGGGTAAGTAAAAATAGCAAGCGTCCCGAAAATGACCACTACGGCAATCGCTACTGAAACTTTATGAGATTCTGCTTTGGTAACAGGCTCTGCCGCCATAACCGCTGCCGCACCACAAATACTACATCCAGCCCCAGTGAGATAAACTAATTGTTTATCCATTTTTAGATAACGAATGCCTAAAAGTGCGGTAAAAAAGAAGGTTGAAATTAGCATAATCGCATCAGTGACAACAGCATTTAATCCTACATCGGCAATATCGCCAAAAGTGAGGCGGAAACCATACAACACAATGCCTGTGCGAAGAAGCGTGCCTTTCGCAAATAACACACCTTTTTCCACTTGTGTTGAAAATTGCGGATAAATGGTATTGCCGATTGCCATTCCCAGCAAGATGGCAATAATTAAAGCACTGATATGATAATGATGGGAAAAATCAGTGTTTCCTAAATAGTTAGCAAGTATAGCGATAATCGCAATAAATATAAGTCCGAAATAAAAGGGACGAGTGTTCATTTTTCCTTTCCTTAGTGAGTCAAGCGGTTTCATCTAAAATTTTGCCAAAATAGCTTTCGACTAAGCGACGAGTAACATCAGTTTGTGGATTAAATGAAAAACCTGAAGCGTGGGTGCAATAAGTTAAGCCATTTTCAGTTAAAAATGTTGGAATACTTGGCGCAGCCTGTAATTCTACACTTTAGCTTATGCAGAGCAGAAAATATAAAAATCTCAGATTTAGACGTAACATAACAAATGCATTGTAATAAATTATGTGCCAAATTGTAAGGCATATTAGTAAAAATGGCTAGGATATTGAATGTTTAATAGGGTTCAAAAGGAAATCAATCAAATTATTAATCGTGGTTTTGACCGCACTTTGATCTGCCCCCAAAAGTTAGACAGGTTAGTTAACTTAAATATTGAGCTCGGTATTGCACCGGGCTCAACCCTTTGAAAGCAAGTTTAATTCGTTTTTGGTTGTAATACACTAAATATTCTTCAATTTCAGCCTGTAATTCAGCAATTGAATGATAAGTCCGAGAGTAAAAGCACTCTGATTTTAGTATCGCAAAAAAACTTTCAATCACCGCATTATCGTAGCAATTTCCTCGGCGACTCATACTTTGCACCGCTTTACCCTCCAACATCTTTACCCATTCCGCCGTGCCATACAATACACCTTGGTCGCTGTGAATAATCGGGCATTCTGTCGGTTTAAGAATTGTAGCGTGCAACTTGTTGCACGAAATCGTGAATGCCCGAAAGGGTTAAATAACGTTCCGTGCGTGATTCGGTCGTGCATCAAGATGCACGCTACGAGGGGTAAATAATCCTCCTATATGTTGAATTTTGGTTGTCAGCCTTGTTCATTATATAGCGAGGATTTTTTTCTGTTCATCGCTTAAGCTATTTGTCTCCATACGCATAGCGTATGGTTTTTATAGCCTGACTTTGCCTGGCTATAATCAAAAGCCGTCTGAAAATTCAGACGGCTTTTATATAACGAAGTGCGGTTAAATTTTTAGGTGTTTTTTGTGAATTATCCTAAGAACTCAACCACTTGTTTTTAAAACTTCACTGTTTCACCATCTTCTGGAATTGCTACATTTTCAAGCTTATTTGCTTGGACAAATTGGCGTAAATCCTTACGGTAAACAGACATATGATTTACTGCATCCATGTGCACCGTGATAAGTTTTGTATTTGGTAGCATGTTACGAGCATGAGCAACATCTTGTAACCCCATAATAATGCCATCATTCGGAAAAGCTAAGGTACGCGCATCACCTGTGTTCATAATCATTACATCAGGTTTATAACGATTAATGGCTTTGTTTACTTCGGCAGTCCAAACTGTGTCACCAACCAAATAAACCGTTGGATGGTCTTTCGCTTGGAATGTTACGCCCATCGCCTCATCTAAAATCTCGGCTAATTGTGGTACAGCGTACATTTCCGTTGTGCCGTGAGAACCGCCGGTTTTATTTAAAATAATACCTTCGAACTCCACCGGTTTTTCTAGCGATAAACTGGTTATGTTAGTAAAACCTTGCGCTTTGAGTAAGTCGCCATCCCGTTCATGTTGCACAAAAATTTTGATGGATTTAGGTAAAATTTTTTGTGCAACCTTATCCCAATGATCTTCATGTGTATGAGTTAAAATAATGGCATCAACATCTTTAAAAGTATCTTCTGCTTTCATTGGCAATTCCACAAGTGGATTACGCAAATGGCTATTTAATGTTCCTTCAAAGCCTGCATAACGTCCTTTTTCAGCAAGCATCGGGTCAATTAAAAAAGTTTTCCCTGCGTAGTTCAGGCGACCAGTAGCATTGCGGATATGTTGGTAGCTATCAGTGTTTTTAGAGGCAAGATCTACGGCGAAAGTATTTGCGCTAATAGCCAATGCTGTAGTGCTAATTAAGGTTTTTAAGTTCATTGTTTTTCCTTTTCTATACGTTATTGAATGAATAAACATATTATAGTGAGAACAAGATTGCGTAAAAATGGATAAAAAATCAATAAACGTAATAATCGGGTCATTTCTGTGTTATGCTCATATCAAAGTAGGAGAATAAAATGAATACACCCACAGTTGCTTTGATTGTGTATGAACAAATGATGCCCATTCATTTTGCGATGGCATATTCCGTTTTTTCTATGTCGGATTTAAACGGCAAGCCGTTATTTGACTGTAAAATCGTTAGCGATTCGGACAACCTGACAAACTCGCTATTTCACATACATTTAGATGGAGGTTTAGAATGGTTGGATAATGCCGATATTGTTGTGATGACTGGATGGCATGATACTCAAGTGATGCCGAGTGAGACTTTATTAACAGCGTTACGGCAAGCGTATCAACGTGGTGCGACAGTAGTGGGTTTATGTTATGGTGCCTATGTGTTGGCGTGCAGTGGCCTACTTAACGGCAAAAAAGCAACCACGCATTGGCTAGGAGATAGTGATTTTACTAATCGTTTTCCGCAGGTGAAATGGGATTTAAATCCCATTTATTTGGAACAAGATCGACTGATTACCTCAGCAGGAACAGCCGCTTCCATGGATTGTTGCCTTTCTATTGTCCGTAAATTATATGGTGTAAAAATTGCCAATCATATTGCCCGAATACTGGTTATCCCCCCTCATCGTGAAGGCGGACAAGCACAATTTATCGAACGTCCTATTTCTCGTTCCACACCTAATCATAATATCAATGCGTTGCTTGCTTATTTAAATGAAAATCTGACCGCACTTCATTCGACTGATAGTCTTGCAGAACGTTTGTCAATGAGCCGTAGCACTTTCACCCGACATTTCCGTAAAGCAACCGGAATGTCATTAAATCAATGGTTAATTGAAGCAAGACTACAGCGAGCAAGAGAGCTTTTGGAAAGCACAGATTTATCTATTACTGATATTGCAGAACAAAGTGGGTTTCATAGCGATACCGCCTTGCGTCAGCACTTCTTGAAAAAGCATAAGATTTCACCAAATCACTGGCGTAAGCAGTTTCAAATTGAGGATATTTAGATCTTTTTATTTTAAAGTGCGGTCAGATTTTTGGATGTTTTTACAAATTCAATTCAAAATTAGACCGCTTGTTTGATCTAAACTCAGTCTATTTCTCTTCCCTCTCCCCGTTAGGAAATTTGATTAGATAAAAATAAAAAAGGTGAGCCAAAATGCTCACCTTCTAAACTCATATTTTGTAATTATCCGAACACTTTTTCCAAATGTGCTTGGTAGTCTGCTAAGTATTGTTCTACTTGTGGGTTTTTAATCACATCGTTACATAAGAATGTTGGCAGACGGGTCAAGCCGATGAATTCGTTGAGTTTGTGGAAGTGCATGTATAACGCATCCACGCCTTTGCCTTCGAAGAAATCGCCTTCGCGGGTAAAGGCTTCAATCGGGGCATTCCACGTAAGCGAAAGCATGTGTTTTTTGCCTTGCAACAAGCCACCTGTGCCGTAGCCTTCTGTCGGATTGACACGATGACGGCCGTCACTGTGGTAAAGCTTGCCGTGTCCAGCGGTTAATACTTCGTCTATGTATTTTTTCACTGTCCAAGGTTCGTGCATCCACCAGCCCGGCATTTGCCAAATCACGGCATCCATCCACAAGAATTTTTCGATTTCTGCTTCAACATCATAGCCGGCATCAATCACGGTTTCTTTTACATTGTGTCCAAGTGCGGTCAAAATTTCTTTCGCTTTTTTGTGAAGTGTGTGATTTAACTCACCATGTGAATGTCCGAAATCTTTACCACCGTCTAGTAATAAAATATTCATTTTTTCTCCTTTAGCTAATAATTTACCGATTACTAAGCACTTTAGTAATGCAACAATTTAACCAATCAATAAGCTCCAACTATTAAACATACTACTCAAATTCGAGAGTTTGATAGAAGTTAAAAGCGCAATAAAAAAGCCTTGAAGTCATTATTTTCAAGGCTTTAAAGTCTTTCATAGGACTTGATAGGTTTATTTTGTGGTGGGCTGGCGTTATCTGAATTGTTGTTTGTAAGCCTTGTTATTGCTAGATCTGTGCAATTTGGTTTTTACTCCGTATAACTAAACGTATAACTAAAATCTAAAGTGCCTATAAAAATGGCGGTAATAGGGAGGTTTCTTAACGCTATAAAAAAGAGGTTTTCGGGAATTATAAAAAAGCGATTTAAGCAGAAGATGATGATGGTTAGAAATGCGAAAAATTGGCAATCTCCGCGCGCCCGTTACCCCGTGGAAAAGGGTATCCCTTCAGGAGTACCTTTTATTCAATGGGGAATAAGTCCGTTTTTAGTCGCCGTTATCTGTCATCATAAAATCTTAATTTTGCGGTTGTAAAAATTGAGTTGAATGTACGGTTTTGACAGGTAAGCCCATAGCGATTTTACCCCTCGCGCGCGCGTACTGGTCGCAAAACTCAATAAAAAAACGCCTAAAAGTAGGCGTTCTATCATTAATAGCGTTGATGATTGATTATTATATCCCAGCGATAAGCTCAAAGGTTTGCGGTGCTTTATCCACCATACGCAACAATAAAGAGGCGTGTGCGCTAGGTTTGGTTTTACCTTGCTCCCAGCCTTGATAGGTTCTTACACTGGTTCGTAACTTCTGCGCAAAGACAGCTTGAGAAAGGTTTAATTTCTCTCTAATTGCTTTCACTTCCTCTGCCGTAATGCTTGCGGGTTCGATTCGTTCGCGCGTTTCTGTGCGGAGTGTGATTTTACCTTGTAAATGTTGCTCAAGAGCTTGCGCGCCTTCCATTAAATCATCAAATAAACGGCTCATTCTTTCCCCCTTGCCATTGCTTTCAAATTCTCTAATACAACTTTAAATGCGCGTTTCTCGCTTTCGTTTAAGTCTGCTTTTTCACCTTTTCCGTAAGCACTAAAAAGCCATATTTGCGCACCGTCTAAAAAGTAGTAATAAATCACCCTTGCGCCACCACGTTTGCCTTTATTTCTCTCACTATCGGCAATTCTAATCTTTCTCAATCCGCCTGTATTTTGTATCACATCGCCTTTTTCGGGGTTTTCTAATAGCTCATTCTGAAAAGTCCGATATTCATCATCAGATAAATGTGCTTTTCTATAACGCTCAAAGGGCGGTAATTCAATAAACGATAGTTTCACGATAAATAGGCTAAATATTATTTGCTGCTCATTATACGCTTTAAGGGTATGAAGTAAATATTTTATTGCTCATTTCCTCGCGCGCGTGCGCGTACTGATGACAAAACTCAATAAAAAAGGCTCAATGTACTGCATCAAGCCTTTATTTATCCTTGATTAATTATTCTATTTTTTTAAGCGTGCTAATAAGTCGCTAGGCGTAATGTAGCCTATCTGATTCCCATTTTTTAATTGCCCAAATAGATTTAAATCAGCAAGGCGTTTCAAATCTTTTCGTGCGGTGTTTTCGGTTATGTCATACTCTCTACTTATTTCCTTAGCTGTAAAAATAGCCCCCGTTTCTTTTGATGCTTTTTGTAGTAGCTGCACTTGTCTATCATTTAGTTTAGGTGTAACGCTTGTTGTAAATTGTGCAATAGCAGCACTAAAGGCTTTGAAATTGTTTTGTTTATCACTGATATATTTTTCTAAATCGGTAATTGCTCTTTGAATAATTTCCGCTTGATAGTAAAGAAAATAAGTTAAATCTAAATCGTCAGTTTCTGTGTACAGATATGCGCGCGCATACTTAGCTGGTGCTTCTTTCAGTAACCGACTGATAGAAATATATTCAAACAACCAGTAGCCATTTTTTAGCATAAACCAATAAAACAAGGCACGTGCGGTTCTGCCGTTACCATCTCCGAAAGGGTGGATAAATCCAACAAGAAAATGAAGTATCATTGCTTTAATTACGGGATGAATAAATTCTGCATCTATGCCGTTGTGATTGGTGTTAGCAAAATCACAAAGGGATTGCATTAAATTGGGTAAATCTGTTGATTTAGGCGGTTGATAAATGATATTTCCGTCATAATCTGCAATAAAGATTTCATCATCCCCCCTTAATTCGCCCGCTATTGCATTATTTTCTATTGCTTGTAGTGTTGCTGTCCTGTGAAGCTTTAAAATCATTTCCATTGAAAGCGGGGTGTTTTTTAATGCGATCGCTTGTTTCATTAAGTGGTAGTTATTGGCAATCATCATTTCATCTTTATTGCTTGGTTTCCGCGCTTTCTCTAGCATTTCTTTAGCTACTTTACGCGTAGTTACCGCCCCCTCAAGTTGTGCGGACGTTATCGCCTCTTCCATAATGAGTGATTTTAACAAGAATCTATTCTGCTCGCTTTGGCTTAACCCCGTAAGATTATTTACGCCAATATTTCCACCTGAGGTTTTATCAATGAAGTGTAACAAGGCTTGCAAAGTCGTAGGGACAGCATAAGAAAAATCATACTGCCCAATAGAAAAATGATTCAGTAATGCACCGCGACTTAATTTTGTAGCTAGCCACGCAAAATCGGTGTTTTTTGTATAAATGCGCTTAAATTTATCCCAATGTAAATAACGTCCCTTTTCATCAATAGCTTTATATTGATTCATTAAAAGGATATTTTCAGGTGTAAGCTCTGTTTTTAATAGCTCTATAAGTGGTTTGGGTTTAGATACTTTCATAACTCAAGGAACGCAATTTTTAAATATTGCGTTAGTTAAGCATTTTTTTAAAAATTTGTCTATATATACCTGCAGGTATATTTCGGGATATTTTGGATTGCCCTCGCGCGCGTACTGCTGACAAAACTCAATAAAAAAGGCTCAATGCATTGCATAAAGCCTTATTCTTACCTCTACCACGTTTTAGTAAAGTTTTACCTATAGATCAACCATAGCTATCCACCACCGAAAAAATAAAAAAAGTGTATAGATAACTAAAAAACACTGGGCACGCTGGGCATTTGGGCACGCACCTTTAAAATCAATAACTTAAATGCGATTTTCGTGCCCAATGCACTGGGCACGGCTGGGCACAAATTGGGCACGGTGAAAGATTGATTATTTTTTGACTGGGCACGGAAGCCCTAAAATTGGGCACGGAAAGCCTATTTTTGGGCACGGAAAGGGGTAATTTGGGCACGCTATTTTTTATAAGTTATTGATATATTTATATTTTGTTGTTTTCGTGCCCAAAATGCCCAATATTTTTTAACTCATCTACACACGGAAAAAATTTTTTTGTTTTTTTCCGTTGGTGAAATAAAAAAAAGAGCAAATCAATTATGATCTGCTCTTTATTATTGATAGCCTGCACCTTTCAAAATAGACTTTTTATTCCATTTCTTCGCTTTCCTCGTCCTCGTTTAAGATTTCCAGTACATAACATCGGATAGTTTTTCCTCCGCTTATTGTTTTGGGTAAACGGTTGAGGTATTTACGACCTCTCTCTTTTCCCTGTATCAACATTCCCGCACCCAATAAGATTTCATTTGCCTGTTTTTCATTAAAGCCTTTAATAACATCTTGAACGTAAACTTGCGGAAATACCCAATATTTATCGCTATCTTGCTGTTCTTTGCTGTCGGCTAACTGGCGATAACCTGCCGTGTCGTTCGGTTCTTTCTGATTTGGATTGAAAGGAAAATCTAGAAATCTTGCCCCATTGCGTAAAAGCCAGCCATTCACCTGCTCAATGATTTGCTTTTCTTCTCGGGAATGTAGCCCATATTCATTTATCCATTCGTTAAATTCGTGCAGAAGTGCGGTTTTGTTTTCGCTCGTTTCCCAGCCCGTTAAATGCGTGGCCAACTGTAAAGCGGTTTCTAAAATGGCAAATCGCCCTGCCACTCGTTTTACTTGTGAGCTTGCGTCATTTGGTAGCATAGCTTGCCATTGTTCGCTTAAACGCTCATATTCAGCCGCTACCGCACTTTTATTTTCAAGTAACCATTCTATCCACGCTCTGCCCATTGTGCCGTAGTAACGCCTTGTCATTGCGTTCAAATGGTCGGCATGGGCTTTACCATTGCCAAAATGATAAAACGTGCTAGTAGGCGTGATGGGGATATTTAACAAGCGGACTAATTGCCCTGCGTTAGTTTTGATATTGTCTTGTTTTAAATAAAGCTCTAAATCTTGCTCACCCGTAGAAAATGCCAAAATCCGCCAGCGGTTTAGTTCTCTGTTTCCGCCGTCTTTTGCACCTTGTATTTTTCCCACACCATTAAATAACGCATAGGCGGTTTGCTCTACGTGCTTTTTGCTTGCCCCTTGTCCGATTTCATCAAGAGGAATAAAGCCATCATTACGCGCAGAAGCCTCGTTAATCAATCCTAGGCTTGTTCCGTTCCACGATAAACGGATTAAATCAGGCTCTCCATAAATTGAACTCGCAATATTGGCTATGGTGGTCTTTCCTGCACTGGATTTACCGAACAAATGCACACCAAAACTTTCCGCCCCAATTAAGCCAATCAACGGGGCAGATAAAGAACAAGCCACGCCTAGCATCATTGAATGATTGCCTCGTAGATATTGCCCTATTTCCCTCTGCCAGTCGCTTAACGTGCCTTTGGCTTGATAGCCTGCACTGGTGGCTGATTTGCTGTCGAAATAAATAGGGCGTTCAGGTTGCCCCAATACTTCGCCACTCGGCAGCACGTAGGCGTTAAAGTCTGATTGCCAACCCGTTTCATTCACGATTTGATAAATCGGCTTGTTCTGGGTATCTTGCAGAAAATCCGCTAAATGCGGTTTTAAGCGTTGGCTATTGGTAATTCTTAACCCGTTTTGTTTGAGTAATTGCCAGCCTGCACGCTCACCAATATCCGCCCATGGTAAAGCAATTAAAATCGGCTCGGGCTTGCCTTGTGCATGAAATGAAAGCATTGAAAAATAATCGCTCTCGGAAAGTCCAATCCCCACTACATCAACACAATCAGCCAACCATTCGCATTTATCCATCATTTCGCCCGTGTCCTTGTCTAACTTCGGCACAACCCTAAAAAGCCCCTCTACGCCGTTTTCTTTGCGTTTTTCGGTGTAGGGCTGGTGATTATCTCGGACAGGTTCACAAATTGGCTTAATTTCCCCATGATAGGTTTCACCATTGCGTAGCCGTTGAATATATCGGCTTACATCATCCAGTAATTCGCCCGCCTCATTGCAATAAATAACACTCTCTGCGCTGGTGGTCTGCACGATATTTAAATAAATTCGCTCAAGCGTTTCATTTGAGAGTGCTACGCCATTATTTGCCTGTATTAAGCGGATATACTGGGTATTTTTAGGCGCAATGCGATAGCTTTCTATCTGCTCTAAAATCTCACTATCCACCACCACACAAGGAAATAATTTCCCTTGCTCGCCGAGTGTGTTTTCTAGCTCTATTTCTACCGCACTTTTACCCATTTCATTAAAATGCTTTGCAATGGCTTGTGCTTGCGTGCCTATGCAGATAGTCACAAGACTTTGACCTGTGGGGTCTTGCTGTTTAGCGTAAGGGGCATTGATTAATTTAGCCATTTCTTGCCCCCTTGCGCTGCATCAATCCCTAATCCAATTCCCGCACATTGCTTAAATAAAAATGCGTCCTTGAACTGAATCACTCTAATTTGTGCAGTAGGGTAGAGTGTTTTGAAAGGTGCAATCGCCTCCTCTAAACCTGCAGGTTCTCTTTTCCCCTCTGCGTGAATAAGGGGGTGCGCGTGCATTGCCTAAGCTAATTTCTAGCGTGTAGTGATTTAAATTAATCTCCTTAATCTTCGTAAGTTTCCCCTGCAGGGTATAAGCGCGATGAAGAATTAAAATATCCCCTTTGCTTTCTCGCATTGCGATAACAATCGGCATAAAAGCATCCTCAAAAACGTGATGGCCAGCCGTTAAAATAAAGGCGGTTTTACTCATTGCTCACCCCCTGTAATCTCTCACTCTTAACTCGTTCAATATTGAGGCGGTTTATTTGTGTGATCACTTCTTCAAACTTATGAATCAAATAGCCGTTAGCTTGATTAAAGTCTTTTAGGGTAATTTGATTGTCTCGGCAAAATGTTATCCCTTGAGATTTAGCCAGCGCATTAAAGAGCTTGCCACCAGCTTTTAATCGGTCGATTAAGTCCATCATTTCATCACGCATTTTTAGCTTATGATGAAAATCATCGGGGTAAACGTCTAAACAACGTTGGTTACTGTCTAAAATCAGCTTAAATTGGCGTGTAAGCTGGGCAAATTGAAAGGCTAAGGGATTAGCGTATAGTTTGCTTTTAACCTCGCTACGTGCGTTTCCTTGCGTATTTTTAACCGATTCATTTTTGGTTTCGTTGTTGCTGGTGGCTTTATGGTTAGCTTTCCACTGCTCAAGCTGTGCCATTGCATTAGTTGGTTTCATTTTCTCCCCCTTTCAAAACCGTGATCACTTCTAACACTCGACCTAAAATATCGGTTTGCCCTATTTCGTGCTTGCATCTGATTTTTGCCTGTAACGCCTCTCTAAGCGTGCCATATTCGCCTGCTATGAATTGGTCGCCATCGTCATAAACAAAGATTAATTGATAGGGTAGGTTCACTTGATTAATCATCATTTCTTTCAATCTCCCCATCTAAGCCACCAGCAAGATAATATTCGCTTAAGCTAGCGGTTTCTCTTAACGCATTGAGTAGATAGGCATTTGCCTTGATTAATCCCCCGATATGTTTCACGTTATCGTTACTCATTGCCTCGCGTGTAAAATCCTGCTCTGTGTCGGCAAGATTGCCTAATGTTTGCATTAAGTCGCCTAAGTGCATCAATCCATATTCGATAGATTCACATAACATTTCAGATTCATTGCACAAGTCTGTTAATTTTTCCTTGCTTATTGGTACAGGGATTTGCTTATAGTTGTTAATGTCATTAAATTCCGCTATTTCTTGTAGTGCAGATAAAATTGATTGATTAAACATTTGCGCCCCCTTGTGCTGAAGATACAGAAAGGGTAGGAAGTGCCGCTAAAGTGCGGTTGTTTTTGGGGTAGATTTTCATTGTTGGATTTCCGATAGATTTAGTTAATGTAAGAGTATCGCCCGTAAATGGGTGCGATACAGACTCAACTACCGCTATCGAACGGCTAGCCTTATTCGTGCGGATAAACTCCGCCTTATTTCGGCTTATCATCTGTACCGCAAATTCGATATAAGACAACGTGCCTAATTTTTTAGGAACGTGCAAGGAATGAATTTTAGGTAAAAAAATACCGCATTGATAAGGGTTGCGGTTGCCCTCGATAGTAGTAGTGCTTTCAATACTACCTGTATCTTCACATTTCGGCAAGCTGTGATTATTTACAGAAAGAGGAGAGCGTACCGCTAAAGTGCGGTTGTTTTGAGGATTGATTCTCGCCACCACCGCAATAAAACGATAATCAGCAGATAGGCTCAAGCGTGCCTGTTCTTCGGTGGTGGAATTAAGAGATATGACGCATAAGTTAAAATGCGCTTGTGTGCGATTGACGCAAAGAAATTTGTAGATCATTTCTGCGGTGTCCTTGTATAAATTTTCAGGAACTACCGCTAGACTTCTCACGGTCGGGCGGTAGAACGTAACAAGGTGAGAAACTGCCATACAAGGAAGACAGCCCGTCATAGACGGCTCATTACGCTCTACCATTGAAGAATAAATTGTTGATAAATGTTGAAACAAAATCCGCAATTTATTTTGAGGTGTGCGAATGTTACGAACAAAAAAAGCACGGTTTAATGGCGTGCTATCGTTCGCCTTGTATAAATTCAGCTTCTCACGGCTGACAATCACTTTTTCTGATTGCGAGGAAATAATGCCATTTTGTGATAAGGTTGTAAAGAGGTTTCACAGAACAGGAAGAATAATTAGAATATCCTCAAGCCATAAACGATAGGGCATAGCACGTTACGGACGTTAAGCAGGTGCCAGTTGTGAACCAAGCACTATGTGAGTTTATGGCTTCTTTTTCTTTTAGAGTTTCATCATTTGATAATAAGCATTGCGCTTACTTTTTCAGGAACTAATTCCGCAAAGTGGTAAATCATCTAAATTTTCATAGCTGGTTATATCCCACTCCTGAAATATGTCATTAAACCCACCCAAATGAGCCATAGAGGTTTTTTTATAGGTAGTTAGTAGGATTATTAGGGTATCTAGTTTTTCTCGCTCTGTGAGCGTTTTATCGCCATTTATGCGCATTAGTGCAGAGTCGGCATTATTAGCCCCATCAACTATCGCTATAGGTAAATCTATATTTAGCTGGTGGTTATGAACTGTATAAGCTGTTTTGCCTTGAGATATGCACCGAGAAATGAAGTTATTTTGACTTAGTGTAACGAGTAGCGACCTGCCGTCTTGCCATCGGCATTGTAAGGCTTTCAAGCTTTGTCTGTTTGCTCTGCGTGTAATTGAATAGCTAAACTTTTAGCCTGTTGAATTAATAGATTCATTTTAAATGCTCCAAGTTTTATGCTACTACCTAATCTTAGACAAGATAATTTAGATTTTTTGATGTTAACTGAGTTAACCAATGATGTTAACTGAGTTAACCAGTTTGTTTATTTTGTAATCAATGTTTTGGTCTATAGGTTAACTGAGTTTACCTGTCAGAGCATTTTTCTTCGTCTCATAGGTTAACTGAGTTAACACCTATATATATTATATGCCATAGGCTATGTTTTTTTATTGTGTTTTTTATCTGTAAAATTATTGAAAAAATGAACGATAAATACAGTTTGGTCTTCGACAAAAAAATTTTGGCTCACACAAATTCAATACCTCTTCCACTTATCGCTCGCTCTTTCAGTTGCTTTAATTGAAATACCTGCTTTGTTCACATCATTTAGCGGAAAGCACGTTAAGGCATAAAGCGAACATTGATTCTTGCCACCTTGTCGAGTGACCTCCAAAAAATCGGCTTCACTTAATTCATCAAGTGCTTTTTTCAATCCCGGCTTAGATAATCCAAAGGTTTCTTTAGCTTTATTCAGTGGAGCGGATAAGTCACCATTATTGATTTTGTTGTAAAGCCCTATCATCCTCATTAATACCCATCGTGCCGCAAGACTTAACTGTCCGACTTCTTTACTGTTGATCATATCATGGCGTAACATCGAGTAAGTGCTGCCATTTGTGAATCGCTTAAATTCATTTTTCTTTTTCGAACTTCTGCCTTTTCTTTCTGCGTAACTCTTCATATAATAAACTCGTTCAATTGATATTTAATCTTGCCTATGCCCATTCTTGTGAAAGCATAGGCATTTTTGTTTTATAGGGTTGATGCAAGGCTAAAAGCCACCAGCAATAAGGCGATAAAGATTAGAAATTGAATCATCTCGGTAAAGTCATTCATTGTGTTTCTCCTTTATTCCGCTCTTTCACGCTCTGCCAGCTCGGATAATCTGCCTTTACGCTCGTGATAGCTCATATCAAGATTGATTAAGGCTGTGTTCGTTGCTTGTAATGTTTTTAATAGTTTCAGTTGCGATACATCAAGCGCATCTCGAACATTGCCTACAATGCCGTGTTTAGCTTTCCATTTCCGCACATTTGAACCAATAACAAGGCTATCTAGCATTTCTTGATTTTGGCTGTAGTGATAGGCTTTAGGTTTCACACCTGCACGCACTAGTTGAGCCTTAATTGCATCAGTCATTTCCTTGTTTCGGTCAATGCTTTCCAATCGCTCTATAGTTTTTGATAGGGTGTTTTTATATATGGCAGGTGATGAAGTTCTTAGCTGTTTTTCAGCCTCAATAAAATGCTGTCTTATTGCTCGCCCTATTTCGTTCTTTTCCATTAAGCATAGGTGCTTTGCCATATCTAAAGAAACGATATAATCAATCAGCTTTTGCGGTCGTGCCATCGGTGAAAGCTGTTCATTATTTGCGCTCACCAATTCGGGGGAGCTCAAATTTTCTACAACCACAAAATCTTGATTTTCGATAAAGCCTGCTTGTTTGATTCTGGCTCTAATCCATGTGGAATAATCCCTCCCAACTTTTAAGAATCGGTGCACATCTCGGGCATTGATTCCGCTCGCGCCATTAAAACGGTTCTGCGGATTGGCTAATAGGTTGATAATTTCTGCTTTGCTTGTATCAAGCTCCGATAAATCTAGTTCAATTCTATTTTTCATTGTCTATCTCCTTACGCTGCTTTGCGCTGTTTGGTACATTGGCTGGCGTTTATTTTGTTCATTCTGATAATAGGACGGCTGGAAATTGAGCCGTCTAAAATCCTCTGAACAATCTAAGTTTTTAATCGCCTATCTCCTGTTTTCTTTTTCTCATCATCTCTAAGTGTTTTTTCGTGGTGTAAAAACTCGTTTCTAATCGCTCGTTCTTCCGTAGTCCTGCCGTCATCTTCGTGAAGTTGTCTATTTCGCACTGAATCGCTACAAGGCGCTGTTCTAACACTTGAATGACCTCATCTATCGGGTATGGCTCGTTATCGCTGTATAGGCTCATAAACGTGAAGATTTGATGCGATTTTCTATAGTGTTGAATGGCTTGTTTAAGTAGAAAAAGATTGTTTTTTGCTATGGTGCATTTCATTAAATACTTACCCTTTTATTAGTGGATCTTTTTGTTCCCAATTAAAAAAATGTCAGGGTTTTCATAGTGGATCTTTTTAACCGCCCCATCTCTTTAAACAACCCTTTCATTCCACGAGGAATAACAACAGGGCGGGGCGGTATCTTTATCGGCTCATAGACTTCATCACTGATCAAATCCGCCCGCCATGTTCTTCCCCTGTAATGAGGTAAGGTCTCCCCACGTTGTTGCATCTCTGCTTTTTCCTGCTCGATTTGCTCCCATACTCGGCAATGATTCAGTAGGTCACTGGCTCTTGCTCGTAGTGTGTGCGGTTTCATTCGATTAGCTCGCTCATCACCTAGAACCGCCAATAAAGCATGCGTAGCGTTACCCATTCGCGCATAGGCTTTCGCAAATTGGCTTTCTATCTCTTTTCCGTAACTCATTTTTAAATCCCCCCTCTTTGGCCAGCGCCCAAATTTGGACGCACCCTCGCGCGCGCGTACTGCTCCGAAAACTCTTGTTAATCCACCAGCGGTAAATAATTCGTATCAGCTCTATGTTCTTGATGAATAGCCAACACTTCGATTTGCCGTTTTAAGTCGTCAATATCTGATAGCACTACACTTAACCTATCTAAAACAAACTCTAAGCCGTCTTTGTGAGTGAATGGGATTTGTACTTTCTCCCCATCTTCGGTGGTGGCTGTTTTGGTAATTTTGCCATCTAATGTTGCATCTGCTATTTCGTAAGTTTCCTCAATAGCTCGGTAAATACTCCATAGCGTTGCATACTCGCGTTTTTCGGTGTTGGTCTGTTGATTTGTGTTAGTCATTTTTTTCAATCGCTCCTTGCTCGTTTAATTCAACATTCCGCCCATTTCGGTAAATGTCAGTTTTTCATCTTGGCAAAATTGTTGTTCAAGGTGCCGCATGGTTTCTTGTTTGGTATCAGTGGAAAGGATTTCAGCAAGTGGAATGAGTGCGCCATTTCCTTTTTTCATCGGGTTAAATGCAATGCCATTTTCAGAAAGTGCGGTAAGTTCTTGTTGCATTTTTTCATCAATCAGTAACGTGGCTTTTGTGCTTTGTTGAAGAAAAGCAATCATGATCAACGCCTCTTGCATCGTGTCAGCATCAATGCCTAAGGGTAGAAAATCGCCCACATCAAGCCATAAAACGGTATTTACCCCCCAATCTTCAGAAGTTACCGTTAAATGTGGAAATTGCGCCTTTGAATAAGTAATTGAAATCGGGGTATTAATTAAATCTTTGCGCCCTTGTTCTGTTGTGCAGTCTTTGCAATCGGTCATTTTTAATTTCTCCTTAGTCGTTATATTGATGATTTTGGCTTACTTCATTTTGGTGCAGTACATACACGCCCACACGGTGCGCTAATCCGCTTGAATCGGTTTCTTTGCGGTAAAAGGTATCAATATGAAAGCCTTTATCTCTGAGTTCCTTAATTCGTGCCGGTGGATAATAAATGCCCATTTGGCGTAGTTCGTTAGTGCTGTACGGGCGCTCTCTCAGTCGTTCAATGGTGAATCGGCGTTGTTCGCCTGTGCTGGTGGTGGAAATAATCATTAACGCCCTCCTATGCTCTTGCTTCTGCCAGCTTGGCAATGTAAGAGTTAATTTCGCTTTCCAAGTAACCGACTGAATTAACCCCTAATTGAATTTTCTTTGGAAAGTCCGGGCGGTAACGTTTCGATTTAGGGTTTTGCCAATCGGCAAAGGTGGATTTGCTTACGCCTAGCATTTTCATTGTGTCAAGGCGGCGGATAATACGATCTGATTGATTCATTGTGTTTACTCCGTACTGGTTGGAATGGTTAAAGCCGTTTGGGGCTTTGTTGTGTCGGAGTGGATTGTAGAAAAGTGAAAATATTGAATCATCGCAACGAAAAAGATATTTTCGTTACGAAAAAATAGGATTGATTTTTAAGGATTTTTAGCAGATATGAAAAACGCCCTGAAATGGGCGTTAGTGGATTATGGTTTTAGTCTTTTGTTGGCGTTGGCAAAATATTCTTCGATTGTTCGTTGTTTTAAGCCTTTTGCAGAAATATTTTCATTTTGGCGGCGCTCTAAAATCTTGTCTATGATTTCACTTTGTGTCCATTTCTTTGCTCTAGTACCTATTATCTGTAAAACTTCGCCTAATAGATACATAGCATTATCTAAATCTAATTTGCTATTGGAATCTACGTCACTATCTAAACTAGCTAAAAATTGGTTTAAATGCTCTGTTTGAATAACAAAAAATGCGCCATCAATTTCTTTTATTCCAGAACAGGGATAATGAAATTTTTTGTATTTATTGACACGTTCAAGCCCATCCAGTTCTATATAAGGTATATCATCAACAACAGTTTGACGCTCTATTACAATTCCGTTATTTGTAAACACATAAAAACCCGCCAAATTATAAGTTGGGGTAAGTTTTAAGTTTCTTTCGAATTTAAATGCATTTTCAATATCAATTTTAGAATTTCCAATTAATTTAACTTCATAAATTCCAGCTTTGAGGAGGTATAATTCAGGATACACTTTTATAAATTCGTCCGAATTACATTTCTCATACTCATATATTTTGGCAACCTCTCCCTCAAGTCCGGTTATTTCCTTAAATTTTGAAGCTAATTCAACATCCGTTGTAACATGGCAAATTTTTCCATCCCAATCATGAGGAAAATTAACTGAAATTCTAAGTTGTTCATCCGATGCTAATTGGAAAATATCAGCTTTAGTTACATCTTCGCCTAACTCAATACTTAATCGATGGGCGGCTTCATCAATAGTGAGCCATTTTTTTAGTTTATAAAGTTTTTCCATCTGTTCAATCTTAATGTTTAATCTAAGGTGTTTGTAAGCAGTAAAACGCCGTCAAAAACGACCGCACTTTACTTCATGTTTCATCAGTCTCTAAGCCACAATCTTCAAGTGAAATTGCGGCAAAGTGCCTTGTGAGGATTGTTCTACAAAATCCGCCCATGCCTGTAATAGCTTGAATCGCTGTTCTAATTTTTCCCCTCTGTCATAGGCAGTTTTTACCCGGTCTGAATTGAGGTGTGATAGTGCCACTTCAATCAAATCACTATTAAAGCCCTGATCGTTTAAATAGGTGCTGGCGATACTGCGTAAACCGTGCGCCACCAATTTACCGGCATAGCCCATTCGCTTAATCGCGGCATTTGCCGTTTGCGTATTAACGTGGGATTGTGGGTTCTTTACGCTCGGGAAGAGGTAAGTTTTTCCGCCACTCAATTTTTTAATTTGTCCTAACAGGGCTAGGGCTTGCCGTGATAACGTGATTCTATGTTCAATGCCACGTTTCATTTGCTCCGCTGGAATCGTCCATATCCTGTTTTTCTCGTCAATATCCGCCCATTTCGCCGTAGCTGCTTCGTTCGGTCTTGTCATGGTGAGCAGTTGCCATAAAATCAAATAACGCGTCTGTAAGTGAATCTGAGCGTTTTGTAGCGTGAACATAAATTCGCTTAAATCCTCAGGCTTAAGGGTTTTAAAATGTTCAACCGTTGGGCTGTCAAATTCCTTTGCGATATTTGCCGTTGGATTAAAAGAGATTAAGTCTCGGTGTAGGGCGTAAGTCATGATCTCGTTATGCTTCTGAATCGTCCGTTTGAGCTTTTCTAAATGCCCTTCATCTTGATACTGCTTAAATGCCTTTAATGCCATTGGCGCGGTAATTTGGGAAATAGGTAAATGTCCGAAATGTGGCAATAAGCAACGATTGATCAGGCTTATAACGTCTTTTTGATAATTATCTGAAAAGTTCTTTTTGGTTTTGCGATACTCAAGCCACGCCCACGCCACCGCTTCATAGGTATTATTCAGCTCATTTTGTTTCGCTTGTTCTTGCTGTTGGCGATAGATTGCTGGATCGATATTCTGCGCAAGTAAAGATAAATACTCATCTCTAATTGCTCTTGCTTGCTGTAAAGAAATATCAGGGTATTTGCCAACGCCAATTAACGCCCTTTTCTTTGGTTGCGTGAAAGGCTTGTAATAGTTAAACCGCCATAACTTAGCCCCATTGGGCTTAACCAACAGATAAAGCCCTTTGCCATCGGATAGGGTAAATTCCTTTTTCTGCGGCTTGGCTTTGTCTATTTTCGTGCTGTTTAGCGGTGTAATTATGCGTGCCATATTGTTTCTTTCTGAGAGTTGAAAACTGTTCTAAATAACTTAGACGGCGATTCAGACTTTTAAAAATCGGGTATAGCTAAAACATCGTTAACACTTTTTTCTAACAGGTTTTGTGCGATTTTAGTTATATCGATTTTGTTATACGGCTGTCAGTATAACTAAACGTATAACTAAAATTCAAGGATTTTATAGGATTGGATAGGAATGCTTAGGATATAAAAAAGCCCTTGAGGTCAATATTTTCAAGGGCTTTTAGGATTTGATAAGTTTGCTTTGGATTGTTATTTGGTGGAGCTGGCGGGAGTTGAACCCGCGTCCGAAATTACTCTACCTTCAGTACTACACGTTTAGTCTCGTCTTTAATTTCACTTAAGCATGCGGACAGACACGCTAAACTTAAGCTAGTTTGATTCAATTTAGTGCTTCGATCCTCAAACAGCGGCTTCCACACGATCTCGTTTTGGTTTGACTCCGCTTTATCTCCGTCTTACGAGCGGAAGCTGGGGAGCGAAGGCTATGAGCAGGTTATTAAGCTGCTAAAGCGTATTGTTCGTCGTTTGCGACTATTTTTTTGCGGTTTATTTACGAGGCCTACCGCACCTCGACGTGCACCTTGGGCTTCGCTAATCCCGTCGAATCCAAAATCAGCCCCAAAATTCTTTTGTATTTTATCAAAAAATTCAAGAAAGGAAAAGATGCTATTTATTAATCAGGAAAGTCAAGGTAAAATTTTGCCACTTTTTTATAAGGAATCAAATCAATGAAAACATTAAAATCTCTGACCGCACTTTCATTAGGTGTATTATGTTTAGCATTTAACACGCAAGTTATTGCAAAAGAAGCGACACCAGCAACCCAACAAGTAGCAAAAGCGAGTGATAACATCGACAAATACCTTGCCATCAATATTGGTAACCGTGAAATGGTGGTTGATGAAAATGGTCAAGCATTAAGTGCATTCAAACATGAAATCACTAACATTGGGCAAAAGCCAATCCAAAATATTCAATGGGTAGGCGTGTATGTGAATAACCGTAAAGTTATTTACAGCCAAGATATGCAAATCAATTTACAAAGCCCATTACAACCAGGTAAATCTTTAAATATTAATTTGCAAATCCCGTTTGTTCAACTGGCTGAAGACGCACGCAAAGCCTTTATGAATCAACAAGAAAAAATTGACGTTTATACGATTGAACGTATTGTAAAATTCTCCGATAAAACTATCCTTTCTGATCGTTAATTCTTTTATCTAGCCCACGCAATGCGGGCTTTTAACAACTGTATACTTGAACAGCTATTTTCTTTTCGATATACTAAAAACACGCCTAATTTTGACCGCACTTCAACTATGAATTCCACCCGAAAAATCATTCACATTGATATGGATTGCTTTTATGCCTCTGTTGAAATCCGTGAAAATCCAACGCTACAGGGAAAACCTGTCGCGGTGGGGGGAAGTTCTCGACAACGTGGTGTACTCACTACCTGTAATTACGAAGCACGAAAATTTGGACTGCACAGTGCGATGCCGACAGCACAAGCTATCAAAAAATGCCCGAATCTAATTTTAGTGCCAGTTAATATGCCCCTTTATAAACAGGTATCCGCACATATTCATCATATCTTTCAACGCTACACTTCTATTATTGAGCCACTTTCCTTAGATGAAGCTTATTTAGATGTTACGGATTGTACACAATGTTCAGGATCCGCCACTTGGATCGCACAAGAAATTCGCCAAGCCATTTTTGATGAATTAAAGCTGACTGCCTCTGCTGGTGTGGCTCCCCTTAAATTTCTCGCCAAAATTGCTTCCGATATGAATAAACCGAATGGGCAATTTGTGATTAAACCTCATGAAGTTGAGCAGTTTGTAAAAACGTTACCATTGAAGAAAATCCCTGGTGTGGGGAAAGTCACCTCTGAACGTTTATTGAAAATGGGGCTAGAAACTTGCGAAGATGTGCAAAAACTCGACCAATCTATTTTGTTAAATATCTTCGGTAAAATGGGCAAGCGAATTTGGGATTTTAGCCATGGCATTGATGATCGTGAAATTCAAGCGCATCGGGAGAGAAAATCTATCGGCGTAGAACGCACTTTATCCGAAAATGTTCGTCATCTCGAACAAGGCATAGCATTGTTAGATAATCTCTATACCGAGCTTATTCGTCGCATTGAACGAAGCGCGCCGAATATCCCTTTAACCGCTTTTCGCAAAATTGGGGTGAAATTAAAATTTGAAGATTTTCAGGTGACAACCTTAGAAAAAACTGGCCTAACTTTATCGTTAAAAAGCTTTCAGCAATTACTGGAACAAATTTGGCAACGTAGCCATGGGAAATCCATTCGTCTCGTTGGATTACACGTGAATTTACCAGAAGAAAGCCATTTAGAACAAATGAGCTTGTGGTAAAACACAAAAGAAAATGACCGCACTTTTATTCATTCCATCCCGAGTTGGATAACTAAAAAACAAAAGTGCAGTCATTTTTTGATGAACTTGTTGAGTTGGTCGATAAGCCGAGTTCTGTCGTGGACAATCATTCCTCTAGGCGACAAATTACTCTGCCGCTCAAGCAACCTACCCGAACTCTGGACGGGCCATCCATTGAGTTCCTATTTGGTCTTGCTACGAGTGGAGTTTACCTTGCTGCACGTTGTTACCAACGGCACGGTGTGCTCTTACCACACCCTTTCACCCTTACCGTTTTCACGGCGGTCTGCTCTCTGTTGCACTGGTCGTCGGCTCACGCCGCCCGGACGTTATCCGGCACTCTGCCCTTTGTAGCTCGGACTTTCCTCTCGTTTACTTGTCCCACTAGGTCGTGCGAACACGGTTAAGGGCTTCAATAAACCAGCGATTGTCTAACCAACTCGCGGCGTAGTATAGGGGGAATTCAAAGAGCGGTCAAATTTTCATTCTTATTTTTAATAACTTCCGTTAAAATAGCCCTACAAAACACGGTTATTTTCAACCGCACTTTTATCATAAGGATTTCCTATGAATTATTTACAAATCGCACGAGAAACCCTTTCCGTTGAAAGCCAAGCGCTCGCTCAACTAAGCCAACGTTTGGATGATGCGTTTTCTCAAGTTGTCGATCTTATCCTTACTTGCGAAGGTCGTTTAGTCATCGGTGGTATTGGTAAATCGGGGCTAATTGGCAAAAAAATGGTGGCGACCTTTGCTTCTACAGGGACGCCAAGTTTCTTCCTTCACCCGACTGAAGCCTTTCATGGCGATTTAGGTATGCTAAAACCGATCGACATTGTGATGCTGATTTCTTATAGCGGTGAGACAGATGATGTAAATAAGCTCATTCCAAGTTTGAAAAACTTTGGTAATAAAATTATTGCTTTAACCAGCAATAAAAACTCTACGCTTGCTCGCCATGCGGATTATGTTTTAGATATCACGGTAGAGCGTGAAGTCTGCCCAAACAATCTCGCACCAACCACTTCTGCGTTAGTCACGTTAGCCTTAGGCGATGCTCTTGCGGTTTCATTGATTACTGCGCGTCATTTCCAACCAGCTGATTTTGCGAAATTCCATCCGGGTGGTAGCCTTGGTCGTCGTTTGTTATGCAAAGTAAAAGATCAAATGCAAACTCGCCTACCGATTACCACACCAGATACCAGCTTCACTGATTGCTTAACTATTATGAATGAAGGTCGTATGGGTG
This sequence comes from Haemophilus parainfluenzae, assembly GCF_036288925.1. Classification (NCBI taxonomy): domain Bacteria; kingdom Pseudomonadati; phylum Pseudomonadota; class Gammaproteobacteria; order Pasteurellales; family Pasteurellaceae; genus Parahaemophilus; species Parahaemophilus parainfluenzae. The sequence goes on from NZ_CP127167.1 coordinate 1,957,312, forward strand.
TGGCATTAGTCATGAAAAACCAACAACTTAAAGGTATTATTACCGATGGTGATGTGCGCCGAGCATTAACGGCTAACGGAGCTGACACGCTTAATAAAACCGCGAAAGAATTGATGACCTCGTCACCGAAAACTATTCATGAAAATGAATTCTTAGCAAAAGCAGAAGACTTAATGAAAGAGAAGAAAATTCACTCTCTTGTTGTGGTCAATGATGAAAATAATGTTGTGGGCTTAGTGGAGTTCTCAAGCTAATGATTAACGAAAAATTAAAGAAAATTAAATTGGTCATCACCGATGTTGATGGCGTATTAACTGACGGACTACTCCATTATGATGCAAATGGCGAAGCCATTAAAAGTTTCCATGTGCGCGATGGGCTTGGTGTCAAAATGTTGATGGATGCGGGTATTCAAGTAGCCGTATTATCGGGCAGAGATTCGGCGATTCTGCGTAAGCGAATTAGTGATCTCGGAATTAAGTTGTTCTTTTTAGGTAAGCTTGAAAAAGAAAGTGCTTGTTTAGATCTCATGAAACAAGCTGGTGTTACTGCTGAACAAACGGCCTATATTGGTGATGACAGTGTCGATCTCCCCGCTTTTGCAACCTGTGGCCTTTCTTTTGCTGTGGCAGACTCTGCACCTTATGTGCAAAATGCTGTGGATTATGTGCTTTCACTTGGCGGCGGAAAAGGTGCATTCCGTGAAATGTCTGATATGATTTTACATGCTCAGGGCAAAGATGAAGTCTATACTTCAGCCAAAGGTTTTTTAAAATCCGTCAAAAATATGGGCCAATAGCACTCCTCAAAACACCTAAAAAAATAACCGCACTTTGATTATTCAAAAGTGCGGTTATTTCTTTTTATGTTTTATTGATTTGCCGGTAAAGCACCTGAATTCCAAGTCGGTGCTTCAGCGGGTTTCTTCACTTGTAACATAAAGCGCTGATTTGCCGTTGCTTGTGGTTGAACGATCGTACCCGATGGAGTCGAGAACGAAATACCGCCTTTTAACAATTGTTGTACACTACCAGTATTAAACTCTGCGCCTTTCCAACCAAGGTTGAAATCATAACCCGATGAAACCCAGAACTCTGAATTTTTACGTACCAAATGTTGATACTTCGGTGTAATCGCAATATGTACCAACACACGATCGCCTAAAGAATTCAATTCAAACTTACGAACGGTTCCCACTTCAACACCGCGATAAAGCACTGGTGAGCCTTCCGTTAAATTCATCGCATCACTGGTTTCCAAAATAAATGGCACGCCATTGCTGTATTTATTTCGAGGTTGTGCAGTTTGTGCTAAATTAAACTGTGTTTTTGATGGACCTTTGCCTAACTCAATATCAATGTAAGGCTGTAAAAGGCTATCTAAGTTTTCAATTCCACCCGCTGAGATTTGTGGGGAAATCACTTTAAATACAGTACCCTCTTTTGCAATCATCCCCATATAACTTGGGTTAATTAATGCTTTCGCTGTGATACGGTTTGTCTTTTGATCAAGAGCAATCTGCTCGACCTCACCCACATTCATACCAAGATAACGTAAGCTCATTCCTTTACTTAAAGCCGTTGCATCATCTGTGAGTAACGTAATCACTTGCCCTGCTGATTTTGCTCGCAATTCACTTGGATAAAGCGTTTTATTTTTACCTGAACCTGTATTATCAAAGCTTATTGCACCTTTTAATGATCGCGCAACCGGTGATGCCTGGATACTAATACCTTTTGGCGTAATATCAATTTGTGCTGCACTTTCTACCCAGAATACACTTTTATCTGTCAGAAGATGTTGATAAGCCGGATAAATATACACATCAATATCAAAGTTATTGGCTTTCGGTCTTACGTTAATAATTTTACCTACTTCAAACTGACGATAAAGCACGATTGAACCTTTACTAATACTTGGTAAATTAGTCGAATGTAATACTATAGTTGGATTTACCAAATTACCCGTAATGCCCGTTTCTGCACTACTAATATCTTTATAAAGTGGATAGCTTGAATGTGGGGCACCACTTCCTTTTTTGGGTAATACTCTCACCCCACCTTGTAGCCATTTTGATGGCATTGCTGATTCAAAACGTAATCCGTCGATACCAAAACTGACATCAAAATTAGAGGCTGCCACAAATTGAGTATTTTCATGAATAAGATTGCGGTATTCCGCCGCAATTGCCGCTTCAAATTTCACACCATCAACATTTAAGTGCTGCTTCACAATTTGACCAATGGCAATATTGTTATAAAACACCGATTGCCCTTCAGCAATACCATAAGTTTCTGGTGCGGTTAAAGTTAAGACTAAAGTATTCGGTGCTTTGAGTAATAACTCATATTCTCGAATCACATCAAATTGCGTTTTGCTTTCTCCACTACCCGGAATAATTTCAAAATAATCTCCACGGAAGAATTTTTTCGGATTAGCCACATCACCCAAATCTAACTTACGATTTTTTAACACAATACGTGTATTTGTTTTTAACAGGCTAGCTTGACTTGGATCAATTAATAATGTGCCTTTTAAAATTTCTTCATTATTTTCAACCGCACTTAAAGATGAAAGAATACCTACCGGTTCATTACCATAATAAACCGAAGTCTGCTCTGCCTGTAAACCCGCTGTGACCGGAATTGTTATACTTACTTCAATCCCTCGTTTGGCTGCTTGTAAATTAGAGTAAAGTTTGTAATTACTGTCTGCAACGGCCTGTGTGCTATCTGCTGGCGAGTCAAATGATACCGCACCTTGCACCACAGAATTTAAACTTTCTATTGCCACATGCATCCCTGATGAATTAATGTTTGCGTTAATACCACTAATATTCCAAAAACGTGAATCTTTCTTCACAAAATGTGCAAAAGATTTATCAATTACCACATCAATTTCTACTTTATTCTCTTTATTGAAGCGGTAATCATAAATTTTCCCGACCGGCATTTTTTTGAAATACACGGAAGCGCCAATCGAAATTGAGCCTAAATCATCTGAAATTAAATGAATGAGCAAATCGCCAGGATTGACTTGTGCAATAGGGCCTTGCTCTTCAGCAATAAATTCATCTTCTGAATCGCCATCACCCGGTTGAAGCGTAATGTAATTTCCTGATACTAAAGAGTCTAAACCTGAAATCCCTGCAAGAGACACACTTGGTTGGACAAGCCAGAATTTGGTATTTTCCTTTAACACATCGGTGGCTTCAGAATAAACGTTAGCCTCAACTTTCACTTTTTGCATGTTGTCGGTAAAGTTAACCTTCTTCACAACACCGATTTGCAAACCCTGGTAACGTATAGGCGTTTTATCTGCAACGAGTCCTGCGCCATTGGAAAACGTGATCGTAATAGTCTTCCCTCGTTCTTGCACAATTTGGAAAAATAAAATGGCACCAATACATAATGCAATAAAAGGCAACAACCAAAACGGTGAGATGCGTTTATTCTTGCGTAATAACGCTTCCACATTGTTATATTGCTCATCAATAGATTGAGATTCTGGTTTATTGTTTTCTGTCATAAATTTTCCAAATTAATCGACTATCAAACTGAGAAGTTGAAATCATAGTTAAAAACACGGCTGCACCAAAATAAAATGCGGCAGGGCCTACAGTAAAATTAATAATCTGTCCGCGTGTGACTAGAGACATCATCAAAGCTAACACAAAAAGATCCAGCATTGACCAACGTCCTACAAAATGAACAATATGTAATAACCGCATTTGCCATTTGATCGAATGTCGCCATTTAAAATGTACACTCGCAAGCAAGTATACCATAATGAGAATTTTACTTATTGGAACAAAAACACTGGCGAAGAATACCACGAAGGCAACAAAATAGCTGCCCATACTAACAAAGGAAATAACACCAGACATTAAAGTATCTTCTGATAGACTACCTGTTAAATAAACACCTGATATAGGAAGTAAGTTTGCGGGAAAAAGCATAATAACCCCTGAGACTAATGTTGCCCAAACTCGCTGTAACTTAATACTATCGGGTATATCAATAACTGATTCACAACGAGGACAAATTGCACGATGACGGTGATCATATTCTTGATCTTCTTTTAAAAAAGTGTAATCACAAGCTGTACAAAGTACTAACGGCTTATCACTTTGAGTAACGGGTTTCTGCTCGGGATAAAAATCATGCCATAAGTCATCTAAATTAATTTTAATAAACAATAAAGTGGTTAAAAGTGCAGTAAAAACAAAAGCAATTAAATATACATCTACTTCTAACGTGGCATATTCGCGCACTTTAAACATGGTAACAGCGAGTGCAACTAAATACACGTCAAACATGACCCAAGGCTTAATATAACCCAAAAATAATAAGACATTACGAGGCTTAATTTTGAGTAATTTAGAAAGCTGCAACATAATGACTAAAATCGCAAAAGAGACAGGCATTAAAACAGCACAGATAAAAATCATAAATGCAGTATAGGAATATCCCTCTACTGCCATTTTCCAAATCCCTTTCCAAACAGAAGCATCAATTTTAGTACCCAGTAAATCTAAGCTCAATAAAGGATAACCTAAAGCAAATGGCATTAAAATTAAGATAGAAAGGGCGATTAATGAACAACGTTTAAGAGACCAACGACTTCCCGATTGCAATTTATGATGGCAACGCGGACATTGCGCATACTCACCTTCTTGCGGACGACAAACAGACACCGTTGCATCACATCCGATACAACGCACGAGTTTATAAGTGGCATGAGAAAAATCAGGTGTTTTTGTCATTATGTTTTGAGAAATTATAAAAGTGGACTATTTTAGCCTGAATTAAGGGAATTTGTAAAGTTATACATTTGAGCTAGAAACGGAATTATTCTGTCCAGCCATTGTCAATTCTTATAAAAGTGCGGTAAACTGTGCAAGTTTTTATTTTTTATCCTAGGAAAACGCAGAAATGACAGATTCTCAAGTTGAAGCCCAAGTTGAAAATAGTGCTGAAGGCATTCAAAAATTAACTGATACAAAAGCGATCATTGCATATCTTGTGGAAAAATTCCCACTTTGCTTTATTGCAGAAGGTGAAGCTAAACCATTAAAAATTGGTCTTTTCCAAGATCTTGCTGAAGCATTAAAAGATGATGAACGTGTCAGCAAAACTCAATTACGTCAGGCTTTACGTCAATACACCTCTAACTGGCGCTATTTACACGGCTGTCGCGAAGGTGCTGAGCGTGTGGATTTATACGGCAATCCTGCAGGTGTCTTAGATGCAGAACATGTTTCTCATGCGGCTCAGCAATTAGCTGAGGCAAAGGCAAAATTTGCAGACAAGCGCAAAGCAGAATTAGCAGCGAAAAAAACACAACAAAAACGCCCTGCTCGTAAACCAAATACAAATCAAACAACTCGCAAACCGAAAGCACCACAAGTGAAACTAAGTGCGGTTGATTTCACGACACTTTCTACTGGCAGTAAAGTTAAAGTAAAAGTTGGTGAGCAAGCAAAAAATGCGACCGTATTAAATTTGGAAAAAGATGGCGCACGCGTAGAACTTGAAAATGGTTTAGTGATGACAGTCACCGCAGATCGTTTATTTGCCTAATAATTTATTTCTTATCGGGATAAGGTTAAATGAAATTACATACAACCAAAAGTCTTATTGCGACAGCAATTTTAGGTGCGTTATTTCTTCATTCGTCTGACACATTTGCTGTGCAGCCGAAATTAAAGCAAAATGATATTACGATTCCTTCCGCAACTGATGCAAATCAGTTGGCAACAAAGCGTGCAACAACACGTTTAACCCAATCACATTATCGCAAATTCCAGCTTGATGACGCCTTTTCCGACAAGATTTTTGATCGTTACATTAAAAGCTTAGATTACAGCCATAACACCTTTTTAAAATCAGATATTGATGATTTACGTGCTAAATATGGTTCTAAATTAGATAATCAACTTAATGAGGGTGATCTTTCAGCTGCATTTGCGATTTACGATCTGATGATGAAGCGTCGCTATGAGCGTTATGCTTATGCACTATCCTTATTAGATAAAGAACCTGATTTAAAAGGTAATGATCAAATTGAGATCGACCGTGAAAAAGCACCTTTTCCAGCAAGCGAAGAAGATGCAAACAAGCTTTGGGAACAACGAGTCAAAAATGATGTAATCAGTCTGAAGTTAAAAGATAAAAAATGGCCTGAAATTAAAGAAAAACTGACTAAACGTTACAATTTAGCCATCCGTCGATTAACTCAAACCAAGGCTGATGACATTGTTCAGATTTATATTAATGCCTTTGCTCGAGAAATCGATCCGCATACAAGCTATCTTGCGCCACGTACCGCAAAAAGCTTTAATGAAAGTATGAACCTTTCTTTAGAAGGAATTGGTGCAACATTACAATCTGAAGATGACGAAACCAGCATCAAGTCTTTAGTGCCAGGTGCGCCTGCTGAACGCAGTAAAAAATTACAAGCGGGCGATAAAATCATTGGTGTAGGTCAAGAAAAAGGTGAAATCGAAGATATTATCGGTTGGCGTTTAGAAGATATCGTTGACAAAATCAAAGGTAAAAAAGGAACAAAAGTTCGTCTTGAAATTGAACCTGCAAAAGGTGGAAAAAGCCGCATTGTCACTTTAGTGCGCGATAAGGTCCGTATTGAAGATCAAGCAGCCAAACTCACTGTTTCTAAAGTTGAGGGTGAAACGGTTGGTGTCATTAAAATCCCAAGTTTCTATATTGGCCTAACTGATGATGTGAAAAAATTATTAGTGGATGCTGAGAAGAAAAAAATTGGTGCTTTAATTGTGGATCTTCGTGAAAATGGCGGTGGTGCGTTAACGGAAGCGGTCGCATTGAGTGGTTTATTCATTACTGATGGTCCTGTAGTACAAGTTCGTGATGCGTATCAGCGTATTCGTGTACACGAAGATGACGACAATGCCCAGCAATATAAAGGGCCATTGCTGGTAATGATCAATCGTTTCAGTGCGTCTGCTTCTGAAATTTTTGCTGCAGCAATGCAAGATTACAATCGCGGTATCATTATTGGGCAAAATACCTTTGGTAAAGGGACAGTACAACAAAGTCGTTCATTAAACTTTGTGTATGATTTAGACCAAACACCACTTGGTGTATTGCAATATACTATCCAAAAATTCTATCGAATTAATGGTGGTTCAACCCAATTAAAAGGTGTAGCAGCGGATATCAATTTCCCTGAAATTATTGATGCAAAAGAAATTGGTGAAGAAAAAGAAGATAATGCATTGCCTTGGGATAAAATTCCTGCAGCGACTTATTCTGAAACCAACAAAGCGCGTAAAGATGTTGAACCATTAAATGAAAAACATCTTGAGCGCATTGCAAAAGATCCTGAGTTTATTGCGTTAAATGAAGATCTTAAAATCCGTGATGAACGTCGTGAGCGCAAATTCTTGTCATTGAATTTCCAAGAACGCAAAGCGGAAAATGACAAAGATGATGCAAGACGTTTAAAAGATCTCAATGATCGTTTTAAACGTGAAGGTAAAAAAGCATTAAAAGATATTGATGATTTACCGAAAGACTATGAAGCGCCAGATTTCTTCTTAAAAGAAGCGGAAAAAATGGCAGCTGATTTAGTAAAACTCAATGCTAATCAACAAAAAGTGGATGCTGAAATAAAACAAGAAGCGACAAAAGCAACAAAATAACGATTATTTTGACCGCACTTTAGCAGATAAAAAAACTGAAGTGCGGTTATTTTTATGAATATTTTTAAAGGTACAGTAATGTTAAAAGGAACAATGAAATTAAGCACATTAGTCTTATCATTATCAATGATGACGTCAGGTTGTGCGTTAGCAGACTGGGCAAAAACAGTTGGGCAACCTCAACAAGCCGAAAATAAAGGCGTTGATATGTCTAAATTAAGCCCTGAAGAGCGTGCAAAACTTGAAGCGGAAATCAAAGAAGACCAAGCTCGCCTAGCAGCTGAAAAGCAAACTATGCTAGAGATGTCATTAACCCATGAAATTGGCGAACAAAATCTGCAGTTCAAACCAATTTTGGCAAAATTATATGCCGATAATAAATATGACTTAATGTGGAAAGACAAGGCTGCAGAAAAACAATTCCTACGTGAATATGCCGCCATGGTAGCATCAGGCATTTCTAAACGTTCTGCGCAATCATTAATTAATTTACATAACGCTGAAAAAACGGGCGGGCTCACCTATGATGTATTACTAAGTGATGCTTTCCTTGATTACTTGTATTACAGCAAGAATGTAAATCAACAAGCACAACGTTGGTTATATACAACGAATGCTTACAAACCAGAATTACCAAATCAAGAAATTATTGACCAATGGCAAAGTGCGGTTAAAAACAATGCGGTTTCTGACTTTGTGAATGGATTATCCAATCATAATCGTTTATACCGTGAAACTGTACAATCGCTCCCGTCAATGATTTCATCTTCAGGTATTTCTGCAATGGGTAAAAAACTTGCTCTCAATGCGCAGCGTTTACGTGTTATTCCTGATTTTGAAAATGGCATTTTTGTCAATATTCCGAGTTATAAATTAAAATATTACCGTGATGGGAAAGCAATCTTAGAATCACGTGTTATCGTAGGAAAAAATGAACGCCGTACACCTGTTATGTATAGTCGCTTAAGCAATGTAGTGGTTAACCCGCCTTGGAATGCTCCTACACGCTTAATCAATGAGGATATTTTACCGAAACTAAAACGTGATCCTAGCTATGCAACAGCTCACAACTATTCTATTTTGGATAGCCGAGGCAATGCCATTGATCCTCACTCTATTAATTGGAGTCGTATTGGTGATAAATTTCCATATCGCATCCGTCAAGCTGCTGGTGACAGTGCATTAGGTAACTATAAATTCAATATGCCAAGTTCTGATGCAATTTATCTTCACGATACACCAAATCATAGTTTATTTAGTAAAAAAGATCGCGCATTAAGTTCTGGCTGTGTACGCGTAGAAAAATCCGACCAACTAGCCTCACTTTTATTACAAGAAGCGGGCTGGTCAGATGATAAAAAACGCAATGTTTTAGCAAGTAAGAAAACGACTTCTGCGAATATTCGTACAAATGACCCCGTATTCTTATATTATGTCACTGCATGGGTGGAAAACGGTCAAACACAAGTTTTACCAGACATTTATAAATACGATGATGCAGCAAGTTTTAGCGGTATTGATTGGGCGGTTGTAAAAAAATATCTTTAAAATGGTTTACACTAGAGAACTTTTTAATACAAAAATTGTCTAGGGTGAAAGATAGGTAATAAAAGAGACTATAAAATGAGTAATATTAACAAAAATCGTCGTAAATGGCTTTCGTTAGGCGGCATTGTTTTAGGCACAAGCATGATGCCAACTTCGGTATTAGCCATGGTCTCTACACCCAAACCTCGCATTCTCAGCTTTTATAATGTCAACACCAATGAACGATTAAGTGGTGAATTCTCTGCAACCACAGGGTTTAGTCGTTCACTACTTGCTAAACTTGATTATTTTATGAGAGATCGCCGTACTGACCAAGTCCATCATATGGATCCTAATCTCTTCATGAAATTTTATCATTTACAAAATAACTTAGGTTTACGTACGGCACAAATTGATGTAATTTGTGGTTATCGTAGTGCTAAAACGAATGCTGTACGCCATCGCCAAAGTCGTGGTGTAGCAAGTAATAGCTATCATATTAAAGGACAAGCGATTGATTTTAGAATGCCCGGTATCCCTTTAGCTAAATTACGTCAGGCCGCTGAAAATCTCAACAGTGGTGGCGTAGGATATTATCCCTATAGTAATTTTATTCATGTTGATACTGGACCAATAAGAGCATGGCGTGGTGCATAGAAAAATGTGATTAAAACCGCACTTCTGTGTGGTTTTTTTGTTATCAACAATAAGGAAAAAAGATGAATATTGAAATTATTCCAGTTACAGCCTTTCAGCAAAATTGCTCACTTATTTGGGATGATGAAAAAAATGCAGCAATTATCGATCCTGGTGGTAATGCGGAAAAGCTTATTCAACGCATTGAAGAACTCGAATTAAACCTTAAAGCTGTCCTATTAACACATGGACATCTTGATCATGTAGGTGCAGCAGAAGCGATTCGTGATCATTTCAACATTGAAATTTGGGGTTCGCAAGAAGAAGATCGTTTTCTATTTGAAAGTCTACCACAGCAATCTCAACAATTTGGTTTACCTTATGTTTCCGCATTTACACCTGATCGCTGGTTTAATCAAGAAGGCGAAGAAATTCAAATTGGCACATTAACCTTTGAAATTTTTCGCCTTCCAGGCCATACACCAGGTCACATTGGCTTTATTGAGCATGAAAAAAATATCGCTTTTACTGGCGATGTCCTTTTTCAAAATAGCATTGGGCGTACAGACTTTCCTCGTGGGAATTTCGATACATTGATCTCATCAATTAAAAATAAATTATTTACATTAAACGACGACATGGTTATTGTTGCAGGGCATGGTCCTTACACAACTATTGGACAAGAGAAACAAAATAATCCGTTTTTGAAGTAAAGATCTGAATTTTGGCTAAAAAAAAGCTCCTAATTTCTTAGGAGCACCAAAAAGGAATTTATGAATAAAATCTCTAAAGTTTAGCTTTATCAAAGGAATCTCGATAAAACATTAACTATTATATTGTTACGCTATAACAAATGCAAGTTTTTTCTTTACATTAATTTACAAACCTTTATAATTTGTAGTATTACTTCAACCGATTTTCCCATTCCTTCTAGAGTAATTAATTCATGCTTACTATGGAAATTATAGCCACCAGTAAAAATATTTGGACAAGCTAATCCTTTTTCCGCTAAAAATGCCCCATCCGTTCCACCGCGTATTAGTTTGTGATTTGGTGTAATACCGCAAGCTTTCATTGCTGCATCCGCAAGTTTAATCGCCAGTGGAACATTTTTAACTGTGTCATACATATTTTTGTAACTGTCTTCAATGACACATTCCACGGGCTCTTTCAGGCTTTTCTCTCTATTAAATTTTTCCACTAATTGATAAATAAACGCCTTGCGTTGCTCAAAATGAGCTTGGTCAAAATCTCGAATGAGATAATGTAGCTCAACTTTCTCAATATCCCCTTTAAAATCATCTAAATGGAAAAAACCCTCTTTACCCGATGTTTTTTCAGGGACATCATCTTTTGGAAAACCTTGTTGAAATTCACAAGCTAACGTAAGCGCATTCACTAATTTGTTTTTAGCATAACCCGGATGAATGCTCCGACCTTTAAAGGTAATTTTTGCAGTCGCAGCATTAAAGTTCTCATACTCTAATTCACCCACTTCTCCACCATCAATGGTATATGCCCAATCACAAGGAAAATCGTCCAATGGAAAATAATGCATCCCTAAGCCAATTTCTTCGTCTGGTGTAAATGCAACCCTAATATTACAATGTGCTATATTTTCTCGTTGCAAGATAGAAAGTACAGTCATAATTTCTGCGATTCCAGCTTTATTATCTGCACCAAGTAGAGTCGTTCCATCTGTCACAATCAAGGTTTTACCAATAAGCTGATGTAAAAATGGATAATACACGGGACTAATAAATTCAATTCCTAAACCTAATGCAATATCTCCCCCCCGATAATTTTCAATCACTTCGGGTTGAACATTTTTACCGCTGCATTGTGGTGAGGTATCAAGGTGGGAAATAAATCCAATAGTTCGTGTTAACTCGGGATGATTTGAAGGTAAATAAGCTGTGACAACGGCATGCTTAGTCACATTGACATCTTGTAAACCAAGTTTAATTAATTCTTGCTGCAAATGTAAAGCCAACTTCATTTGCCCTACTGAACTTGGTGAATGCTTTGCAGACGATTTAGATTGCGTATCAAACGCAACATAAGTTAAAAATCGCTCCAGTAATTTATTATAATCTTGTTCTTCCATTTTGATATTCTCCTTTGTTTTACTGCTAGTCTAATCCCAAAAATCCTTGCTGTTCTTGATATATAACAAGAAAGTGAAGAGTTATAAAATTTTCTGAAAAAAGTGCGGTCAGTATTTCAATAAAATTTTTCCTAAAAACGTGATTAAATCCTTTTCATCATTAACAATTCGCTATATCATAGCTGTTCAATTTTATGTCGCCCCTGCATCATTTTTGCAGGTTCATTTCTACTCAGTACCGATTAAATTGGTGAAATTAGGGAGAAAACCAAAGCTAGTGGAAAATCTGGTTCAAAAGCCTATTATTGATCTTCGTTCAATCAAAAAATCCTATGGTTCTAACACAATTATTAATGATTTTAATCTAACCATTAATAACGGTGAATTCGTCACAATTCTTGGCCCGTCAGGCTGTGGTAAAACTACAGTGCTACGTTTATTAGCAGGTTTAGAAGAATTAGATGAAGGTCATATTATTTTGGACGGTGAAAATATTACTAATGTTCCGGCAGAAAAACGCCACATTAACACCGTATTCCAAAGTTATGCATTATTCCCGCATATGACCATTTTTGATAACGTAGCTTTTGGTTTGCGTATGCAAAAAGTGGCAGAAAGCGAAATTAAATCTCGCGTTCTGGATGCATTGCGTATGGTGCAATTAGAAGAAATGGCAGATCGTAAGCCAACCCAACTTTCTGGTGGTCAGCAACAACGTATCGCGATTGCTCGTGCTGTTGTGAATAAACCAAAAGTGTTGCTACTTGATGAATCTTTATCTGCGCTGGATTATAAGTTACGTAAACAAATGCAAAATGAACTTAAACAATTACAGCGTCAACTTGGCATTACCTTTATTTTCGTTACTCATGATCAAGAAGAAGCAATCACCATGTCTGATCGTATCGTTTTATTACGTAAAGGTAAAATTGCACAAGATGGTTCACCTCGTGAAATCTATGAAGATCCAGCTAACCTATTCGTCGCTCGCTTCATTGGTGAAATCAACGTATTTGATGCTACTGTGATTGAACGTAAATCTGACGATGAATTACTTGCTAACGTAGAAGGTCGTGTATGTGATATTCACACCAGTATCTCTGCTGAAAAAGATCAAAAGCTACAAGTGTTGTTACGCCCAGAAGATATTGTGATTGAGGAGCTTGACGAAAATGAGCACTCAAATGCCATTATTGGTCGTATTGTAGATCGTACCTATAAAGGGATGACTCTTGAGTCTACCGTAGAATTTGATCATAACGGCAAACGCGTATTAGTAAGCGAATTCTTTAACGAAGATGACCCACATATGGATCACAGCGTTGGTCAACGTGTAGGTATTACATGGCACGAAGGTTGGGAGGTTGTACTCAACGATGAAGATAATCAATAATAAATTTCAGAAAATTACTGTTGCAATTATCTTTAGTTGGTTAATCTTCTTTGTGCTAATTCCAAACTTATTGGTTTTAACCGTAAGTTTTTTAACCCGAGATGGTAGCGACTTTTATGCTTTGCCATTTACTTTAGATAACTACACGAACCTGTTTAATCCGCTTTATGCACAGGTTGTGTGGAATTCATTGTATATGTCTGGCATTGCGACAATTATTTGCTTACTCATTGGCTATCCATTTGCCTTTATGGTCAGCAAAATTAACCCTAAATATCGTCCATTTTTGTTATTCCTTGTGGTATTGCCATTCTGGACAAACTCACTCATTCGTATCTATGGGATGAAAGTATTCCTTGGTGTGAAAGGGGTGTTAAATACCATGTTAATGGATATGGGGATTTTGAATGAGCCTATTCGTATTTTAAATACCGAAGTAGCTGTAATCATTGGTTTAGTGTATCTTCTTTTACCATTTATGATTCTACCGCTCTACTCTGCTATTGAAAAATTAGATGGACGCTTATTAGAAGCGGCAAGAGATTTAGGGGCGAATGCAGTTCAACGTTTCTTCCGTGTTATTCTGCCATTAACCATGCCGGGTATTGTTGCAGGTTGTTTATTAGTATTACTACCAGCAATGGGGATGTTCTATGTAGCAGACTTGCTTGGTGGGGCGAAAGTATTATTAGTTGGTAACGTGATTAAGAGTGAATTCTTAATTTCCCGTAACTGGCCATTCGGTTCGGCGATCAGCATCGGTTTAACTATCTTAATGGCATTGCTGATTTTCGTTTACTATCGTGCAAATAAATTGTTGAATAAGAAAGTGGAGTTAGAATAATGAGTCGTTTACTGCGTAATATTTTTATGTTTGTGGTATACGCTTATTTGTATATCCCAATTATTATTTTGGTGACTAACTCCTTCAACGAAGACCGTTATGGTTTAAGTTGGAAAGGTTTTAGTTGGAACTGGTATGAGCGTTTATTTAATAATGATACCTTAATCCAAGCTGCATTCCACTCTGTCACGATTGCTTTCTTTGCCGCTACGTTAGCAACTATTGTGGGCGGTTTGACCGCGATTGCACTTTATCGCTATCGTTTCCGCGGAAAACAAGCCGTAAGCGGTATGTTATTTATCGTCATGATGTCACCAGATATCGTAATGGCGGTTTCTCTACTTGCCTTATTCATGGTTGTAGGAATTTCGTTAGGTTTCTGGTCATTATTATTGGCGCACGTAACGTTCTGTTTACCTTATGTTACCGTGACGATTTTCTCTCGCTTAAATGGCTTTGATGCAAGAATGCTTGAAGCAGCAAAAGATTTAGGTGCGAGTGAAGTCACGATTTTACGTAAAATTATTCTACCACTTGCCTTACCGGCTGTCGTATCTGGTTGGTTGTTAAGCTTTACTATTTCACTAGATGATGTTGTTGTATCCTCTTTCGTAAGTGGTGTAAGCTATGAAATCCTACCGTTGCGTATCTTCTCACTTGTAAAAACAGGTGTAACACCGGAAGTAAACGCATTAGCAACGATTATGATCGTGCTTTCATTAGGGTTAGTCATTTTAAGCCAATTAATTGCACGTAAAAATAATCATTAAACATTGATATAAAAAGGTTTCACAAATCTTTTAAGATCAAATAGAATACGCCTTGACGCACAATCAAGGCGTTTTTTTATACCTGCATTAATGCAGGTGGTTTTTTACCCCTCTTTTACGGAGAACAGAGAAAAATGAAAAAATTTGCAGGTTTGCTTACTGCTGGTTTAGTTGCCGCTACATTAACTGCTTGTAACGACAAAGAAGCCAAGTCTGATGCAACAAAAGCACAGGCTCCAGCAAATGATACTGTGTATTTATATACTTGGACTGAATATGTACCAGATGGTCTTTTGGATGACTTCACAAAAGAAACTGGTATCAAAGTTATTGTAGCAAGTCTTGAATCTAATGAAACGATGTATGCCAAAATGAAAACCCAAGGTGATGCGGGCGGTTATGATGTGATTGCACCATCTAACTACTTCGTATCTAAAATGGCACGAGAAGGCATGCTACAAGAATTAGATCACAGTAAATTACCTGTTATCAAAGAATTAGACCCTGATTGGCTCAACAAGCCTTATGATAAAGGCAATAAATACTCACTTCCTCAGTTGTTAGGTGCGCCAGGTATTGCATTTAATACCAATACCTATAAAGGTTCTGACTTCACTTCTTGGGGCGATTTCTGGAAACCTGAATATGCAAACAAAATCCAATTATTAGATGATGCGCGTGAAGTGTTCAATATTGCGTTATTAAAAATTGGTCAAGATCCAAACACCAAAGATCCTGCAATTATCAAGCAAGCTTATGAAGAGTTGTTAAAACTACGTCCAAACGTACTTTCTTTCAATTCTGATAACCCTGCAAACTCTTTTATCTCTGGTGAAGTGGAATTAGGTCAGTTATGGAATGGTTCTGTACGTATCGCAAAAAAAGAACAAGCGCCATTAAATATGGTGTTCCCAAAAGAAGGTCCTGTTCTTTGGGTTGATACTTTAGCGATTCCTAAAACCTCTAAAAACCCAGATGGTGCACACAAGTTAATTAACTACTTATTAGGTGCAAAAGCAGCGGAAAAATTGACTTTAGCAATTGGTTACCCAACAGCTAACCTTGAAGCGAAAAAAGTACTTCCAAAAGAAATTACAGAAGATCCATCTATTTATCCACCAGCAGAAATCCTTCAAAAAAGCTACTGGCAAGATGATGTAGGTGATGCAATTCAATACTATGAACAGTATTACCAAGAGTTAAAAGCAGCAAAATAATGCGTTTTTAAGTGATAACAAAAAGAACGGTCAGATCAATTTGACCGTTCTTTTTATATTTACTGTTTTTAAAGAAACTATTTATAGCGTTTTTTTAACGAGTTTTTATCTTGCTCTTGTAAACGCTCAAGTTTTTCTTTAATCTGAATTTCCATGCCTCGGTTAATTGGGAAATAATACTGCGTATCTTTCAGTTCCGTTGGGAAGTAATTTTCTCCAGCAGCATAAGCATTAGGTTCATCATGAGCATAACGATATTCAGCGCCATAACCTAATTCTTTCATTAAAGCCGTTGACGCATTACGTAAATGAGGCGGCACATCAAAATCAGGAAAATCTTTTGCATGTTGTTTGGCTGCATTAAATGCGTTGTAAACCGCATTACTCTTCGGCGCTACAGCCAAATAAATAATGGCTTGAGCAATAGCTCGCTCTCCTTCATAAGCGCCCACTCTCGTAAAACAATCCCAAGCCGCTAGCGCCACTTGCATTGCGCGAGGGTCCGCATTACCCACATCTTCTGAAGCAATCGCTAATAAACGTCGTGCAACATAAAGAGGATCGCCGCCTGCAGTGATAATTCGTGCATACCAATAAAGTGCTGCATCTGCTGCTGAGCCTCGAATAGATTTATGTAAAGCAGAAATCAAATCATAAAAACGATCGCCTTGTTTATCAAAACGCGCTTGTCGTTCTCCTAATACTTCTTGCAACAAAGTGCGGTCTAATTTTTTACCGTTTTCAGTTTCAGAAGCCATATCAACCATCAGTTCAAGACAATTTAAAGCCAGGCGAGCATCACCATTCACATATTCAGCTAAAACCTGTAGCAAATTCTCTTCTAAAACTAACCGCTCTTTACCTAATCCTCGCTCAGGATCAGAAATCGCTTGTTGTAGAACTTGTTCGATTTCAGCCACTGTCAATGACTTAAGGAGATACACTCTGGCACGAGAAAGCAATGCATTATTTAATTCAAAGGAAGGATTTTCCGTTGTCGCACCAATAAAAATAATCGTACCATCTTCGATATGGGGTAAAAATGCATCTTGTTGGCTTTTGTTAAAGCGATGCACTTCATCCACAAATAAAATCGTTTGTCGATCTGCAAGTCGATTTTGTTTCGCGCGCTCAATTGATTCTCGAATTTCTTTCACGCCACTTGTTACCGCTGAAATCCGTTCAACTTCTGCATTGATACGATGAGCAATAATTTCCGCCAGTGTTGTTTTACCTGTACCCGGCGGTCCCCACAAAATCATAGAATGAACATGCCCTGCTTGAATTGCTTTACGAAGCGGCTTTCCTTCCCCAATTAAATGCGTCTGTCCATAATATTGTTCCAAATTTGTTGGACGCATACGGGCTGCTAAAGGGCGAAAGTCATTTTCAGCAAAATCAAAATTAAGATTAGACATATTCTTTCCTTAATAAGCAAAAGGTGTGAAGATTATCATTCACACCTTATGGATTATTTTTTACCTTTACGTTGGTCATCCAATTCCACGCCTTTTGGTACGCTAAATTGGAATAAGCTATCAGCTAGTGTTTGATTCGTAATGTTACGCAACACATAAAGATTGGTTTGACCATCTTTTTCTGTGGTGCTGAAATTTTTTAACACACCATTTGTATCTACACGAATATCAAACTGTTTAATGTTGCTATTTTTTGCCTTTGGTTTTAGCACAAATGTATCTGCATTCTGCGTCACTGAATACTGATTCCAGTGGTTTTTATCGTTACTGGTTAAAAGGACGAAAGGGGTATTATTTACCGCATCCTTCACCCATTGAGCAGTAACTTGTTGCACGAATGGATCATAATACCAAAGGGTTTTACCATCTGCAATAATTTGTGTTTCTTGCGGTGATTTGGTATCCATACGGAAAAGATTTGGACGTTTAATTTGAAGTTTTCCACTTCCTTGTTGAACGTTTTTACCGCCAGCAGACGTCACAGTTTGTGAGAAATCAGCACTTAATACCGTTACTTGATTTAAGCGATTTTGTAGCTCATCTGCGGCATCAGCAAAGGCAAAGTTACTTGCGCTTAAAAGTGCAGTAAGTGCGGTCATTTTTAATAATGTTTTTTTCATTCT
Source organism: Haemophilus parainfluenzae (assembly GCF_036288925.1). Lineage (NCBI taxonomy): Bacteria > Pseudomonadati > Pseudomonadota > Gammaproteobacteria > Pasteurellales > Pasteurellaceae > Parahaemophilus > Parahaemophilus parainfluenzae. The sequence continues at coordinate 1,975,588 of NZ_CP127167.1, forward strand.
ACTTTCCTTTTTGTAAAGTGAAACTTAAGAGAATTAATATTCGGAACGTCGAGCTAAAATTTCTCGTTTTCCATTTGTCATAGGACCTAAAATGCCTTGTTCTTCAAGCTGATCCATAATTCGAGCTGCTCGGTTAAACCCCACACTAAATTTACGTTGAACATAAGAGGTTGACGTATTGCCAGTACTTAATACAAACTCCACAACGTCATCAAATAACACATCAAGATCGCCACTGCTTGCCGTTGATTTCTCACCTGAGTCTTCATCATCCGCGCCGTCTAAAATTCCATCAATATAATTCGGTTTACCTCTTGCTCGCCAATCATCAGCTACTCTTGCAACCTCATCATCGCTCATAAAGGCGCCATGTACTCGAATAAGATCCGACGAACCTTGACCTGAATATAACATGTCACCACGCCCCAATAAGGCTTCAGCACCGCCTTGATCCAGAATCGTTCTAGAGTCAATTTTGCTTGCTACCGTAAAAGCAATACGACTCGGAATATTGGCTTTAATTAAACCAGTTATAACATCAACTGAAGGACGTTGCGTTGCTAAAATAAGGTGAATACCAATGGCTCGGGCTTTTTGTGCTAAGCGAGCAATTAATTCTTCAATTTGTTTACCCGCTACCATCATTAAGTCAGCAAACTCATCAACAATTAGGACTATATAACTTAATTTTTCTAATGGTGGCGGCATTTTATCCATTGTATCACCTGGCTTCCAAATTGGATTTGGAATAGGCATATTCAGTTTTTCATATTCTTCAATTTTTTCATTATAACCTTCAATATTACGCACACGTAAAGCTGATAGTAATTGATAGCGACGTTCCATTTCATCTACACACCAACGTAGTGCATTCGCTGCTTTTTTCATATCAGTCACAACTGGAGTCAGTAAGTGAGGAATATCGTTATAAATAGAAAGCTCGACCACTTTTGGATCTATCATAATAAATTTCACTTCATCGGGTCTGACACGGAAAAGTAAACTTAAAATCATAGTATTCACTCCAACAGATTTCCCTGAACCTGTTGATCCCGCAACCAGCAAATGAGGCATTTTAGCCAAATCTACAATGACAGAATTTCCTCCAATATCTTTCCCCAAAGCCATTGAAAGTAATGATGTTGACGAGCGGAACTCATTACTATCAAGTACATCACGCAATGGTACCATTTGACGGTGCGCATTTGGCGTTTCAATACCAATATAAGGTTTGCCTGGAATCACTTCTGCCACACGGATCGCACGGAACATCAATGCACGAGCTAAATCGGTATCTATACTTGTTACTTTAGATGCTTTTACACCCGGTTGTAATTCAAGCTCATAACGAGTTACCACAGGGCCAACTAACACATCTTGTACCGTAGCTTTGACATTAAAATTCTTTAATTGTTGTTCTATGCGTGCGGATGTGTCTAAAATTTCTTTACGCGTAATATCTTGAGCCTGTGTAGGACGATGCTCAAGTAAATCTAAACTTGGTAAAGGTGTTGTCGGTTTCTCTCGTTTATTCGTTGGTTGTTGAAATGCTGGATGTATAAGCGTATCAGAATATGGCTTATAGGTTATTTCATCGGTATTCTCAGTATAAATTTCACGCGCTTTAACTGGTGAAGCTGTCGGCTCATTCAAGATCACTTTTAATGCATCTTCAGCATTTGAGGCTTTTGCTCGCACTTCCATTTCTTGCATACGAGCTTGCTCTTGCGCAGCAAACTGACGCGCTAATTCATCTTCTAAACCATCATTATCTGATTCTAAAGGTTCATCATAAGTTGGATAAAGTGCGGTCGTATTTTCAGGTGTTTTAAGTGACACTTTTGGTATGACATTTTCTTCAAAAATATCATCTGAATCATCCGCACTTTGATGATTCACTTGTGAGTTTTTCCATGTAGCTGAAAAATCTTCTTTTGTTGGTAATTCAACGGAAGAAGCGGTAGAAATAGATACATGAGGTAAATGGTCAGATCCAACCGTGAAACCTTTAAACTTATCTTCTAATTTTTCAATATCTGCAGGCTCTGAAGTACTCGGTGAGTATAGCCCACTGATATTAATGAGTTGCTCAGGCTTAACAAAGGTATTTTCAGAACCCTCCTCTTTTTCATCTTCTGTAGATTCAGTTTCCAATTGAGAATCAGAGAAAGCCAGTTGTTGAGGTGCCTCAATCACAATTTGTTCAAGATCATCCACAGAAGTATGTTCTGCATGCTCCTCTTCTGCCGGCTGATTTTTCATGGTTAGCCAATGATAGAATTTCACAATTAAACGAATTAATGATGCACCGGAACAGAAAATAAAGCCTACAACTGCACAGATAAAGCCCACTAAAATACAACCAAACTTACCGAGTGTAGGATATAAATTCACCACTAAACTGCCACCAAATACGCCACCAGCTAGATAGTAGTTCGTATTTGAAAGCAGCAATGTTGCCATCATGGTTAAGCCAACGATGAGAGCAATAAAGCCAAAGAAACGTAATGTAATACGGGTTACAGAGAGAGAATGCACCGCTTTGATTTTCAGTAAATAAATCGGTACGATAAAAATGACAAACGGAATGAGATGACCTACATAGCCGAGAAAAACAAAAAACGTATCAATCATCCAAGCACCCAAAGCACCTGTCTTATTAATAGTTTCAGTCTGAAAACTTGCTGTAGACCAAGAGTTATCTAATGGCGTATAGCTTGACCATGCTACGATTAAATATAAACCTAAAAGTGCGGTCAATCCGAGTAATAATTCTGCTAAATATTGTTTCGGTGTAAATCGTTTTGTAATTCGTTTAATCATTTTTATTTTAGTACGAGATAATTAGTTTGTTTCACTTCTTCCATGACAACATAAGTTCGGGTGTCATTCACACCAGGTAAGCGCAATAATGTGGTACCCAATAATTTTCGATATGCCGCCATATCTGCTACACGTGTTTTGAGTAAATAATCGAAATCACCTGATACCAAATGACATTCGAGAATTTCATCAAGCGCTTGAATCGCCGCATTAAACTCTTCGAAAACATCCGGTTTACCACGCACGAGCGTAATTTCAACGATCACCAATAAAGGGGCATCCAATAATTCAGGATTTAATAGTGCCCGATAGCCCATAATCACACCTTGTTTTTCTAAGCGTTTTACCCTTTCTAGACAAGGTGTTGGGGATAACCCCACTTTCTTTGATAAATCGATATTAGAGATTTTACCGTTGCGTTGTAATTCATTTAAGATTTTGATATCAATGCTATCTAACGCTTTATTTAATTTCTTTTCCATAACCTTTCCTTATGTACGGCGTATATTCTATCTAATTTATCAAAAACTTTCAGTAATCAGACAGCAATAGGACAACGTTTTTTTAGAAATTATCCAAAATGGCAAGTGCATCAGCGAGTTTTTTCACCGTAAAAACTTCCATATTCTCAACCGCACTTTTCGGCTTATTGGCAAAAGGGACGATCGCGCGTTTAAAACCATGTTTTGCCGCTTCACTAATGCGTTCTTGACCGCTGGTTACCGGACGAATTTCACCGGCTAACCCTACTTCACCAAAGACAACTAAATCTTGTGGCAATGGACGATTACGAAAACTCGAAATTAATGCAAGCAATAACGCAAGATCTGCTCCAGTTTCTCCGACTTTTACCCCACCAACGACATTCACAAAAACATCTTGATCCGACATTTGTAGTCCACCATGACGATGTAATACCGCAAGCAATAAAGCTAAACGATTTTGCTCTAACCCCACCGCCACACGGCGCGGATTTGCAAGCATGGAATGATCCACTAACGCTTGAATTTCCACCAAAAGCGGACGCGTTCCTTCCCAAAGTACCATGACCGAGCTACCTGGTGTTTGTTCATCTCCACGGCTTAAGAAAATTGCCGATGGATTTTTCACTTCGCGTAGGCCTTGTTCGGTCATACCAAATACCCCTAGCTCATTCACTGCACCAAAACGGTTTTTATGACTACGTAACGTACGGAAACGGGAATCAGCCTCCCCTTCCAGCAATAATGAACAGTCAATGGCATGCTCCAATACTTTTGGCCCCGCAAGGGTACCGTCTTTGGTGACGTGGCCAACCATAATGATAGCGACCTGTCGGGTTTTCGCATAACGAGTAAGAAAAGAGGCACATTCACGCACTTGTGCCACACTTCCTGGAGAGGATTGAATATCTGAAAGATGCATAACCTGAATCGAATCCACCACAATAATTTGCGGTTTTAATTGATCCGCCAAATTACAAATTTGCTCAACTGAGGTTTCAGATAACATATTTAATTTATCTGTCGGTAGATTCAAGCGATTAGCTCGCATTGCCACTTGTTGAAGCGACTCTTCCCCTGTTACATAAAGTGCGGTCATATTTTTTGCTAATCCACACATCACTTGAAGTAGCAAGGTACTTTTCCCCGCACCAGGATGCCCACCAATTAAAATGGCACTCCCCGGCACGATCCCACCACCTAACACGCGATCTAATTCTTTAAATCCACTGGTGAAACGCGGTGTCTCTTGCAAGCTAATTTCAGAAAGCGTTTGGATTTTTGCGCGAGTTTCTCCTGCATAACCACTAAAACGATCATTTTTTGTGGAATTTGAGGCTGAAATTAACCGCACTTCGCTAATGGTATTCCAGGCTTTACAGGCAGAACACTGCCCTTGCCAGCGCGAAAATTCTGCGCCACAATCATTACATACGTAAGCGGTTTTAGGAGCTTTTGCCATTTTTATTATCCTTTCGAGAACCCGTTTTACGCCATCAACATCATTAAGCCAAGCATTCTTTCAAAATACGCACGGCGCTTTAATAAGGCTTTTAACTTCTCAATAGTTTGAACATTATCTTTTGTTTCGCTATGAAAGGTAATCAAACCTTTTATTTCATTAAGGAAAAATTGATTACTTGCTAATAATTCAGCGGATCGATTTTCTTCCAGTTTTTCAAACAAGGCTTTGTTATCATCATAATAATGATAAAGATTGAAAAATGCGCCGACACGTTCAACGGTTTTCATAAAATCGAAAGCAAACACATCCGTTGGGAATGAAAGCGTTTCCTCAATCAATTGCTGCTCCATTTTCATGACCGCACTTAATTGTTCGCGAGAATCAACCGCACTTCCCTCACGTTCTTCTTTTAAGAAATCCCGCCATTTATTTAACCAATCAATCAGAAGTGGTTTACTGCCTAGTTGATAGCCTCGTTTCGCTTTACTTGCTGAACTAAAATACACATCCTGTTCAAAAGGTAAAAGTGAGACAAAATAGAAAAGATCTGAAACAAGCCCTTCTTTTAATTCAAATTCAATTTCGCAGATAGGCTGTGTTTTCTCCCCTGATAGAATCTTCCCCTGATCAAAAGCCACTTCAATTTTTGATGCACCAAATGCAATCAACCAAAAAGTGCGGTTAAAATCTGTTGAGAAAATTGGTTGTAATGTAGCGGAAGGCAAGCTTTCAAATGGATACAATGAGGTTAATTGTGCCGATGTAGGTACGGAATTATCAGGTATAGATAAATTGTATTCTGGACGACTATGCAATCCGCCAACCACTTTTCCGTCAGTTTTTAAGGTTAGTGTGAAATCATTATTTTCTCGACGAACACGCAATCCCATTTTTTGTTTTGCCAAAAAATGATCGGGATAATCGAAATAAGTATTTCCTAGAAAGATCGTATTTTGCTCTAAAATATTGAATTGATTGAGGTGTGTTTTTAGGATGTCGAAGGCGTCAGGGGCGACAGCAAGTTTTAATTCAACTTCATTACTCATTTTATTTTTCCTTATCAATTTTAACTGTTTAAATATACAGATAATTTTATACAAATCAAGATCTTTTTCGTGTATTTCCTTATAAAATCAGGTAATATGCAACGGAAATTTTAACCCTTGTTATGGAGTACCTCCCCTATGGCAATGAATAATATTCTCGGATTATTTGCCCATTCTCCTTTGAAGCCTCTGCAAAAACACTCAAAAAAAGTAACAGAATGCTGTGAATTACTGGTTCCATTTTTCAAATATACGTTTTTAAAACAGTGGAATGATGCAGAACAAACACGTTTGGATATTTCTCAATGTGAACGTGAGGCTGATAGCTTAAAACGCGAAATTCGTTTGAAATTGCCTCGTGGTTTATTTTTACCTATTGATCGTACTGATTTGCTCGAATTAGTTACACAACAAGATAAATTAGCTAATTATGCCAAAGATATTGCTGGTCGTATGGTTGGTCGACAATTTGGTATTCCTGAGAAAATGCAGGAGGAATTTTTACATTATGTTCAGCGTAGCTTAGATTCTATTCATCAAGCACACTTGGTGATTGAGGAAATGGATAAATTACTTGAAACTGGTTTCAAAGGACGTGAGTTAACATTAGTTAACAATATGATTCAAGAGCTTGATAGCATTGAAGATGATACAGATCAAATGCAAATTAAGCTACGTAATATGCTCTATACGATTGAAAGTCATTATAATCCTATTGATGTGATGTTCCTATATAAAATCATCGAATGGGTAGGTGTATTAGCTGATCAAGCTCAACGTGTTGGCTCTCGTATTGAATTAATGCTTGCTCGTTCCTAATTTTGACGACATTAACTACAACATAGGAAATCACTATGGAAATTATTAATGCATACGGTTCGTGGTTAGTCTTAATTACCGCGGCATTCGGTTTTTTTATGGCATTTGGTATTGGGGCCAACGACGTATCAAACTCAATGGGTACCTCGGTTGGTTCTGGTACCATTACAGCCAAACAAGCAATTATTATTGCCCTTATTTTTGAATCTGCCGGGGCTTATTTAGCCGGTGGTGAAGTAACAGAAACCATCAAAAGTGGTGTGATCGACCCCACTCAATTTGTCGAAATGCCAGACGTATTGGCATTAGGAATGCTTTCTGCTCTCTTTGCATCAGGCGCTTGGTTATTTATTGCTACTAAAATGGGTTGGCCTGTTTCAGGTACTCACACCATCATTGGGGCTTTAATTGGTTTTGCTTGTATTACGATTGGTCCAAGTTCTGTTGACTGGTCTACTATCGGTGGGATCGTTGGAAGCTGGTTTATCACCCCCGTGATCGCAGGACTTTTAGCTTATACCATCTTTGCAAGTATCCAGAAACTCATTTTCGATACAGAAGAACCGCTGAAAAACGCACAAAAATACGGGCCTTACTACATGGCGATTACCGTATTCGTACTTTGTATTGTGACCATGGCAAAAGGTTTAAAACACGTTGGATTAAACCTATCAACAAATGAAACGCTCGGTATTTCATTTCTAATCAGCATCATTGGTATGATTTTCTGCCACTTCTACTTCCGTAGTAAAAGATTCACTGAAAAAGCGACAAAAGGCACATTCGGTTCAGTAGAAAAGATTTTTAGTATCTTAATGCTTTTAACCGCTTGTGCTATGGCATTCGCACATGGTTCTAATGATGTAGCCAATGCAATTGGTCCGCTTTCTTCGGTGGTATCAATCGTAGAAAATGGTGGGCAAATCCTCAGCGGTGGGAAATTAACTTGGTGGATTTTACCCTTAGGTGCATTAGGTATCGCAGTAGGTCTTATTGCGATGGGACAAAAAGTGATGGCGACAGTAGGCTCAGGTATTACCGATTTAACTCCGAGCCGTGGTTTTGCCGCACAATTTGCAACAGCGATGACCGTTGTAGTGGCATCTGGTACGGGTTTACCAATCTCCACGACACAAACCCTAGTAGGGGCAATCTTAGGTATCGGTTTCGCTCGTGGTATTGCGGCGCTTAACTTAACAGTTATCCGTAACATCATTAGTTCATGGGTTGTCACATTACCTGCTGGTGCATTCTTTGCAATTATGATTTTCTACGTTCTTCGAGCAATTTTTCACTAATATAATTATTAAAAGTGCGGTGATTTTTCATTACATTTTTTAATCGCACTTAGCTTATTTACAATTTTGGGAAGTATTATGTCAAAAATCAATAAAGTTTTATTTTCTTGCGTTGTATTGATTTCAACTATTGGAACAGTACAAGCAGAGACAAAATATGTGACAGAAAATCTGAATACATATTTACGTCGTGGTGCTGGCGATCAATTTAAGATCGCAGGCGCCATTCAATCTGGTGAAGCTGTGACCGCATTGGAACAACAGGGAAAATATACCCTGATTCGTGATAATAAAAATCGCGAGGCATGGATTTTAACCTCGGAACTGAGTTCTACCCCAAGTAGCCGTGAAGAAAATCCAAAATTAAAAGCTCAAATTCAAGAACTGACTTTAAAATTAAATCGTGTTGATTCTGATTGGCAGCAGCGCACAAGTGAAATTCAACGTCGCAATAAGCAATCTGAGCAACAAAGTGGGGAGTTACTTGAACTAAATGCACAACTTAAACGTGAATTAGACATGATAAAAAATAAAAATCGTGATTTAGAAGCAATGCTTGATGCCAATAAACGTGAAATTGCGATCCAATGGTTTATTTATGGTGGCTCGGTATTAGGCGTAGGTTTATTAATCGGTTTAATATTACCTTACCTTTTACCAAGACGTAAACGTCGTAATAGCTGGTAATGATTCATCGCAGAGGTAGGCATTCGCCTACCTTTTCTTTATATTTTAATGGGAGAGTAAAATGGACATTTATCTTGTCGGCGGTGCAGTACGTGATCAACTTTTAAGTTTGCCTGTGAAAGATCGTGACTGGGTTGTCGTGGGAGCTACACCAGAAATGTTGCTGGCTCAAGGTTATCAACAAGTTGGCAAAGACTTTCCTGTTTTTCTCAATCCTGAAAGCCATGAAGAATACGCACTTGCCCGTACAGAACGAAAATCAGGCAAAGGTTATACGGGGTTTATTTGTGATTTTTCAAATGATATTACACTTGAACAAGATTTAATTCGTCGAGATCTCACCATTAATGCCATTGCAAAAGATAAGGAAGGCAAGCTGTACGATCCTTATCATGGCGTAGAGGATATTCATCAACGTATTTTACGTCATATTTCGCCTGCTTTTGCTGAAGATCCACTTCGTGTATTACGTGTCGCTCGCTTTGCGGCTCGATTCCATCATTTAGGTTTCTCTATTGCCGAAGAAACCCTTAAATTAATGGCTGAACTTACTGAACAAGGTGAACTTGCACACTTAACGGCTGAGCGTGTTTGGATGGAAACGGAAAAAGCATTAAACGAACCGCATCCTGAAATTTATTTTGAAACACTGCATCAAGTCGGCGCACTCAAAGTGCTCTTCCCTGAGATTGCCGCCTTAGATGGCGTACCAAACCCAGCTAAATATCATCCTGAAATTGATAGCTTTGTTCATACCATGCTCGTATTACAGCAAGCCGTTAAACTGACAGAAAATACCAATTTGAATAAAAGTGCGGTCCGTTTTGCAGCAATTTGTCACGATCTTGGTAAAGTCCTTACACCCAAAGAAAATTGGCCTAGTCATCATGGACATGAAAAAGCGGGGATTAAACCGACTCGTTCATTATGTAAACGTCTTAGAGTCTCTGGCTATCTTCAAGAATTAGCTGAATTAACTTGTGAATATCACACGCATGCACACAAAGCATTAGAACTTCGTCCAGAAACGGTAGTGAAACTCTTTAACACTTTTGATGTTTGGCGCAAACCTCAGCGATTTGAGGAATTTTTATTGGTATGTTTATCTGATACTCGCGGACGAACGGGCTTTGAAAATAAAGAATATCCGCAAATTGATTACCTCAAAACACTTTATCAAGCTGCTCTAGCTGTTGATGTGCAACAAGTGATTTCCGATGGTTTTGAAAAGCAAGGTATTCGAGATGAATTAACACGTCGAAGAATTGCCGCAGTGAAAGCCGAGAAAACTCACTTAAATGCTTAATCCAGCTTTACTAAAAGTAAACTACCCCTTACAATATGCGCAATTTTTTAGTAAATATTTTGTTATGAAATTATTAAAATCTCTTCTTGCACCTGTATTTGCAAGTGTGATCTTATCCGCTTGTACCCTTGATGCAGAACGCCCAACAGATGTTCAACATATCGATAAGAACGATATTACGTGGCAACAGCACCTCAAAAAAATCAAACAAATTCAATCTTATAGCACAAAAGGACAAATTGGTTACATCAGTCCACAAGAGCGTTTTTCTAGTCGCTTTGAATGGCAATATCAAAACCCTAAAGCCTATAAGTTAAAACTTTATTCTCTGATTAGCAAAACGACGCTAACTATGGAAATGCATCCTAATGGCATGACGATTTCAGATAATAAAGGCAATCAACAATCTGATAAAAATGCCAAATTATTGTTACGCGAAATCATCGGAATGGATGTGCCATTAGAGCACTTATCTTATTGGTTAAAAGGTCAGCCAGCAGATAACGCAGATTACCAAGTTGGAACGAATCATCTTTTATCCGAATTTAGCTACCCACTTGATGGCTCAATGTGGACAGCCGATTACTTAAGTTATCATGCCGATAATTCGATGCCTGAAAATATTCTGTTAAAGAATAAAAGTACATCACAAACCCTAAAAATTCGTGTGGATGAATGGGCGTTCTAATGAAAACACATCACTTTTCGACCGCACTTTCAACTTCGCTTGGAAAGCCTAACCGCTTTCCAAGCCCCGCAAAACTCAATTTATTTCTCTATATAAACGGTAAACTGCCAAACGGCTACCACGAATTACAAACCCTTTTCCAATTTCTTGATTTCGGCGATTGGCTCACTATTGATATTTGCCAAGATAAACAAATTCGGATCACTCCTGAAATCCCTGGCTTACCTCTAGAGCAAAACTTAATCTATCGTGCAGCCACGCTCCTACAAGAAAAAACCAGCTGTACACTCGGTGCAACAATTCATTTAGATAAAATTCTGCCAATGGGCGGGGGGATTGGTGGCGGCTCATCCAATGCCGCAACGACACTGCTTGCTTTAAACTATTTATGGCAAACCCATTTATCCATTGATGAACTTGCCGAACTTGGGCTAAAACTTGGGGCTGATGTGCCTATCTTTGTTCATGGCCAAGCCGCTTTTGCTGAAGGTGTGGGTGAAAAAATTCAATACTGTGAACCGCAAGAAAAATATTATGTAGTACTGAAACCTGAAACCTCGATTTCTACTGCAGTGGTCTTTAGCGATCCCGATTTGCCACGCAATACAGAAAAAAGATCCCTTGCCGAACTGTTGAATCAACCGTTTGCAAACGATTGCGAAAAAGTCGTGCGAACTCAATATCCTGAAGTTGAAAAAGCACTACTATGGTTGCTACAATATGCACCAGCCAGATTAACAGGAACTGGGGCTTGTGTTTTTGCTGAATTTGATGATGAAAAATCAGCACAAGCTGTTTTCCAACAAAAACCGAAGGAATTTTTCGGTTTTGTTGCTAAAGGATTAAACGTTTCACCATTACATACCATGTTGAAACAACTCTCGACCAACTAATTTATCTACACTCAACCTGAGGTTATATAAAATGCCAGACATTAAACTCTTTGCTGGAAATGCTACGCCTGAGCTAGCAAAAAAGATTTCTGAACGTCTTTACATTTCATTAGGCGATGCCACCGTTGGACGCTTTAGCGACGGTGAAATCCAAGTGCAAATTAATGAAAATGTGCGTGGTGCAGACGTATTTATTATTCAATCCACCTGTGCACCAACGAATGACAACCTGATGGAATTGATTGTAATGGTTGATGCTTTACGTCGTGCATCAGCTGGTCGTATTACTGCCGTTGTTCCTTATTTCGGTTATGCTCGTCAAGATCGTCGTGTGCGTTCTGCTCGTGTTCCAATCACTGCAAAAGTGGTAGCAGATTTACTTTCAACAGTAGGAATTGACCGAGTATTAACTTGTGACTTACACGCAGAGCAAATCCAAGGCTTCTTTGATGTACCAGTTGATAACGTATTCGGTTCACCTGTTTTACTTGATGATATCTTGAAGAAAACCGATCTTGTCAATCCTATCGTTGTTTCGCCAGATATCGGCGGTGTGGTACGTGCACGTGCGGTAGCGAAATTATTAAATGATACCGAAATGGCAATTATCGACAAACGTCGTCCACGTGCAAACGTATCGCAAGTGATGCACATTATCGGGGATGTCGCAGATCGTGATTGTATCCTTGTCGATGATATGATTGATACAGGTGGTACATTATGTAAAGCCGCTGAAGCATTAAAAGAACGTGGTGCAAAACGTGTATTTGCTTACGCAACTCACGCCGTATTCTCTGGTGCAGCCGCACAACATTTAGCGAGCGATGCGATTGATGAAATTGTCGTGACAGATACTGTTCCACTTTCACCTGAAATGCAAGCGCTTGGTAAAGTTCGCGTACTGACTCTTTCTACCATGCTTGCTGAAGCAATTCGTCGTATCAGCAATGAAGAATCTATTTCAGCAATGTTTGAATAATTCTTTCGCTTAGTATTCATTTTAAAAGTGCGGTCGGAAAATCTTGTGTTTTTCGACCGCACTTTTTTATACTTTCGTTAAAAATAGACATAAAAAAAGTGCCCCATTGGGGCACTACTCGGAAAGCAAAATAGATGTCGGCTATTTAAAAATAGCACTTGTTTTTAGTGATTAAAGAATACGACAAAGTCCTTTACATTGCAAATAGCAATATTCAAATTTGTGAGCTAAATCACGATTTTTCTTCACTTTTTTATGTTTAATCGTTTTCGTATAAAAAAAGAGGAGCTGACTACTCCTCTTCTCCAGAAATAGAATTAAATTAGCCGTTAATAAATTTTTCGCCTAATTCAATATCCGCACGCAATGTTGATAACATTGCTTCTAAAGCTTCTTGTTCAAATTTGCTTAAGGTACCGATTGGTAAAATTTCTTCTACACCTTCTTTACCTAAACGTACAGGTTGAGCAAAGAAACGTGCATATTTACCGTCACCTTCAACATAAGTACATTCAACCACAGTTTCGCCGCTTAAGCCTTTCACTAATGAACGCGCAAAACGTGCTGCCGCTTGAGCCATAGAAAGTGTTGCAGAACCGCCACCTGCTTTTGCTTCAACCACTTCAGTACCTGCGTTTTGGATACGTTTAGTTAATGGTGCAATTTCCTCTTCTTTCCACTCAGCATACTGAACTTGTGAAAGTAATGGAAGAATCGTCACACCTGAGTGTCCACCAATTACCGGTACGCTTGTACGAGAAACATTTAAGCCTTTTAATTCAGATACAAATGTTTCAGAACGTAACACGTCTAAAGTGGTGACACCGAATAATTTACGTTTGTCGTAAACACCCGCTTTTTTCAATACTTCTGCAGCAATCGCAACCGTCGTGTTCACAGGATTGGTGATAATACCTACACAAGCTTTTGGACAAGTTTTTGCAACATGTTCAATTAAGTTACGCACGATACCTGCATTGATATTGAAAAGATCTGAACGATCCATGCCCGGTTTACGAGCTACCCCTGCAGAAATTAAAACGACATCCGCACCTTTAAGTGCAGGTGTTGGATCTTCTCCTGCAAAACCTTCTACTTTAACCGCTGTTGGGATATGGCTCACATCTTTAGCCACACCTGGTGTCACTGGTGCAATATCATACAGTGCTAATTCACTTTCAGCGGGTAATTGTAATTTAAGTAATAAGGCTAATGCTTGACCAATGCCGCCTGCTGCGCCTAATACTGCAACTTTCATAAAATACTCCTCATGTATTAATCAATCCTAACTAGGTAGGATTTTAAGGTTTTCATTAATAAATTACAAACAGAGAAATTCAATTATGAGATCTAGTTCAAACTTTTCAAATGACAGGTTTATTTTAATTGCCTAAAATGAATTTTTATGCAATTCTTATGCAGATTCCCCTATATGAGAATATCTATGTCAGATCAATTAACTAAAGCATTTAAAGAACTGCTCAATCAAGAACGATTTGCTTCTCAAAGTGAAATTGTTGAAGCCTTAAAAAACCAAGGATTTCAAAGCATTAACCAGTCTAAAGTTTCACGCATGCTAAGTAAATTTGGTGCAGTTCGTGCAAGAAATACGAAAATGGAAATGGTGTATTGCTTACCAAGTGAATTAAGCGTTCCCGCCACTAGCAGCCCATTAAAAAATCTGGTTTTAGATATTGATCACAATGATTTCGTTATCGTCATTAAAACCTCTCCCGGTGCGGCACAGTTAATTGCCCGCTTATTGGATTCCATTGGTAAACCTGAAGGCATTTTGGGTACGATTGCGGGAGATGACACCATTTTTGTAACACCAACAAAAGACATAACAATCAAATCACTTCTAGAGCAAATTCAAATGCTTTTTGAAAGTAATCTATCATGAATATCTTAGTGACCGGCGGAACGGGATTCGTTGGAAAACCCTTAGTTGAAGCGCTACTTTCACGTGGCGATACCGTGACAGTATTAACTCGCTCTATTGAAAAAGCCCAATCTATTTTTCTTGAAAAAACACCTCAATTTTTGACCGCACTTTTAACACTCAAAGACTTGAATACCTTTGATGCGGTTATTAATCTTGCCGGTGAGCCAATCTTCGATAAAAAATGGACAGTTCAACAAAAAGAAAAACTGCGTCATAGCCGAATTAATTTAACACAACAGCTTGTCCAACTTATTAATCAAAGTGATAATCCACCCACCTTGATTTCGGGTTCTGCAACGGGAATTTATGGAAACTGCGGTGACGAGCAGATCACTGAAAATACAAATCCAAATACTCAATTTACCGCTCAACTTTGTATTGATTGGGAAAATGCGGCAAAGCAAGCCAACACAAGAGTCTGTTTAGTGAGAACCGGGTTAGTGCTTTCTCCAAAAGGTGGGGCTTTTGCAAAAATTCTACCGCTCTATCGCTTCGGATTAGGCGGAAAATTAGGGAATGGTGAGCAATATTGGAGTTGGATCGCGTTAGAGGATATGGTAGAAGGCCTGCTCTTTTTACTTAATCATAATAATTGTGAAGGTGCATTTAATTTTACTGCACCACATCCAGTTAAAAACAAGACCTTTAACCAATTATTAGGTCAAGCATTACATCGTCCTTGTTTTGCTCACGTGCCTCAATTTTTACTCACTTCTCTTCTCGGTGAACGTACTTGCATTCTATTAGACAGTCAGAATGCCTATCCAAAACATTTGTTAGATTGTGGATTTACATTCAAATATTCAGAATTAAGTGATTATTTCCATAATATACTTTAAAAACAAAAGGCTGACATTTTATCAGCCTTTTTACTTTGCAAACCCATTATGCTAAATATTCTAAAAATTCCCCTACGGTGTGGAAAGATCCAAATACCAGCACAATGTCATTTTTATCTGCATTTTTCACCGCACTTTGCACACCTTCAATGACAGAGTCTTCAGAAACACTTTTTGCTGATGGGTAAACTGATGTTAATTTTGCATTCAAGTCATCACCCGATTGACCACGGTAACCACCTAATGTGACACAATGCCATTGGTCAATAATGAAAGTAAGTTGGATAAACACCGACTCGGCATCTTTATCTTTTAACATACCACAAACGGCAATAATGCGACCTGAAATTTGTGTTTTAAGTGTGGTCAATTTTTCGGCTAAATATTTTGCCGCATGAGGGTTATGCCCAACATCAATGATCACTTTTGGCAACTGTGAATAGGATACATTCAAGCGATCTGCTAGCTTTTCTAACTGATTACCTTTCAATTGTTGGAAACGCCCCACCAATTCCACTTCAATTAATGAACGTTTGATAGTCTCAACAGAAATATCAAAAGGCAGCAGTTCAACAGCTGCCAAAGCTGTTGCGGCATTAGCTAATGGAATTTGGCAAAACGGCAGATTTTCTAACCGCACTTTATTACTCTGCCACATCCAAGTTTGTTCATTAGCTTTAAACGACCAAGTAACATCTCGGCGTGAAACATGACAATGTAATTTCTCAGCTTGTTCTAACATAGGCTGCGGAACATTAGGTTCGCCAATCACAACCGGTTTATTCGTACGGAAAATACCCGCTTTTTCAAAGCCAATTTCTTCGCGAGTTGAACCTAGAAAATCTGTATGATCAATATCAATACTGGTGATAACCGCCAGATCATTATCCACAATATTGGTTGCATCTAAGCGTCCACCAAGCCCCACTTCTAAAATGACGACATCAAGCTTCGCTTGTTTGAATAAATGCAACGCTGATAAAGTGCTAAATTCAAAATAAGTGAGGGACTGCGTTTTATGCTTTTCGATGAAATCAAAAGAAGCAGTATGCATTTTATCCGGCAAGTCTTGATTTTGAATACGAACACGTTCGTTATAACGCAATAAATGAGGTGAGGAATACACACCCACACGCAAGCCGTGATTTAACAGAATAGTTTCAAGCAAACGACAAGTCGTGCCTTTGCCATTTGTCCCCCCTACCGTGATCACATAAGGTGCGGGATTCAAGAGATCCAATTCTTCTGCCACGGATTTTATGCGCTCTAGCCCTAAATCAATAGCTTTAAAGTGACTGTTTTCCAAATAAGAAAGCCACTCAGCGAGTGGCGAAGTGGCTTTTAAATTCATTATATTACTCATGTTCAACAACTTCTACTTCAACAAAAGGTGAAGGTTGATTGGTGAGTTTGCTTAAAAGGTTTCCAAGGGTTGAACGCATTTCTGAACGTTTCACGATCATATCAATTGCCCCTTTCTCGAGTAAGAATTCACTGCGTTGGAAGCCTTCTGGTAATTTTTCACGTACGGTTTGTTCAATAACTCGTGGGCCTGCAAAACCGATTAATGCTTTTGGTTCAGCAATGTTTACATCACCTAACATCGCAAAACTTGCAGATACACCACCTAATGTCGGATCCGTTAATACTGAAATAAACGGCACACCTTTTTCACGCATTTTAGCTAATACCGCACTGGTTTTTGCCATTTGCATTAATGAGAAAAGTGCTTCTTGCATACGTGCACCACCACTTGCAGAGAAACAAACAAACGGACAATTTAATTCCATTGCTTTTTCTGCCGCTTTCACAAATTTTGAACCCACAACAGAGCCCATTGAACCGCCCATAAAACTGAAGTTAGATGCAGCGACAACTACAGGCATATTGTAAAGTGTACCCGTCATTGTGATTAACGCATCTTTTTCACCGGTTTCTTTTTGTGCAGCAGTAATACGATCTTTATATTTTTTTAAATCTTTAAATTTAAGAATATCTTTTGGTTCTAAATCAGCCGATAATTCTTGGCTTGAACCTTCATCTAATAAGGCTAAAAGGCGCTCACGAGCATCAATGCGCATATGATGGCCGCATTTTGGGCAAACATGTAAATTACGTTTTACTTCTTCGCCGTAAAGGACTTGTTCGCAAGAGGTACATTTTGTCCAAACCCCTTCTGGCACGTTTGCTTTACGTGATGTAGCGGAAGAGGTTCCTTTGCTAAAAATTTTATCAATCCAGCTCATTTTTTACCTTTTTTATTAACTAGAAAAGTTTGCGTATTTAATCATAATTTAGCGAAATTTGCTAGTCAGATGAGATTATCTTCTAAAAACAACGGCCCTAAATTTTTCTGTGGAATCGCAAATTTTTCAGGGTAAATGACATTCACTAAATATAAGCCTTCGGGTTTCGCTGTTGGAGCGGCTAATTTACGATCTTTTTGCTCTAACAACCATTTCATCCACTCAACAGGTTGATTACCGGCACCGACTTCAATCAAGCTTCCCACAATGTTGCGTACCATATGATGCACAAAAGCATTGGCTTGAATATCCACAATAATGTACTGCCCTTTTCGCATCACATTTAAATGATGCACATTTCGCCAAGGGGTATTTGATTGACACTGTGCCGCACGGAAAGAGGAAAAATCATTTTCGCCCAATAAAAACTGCCCCGCCTGGTGCATTTTCTCTTCGTCCAAATCTAAATGGCAATGGGTAATTCCTTCCGGCAAAATGGCTGAACGCAATTTATTACAATATAAAATATAACGATAACGACGCGCGGTTGCCGAAAAACGGGCATGAAATTCATCATCCACTACTTTTGCCCAACTCACTGAAATATCATCAGGCAAATTCGCATTAGTACCAAATGCCCAGGCTTTTTCAGGGCGAACCGCTTTGGTTTCAAAATGAACGACTTGTCCTGTGCCGTGCACACCAGAGTCTGTTCTGCCCGCACAAAATACTTCAATTTTTTCATTTGCCACAAAAGATAACGCTTTTTCTAATTCTTCTTGTACGCTACGCACTTTCTCTTGTCGCTGCCAGCCACAATACTGTTTTCCGTTATATTCAATGCCTAAGGCTATCTTCATTGGAAAATACTCCTAAAACGATTTCAAATTTGACCGCACTTTTTAGTGTTACCCTATTATTCTGTTACTCTTTACTTTTTCACTAGCTAACATATACGGATTAACATAGTCAATGTATCTTTCTAGAGTTAAGCCTTTAGGTTGAGCCCTAACTAGTTCACCTAAAGTCCATTCATAAGGGATTTTTTATTGACACTCACCACCCAATCATTTAGGATAATCTTACTTTCAACAGAAAATTGATTAGTGACAGTAATCATTCGTTCTTTATTATAACAGTTTAAATAGCTTACAAAAGAACCTTTGAGTAAGCTTTTTTATTTATAAAAATAAAGGAAATATGATGAAAAATACAATTTTAACCCCAATAAAAAAGCGTTATCTTTCTCCAAAAGATTATTTGAAAGATCTGCAATTAAATAATATACACAACAATATCGAACGAGTTCAGTTTGTACCACCAGAGATTGGTAAGCCTGGATTTGGAAAGTTCCTTGTTGAGTATAAAACACCAGTGTTGGTATCTCAATGAACAATGAAAATCTTCCACAGCCAATCGAAAATAAAGACGAATTAATCAAAGAGTTCTTTGCTATCCAACAACAAGAAGTTGCAGTTAAGCGTGATGAATTAGCAATCCGAAAAGAAGAAACAAAACTCAATCAAGAAGTGGCGTTAGCATCGATTACATCTCAAGAAAAAGTAGAGTTAAAACGAGGAGATGTATTCCTAAAAACTCAAATCGCAAAATATTGGCTTTGGGGGGTTTTAGGCTTATTATTTACTTTCATTATTGGCATTGCTATGTATCTTGATAAATCGGATATTGCAATTCGCGTTATTGAAATTGGAGGATCGGTGCTTTTAGGTTACTTTGCTGGTATTAACCGAGGAAAGGCACAGATTTTAGAACAGCAAAATAGAACAAAAGATGAATAATCATAAGCTCTCAATGGAGGGCTTTTTTTATTAACAACCATAAATTCTTATATTACTCTCCACAATCTGTCGAAACCTCAATATATTCAAGACGAATAGTTCAACCGATTACCACTAGCGATTTTTTATATCCGTAATTCTAACTATGTCAAAATGGTAACCAACACAATACAGGAATGAATCCCTTCCTTACCTTAGGGCGGATTTCTGATCTAACGATCACCACTATCGAAAGTAATAAATTCAGAAAAACAACTTAGACACACTTCTTCACTAACAACTCAACGTTACATCAGAAAAGAAAAACCACTCAATCCAACCAAATAAAAAAGGCTCTTCAAATGAAGGGCCTTTTTTGTCACAAATCACGTTCCGAAACGTTTTTAAAACTCATTGATTTTACTAAACTTTAAAACCTAAAAATAAGAAAAGGTTTCGGAATTAAAATTGACTTTAGATAGCGTAAATACTGGATTATGCTCTTTTGAAGTCAATGTGAACCAATTTTGGTTTGAATGGGTGACGTTGCATTGCTTGAACTTTCACTGCAACTTCTTTACCTTCAACCACTAAAGTGATTACATCGCTATAGAAAGAATCGTGAACTTGTGCGTTGTTTAATTCATCGTGATTTAAGATGATTGAAACAGGTGCTTCACTGCCACCATAAATGATTGCAGGGATTTGACCGTTGTGACGCAGGCGGCGGCTCGCACCCTTACCTTGCGCTTGACGAACTTCAGCGTTAAATTTAAATGCCATTTTAATGTTCTCTTGATTAAAAGTTTAAAATAAAAAATTGCAGGCGACCCAGCAATTTTCCTAAATTTGCTCAAAGACAAACTTTGAGAGCGACGGATTATAAAATATTCAGCCCCACAATGCAAATTTACACAGCAAATTTTTTCTAGGCTTTTCAAGGCAAAGCGATTAAAATAAGCCCCAATTTTTAATTAATTTTAACTAACTGATTGTAAGTGGGTTTCAAATGGAATTTCTTATCAGCTTTTTTACCGATTACGGTTATTGGGCGGTGCTATTTGTTCTGATTATTTGTGGTTTTGGTGTACCCATTCCAGAAGATATCACGCTTGTATCCGGTGGCGTAATTGCTGGTCTTTATCCTGAAAGTGTAAACTCCCATTTAATGTTATTAGTCAGTATGATCGGCGTACTTGCTGGTGACTCTTGTATGTATTGGCTTGGTCGCATTTACGGCACCCGAATTCTTCGTTTCCGTCCAATGCGTAAAGTAATCACTCTACAACGCTTAAAAATGGTACGTGAAAAATTTGCCCAATACGGCAACCGCGTACTATTTGTGGCCCGTTTCCTTCCAGGATTACGCGCACCGATTTACATGGTTTCAGGTATCACCCGCCGCGTCAGTTACACACGCTTTATATTAATTGATTTCTGTGCGGCCATTATTTCTGTGCCAATTTGGGTTTACCTTGGCGAATTTGGTGCAAGAAACTTAGATTGGTTGCACGAACAAATCCAAAAAGGTCAGCTTGTAATTTATATCCTTGTTGGTGCATTAGCGGTTTTCTTATTCTGGAAATGGAAAAAAGCGAAGAAACAGGCTAAATAATTTCTTATAAAGTGCGGTCAAAAATTTATAAATTTTCGTCAATTAAAAAACGCTTAATAATTTTATTAAGCGTTTTTTTGTTTTTGTTAATCTACTCTCACATCTTTATTTTCTAAATAAGCAGAAAAAAGATGTCCCTTGAAACTTACATTTCAAGGGACAGAGCTTTGCGAGAAATCTTTTCTCTTATTGTAACAACGTTTTTCATTTCGCAGTGCCATTACAACGAGGTGAATTCTATCTATTTATTTTTTTATCGTCAATATATTTTTTATACAAAAATCTGTTAAAATTTAAACAAAAAAACTAATGAAAAGGAACCAACCTTATGGAAAATAAAAACTTACATTATATCCTTGGTCTCGACCTTGGTATCGCCTCTGTTGGCTGGGCTGTAGTTGAAATTGACGAAAAAGAGAATCCTCTGCGTTTAATTGATGTTGGTGTTCGTACTTTCGAACGAGCAGAAGTACCCAAAACAGGTGAAAGTCTCGCGCTTTCTCGCCGTTTAGCCCGCGCTGCTCGTCGATTAACTCAACGTCGCGTTGCTCGCCTGAAAAAAGCAAAACGACTTCTAAAATCAGAAAATATCCTATTATCCACTGATGAACGTCTTCCTCATCAAATTTGGCAGCTACGTGTCGAAGGTCTAGATCGAAAACTAGAACGCCAAGAATGGGCTGCTGTGTTATTGCATTTAATTAAGCATCGTGGTTATTTATCTCAGCGTAAAAATGAAAGTAAAAGCGAAAATAAAGAGCTAGGTGCGTTATTAAGCGGTGTAGCCAGTAACCATGAATTATTGCAACAAGCTACATATCGTACGCCTGCAGAACTTGCTGTAAAAAAATTTGAGATCGAAGAAGGTCATATCCGTAACCAGCAAGGCGCCTATACTCACACGTTTAGCCGACTAGACTTACTCGCCGAAATGGAACTTCTCTTCTCTCGTCAACAACTCTTTGGTAATCCATTCGCTTCAGAAAAATTATTAGAAAATTTAACCGCACTTTTAATGTGGCAAAAGCCCGCCTTATCTGGTGAAGCCATTTTAAAAATGCTCGGTAAATGTACTTTTGAAGATGAATATAAGGCGGCTAAAAATACCTATACTGCAGAACGTTTTGTTTGGATAACAAAATTAAATAATTTACGTATTCAAGAAAATGGCTTAGAGCGTGCTTTAAGTGATAATGAACGTTTAATGTTAATCGAGCAACCTTATGAAAAAGCTAAATTAACTTATGCACAAGTACGTTCAATATTAAATTTATCTGATGATGCAATCTTTAAAGGCGTCCGTTATTCCGGTGAAGATAAAAAAGCCATTGAAACCAAAACAACTCTGATGGAAATGAAAGCCTACCATAAAATTCATGATGTATTAAAGAGTAATAACCTAAAAGCTGAATGGGCGGAATTAAAGACAAATCCAACATTGTTAGATGAAATTGGCACGGCATTTTCATTATATAAAACTGATGAAGGTATCAGCGCTTACTTAGCAGGAAAACTTTCTCAGCCTGTATTAAATGCCTTATTATTGGAAAACCTTAGTTTTGATAAATTTATCCAATTATCTCTTAAAGCTTTATATAAACTTCTACCATTAATGCAACAAGGGCTACGCTATGACGAGGCTTGTCGTGAAATTTATGGCGATCATTATGGTAAAAAAACAGAAGAGACCCATCACTTCTTACCACAGATTCCAGCTGATGAAATTCGTAATCCTGTAGTTTTAAGAACGCTCACGCAGGCTCGTAAAGTAATTAATGGCATAGTGAGATTATATGGTTCGCCCGCTCGTATTCATATTGAAACAGGACGAGAAGTGGGCAAATCTTACAAAGATCGTCGAGAACTAGAAAAACGTCAAGAAGAAAATCGCAAACAGCGTGAAAACGCAATCAATGAGTTTAAAGAGTATTTTCCTCATTTTGCTGGTGAACCTAAAGCTAAAGACATTTTAAAAATGCGACTTTATAAACAACAAAATGCAAAATGTTTATATTCCGGTAAACCTATCGAATTACACCGTTTATTAGAAAAAGGCTATGTAGAAGTCGATCATGCCTTGCCATTTTCCCGCACTTGGGATGATAGCTTCAACAATAAAGTATTGGTGCTTGCTAATGAAAATCAAAACAAAGGCAATTTAACCCCTTTTGAATGGCTTGATGGTAAACATAACAGCGAACGCTGGAGAGCTTTCAAAGCATTAGTTGAAACAACTGTATTCCCTTATGCGAAAAAACAACGCATCCTAAGCCAAAAGCTTGATGAAAAGGGCTTTATTGAACGTAACTTAAATGATACGCGCTACGTTGCTCGTTTCTTATGTAACTTTATTGCAGATAATATGCACTTAACAGGTGAAGGAAAACGTAAAGTCTTTGCTTCCAACGGGCAAATTACTGCTTTACTTCGTAGCCGTTGGGGATTAGCAAAATCACGTGAAGACAATGATCGCCATCACGCTTTAGATGCCGTTGTGGTCGCTTGCTCAACCGTCGCTATGCAGCAAAAAATCACACGTTTTGTTCGTTTTGAAGCAGGTGATGTATTCACTGGAGAACGAATAGATCGTGAAACAGGTGAAATTATTCCATTACACTTCCCTACACCATGGCAATTTTTCAAACAAGAAGTTGAAATCCGAATTTTTAGTGATAATCCTAAACTGGAGCTAGAAAATAGATTACCGGATCGTCCACAAGCAAATCATGAATTTGTCCAACCTCTTTTTGTATCTCGAATGCCAACACGCAAAATGACTGGTCAAGGACACATGGAAACCGTGAAATCCGCGAAACGTCTCAATGAAGGGATAAGCGTGATTAAAATGCCACTCACTAAATTAAAATTAAAAGATTTAGAATCAATGGTAAATCATGAGCGTGAAAAAGAGCTTTATGACGCATTAAAAGCTAGCTTAGAGGCTTTCAATGATGATCCTGCTAAAGCGTTTGCTGAACCTTTTATGAAAAAAGGCGGGGCTATTGTTAAATCAGTACGAGTAGAACAAATACAAAAATCTGGAGTATTAGTCCGTGAGGGTAATGGTGTCGCGGATAATGCCTCTATGGTGAGAGTGGATGTCTTCACTAAAGATGGAAAATATTTCCTTGTACCAATTTATACCTGGCAAGTAGCGAAAGGTATTTTGCCTAATAAAGCTGTTATTCAGGGAAAAGATGAAGAAGATTGGGAAAATATGGATGACAATGCAACTTTCCAATTTTCATTACACCAAAATGACTTAGTAAAATTAGTCACTAAAAAGAAAACTATTTTGGGTTACTTTAATGGACTTAATCGTTCCACAGGTAATATTGATATTAAAGAGCATGATTTAGATAAATCTAAGATCAAAGATGGTATTCATCAAAGTGTCGGCATAAAACTTGCTACTTCCTTTGAAAAATATCAAGTAGATGAACTTGGCAAAAATATTCATTTATGTAAACCAAGTAAACGTCAAGCTGTTCGTTAATTTTCTCCAATCCCCATCGCATTGCCTATGGGGATTTTTTATAAGGAAACATTATGACATGGAGAAGTCTTCTTATTAGCAAAGGAGGAAAACTCTCTTTGCATCAGCAACAAATGCTAATTCAGCAAGAAGGGAAAGAATTTACCGTTCCTTTAGAAGATATTGCTATTGTTGTTGTGGAAAGCCGAGAAACAGTGATTACCTTTCCGTTACTCTCTGCATTCGGTTTATATGGGATCACTTTATTGAGTTGTGATGAACAATTTTTACCTTGTGGTCAATGGCTCCCTTTTAATCAATATTATCGACAATTAAAAACCCTTAAATTACAACTTGAAACCAGTTTGCCACTGAAAAAACAACTTTGGCAACGAATTGTGCAACAAAAAATTCGTAATCAAGCAAAAGTCTTATCACTCTGTCAGTTTCAAGAAAAATCAGAACGCTTACTCCAGCTCGCTAATTTAGTGAAATCAGGTGATAAAGATAATCTTGAGGCACAAAGTGCGGTTATTTATTTCTCTGGATTATTCGGCACTCATTTCAGACGAAAAGAAGAAGACAATGCGATTAATATACATCTGAACTATGCTTATTCAGTTATGCGTTCAGCTGTGGCAAGAAGCCTTGTTCTTTATGGTTGGCTACCTCAATTAGGTTTATTTCATCATAGTGAACTTAATGCCTTTAATTTGGCTGATGATTTTATTGAACCTTTTCGCCCTATTGTTGATTTGCTTGTATCGAACTTGCTCGAAAAAGGCTTACTCTCCAAAAACCTTAGTCCTATATCAAAACAACAATTAATAAAAATCTTACATCATCAACTACGCTTTAAGCGGGAAAAAGTGAGTGTTTTAACTGCCATAGATAAAAGTGTTGCCTCTTTACAAATTGCACTTATTCAAAAAAATGCAGCATTATTGCAGTTACCAGAAATTGATACACTACAGGAATATCAATATGAGTGAGGAAGTATTTATGCGTATGATCGTTTTATTCGATTTACCGGTCACCACTAAAGCAAAAATGCGGACGGCAAACCAATTCCGCCAATTTTTACTTAAAGATGGTTATCAAATGTTGCAACTTTCTATTTACACTCGAATTATTAAAGGGCGAGATGCTTTAGAAAAACATCATAAAAGACTCGTCGCACACTTACCTGAAGAGGGTTCAATTCGATGTTTATCTATTACAGAAAAACAATTTGCGAGCATGGAAATTTTAGTGGGAGAGAAAAAACCGCAAGAAAAAAAGTCAATTCAAATCAATTACTGCTTTTTTAACCGTTTTTTTAGACAAAAAAAAGCCCCTAAACCTTACGGTATGGGGCTTTTTGCTGTCCCTATTATAGCACTGCGAAATAAAAAAGGGAGCTACATCACAGATAGCCAATTATTAGCTTTAATCACCATTATAGCACTGCGAAATAAAAAAGGGAGCTACAACATACGCATAGTTGATAAGCTAAAAAATAACATTATAGCACTGCGAAATAAAAAAGGGAGCTACAACTGTGTGGCAAATACACCCATCAATATAAACATTATAGCACTGCGAAATAAAAAAGGGAGCTACAACCGAAGAGTGCCTTACTTAAATTATTACTGAATTATAGCACTGCGAAATAAAAAAGGGAGCTACAACTAAAGGGCTTTTTTTATTAATTCCAATCATATTATAGCACTGCGAAATAAAAAAGGGAGCTACAACTTCACTATCTACCGTTGCAACCGGTAAATAATTATAGCACTGCGAAATAAAAAAGGGAGCTACAACATCCTAGCCTTGTAATCGAAGTAACAGGCGATTATAGCACTGCGAAATAAAAAAGGGAGCTACAACTCCGATCTTCAATTTGAAGAAATTACAACTATTATAGCACTGCGAAATAAAAAAGGGAGCTACAACCTGGAAAGCGGTGAAATCGATCCGAGTACGATTATAGCACTGCGAAATAAAAAAGGGAGCTACAACAAGCGTGACGATACATACGACGCAGAAATGATTATAGCACTGCGAAATAAAAAAGGGAGCTACAACTAGATGTTATAGAGGAAATCAGGCTTTAAAATTATAGCACTGCGAAATAAAAAAGGGAGCTACAACTCAATCATTTTTAAAATACGTTCTGGAGTTATTATAGCACTGCGAAATAAAAAAGGGAGCTACAACATAGTGGGGTGTATGCAGACAAAGAAGGCTATTATAGCACTGCGAAATAAAAAAGGGAGCTACAACACAAATACTGACTGGGGATTACCTTATTTAATTATAGCACTGCGAAATGAAAAAAGGGTGTTATTACAATACAGTATAAATTTATTATTTAATAATAATGTATTTAACTTTATTCTCTTCTTGCATTTTTTTCTGATGCTCTCTCTCCCATTTTTTATATAAAAAATAGATTAATATCCTAAATAAGACAAGAAATACGAGGTAAGTAAATACAATACCTAAAAGTACATTCCATATTACACCATGAATAACGCCAATCAGCACTAAAATAATTGAAAGCGGAAATAGAAAAAACACATTAAACACGACAATAAACTCTCTGCCTAAAAAGCGAATAAGAGCAATTTCATCTTTAAACATATTTCCTCCTTATAGTAATCTTAATTAACTATATCCCTCTTGCTTTTAAATAATTCTCCACCGTATCTACAATCGCTTGTGTTTGAGGATCAATTTCAATATTTACTAAATCGCCAATTTGGCGTTTGCCGATCAGAGTTCTATGCAAAGTTTCAGGAATTAAATTCACGCAGAATTCATCACCTTTCACTTCACCGATAGTAAGGCTGATGCCGTCAATCGCGATAAATCCTTTGGTGAGGATATATTTCATCACGTCTTTAGTAGGTAATTTAAACCAAATCTGACGATTGTTTTCGCTTTCGATAATCTGTGAAACGCTTGCAGTACAATAAACATGGCCAGATAAAATATGCCCACCAATTTCTGCACCCATTTGCATTGCGCGTTCAATATTGACAAAATCCCCTGCTTTTAAGCTGCCGAGATTGGTGATGCGCAAGGTTTCTTGCATTAGGTCAAAGCTCACAAGATCATCATGAATTTCAGTCACTGTTAAGCATACGCCGTTATTCGCCACTGATGCACCGATTTCTAAGCCTTTTCGCATTTCAGCTGGTAATTTTACGATCTGTGTTCTAAAATTATCGCTATCTTTAATTGTATGAATTTGGGCGATGCCCTGTACAATACCTGTAAACATTATTATTCCTTCATTAAAAACTTTTCCAATATTATAGCAAAATTTATGAATTCTCGTCTTTTTTCTCAATACCGTATTGATATTCAAAAACTTATCCGCATTGCGACACCTATCGGGCTTGCCCAGTTAGCTCAAACTGGCATGGGCACCGTGGATGTGATTATGGCGGGGCGTGTGAGCTCGGCTGATGTCGGCGGTGTCGGTATTGGCGCCTCCATTTGGCTACCTTTAGTACTTTTCGGACAAGGCTTATTACTCGCCTTGCCACCAACAATTTCCTATTTAAATGGTTCAGGGCAGCGCCATCGCATTGCTCACCAAGTAAGACAAGGCCTTTGGATTTCATTTTTAGTGATGATTCCCCTTGCTTTCATCATCTATCATAATGATTTCATATTACAGTTTATGAATATGGATACCCACATGGCAGATGTGACGATGAATTATTTGCGTGCGATGGTGTGGGGCTTACCTGCCTATTTATTGCTGATTAATTTCCGCTGTTTGAATGATGGCATTACTAAGACCAAACCGTCCATGGTGATTACCTTCATGGGGTTAATGCTGAATATTCCACTGAATTATATATTTATTTACGGCAAATTTGGTGCGCCAGCATTGGGCGGTGTTGGTTGTGGTGTGGCAACGGCTATTGTCAACTGGGCGATGGCGATCTTAATGATTACTTATTCGGCCAAAAACTATAACGAACGTAGTTTAAAAGTCTTTGAAAAGATTATTGAAAAGCCTGACATCAAAACACTGAAAAAATTGACCGCACTTGGTTTACCTATTGCCATTGCGCTGTGCAGTGAAGTGTCACTGTTTGCCTTGAGTAGTTTATTACTTTCCCCATTAGGTGCGGATGTAGTCGCTAGCCACCAAATTGCCTTAAACACCAGTGCCGTAGCCTTTATGTTCCCCATGTCTATTGCGATGGCTGCAACCATTTTAGTGGCGCAAGAACTCGGTAATCACGCACCACAAAAAGCCAAAATCATGGCTCACGCTGCTATTATTCTTGGTTTGATCGCGGCAAGTGTATTGGCGTTGGTAATTTGGGTATTTAGTGCAGAAATCGCCGCATTAATTGTAGGCGATAATGCCACCGTTATTGCCCTTTCAGGCAGCTTATTAGCAATGGCGGCGATTTATCAATTTTCAGATTCGGTGCAAGTGGTAGTGAGCGGTATTTTACGTGGCTATAAAGATACCAAAATTATCCTTTATATCACGTTACTTGCCTATTGGGGCGTGGGTATCCCTGTTGGTTATATTCTTTCCCGCACGGATTGGATTGTTCCAAGCATCGGTGCAAAAGGCTTCTGGGTTGCGTTTATCATTGCATTAACCATTGCCGCCACTTTACTCTTTATACGTATGCGAAAAATCCAATCACAACCTGATGAAGCCATTATTCAACAGTTAGAAAGATTGAAGTAGTTAAAGTAAAAAGTGCGATCAAAAATTGACCGCACTTTTATCTTTTACATCACGACTACATCAAACTGTTCTTGATTGTAGTACTGTTCCGTTTTAACTTGAACCTGTTTGCTGATGAACATTTCAACCTCTGGCAATAAACCGTGCGATTCTTCTTTGATTAAATAATCCGCTACGGCTGGAGAGGCATAAACCACAAATTGTTCACTCGAGAATAAGTGGTTAACGCGAATAATCTCACGCATAATTTCATAGCATACCGTTTCAACGGTTTTTACACGTCCACGACCTTGACAAGTTGGGCATTCATCACACAATACGTGTTCTAAACTTTCGCGAGTACGTTTACGGGTCATTTCCACTAAGCCAAGTTGAGTAAAACCATTCACATTCGTTTTTACGCGATCTTTCGATAGGGCCTCTTCCAAGGATTCAATCACGCGATTGCGATGCTCATCGGTTTGCATATCAATAAAATCAATAATGATAATACCGCCTAAATTACGCAGTTGTAGCTGCTGCGCAATGGCTTTAGTGGCTTCAATATTGGTGTTAAAAATCGTTTCATCTAAATTTCGATGACCAACGAAAGCGCCCGTATTGATATCAATGGTCGTCATGGCTTCGGTTTGCTCAATAATGAGATAGCCGCCCGATTTTAAATTCACGCGTTTCTCTAAGGCATTTTGAATACCACGTTCTACGCCATAAATATCAAAAATCGGTTGACTGCCCGTATAAAGCATTAATTTATCACTTAATTCAGGCATAAATTCATCGGTAAATTCTTTCACTTCGTTAAAACAAAGTTTGGAATCAATATGAATTTTCTCTAAATTAGCGCCGATAAAATCACGCAGAATACGTTGTGGTAATGCGGGCTCACCATAAATTTTAGAACGGGTTGGATATTTGCCTTTACGCTCAAGCACTTTACGCCATAAACGTTTTAAAAATTCTGCATCTTGACGCAATTCCTCTTCCGTTGCACCTTCGGTGGCGGTACGAATAATAAAACCACCTAACTCATCACAAAAAGGCTCAACTAACGCTTTTAATCTTGCGCGCTCTTCTTCGCTTTCAATACGTTGCGATACCCCAACATGGCTATTTTCTGGCATAAAGACAAGATAACGAGAAGGCAATGTAATATCGGTG
This sequence comes from Haemophilus parainfluenzae, assembly GCF_036288925.1. Taxonomy (NCBI): domain Bacteria; kingdom Pseudomonadati; phylum Pseudomonadota; class Gammaproteobacteria; order Pasteurellales; family Pasteurellaceae; genus Parahaemophilus; species Parahaemophilus parainfluenzae. The sequence goes on from NZ_CP127167.1 coordinate 2,005,841, forward strand.
GTTAATCTTGCACCTTTGGTACCCAAAGGATCTTTTACCACTTGTACTACGATATCCTGACCCTCGCGTACGAGTTCAGAAATGCTTTTTGCTCGGAATTGCTTTTGTTCATTCACATCCACACACTCGGTATGTGAAACAATATCGGAAGCATGTAAAAATGCGGCTTTTTCTAAACCGATATCCACAAACGCAGATTGCATCCCCGGTAAAACACGAGTTACTCTCCCTTTATAAATATTCCCCACGATGCCACGTTTGGCTTGACGTTCAATATGAACTTCTTTTAAAACGCCCGTTTCCACCAACGCAACGCGGGTTTCATTGGGCGTAACATTCATTAATAATTCAACAGAATTCATTTTTTCGACCTTAGTTTTAATGGTATAAGTCTATCGAAAAGGGAAATAGAATAATAGCCCCAAATAAGGTAAAATATGACCTTTCTCAAATTTTCATAACTTATTTTGGGGTATTTAATGTTTGGTTTAGACCCAACACTTATTACTTTTAGTATTTATATTTTCGGCATGATTTTAATCGGTGTCCTTGCCTATTATTATACAAACAACTTATCCGATTATATTTTAGGTGGCCGTAAACTCGGGAGTTTTGTAACCGCCATGTCTGCTGGCGCATCTGATATGTCAGGCTGGCTATTAATGGGCTTGCCAGGTGCGGTATATGTATCTGGTTTAGTAGAAGGTTGGATCGCCATTGGTTTAATCCTTGGAGCTTATTTTAACTGGTTGCTCGTGGCGGGTCGCTTACGAATTTATACCGAATTTAACAACAATGCGCTCACATTACCAGAATATTTCCACCACCGCTTTGGCACAAAGCATCATCTCTTAAAAATTGTGTCTGCATCAATCATCTTAGCATTCTTCACGATTTATTGTGCCTCGGGTGTGGTTGCGGGTGCTAAATTATTCCAAAACCTATTCTCAGTCGACTACTCCACCGCCATTTGGTACGGCGCATTAGCGACTATTCTCTATACCTTTATTGGTGGTTTTTTAGCGGTAAGTTGGACTGATACGATTCAAGCGACATTAATGATTTTTGCCTTAATTTTAACGCCACTCTTCATCTTTTTAAGTTTGGGCGATGCATCACAATTTACGGAAGCACTCCATCAAGCTGAAATTGCGGCAAGTAAAGACTTTACCGATTTATTTAGTTCTACCACGCCATTAGGTTTATTAAGTTTAGCGGCTTGGGGCTTAGGTTATTTTGGTCAACCGCATATCCTTGCGCGTTTTATGGCGGCTTATTCGGTGAAATCATTAATCAAAGCACGCCGTATTAGTATGACGTGGATGGTGATTTGCTTAGCAGGTGCTATCGGTATCGGTTTCTTCGGTATCCCTTATTTCTTTGCGAATCCTGATGTTGCGGGCGTAGTAAATAATGAACCAGAACAAGTGTTTATTGAACTGGCTAAATTGCTCTTTAATCCATGGATTGCCGGTATTCTGCTTTCTGCGATTCTAGCAGCAGTAATGAGTACACTTTCCGCACAATTATTAATTTCTTCTAGCTCTATTACTGAAGATTTTTATAAAGGATTTATTCGTCCAAAAGCCGCTGAAAAAGAATTAGTTTGGTTAGGTCGTGCAATGGTTTTAGTTATTGCCGCTATCGCCATTTGGATTGCGCAAGATGAAAACAGCAAAGTACTAAAACTCGTTGAATTTGCATGGGCAGGCTTTGGTTCTGCATTTGGTCCTGTTGTACTTTTCTCCTTATTCTGGAAACGAATGACTTCTTCTGCAGCTTTAATTGGAATGATTGTGGGGGCTACCGTCGTATTTGCTTGGAGATCCGTCATTCCTAAAACCAGTGAGTGGTTTAACGTCTATGAAATGATCCCAGGTTTTACGCTTGCTAGCCTGGCAATTATTGTGGTTTCTCTCCTTTCTGCCGAACCAGAAAATGAAGTTAAAGAAACCTTTGAGAAAGCCGAAAAAGCCTATAAGGAAGCAAAATAATGATTGATTTTCGTCCTTTTTATCAGCAAATTGCCACCACCAATTTATCTGCTTGGCTAGAAACGTTGCCTTTGCAGTTAAAAGAATGGGAAAAACAAACCCATGGTGATTATGCCAAATGGTCAAAAATTGTGGACTTTCTTCCTGATTTGCAGGCAGATACCATCGATTTAAAAAATGCCGTGAAATCTGACCGCACTTCCCCACTTTTAGAGGGTGAAAAACAACGCATTATCCACCATTTAAAGCAATTTATGCCATGGAGAAAAGGACCTTATCATTTATTTGATATTCATGTAGATTGCGAATGGCGTTCTGATTTCAAATGGGATCGTGTCTTGCCTCATCTTGCTCCATTAAAAGATCGTACCATTTTAGATGTGGGTTGCGGTAGCGGCTATCATATGTGGCGAATGGTTGGCGAAGGTGCAAAAATGGTGGTAGGTATTGATCCAACCGAACTTTTCCTTTGCCAATTTGAAGCCGTTCGAAAATTATTAAATAACGATCGTCGAGCTAACTTAATCCCATTAGGTATTGAAGAAATGCAACCACTTGCGGCATTTGATACGGTATTCTCAATGGGTGTACTTTATCATCGTAAATCACCACTTGATCACCTCATACAGCTAAAAAATCAATTAGTAAAAGGTGGCGAGCTCGTCTTAGAAACCTTAGTAGTTGATGGCGATGTCAATACGGTATTAGTGCCTTCAGATCGCTATGCAAAAATGAAGAACGTATATTTTATTCCTTCTGTTGCTGCTCTCATTAATTGGTTGGAAAAAGTCGGCTTTACTAATGTGCGTTGTGTGGATGTCGCCACCACTACATTAGAAGAACAGCGTAAAACGGATTGGTTAGAAAATGAAAGTTTGATTGATTTCTTAGATCCAAATAATCACAGTAAAACCATCGAAGGCTATCAAGCTCCAACTCGCGCAGTGATTTTAGCCAATAAATAATTGCTTAAATAAAAGAGCGGTCAAAAAATGATCTGCACCCCAAAAGTTGGACTCAACAAACCAACAATTGAGGTGCAGATTTTTTATGGGTAAACACTACACAATCGAATTTAAATTACAGGTTCTTCAACCTATTTTGAATGGGAAAATGAGTATCAGAGAAGTGGCTCGTTTTTACAATATTCCTTCCAACGCCTTAGTCGGGACATGGTTGAAACGGTTTGAAAAAAGTGGCATAAAGGGACTTATTCCCCGTAAACCATCAGGACGACCGCCTATGAAACCCAAATATGCCAGAATGCCACCGCCACCCAAAACTGAAGAAGACCGTTTACGCCTGAGAATTTTACAGCTTGAAGCGGAGGTAGCCTACCTAAAGGAGTTGAGAAGGCTCAGACTTCAGGACGAAGCCGAGCAACGGAAATTATCCAAAGGTTAAGAACACGCTATCCGTTAAAATGGCTTTTAGGCTTTGCACAGTTAGCGCGTAGTACGTTTTTTGCGAAACTTCAGATTAAACCGGATAAGGATGAGGAGCTGAAAAAGGCCATTAAACGCATCAAAGCCAATCATCCTGATTATGGCTACCGACGTGTTCATGCCAGCTTGCCAGGCGTGAATCATAAAAAAGTTCAACGTTTAATGCAGACACTTGGGCTTCAAGTGCGGTCAAGAAAAAGCAAGAAATTTACCACCTATCGAGGCACGATAGGGGTAATTGCACCGAATCATCTTGAACGCGATTTTAGTGCAACGGCCCCGAAACAAAAATGGGTGACAGATATCACCGAGTTTAAGGCGAAAGATGGGAGTAAAGTCTATTTATCTCCAATTTTAGACTTATTTAACAATGAGATAGTCTCCTATAATCTCAGCTATTCCCCAAATTGGGCGCAAGTAGAGGACATGTTAATGCAAGCCGTCAAAGGATTAAATAAAGCTTGTGGTGTCATTTTACATTCAGACCAGGGATGGCAATATCAAATGGTAGCTTATCGTCGAATTTTAGCTGAACATGGCATCATTCAAAGTATGTCGAGAAAAGGGAATTGCTTAGATAATGCCGCAATGGAAAGTTTCTTTGGACGATTAAAAACAGAATGTTTTTATGGTCGGGAATTTAAAACAAAAGAAGAGATAGTTGATGCCGTCAGGGATTATTTGGATTACTATAATCATCGACGGATTCAACTAAAATTAAAAGGACTGAGTCCGATACAATATCGAAAACAATCCTTTGAATAACAGTCTAACTTTTTGGGGTCAGATCAAAAATTCAATGTTTTTTTGACCGCTCTTTACTTTTCTATTTTAATGCAATATGCACCGTAATCTCTTCGCGATCGTGATACAAATGTTTTGCTTGAATATCAAATTCCAATTCTTTTTCTGCTAACATCACAGCAAGATTTTCTAAGCACAACATCACTTCTTGATAACGTTTTTTCATTGGCAATTTCAAGTTGAAAATGGTTTCTCGGCACCAGCCGTTAATCAACCATTTCCCTATTAAATTCGCAATTCGACTTGGTTGCTCCACCATATCACACACAAGCCAATCAATATGCTTGCGTTTTGGTGGTTGGAATTTAAATCCGTCTTCTGGGCAATGTTCTATTCTACCGGTATCATGCAAACTGGCCGCCATTTTGCCGTGATCAACTGCATACACAAATAAACCACGTTTCACTAATTGATAAGTCCAGCCACCAGGGCAAGCTCCGAGATCAACGCCAACCATATTTTCATTTAAGCGTCTACTTTCTTCATTTCGAGGAATAAAGGTTAAAATCGCCTCTTCCAATTTTAAAGTTGAACGGCTTGGCGCATCCGCTGGGAATTTCAAACGTGGTATCCCCATAAAATGGGTAGAGTTATTGTCAAGATAAGAATACCCTACATAGCAGCAATTCGGCTGAGTGAAAAAACAATGTAAAATCTGACCGCGCTTTGCATTCGGCTTACCTTGTAACCAACCTTGTTTTTTCAACGCTTGGCGTAACGGCACGGTAAATTTTCGGCAAAATGTCGAAAGCGCTTTGGCTTCATTCGTATCAGCTGTTTCGACAAATAGCTCTACCGCTTGCTTAAGATTAATGCCTTCTGCAATATGTTTATATTGAGCCATAATTGGCGAGATACGATCTTGAGGATCGAGATTTTCTAAGAAATCTGAAACAACGATCATTTGACGCGCAAAAATCAAACGATTAAAAGGGATTTCTCGCGCTAAACGATCCGCATCACCCGGTTGATAACATTCAAAAATGACATAGCCGCTGTTTTCTACTACGCGAGCAAAACCAAATACACCACGCTCAGAGGCTCGGTCGGTAATTTCTGCGGCGACTTCTTTTTCAAAGCCAATTCGACAATATAAGGCTAATTTATTCATGTTTTCCTAATTTAATTGAATCTTTAATCCATGTTCTAAAGGCTTGAATTTGTTCATCATCTAAACGATCTAAATGATTGACCACATAGAATGATTTTGGATCCCGTAATTCGGTTGGTAACACAATTTGCAAATGACCGCTTTCAATTTCTTGCTGAGCCAAAATACGATTCGCTAACGCAATACCCTGCCCATGAACGGCCGCTTGCAATGCCATAAAAGTATGGCTAAATAACGGACCTTGCTGAATATTCAAATCATCTAATTTGAGATAATCCACCATCGCTTGCCAGTTATCTCGGGTATGCGTATGAATCAGCGTATGCTTTTTCAAATCATTAGCACAACTTACTGGTATTTTCTCAAGCAATGAAGGCGCAGCTAAAATTACTAAGTTCTCTTCGACCAAACGATCAACCTGTAAATTTTCCCAATCACCTTTACCATAATAAATAGCAATATCTATTTCTTTATCCAATAAACCTTCATCTTGATCAACGCCTTTTAAGCGTACTTCTATTTCAGGATATTGCTTATTAAAATCATTTAAATGTGGTACAAGCCACTGAATACCAAAGGTCTGTGGAACACTAATGGTTAAATGGGGCTCGGCCTTAAGTGTTAATAATCGTTCCGTCGCTTCATTTAATTTTCTTAAAATTTTATTAATATCGATAAAATACGCTTTCCCAAATTCTGTCAATTCGAGCGAACGATTTTTACGAATAAAAAGCTCAACACCTAAAAAATCTTCTAATAATTTTATTTGATGGCTTACAGCTGCTTGTGTTACACACAACTCATCAGCTGCTTTTGTAAAGCTTAAATGCCGTGCGGCTGATTCGAAAGACTTCAATGAATTAAGGGGAGGCAAACGTTTATACATAATTCTTCCCAAGGATAAAATTTTAGTTTATAATCAAAAAATATATATCGGATTAGTTTTTTTTATGCATTAAATAAAAAAACATCATTTGTCCTTTCACAACCTTCTACCTACAATACACCCATACTTAATGATTGGTAATTCCTTACAAGTTAATGAGTTTCAGGCTTAAGTATGATGTTGTGTTTGCATATAGTTCGGTTCTCCGAACTGGAGTAACAATTAAGTTACTCATTTACTTCCTGTATATATTAAACCATTCTGGTTAAGCGCTGCTCGTTTCGAGCGGCGTTTTTTTATTCCTGGCATTTTAGCATAAGCAAAATTTTATTTCCTGACTAACTTCACAAATTTGAAAACCCAATAAAAATTTTGAGAAATCACAATATTTTTGTGTTTAAAGGTTTTCATAGTTATCGTAATGGTGTAGATTAACCGCATTTCCATTCATAAAATTATTTATACAAATTAAGGAAGCAAAATGAAAGACTTAGACTGGAACAATCTTGGATTTAGTTATATCAAAACGGATTACCGTTTCATTGCTCATTGGAAAGATGGTAAATGGGATGAAGGTGAACTGACCACTGATAATATGCTACATATCCATGAAGGCTCAACGGCAATTCACTACGGTCAACAATGCTTTGAAGGCTTAAAAGCCTATCGTTGTAAAGATGGTTCAATCAACTTATTCCGTCCTGATCAAAATGCAAAACGCATGCAACATACCTCTGATCGCTTATTAATGCCACAAGTGCCAACAGAATTATTTATCCGTGCTTGTAAAGAAGTGGTGAAAGCAAACCAAGAATGGTTAGGTCCTTACGGATCTGGCGCAACATTATATTTACGTCCATTCCTCTTTGGTACAGGCGCGAATATTGGTGTAAAAACTGCACCTGAATTTATTTTTTCCGTATTCTGCTGTCCTGTTGGCGCATACTTCAAAGGCGGGCTAGCCCCTTCAAACTTCATCACTACCGATTACGACCGAGCAGCACCGATGGGAACTGGTGGTGTAAAAGTGGGTGGTAACTACGCAGCAAGTTTGCTTCCACATGAACTAGCCGCAAAAGAAGGTACGCCTGAACGTAAATTCGCTGATGCGATCTATCTTGATCCGAAAACACATACTAAAATTGAAGAAGTAGGGGCAGCAAACTTCTTTGGTATCACCAAAGATAATAAATTTATCACACCAGCGTCCGACTCTATTTTACCAAGTATAACTAAATACTCATTACTTCACATTGCAAAAGAGCGTTTAGGTATGGAAGCCATTGAAGGTGATGTGTATATCGATCAACTTGATCAATTTGCCGAAGCGGGGGCTTGTGGTACTGCCGCAGTGATTACGCCAGTAGGCGGTATTCAACACAAAGGTAAATTCCACGTGTTCTATTCAGAAACTGAAGTAGGTCCTGTTACACGTAAGCTTTACAACGAGTTAACCGGTATCCAATTCGGTGATGTCGAAGCGCCTGAAGGCTGGATTGTGAAAGTAGAATAATTTATATCTATCAATAAAAAGAGCGATCAGATCAGATTGATCGCTCTTTCATTTATGACGATTTTCTTTACTTAACCAAACTCATCGCTAAGTTCTTCGCCCCTTTGAAATCCACTTTACCACTTCCGAGCATCGGAATTTCATCCACTAAGAAGACTTGGCTTGGGAGCATAATCGGCGGTACATTTAATCCTTTAATACGTTCATTAATCTCGTCTAAAGAAAGTGCAGATTTGATTAAAAGTACAATGCTCTCGCCTTTTTTATCATCGCTCAAGGCAACGGCAACAAATTGATTTTCTTCATCAAATACTTGTGAAAGTTTCTCTTCCACGCTACCTAGACTGATCATTTCACCGCCGACTTTAGCAAATCGAGAATAACGATCCACAATGGTAATAAAGCCGTTATGATCAATATGGCCTTTATCGCCAGTTTTGTAATAACGTACACCGTCAATTTCAACAATCACTTCTGCTGTTTTTTCTGGTGCATTCAAATAACCTTTCATGACTTGCCCACCACCAATCAAGATCAAACCGTCTTCGCCGACTGGTAATTCTTGCAAGCTTTCTGGATCCACAATTTTAATAATGGTGCCCGGTAATGGCATGCCGACTGTACCAGCTTGATTGAAGGTAATACTAATGCTATACCTATCACCCAAACACTTTGTAATACTTCATTCGGATCATCTGATGCCACATAATGCGCTTCAAAGAAGAAAGAAAAAGCAAAAGAACTAAATAGAATGGCCACAATAGTAAGCGCTTGAATCACACCATTTGCCATACCAATATTTTCAGTGCCCACAATTGATTTAATAATGCTATATTTGGCTGGAGAATAGACCGCACTTTGCGCTGCCAAAATCAATGTCAGTACAAAGGAAATAGCAAACATTCCCGTCATATAACTCAATAAAATCCCCGCACTAATCACCACAGCCGCTAAACTGCTATAACGAATCACATTGGTGCGAGAAAATTTATCGTTAATAAATGCCGAAGGGGAAAATAAGAAAATAAATGGCAATAAAATCATGGCATTAATTAATGCCGTTAAAACGACCAAACTCTCGCCTGAAAAACTTTTCAGTAATACATTTTGAATGGTAATTTTATGTGCCAAATCCACACTGGCATTAATAAAGGCAATGGCTAAATACGGTACAAAGCCAGCATATTTTAAGAGTTTCATTTCCCACTCTCCGCTTGATAAAGATTAAAGGTTTTCATATTCAAGAGATAAGGTTTTAACACCAACAATAAATCAAATAAGTGTTTTAATTTTTCATCTTTTTGTTCGCTATTGGCTAATGCCGCTAAAGTCACATTCACCTCTTTTTCTGCTAACATTTTGGCTGCAGCTAAATAAGCTTTCACTACCTCCATTTCGGCTTCATCACAACGAGCCAAGATCACCAAAATATCACGTTCTTTTGCTGTAAAAATGCCTTCACGAGGATTCAATAATCCTTCCGCTACCATGTCTTCAATTTGTTCAGCAGAAAGATGAAATTCTGTACATAATTGCTCAATAGTGAACACTTCATTTTCAGCCCCCATGATGATATCCAATAATCCAATAAGGCTTTCATAAGGATTATTCCAATCAAAATGAGGATGAGCAAAAAGTGCTTTAATTTGTGAAATCGTTGCATTGAAATTGCTTTGTAGATACTTAATAAAACTGAGCAACTCTACACAATATTCATCATAGAGATGAAAATTCGGTTTATCTTTTACTGGTTCTGGCAACAAACCTTCTTTCACATAGTACAGTACCGTGGATTTTGGTGTCTGACTAAGCTTAACCAAATCATTCATTTTTAACATAAGGATTTCCCTCTAGGTTGATTTGTTGTGTATTGTATCGTATAAAAATAAAAAGTAAATAGTGTTACTTTACACTTTTATTAAATTTAATAAAAAAAGTTGTTCACCACATCATGAACAACTTTCTTAATCAGCTTTAGTTTTCAACTTTTCGCCATAAATCCTTACTGTAAATGACGCCCACCGGATTTTTCTTCGCCCCCATAATAGTTGGAGAAAGATAAACTGGCGTGGTGTATTGAAAAAGCGGTAAAGTAAGGTTTTCCTGTTGAATCTTCTCACTTAATTTTAAGTAAATTTCTGACCGCTCTTTTTCATTTAAGCTTGTCAATGCTTGCTCAAAAAGTTGGTCATATTCCGCATTGGCATAGCCATTTTTATTATCAGGACTTTTAGAATAGAACAAACCCAAGAATGCCATCGGATGATTAAAATCCGCACACCAACCAGAACGAATGACTTGGAAATCACCTTTTTGACGTTTAGCCTGTAATGTTTGCCAATTGACTGGTTGTGCATCCACACGCAACATATCTGATTGCGTTAATTGCCCGACTAAACGTTGCGCGATATTTACATGCAATGGCGTCTCATCATAAAGCACATTTAAGTGTAGCGGATGTCTTTCATTAATTTTATTTTGAGCCAATAGCTGCTCGGCAACAACGGGCTCCCATCTTGAATCTTGTCCATTTAACATGGCTTTCGGTAAAAAATACGAACTCGGAATTGCCGCAGGAATCTCATTATTCACGATATTGGTGACAGAGACCAACGAAGCTATCGCCTTACGCACATCGGCCTTAGCAACTTTAGGATCGTTGAGATTAAATTCATAAAAATAACTACAAAGCTGTGGGAAATGTTGAAGGTCCGCGTGCACTTCTGGTACATCAACCACCACATCAAAGTCAGACAATTTAGTGGCGATAAAAGGCAAATATTCTACCCGCTCAAAAGCCACATTATTTTTCTGCCAATAATAGGGGTTTTTAATCAAATGTATACCTTGTTGGTTTTCACTTTGCAACATATAGGCGCCATTTGTTACTGCAACTACATTTGGATTTTTATATTGAGGCACAAGGCTGATATGTGCCACCATTTCCGGTAAATAAGGCGTGGCTTTATCCAGTTCAATACGTAAAGTGCGGTCATTTTCCGCATAAATTCCCAAGCTCTTAAAAGGTTTATTTTTCTCTAAAATACCTTTCGCATTTTTTAAATTGAGATAAGCTAAATAAGATCTTAAAGGACTATTTGATTGGGATAACGCTTGCCAAGAAAGCATGACATCTTGGGCAACTAAAGGATCACCATTTGACCAACGAAGCCCTTCACGCAAGGTAAAGATCCAGGTTTTATTGTCTTTTGTTTGCCAACTTTCTGCGATACCCGGCACGATTTTTCCCTCTGGATCATAAGCCGTTAAGCCTTCATACAAATCACGCAATAAGCTCTCTTGTTCTGGATAACGAACAAACCAAGGCTCAAAAGAAGGGGGATGAGTAAACGCCCGAGTCAGTAATGTACGATTCGATTTTGAAGTATTCTCTTGTTTGATAGACTGGCTTTGTGTTGGTTGCTCATCCGTTTCTGTGTTTATCGATTTCTGGCTGTTTAATTTATCACAACCACTCAATCCAAAAACGACACCGAAAATAACCGCACTTTTAAGCCAAGTCAGGAAAGAATTATCCATTTTCAACGTCTTCTGTTTTAATCCAAAAGAAAAAGAACCAATATTTTACCGCAATTAAAATGGCAATGATCGTTCGACCCACAACGCTTGGGGTAAAATAAAAGCCAATTAAAAGCATTGTGGTTGAAAACGTTAGAATAGAAATTTTTGCTTTTTTCGTCAATGCACGACGTTCATTAAAGGATTTTAGGTGTTTTTGATAAAGCTTAGTGCCTAAAAACCATTGTTCTAAACGAGAAGAACCTTTCGCAAAAGAATAAAGTGTAAGCAGTAAAAAAGGTGTGGTTGGAAGAATAGGTAAAAAAATACCAATAACACCTAATATTAAAGAAATGCAACCAAGAACAATATACATGACTTTGGTTAAAGAAGTCTTTGAGAAAAACTTAAGTGAAACAACACCTATAACGATCGCAAGAGCAATGATGCCAGAAAAAATGATAATAGAAAAAAAGGAAGTGCCGTCCATCATAAACCCTAAATAAAAGTGATACGCAATTATCACTGATTTTTTAGATTTTTCAACCTTGATATTATAGAATTTGTCGCAATTTACTAAAGAAACTATTAGCAAAAGGAATATTTATGTCTAATCCATTACTTCATATTGAAGGCTTACCTCCGTTTTCTCAAATCAAACCGGAACATATTCAACCGGCAATTCAAAAACTCATCGAAGAAAATCGTCAAGCCATTGAACAAGTTCTAAAACAACCGCACTTTATTTGGGAAAACTTTATTGAACCGCTTTCTGAAGCAGGCGAGTACTTAAGTCGTGCTTGGTCACCCATCTCCCATTTAAATTCAGTTAAAAACAGCCCTGAATTACGTGATGCGTACCAAGCCTGCTTACCACTACTCTCTGAATACAGCACTTGGGTAGGCCAACACAAAGGCTTATACAACGCTTATTTAGCCTTAAAGAATAGTCCTGAATTTGCGACTTACTCCGTCGCGCAAAAGAAAGCCATTGAAAATGCACTACGTGATTTTGAGCTTTCAGGTATCGGTTTATCCGAAGAAAAACAAAAACGTTATGGTGAGATTGTCGCGCGTTTATCTGAATTAAGCTCACAATTTAGTAATAATGTACTCGATGCCACCATGGGCTGGGAAAAAGTTATTGAAGATGAAAGTGAATTAGCGGGTCTTCCTGAATCCGCATTACTTGCGGCAAAACAATCTGCAGAAAGTAAAGGTTTAAAAGGCTATCGTTTTACGTTAGAAATCCCAAGTTATTTGCCAATCATGACCTATTGTGAAAATGCAGCATTACGCGAAGAAATGTATCGTGCTTATACGACTCGCGCTTCTGATCAAGGTCCAAATGCTGGTAAATGGGATAATACGGCGATCATTGAAGAAATCATGACGTTACGCGTGGAGCTAGCTAAATTGCTAGGTTTTAATACCTATACTGAACGCTCACTTGCGACCAAAATGGCAGAAAATCCACAACAAGTGTTAGATTTCTTAAATAACCTTGCAGATCGTTCAAAAGCACAAGGTGAGAAAGAATTAGCTGAACTCAAAGCTTATTGTGAAAAAGAATTTGGCGTCACTGAACTCGCCCCTTGGGATATCAGTTTCTATTCTGAAAAACAAAAACAACATTTATATGCGATCAATGATGAAGAACTTCGTCCTTATTTCCCTGAAGATCGCGTTATTTCGGGCTTATTTGAATTAATTAAACGTATTTTTAATATTCGTGCAGTTGAACGTTTTGGTGTAGATACTTGGCACAAAGATGTGCGTTTCTTTGATTTAATTGATGAAACCGATGAAGTACGAGGCAGTTTCTATCTCGATCTTTATGCACGCGAAAATAAACGTGGCGGCGCATGGATGGATGATTGTATCGGCAGAAAACGCAATGCCGACGGTTCAATTCAAAAACCGGTTGCCTATTTAACGTGTAACTTCAACGCGCCTATTGGGGATAAACCTGCGCTATTCACCCATGATGAAGTCACGACTCTATTCCACGAGTTTGGTCATGGTATTCACCATATGCTTACCAAAGTTGATGTGCCGGATGTTGCGGGTATCAATGGTGTACCTTGGGATGCGGTAGAGCTTCCAAGTCAATTTATGGAAAACTGGTGTTGGGAAAAAGAAGCCCTTGATTTTATTTCGGGTCACTTTGAAACGCACGAACCATTGCCAGAAGAAAAATTAAATCAACTTCTGAAAGCGAAAAACTACCAAGCAGCGATGTTTGTGTTACGTCAGCTTGAATTTGGCTTGTTTGATTTTACCCTTCATCATACTTTTGAAGTGGGTAAAGCTAACCAAGTGCTTGATACCTTAAAAGCAGTGAAAGATAAAGTTGCCGTGATTAAAGGTGTTGAATGGGCAAGAGCACCACATAGCTTTAGCCATATCTTTGCTGGCGGTTACGCAGCAGGTTATTACAGCTATTTATGGGCTGAAGTGTTATCTGCAGATGCCTTCTCTCGCTTTGAAGAAGAAGGAATTTTCAATCCAGTTACGGGTAAATCCTTCTTAGATGAAATTCTCACTCGCGGCGGCTCTGAAGAACCAATGGTATTATTCAAACGCTTCCGTGGGCGTAAACCTCAACTAGACGCATTGCTTCGCCATAAAGGCATTGCGAACTAATAACTAAAAAAGAGCGGTCAAATTTTTGACCGTTTTTTATTTTCCAATATGTAGAAAATAAAAAAGCCCTCGGTAATCCGAAGGCTTTTATTTTTACTATCGTAATAAAAATTAGCGACGTAAACCTAAACGAGCGATAGTGCTTTGGTATAAAGCAAGATCAGTACGTTTTAAGTAGTCTAAAAGTTTACGACGACGAGAAACCATACGTAATAAACCACGACGACCATGGTGGTCTTTTTTGTGCTCAGCGAAGTGAGCTTGTAAGTGGTTGATTTGTGCAGTTAATAATGCGATTTGAACTTCAGAAGAACCAGTATCTTTCGCATCGCGACCAAATTCAGCAACGATTGCTGCTTTTTTTTCAGTACTTAGAGACATTTTTTACTCCTAAAAGGTAGTGTTATTAATACATCATTCGCCGATCTCTAACTCAGCGATGACAAGGAACCTGAATTTTAACGATTGAAGCCAATAAAAGCAAGGAATTATTACGCTGTTCCCCCTAAATGTTTAATCATTTTTAAATCCATTCTTACGAATAATCTCTTGCGCATGCTTGCTCAATAAAAATTGATAAAATCGTTGCGTCAATTCGGTAATTCAATCTGATAGAACAAGTGATAAAACGTTTGTACTTCTTTTGCAAATTCAGCAATAGGTTTACCGCTGGCTAAATGAGAGACCCAACGTACTCCAAGCAAACGGTTCACACTAGGTGGCGAATCTAACCAACCAAATGGATTATTCGGAATTAAAAAAACGTGTCCATTTTTGACCGCACTTAATTGTTGCCATTGCGGATTATCTTTTAAGGTTTGCAAAAACTCAGGATATTGGCTAAAAATCACATCAGGATTCCATAATAAAAGTTGCTCCATCGAAACCTGTGTGAGCCCTTTATGATCGCCTTCTACCACGTTTTTTAAACCGACTATTTCAATGGCTTCCGTATGAATGGAGCCTTTTTGTCCTGTTTGTAAGCCATCTGCACTACGAGCTAAATAGAAGGTTTTGGTAAATTTAGAGGCGTTTTCGACCGCTTGTTTAAGCGTTTCTTCCGCATACTTAGCCTGAGGTTTAGTTAAGTTCTCTACCCCTAATACTTTGCCTAAATAACGTAAGGTAGTCGGTGTTTCGCTGAGTTTGCCATCTAACAATAAATAAGGCACGCCCGTTTGCTCAAAGGTGCGCTTTGCTTGATCGATATAGTTTGGCGTAACATTACCCACATCAATAATTAAATTCGGTTGTAATGCCACAATTTTCTCTGGCGAGAGCGTGCTGCCTTTTCCAGCTATTTTCCCTAAGGTTGGTAAAGTTTGTTGCACTGCAGGAAACAGTTTTCCGCGTTTTTCCATATTAAATCCTGCCAATCCAAGCAATTTATTCGGTGCACTTGAAAGCAATAATACATCGGCTGGATTGCCCGCACTTAATACTTTTTCAATTTTAGCAGGCTGAGGCAATTCCCCTGCCAAATAAGATACTTCCTCGGTTGCTAATGCTGCGGTTCCTACACAGACTGAAAGTACAATGGTTATCCATTTTTTCATGTTTTCTCCCTCTTTTAGCCATTCAACTGATACAACTTAATTTTAACGCTATATATTTTTTAACATAACAGATAAATTTTGTTAGAATAACATCGTTATATTTTCAATTATATAATATTTATTATTCATAGCTAAAGGTGAAAAAATGAAATGGGATGTGATTTATAAGTTTTGCTTGCTTTGCATACTCATTGCAGGATTAGCAGGGATATTGTTCAGCGGCTTAGGGATTTACTTCCAGTGGCCCATTCAAGGCATCTTTCAGTTGCATTTAGGTTCTGCTTTACTGTTTATTTTGGGTGTGGCTTTACACGTCTTCAATCGTAAAAATAAAGCGGTCAAAATTGTTCAACAATTTAACGATTTAGTGACACATAGTCGCTATCCCACCTATTGCAATTTAGACCGTTTGATCATGACGTTTGAGCACTTTTCAATTCTACAAATTGCGGAGCAACTTCAACTTACCCCTTCGATTTTACTCACTGAATTAGCTAACGGAAAAATAAACTTCAGCGATTCTAACCGCACTTTACGAGAAAATTTCCCCCATCATAATGATGAGAAAATTTTCGCCGCGATCACTATTGCATTGAAGTTACGTTTCAACCCCAACCCAAAACCGACCGCGCTTTTGCCTTACAAGCCGACTTTAGTAGAAACAGTATCCTTTGGCAGGATTGCGACCGTATCGGTCAAGCCCCCGCCACGCGCAGGGCGGCGATTAGGGCGGCCATGGCGGCGGTTTTATGACGGTTTTGCGGGTAATACAGATACATCGGCGGGTAAGTGATGGCGGTTTGGGGGAGGATTTCCACCAGTTTGCCCGCCTCAAGTGCAGCTTGCACCCAGCTTTGCGGCAGCCACGCCACCGCCAGTCCGTCCAACGCCGCTTGTTTCACCAGCAGGGTGGAATTAAACACCAGGCTTTCGGGCACGCGGATTTTCACCAACTGCTTGTTTTCCATAAATTCCCATTCGCTCAGGCGGTATTCGGGGTTAAAGGAAATCACGGCGCAGCGATGTTTTGCCAATTCCTTCAAAGCCTTAGGCGCGCCGAAGCGAGCAAGATAAACAGGCGACGCTACCAGCGCCATTTGGTTGGGCGCGGAAATCGGCACCGCCACCATATCGCCCGCCACGTCTTTACCCGAGCGCACGCCGAAATCAAACCGCTCCGCCACGATGTCGCAATAGCGGTTGTTGATAAAAATCTCCAGCTCCATATCGGGATTGTCCGCAAAAAAACCGCTTAATCTGGGGTAAATCAGCTCGTAGGCGGGGCGTTCGGGGCAGTTAATGCGGATTTTGCCGCGCATTTCGTGGGTGAAATCCACCAAGGCACCCAACTCCTGCTGAATGCCGCTAAACAGCGGCGCAATGCGTTCGAGCAGCTGCTGCCCCGCTTCGGTGGTGGATACGGCTCTGGTGGTGCGGTTTAACAACTTGATTTTCAGACGGCCTTCCAAATCGCTAATCCGGTGGCTCAAGGCGGAAGGCTGCACGTTTAACGCCTGCGCCGCTTTGCTGAAACTGCCGAGTTTTGCCACCTGCACAAAGGCGTAGAGGTCGTTGAATTGTTTGTTGTCGTTCATCGCTGCTGCTCCATTGGTGAAATTTTCTCACTAGCGTATAGCAATTTATCTGTCTTATCAAATAAATTCATCGGCTTATAATAATACGCCTGATCAACGTTCGACAAACAAGATAGAAACCCGATGAAACGCAATATAATGAAAGGCTTGAAAGCCACATTCTTAACCGCAACGCTCGCTACAATCTTAGGAGGCAACGCCATGGCAGCAGATTACCGCAATAACCCGTTCACCTTAACTTACGACGGCGCCATCACTGAAAACGTGCAAGGCAAAGTGAATATCCACCCTGTGAAATACACCCAAAAACAAACCGGCATCGAAGTGGTGGCCAACGTTTACACACCGGTCAACTACGACGCCAAGAAAAAATACCCGACCATCGTGGTTGCCCACCCGAACGGCGGCGTGAAAGAACAAGTGGCCGGCCTGTACGCGCAGCGTTTGGCAGAGCAAGGCTATCTCACCATCGCCTTTGACGCAGCCTACCAAGGCGGCAGCGGCGGCACACCGCGCTACACCGATAAACCGCAAAACCGTATCGAAGACATCCGCTCGGCGGCGGACTTTATCAGCCAATATCCGGGCGCGGACGCCAGCCGCTTGGGCGTACTCGGCATTTGTGGCGGGGGCGGCTACACCATCAAAGCGGTGCAAACCGACAAACGCTTTAAAGCGGTGGCAACGCTAAGTATGTTCAACTCCGGCGACGTGCGAAGAAACGGTTTTATGCGCAGCCAAAAAGACACTATTCAAGAGCGTTTGGCAGACATCGCCAAAGTGCGCACCGAAGAAGCTGCGGGCGGCCCGATTCAATACACACCGGCTTTCGGTCAAAACATGACCGACGAACAAGTCGCCGCGCTGCCCTTCGAGCTGTACCGTCAAGGCTACCAATATTACGGCCAAACCCACGCTCACCCGAATTCGCAAACCAACAGCACCGTGGACAGTTTGCAGGATTTGATGGAGTTTGACGTCAACGCCAACGTGGATTTGATTAACCAACCGCTCTTGATGATGGCAGGCGACAAAGCCGACACCTTATACATGACCGAAGAAGTGTTCGCCAACGCCACCGGCACCAAAAACAAAGAGCTGTACAAAATCAAAGGCGCCACCCATATGGAAACCTATTGGAAACAGCCCTATGTGGATCAAATCAGCAGCAAACTCACCGAATTTTTCGGCGCGAATTTGAAATAACACCGGTAAAGTGCGGTCGGAATTTTGAAAATTTTTCTCACCGCAAAAACGAACAATGCCGTCTGAAAATAAATTTTTCAGACGGCATTTTATTGGTGAGAATTTTTCACAGAGCCATTGCGATTTATGCGGATTATCAAACCAATTCAACAGGTTTACACTATGTTCAAGCCATTAAGGAGAATAAGATGAAGCATTCAAAATTGACCCGCCTCCGTTTTGTGCAAGGCGGTTTGGCGCTGCTGGCAGCAGGCGGACTGAATCTCAAAGCAAGCGCCGCAGGCAAAAGCGATACGCTGGTGGTGTACCTTTCCCGCACCGGCAACAACAAAGCCTTGGCGCAGTTTGTCGCCCAAAGCACGGGGGCGGATTTGGCCGCCATCGAAACCGCCGAACCTTATCCGCAAAATTATGCGCAAATGCGCGACCAAGCGGCACAAGAAATTGCAGACGGTGTGTTGCCACCGCTGAAAAACATGCCGAACATCGAGCCTTACCGCCGTATCGTCATCGTGTTCCCTACTTGGGCGATGCGCCTGCCCGCACCGGTGAAGAGTTTTTTAATCGGGCGCAACCTACGCGGCAAAACCATTCTGCCGCTCAACACCAATGCCGGTTACGGCGTGGGCAGCGGCTTTGAGGAAATCAAACTGCTGGCAGCAGGCGCGGACGTGCGCCTGGGTTTGTCGCTCAAAGGCGGCAACGAACGCGACGGCATTCTTTTGGTGATGAAAGGCAATGCCCTGACGCAGGCACAAAACCAAATCCGTCCGTGGCTGGCAAAAAATTAAGAAGCAAATAAAATGAAAACCAGAATTTTAGGCAAAGATTTAACTGTGTCCGCCATCGGGCTGGGCATTATGGGTATGGATCACGCTTACGGCAAGGCGGCAGATCGCGGCGAGATGATTGAGCTTATCCGCCATTCCATCGCGTTGGGCGGAAATTTTTTTGACACCGCGCCCATTTACGGCAAGGCCAATGAAATGCTACTGGGCGAAGCGGTGAAAGGCATGCGCCATCAAGCGGTGATCGCCACCAAATTCGGCATTGTGGGGCAAACTCATTCCGCCAGCGGCGTGGAGAATGTGCTGGACAGCCGCCCCGAATCCATCCGCAAGCAAGTGGACGAATCATTACGCAATCTGCAAACCGACTACATCGACCTGTATTACCAGCACCGCATTGACCCGAATGTACCCGCCGAGGCTGTGGCGGAAGTAATGGGCGAATTGATTAAGGCAGGCAAAATCCGTCATTGGGGCGTGTCCAACGCGCCGATTGAGTATATGGCCGCCGCCCACGCCGTTACGCCCATTACCGCCACGGAGAACCAATATTCCATGGTGTTCCGCGCTCCCGAAAAAGCATTGTTTGCTTTTTGCGAAGCCAACCATATCGGCTTTGTGGCATACAGCCCACTGGGGAACGGCTTTTTAAGCGGCCGTTTTAATGCGCAGACCCAGTACGCCAAAGGCGATTTCCGCCGCATGATGAAGCGTTTTTCGGCGGATGTGATGACGAAAAACCAGCCTGTGTTGGACTTGCTGCACGAGCTCGCCGCCGCCAAATCCGCCACCGCCGCGCAAATCGTGTTGGCGTGGGAACTGGCGCAACGGGATTTCATCGTGCCGATCCCGGGGACGACCAAACAATCCCGTCTGCAAGAAAATTTGGGCGCGATGGCGGTTGAATTAAGTACCGATGAAGTGGCGCGTATCAATCAAAAATTAGATGCCATGCACATCGACGAAACGCATTTTTAACGGTCTAATACCATGAAAATTTTACAAAAACTGACCGCACTTTGCATGGCATTATCCAGCCTGACAGCGGTTGCGGAGGATAAAATGTCAACCACTTACACACCAGTCAATCAACAAACCCTACAAGTGGCAGACGCTGCCCATTTTAGCGGCAACGCCGAGTTTGCCCGCCTACCTATAATGCCATCAAACGGCGATGTTGCGCCCGCTATTGTGCATTTTGCCCCCAATGCGTTGACGGATTGGCACAGCCACAGCCAAGGGCAGTATTTGATCGTAACCGACGGCACGGGGCGTTTCCAAGAATGGGGCAAGCCCGTGCAAACCATTCAAAAAGGCGATGTAGTGTGGATTGCGCCCGATGTCAAACACTGGCACGGCGCGGGCAAATTCACGGCGATGAGCCATATCGCCATCAGTCCCGTCAAAGACAATCGCGTAACTTGGCTGGAAAAAGTAAGCCCTGAGGCAGATAAAAGCGCGGTCAAAAATTCAAAAGTTTTTGACGGTATATTCACCGCCAAACAGCGCAGTATCGTCCCGCTCGCCGTCGCCGCTACGATTGGCGACCAAGCAGGCGTAAAAACTGCCGCCGAAAATGCACTGGCAGCAGGCTTGACGGTGAGCGAACTCAAGGAAGCTGTGTCGCACCAGTTTGCCTATATCGGCGCACCAAAAACCCTCAACGCCTTGACCACGCTCAAAGCCCTACTTGACGAACGCACCGCCCAAGGCATCAAAGACCCGCAAGGCAAACCCGCCACGGATTTGGGCAAAGTAGATTATTACGCGCTCGGCACGCAAAAAATGGCGCAGCTTACCCAAGCGGCGACTTCCCGCCCGATTTTTGATTTCGCTCCGGCGGTGGATTACGCCCTCAAAGCCGAACTGTTCGGCTACCAGTTCGCCCGCGATAATTTGGGCGATGTAGAGCGCGAACTCGCCACCCTCGGCTCGCTGCTCGCCTTCGGCGAAAGCGTCAACGGACAACTGCGCTCGCATTTAAGCGTGCTGAAAAATTTGGGCTTAAGCGAGTAAGGCTTGGCGCAGATTGAGCGGCAAATCAGCCCGGCGCAAGCGGCGAATATGCAAAGCGTGTGGGCAAGCGTGAAAGGCTGAAAGCGCGGTCGGTTTTGAGCAAATTTTAAGACCGTCTGCCCCCCTTGTCAGACGGCCTTTATTCTTGAAAATTTCTCACAACATCATACTGATTTTACAGAATTAACATTCTAACCCATTCCGCTATAATGTCCCTAATCCAATCAAACACAAGGACAATCAAGATGAAAAAATCCGCATTTTTTACCGCACTTTCGCTGGCGGCAGCCACGGCAACCGCCGCGCCGTTAAGCATTGAAAGCCAAGGCAGTTTTGCTGTGGGCGGTACGGTGAAAACCAGTCAAGGCCACTACAACCCACGCCCTGAAATTACCCAAAATAAAACGGCTAACGACTTTATGGCGGTGTTCAACGCCAATATGCAAAATGGCGGGCAGACCCTGCACGGCGATCACGCAACGGTGTGGTATCAAATCCCGACGGTTGCCAAAGCCTTGCCGCTGGTGTTTTTGCACGGCGCGGGGCAGTCAATGCGCACGTGGCAGACCACGCCTGACGGTCGTGAGGGCTGGAACAATATTTTCTTACGCAAAAATTACCCCGTTTTCCTCGTAGATCAACCGCGCCGAGGCTGGTCGGGACGTTCCACTGTGGACGGTGCGATTACTGCCACGCCCGACGATCAATTTTGGTTCGCCCAATTCCGTATGGGCGAATACCCGAAATTTTTTAAGGGCGTCGCTTTCCCGCAAGATGCCGCCAGCCTGAACCAATTTTTCCGCCAAATGACCCCGAACACCGGCGCCTTTGACGTAGGCGTGATTTCAGACAGCCTCAAAGCCCTGTTTGAGCGCGTGGGCGACGGCATGCTCGTTACCCATTCGCAAGGCGGCATCGCAGGTTGGTTTGCGGGCATCAAAGCGTCTGACAAAATCAAAGGGATTGCCGCCATTGAGCCGGGCAACTTCCCCTTCCCCGAAGGCGAAGTACCGCCCACCATCACCAGCGCATTCGGCGATATTGTTCCCGCCAAGATAAGTGCGGCGGATTTTGAAAAACTCACCAAAATGCCGATTATCATCTATTTTGGCGATAATATCAGTGATAAACCGTCCAAAATCCAAGGCGAAGACCAATGGAGCATCCGTCTCGCCCTCGCCCGCCAATGGGCGGATGTGGTGAACAAACATGGAGGCGATGTCAAAGTGGTGCATTTGCCAGAAGTGGGCATTCACGGCAACACCCATTTTATGATGCAGGATTTGAATAATGCCGAGGTTGCCGAGCATTTGGCGGGTTGGTTGCAAGAAAAGGGGCTGAATAAATAACAAAATGCCGTCTGAAATTTTCAGACGGCATTTCGTATCTCAAAAACTTTCTAAAATCCTACCGCGCTTTTTAGAAAATCGCTTTATTCGGGGAGTCGGCTTTTTCCCTTTGAGTATAAGGCATCGGGATGTGGGTCAGCATATATTGGCGCATGGCAATCGGAACATGGCCGTTATTATTTAGATGGTGGTGAAACCGTGAAACTCTCTGGTTTTGGAAATAGCAATGCGAAATTGATCTATGAACCTGTTTCAGGGTTAAGTTTAGAAGCGGGTGTATCGAACCTCTTTGATAAAAACTACTACTATCAAGCTGGCTACCCAGAAGAAGGACGCATTTATTTCGGCAATATCCGATATAAATTCTAAAATAAAAAACGGGCAACTTGTAAAACAGGTTGCCCGTCGTTTTTATAAAGCCATTAATCTTTCAGCGCTTTGATTTTCTCAATCACGTTTGTAGTTGAACAGCCATTTTCGAAATTCAATACACGAACATCACCGCCGTTCGCCCACACTTCTTTACTGCCTGCAATCTCTTCTGGTTTGTAATCGCCGCCTTTTACCAATAAATCCGGTAAAATCTCACCGATTAAACGTTGTGGTGTATCTTCATCAAAAGAGACTACCCAATCCACTGAAGCTAAACCAGCCAATACTGCCATACGAGCATTCAGATTGTTAATTGGACGACTTTCACCTTTTAAGCGTTTGACTGAATCATCCGTATTCACGGCAACAATTAAGCGATCGCCAAGTTTGCGAGCATTTTCTAAATAAGACACATGACCTGGATGAAGAATATCAAAACAACCGTTTGTCATCACAATTTTCTCACCGCGCGCTTTAGCATGAGATACTGCAGTTTTTAATTGGCTTTCTGACATAATACCGAAGCCTGTTTCAGAACGTCCATGGATTGCATTCTCTAATTCCACAGTAGAAACCGTTGATGTACCCAATTTACCAACCACAATACCTGCCGCCACATTGGCTAAGTAGCAAGATTCTTCAAAAGAAAGACCGTCTGCAAGTGCGGTTGCTAAGACACTGATTACGGTATCGCCCGCCCCCGTTACATCAAACACTTCTTTTGCAACGGTTGGTAAATGGAACGGTTCTTGATTTGGACGAAGTAATGTCATGCCTTTTTCAGAGCGCGTCACTAAAAGTGCGGTCAATTCGATGTCTGAAATTAATTTTAAACCTTTCTCAATGATCTCTTCTTCAGAATCACACTTACCTACCACCGCTTCAAACTCTGACATATTTGGTGTCAGTAAAGTCGCACCACGATAACGCTCAAAATCTGTACCTTTTGGATCGATTAACACGGGTACGTTTGCTTTACGTGCAATTTGGATCATCTTTTGCACATCTTTTAATGTACCTTTACCGTAATCAGAAAGCACTAGCGCACCAAAGTTTTTCACTTCCGTTTCTAATTTCGCAAGCAACTCATTACATTCCACGTTTTGGAAATCTTCTTCAAAGTCCAAGCGTAGTAATTGTTGATGACGAGACAAAATACGTAATTTCGTAATGGTTGGGTGAGTATCCAATGCCACAAAATTACAATCAATTTTTTGATGTTGTAATAAATTGGTTAAGGCTGCACCTGTTTCATCTTGACCAATTAATCCCAAAATTTGCACAGGTACATTAAGAGAAGCAATATTCATTGCCACGTTTGCTGCACCACCTGCACGCTCTTCATTATCTTGTACACGAACCACAGGAACTGGTGCTTCCGGTGAAATACGATTAGTCGCACCAAACCAGTAACGGTCAAGCATCACATCGCCTAACACTAATACTTTCGCTTGATTAAAATTGGCAGAATATTGAGCCATTTTGAAATCTCTCTGTTGGAATAATAAAAATTTGGTGCAATTTTACCACAACTCAAATTTGCGATAAACTACACGTCGAACTAACCAGAAAAGAATTATGAAAAACGAAAAACTCCCTCAATTTCAACCGCACTTTCTTGCCCCTAAATACTGGGGCTTTTGGCTTGGTGTGGCGATTTGGCGAAGCCTTTTGTTACTTCCCTATCCAATTTTACGTCACATCGGCAATGGCTTAGGCTGGCTTTTCTCAAAATTAAAAGTAGGAAAACGCCGTGCTGCAATTGCTCGCCGAAATCTTGAGCTCTGCTTCCCAGAAATGCCCGAACAAGAGCGTGAAGCCATTTTGCAAGAAAACTTGCGTGCCGTTGGGATGGCGATTATTGAAACCGGTATGGCGTGGTTTTGGTCTGATGCGCGCATTAAAAAATGGTCAAAAATTGAAGGCTTAAATTATTTAAAAGAAAATGCCCAAGACGGCATTATCTTTGTGGGTGTTCATTTCCTCACTCTTGAGTTAGGCGCACGTATTGTGGGCTTACATCATCCTGGCGTAGGCGTTTACCGTCCAAATGACAATCCTGTATTGGATTGGCTACAAATCAAAGGTCGCTTACGTTCAAATAAAGATATGCTAAACCGAAAAGATCTGCGTGGTATGCTCAAAGCCTTACGCAAAGGTGAAACCATTTGGTATGCCCCTGATCATGACTACGGCAGAAAAAATGCGGTATTTGTGCCTTTCTTTGCCGTACAAGAAGCGGCAACCACGACGGGCAGTTACTATCTACTTAAATCCGCACCAAATTGCAAAGTCGTGCCTTTTGCCCCATTACGTAATAAAGATGGTTCAGGCTATACGGTCAGCATTTCGCCACCAGTGGATTTTTCTGATCTTTCAGATGAAACGGCGATCGCTGCACGAATGAATAAAGTCGTGGAAAAAGAAATCTTAAAAGGTGTGGAACAATACATGTGGCTACATCGCCGATTTAAAACACGCCCAACGGAAGATGAACCGAGTTTGTATTCATAAGTGCGGTTGATTTTTCATTTGTTTTTGAATGCTAAAACGACATATCGAAAAATAAGGAAAATTTTCCTTATTTTTTTCTTGATTTTTATATAATTAAATATATAATGAACCTCGTTTTAGATAGTAAACTTGTGTTATGACAAACACACTACTGGCTAGTGCATTCCCCCCACTCCTTTTGCACTAGCCATTTTTTTTGAAATCTCTTACCATATCTCACCCTTTTCTTTTTTCTTAGAAATCATGAACAACCTAGAACTTGAACGTTTACTAAACGAAAAACTTAGCACAGACAGAATTAACGATTATGCGCCTAACGGTTTGCAAGTAGAAGGCAAAGCGGAGATCAAAAAGATCATCACGGGCGTCACCGCAAGCCAAGCTTTGATTGATTATGCCGTTGCACAACAAGCTGATGCAGTACTTGTCCACCATGGCTATTTTTGGAAAAGTGAAAATCCTTGTATTCGCGGCATGAAAGGCAAACGTATCAAAACCTTGCTTGTGAATGACATCAATTTATATGGCTACCATTTACCCTTAGATGTTCACCCTGAATTAGGCAACAACGCAAAACTTGCTCAGTTATTAGGGATTAGCGATCTTCAACCTTTAGAAAATAGCTCAACCAGTATTCCTGTTTGGGGAACGTTAAAAGATCCCATTACCGCTGAAGAATTTGCGCAACGTATTGAGCAAGCACTTCACCGTAAACCATTAATTTGCACCGAAAATGGACCGCACTTAATCCGTAAAATTGGCATTTGTACTGGTGGTGGACAAGGCTATATTGATTTAGCCGCAGCACAAGGTTGTGATGCTTTTATTACCGGTGAGGTTTCGGAGCAAACCATTCACTCTGCTCGTGAGCAAGGTATTCATTTCTTTGCGGCGGGTCACCATGCTACTGAACGCTATGGCATTAAAGCATTAGGTGAATGGCTAGCGGCTGAATATGGCTTGGATGTAGAATTTAAAGATATTGATAATCCGGCCTAACTGGTACAAAGTGTGATTAATTGCCGAAAGCACACAAAACAAGTATAATCTCGTCGATTTTTTTAACTCAAACATAGGAAAAAATATGGGTTTCTTAACTGGTAAACGTATTTTAGTGACAGGTCTTGCAAGCAACCGTTCTATTGCTTACGGGATCGCAAAAGCAATGAAAGAACAAGGCGCTGAACTTGCTTTCACTTATTTAAACGATAAATTACAACCACGCGTAGAAGAATTTGCAAAAGAATTTGGTTCTGACATCGTATTACCTTTAGACGTAGCGACCGATGAAAGCATCCAAAACTGCTTTGCTGAATTAAGCAAACGTTGGGAAAAATTTGATGGTTTTGTACACGCTATTGCATTCGCACCAGGCGATCAATTAGATGGTGATTACGTAAACGCCGCAACTCGTGAAGGCTACCGTATCGCTCACGACATCAGTGCATTCAGTTTTGTTGCAATGGCACAAGCGGCTCGTCCTTACTTAAATCCAAATGCAGCGTTGTTAACGCTTTCTTACTTAGGGGCAGAACGTGCAATTCCTAACTACAACGTGATGTGTTTAGCAAAAGCATCTCTTGAAGCGGCAACTCGCGTAATGGCAGCGGATTTAGGTAAAGAAGGTATTCGTGTGAATGCGATCTCTGCTGGTCCAATCCGCACTTTAGCGGCATCAGGCATTAAAAACTTCAAGAAAATGCTTTCTACCTTTGAGAAAACCGCAGCATTACGCCGCACTGTCACTATCGAAGATGTGGGCAACTCAGCCGCATTCTTATGTTCTGATTTAGCATCGGGTATTACCGGTGAAATCGTTCACGTTGATGCAGGTTTCAGCATCACTGCAATGGGCGAATTAGGCGAAGAATAATTTTTCGTACAGTCTATTTTTAGGCAGGCTTTTCAGTCTGCCTTTTCTCTCTTTTTAAATATAACTATGTTCCAAGATAATCCATTACTCGCACAACTTAAGCAACAAATCCACGATAGCAAAGAACACGTTGAAGGCGTGGTAAAAAGTACTGATAAAGCTTATGGTTTTTTAGAGTGCGATAAAAAAAGCTACTTTATTGCCCCACCCGCAATGAAAAAAGTGATGCACGGTGACAAAATCAAAGCCACCATTGAAAAACAAGGCGATAAAGAGCAAGCTGAACCTGAAGAATTAATTGAGCCAATGCTCACGCGCTTTATTGCCAAAGTGCGGTTCAATAAAGACAAGAAATTGCAAGTTTTGGTTGATCACCCAAGTATCAACCAACCCATTGGTGCACAACAAGCTAAATCCGTCAAAGAAGAATTACAAGAAGGCGACTGGGTCGTAGCAAATTTAAAAACGCACCCATTACGTGATGATCGCTTTTTCTATGCCACTATCAATCAATTTATCTGCCGTGCTGATGATGAATTAGCCCCTTGGTGGGTGACATTGGCACGTCATGAGCAATCTCGTCATCCTGTGCAAGGTGCCGAAAGCTATGAGATGTTAGATCAACAAACTCGCGAAGATCTGACCGCACTTCATTTTGTCACTATTGACTCTGAAAGCACGCAGGATATGGACGATGCGCTTTACATTGAACCTATCGAACAAAATGGTACGCAAACCGGCTGGCGATTAGTCGTTGCTATTGCGGATCCAACAGCTTACATTGCATTAGATTCACAAATTGAAAAAGATGCGAAACAGCGTTGTTTTACCAATTATTTACCTGGCTTTAACATTCCTATGTTGCCGCGTGAATTGTCTGATGACTTATGCTCATTAATGGCAAATGAAACTCGCCCTGCATTAGTGTGTTATATCGAAACGGATCTTGCCGGCAACATCACGGCTAAACCGCATTTTGTGTCAGCTTATGTACAATCTAAAGCAAAATTAGTCTATAACAAGATCTCAGATTATTTAGAACAAGTACCGGATGCATGGCAACCGGAAACACCAGAAATTGCACAGCAAATTGATTGGTTACATCAATTTACTAAAGCACGTATTCAATGGCGTAAAACGCATTCTCTTTTATTTAAAGAAAAACCGGATTACTCCTTTATTCTCGCTGAAAATGGCAAAGTGAAAGAAATTAAAGCGGAATATCGTCGTATTGCAAATCAAATCGTAGAAGAATCCATGATCATCGCCAATATCTGTGCTGCACAATTCTTAGCTGAACAAGCACAAACCGGTATTTTTAATACACACTCGGGGTTTGATAAGAAATTCTTAGAAAACGCGCATAATTTCTTAATGGCAAATTTAGCTAATGAAGAAAATCAAGCTGAGCTTGCTGAGCGTTATTCTGTGGAAAATTTGGCAACCTTAAAAGGTTATTGCCAAATGCGTCATGATATTGAACCCATTGAAGGTGACTATTTAGAATTCCGTTTACGTCGTTATTTAACCTTTGCGGAGTTTAAATCGGAACTCGCTCCACATTTTGGGCTTGGATTAGAAGGTTATGCGACCTGGACATCGCCTATCCGTAAATATTCCGATATGGTGAACCATCGTTTAATTAAAGCCGTACTCACACAGCAAGCTTGTGAAAAACCACAAGATGAAGTCCTTGCTCGCTTACAAGAAGCCCGTCGCCAAAATCGCTTGGTTGAGCGTGATATCGCAGACTGGTTATATTGTCGCTATCTTGCTGACAAAGTCGCTGAAAATACTGGATTTGATGCAGAAGTGCAAGATGTAATGCGTGGCGGTTTACGTGTTCAATTATTGGAAAATGGTGCATCAATGTTCGTACCGGCCTCTACACTGCACCCGAATAAAGCTGAAATGCAAGTGAACACTGATGAATTGGCCTTGTATATTCAAGGAGAACGTCGCTACAAAATCGGCGATTTAGTGAAAGTGAAACTCACCGAAGTGCGAGAGGAAACTCGTAGCATTGTAGGAAATATTATGATGTAGGCATATAAAATTTGCACCTCAATTATTGGCTGTTTAGTCCAACTTTTGGGGTGCAAATAATTTTTTAACCGTACTTTTTATTTAAATTACTTTAACCAAAATTGTCCTTTGAAAATTTTTCCTAGTGTTATCAGTACTAAACCACTCATCATCAGGTTAGCGAAGATAAATGCACCATTTGCCAAGCCGCTCAGTACATTATGATGAACGAAAAAAACGGCCCCATTTGCTAAAGAAGCTAATCCGAATGAAAAAGCCCAGAAGCCAATATTTAGCCCTTTTTCACTAATCCAAGGGAACAGGCGAATTAAAAAGAACATTTGTAAAAAACCGTATCCCCATAAGAACTTAACGAAAAGATCGATCTCTCCCCCATTAAGCGATAAGTAAGCCGACGATCCCACGAATGCCGGCGCTAAAATGATCCCCATGGTTGGACGAAATTGTGGTTCAATTTGCAACACGCGTAAGCGCTGGAATAACACCGGTTCATAAATAATCCAAGCAATCATCCCTGCACCTAAGAACAAATAGCCTAAATCGTGATAACCTAACAAGGCCAATGATGATGCACTGGTGAAATTAGTTGCTACAGAAGGCAAATAAAAAGGTGGCAATGTCGATTTCTGCTCAAACGTGCCATCTTTCCATAACGCACTAATACGCACGGAAGCAAACAATAATTGCCCAATTGTCCCAATCCAAATTAATCCCTCACCAATGAGAGGAAGCCAACGATACAGAATATCCCCGCTTAACATCGTTGTAATCGGTATTAAGGCAAGAAAAGAAAAACGTATCGGACAGCAATATTCATCGCGTACTTCGTGAGAGAAATAAATCATTTTATAAATATAAAGCAAGACGAAAAGTGCCCATACTGAAACAGACGTTACGCCAATAATATCACTCACATTCCGAGAAAAAGAGAGCGTATCGCCCATATGTAGCCAAGCTAAAGACAAGGCACCTAAACCTAATGGAATCGCAAAATACCCTGTTGGTAATGGAAATGGTCGTTTATCAGTCATTATTATTCTCCTAAAAATTGATACCTTACAAGATTATCTCTAAATGCAT
Organism: Haemophilus parainfluenzae; assembly: GCF_036288925.1. Taxonomy (NCBI): domain Bacteria; kingdom Pseudomonadati; phylum Pseudomonadota; class Gammaproteobacteria; order Pasteurellales; family Pasteurellaceae; genus Parahaemophilus; species Parahaemophilus parainfluenzae. The sequence continues at coordinate 2,036,154 of NZ_CP127167.1, forward strand.
GAATATTGATGTGGATTTATCTCAAAGACTAGAATAAAAATCTCATTTCTCTAGATGAAAGAAAGGGCTAATAAACATTAGCCCTAAATTGAATTTATGTATTTTGGATTATTTGCAGATCACTTCTAACCCGCCCATGTAAGGACGTAATACTTCTGGAACAGTAATCGAGCCGTCTGCATTTTGATAGTTCTCAAGCACGGCCACTAATGTACGACCTACTGCCAAACCAGACCCGTTTAATGTGTGCACTAAGCGAGTTTTCTTATCCCCTTTCGCTTTGCAACGTGCTTGCATACGACGCGCTTGGAAATCCCACATGTTTGAGCAAGAAGAAATCTCACGATAAGTATTTTGTGCAGGCACCCACACTTCTAAGTCGTAAGTTTTGCAAGAACCAAAGCCCATATCTCCGGTACAAAGTAAGACTTTACGATATGGTAGATTTAAAAGTTGTAATACTTTTTCTGCATGACCGGTTAATTCTTCAAGCGCTTCCATAGATTTATCTGGATCCACGATCTGTACCATTTCGACTTTATCGAATTGGTGCATACGAATTAAACCACGGGTATCACGACCATAAGATCCTGCTTCAGAACGGAAACATGGTGTATGTGCGGTCATTTTAATTGGCAAATCTGCTTCATCAATAATCACATCACGTACAAGGTTGGTCACCGGCACTTCCGCTGTTGGAATTAATGCGTAAGGTTGTTCGCCTTCTAGCGCTAAAGTATGGAATAAATCTTCACCGAATTTAGGTAATTGACCTGTACCATAAAGGGTCGCATGGTTAACTAAATAAGGCACATAAGTTTCTAAATAACCATGTTGTTCGGTATGAAGATCTAACATGAATTGCGCTAACGCACGGTGCATTTTAGCAATTTGACCTTTCATGACCGCAAAGCGCGCACCTGCTAATTTAGCCCCTGCTGCAAAATCTAAGCCATTGGCATCTTCACCTAATGACACGTGATCTTTGATCTCAAAATCAAATGTACGCGGTGTACCCCAACGTAAAATTTCTTTATTTTCAGTGTCATCTTTACCTAATGGTACTTCATCCGCAGGAATGTTTGGAATGCTTAATGCGATTTGATTGATTTCGGCTAACACCGCATCAAGTTGGGACTTCGCTTCGTTAAGCTGTTCGCCCATGTTATCTACTTCAGCCAATAATGGTGCAATGTCCTCACCACGTGCTTTTGCCGCACCAATAGCTTTGGAACGTGCGTTACGCTCTGCTTGTAATGTTTCAGTTTTTACTTGTAAATCTTTGCGTTGCTCTTCTAATGCGGTAAGTTTTTCCGTATCAAGAATAAAGTTACGTTTTACTTTTAATTTTTCTGCTACTTCAGCCAGATTATTACGGAGTAAATTTGGATCGATCATTGGAATTCCCTATTTTTCATTATGAAACAGATGCCTTTATTCTAGCGTGCTTTGAGCAAATAAACCAGTTAAAAGCCTGATTTTTCTTTTATTAACCTCTTCAAAAACATCCAATTTTATGACCGCACTTTGCCATGATTTAATTTTGTGATCTCTGTCAAATTCTGAGAATGAGACACTAGAAACAGCAAAAAAAAGTTCTATAATGAAAATGAACGTTAACCAAGAGGAGTAACCTATGTTTCCTGAATTTCGCGATTTAATCACTAAGCTTAAAAACAAAGATGCTTATTTCGATCGCTTGTTTGAAAAGCACAATGCATTAGACCAAGAGATCAAAAATAAGATTGATAACATAGAACTCGCTACTCATACGGAAATTGAGAACTTGAAAAAAGAAAAATTACGGATTAAAGACGAGCTCTATCAATACTTGAAAAAGAAAGCAGCTGAGTAATTTGGTTTAATGTGAAGACAAAGTGCGGTGAAATTTACCGCACTTTTTTGTTTTAAGCGGTTTTGTTTTTTTGAGAGCCCAGATAAATCGCCACTAATGTCAGCACTGCCCCCGCCCATTGCCAATGATTGATGGGCTTATCCAAGCCAAAATAATCAATCACAAGCGCCACCACCGGCTCAGAAAGAAGCAATAAACCGGTTAAACCTAACGACAAATAAGGAATGGTATAAGCAATCATGCCCCAGGCGACACATTGCATCACTGCACCATAAATGAAGACTAATCCCCAATCGGTGAAGGTGGTTGGATAAAGATTATCAGAATTAAAAATCAACGAAGGAACAATTAAAACAAGCGCACCACTTAAACTCAAAATAAACATTAACGAAAATAAAGCGGTGGGTTCTTCTTCGTGTACTTTTTTAATCATAATCATTGAAGTGGCAAGCATGCCTGCAGAAATGAGCCCAATGATAATGCCGTACATCCCCTCAAAATTATGTTGTAACTCTTCCCCTGAGATTAAGACAACACCCGCAACCGCTAGAAAAAGGCTTAACATTTGTAATTTCGTTTGGCGTTCACCAAAGAAAAGATAGCCAATTGCTGCCAAAAAGAAAATCTGCAAGCTATTCAGCAACGTTGAAATACCCGGCCCTACCGCATATACACTTTCATGCCAAAAGGATAAATCAAAGGCTAAAAAGATGCCGGCTAATACAGCATACATCATCGCTTTACGGCTTTTCGGGAAACGCTGTCTTTTTAATTTCATTAAGAACCAGAAAATAAAAGAGGCAATAAGTAAACGCCAAAATGCAATGGCATAACCACCCACTGGCACAAACTTAACAATTAGGCTTCCTAAACCGAATAGCACGCAGCCCACGACTAACATCGGGGCGGCGTAAGATTTTATTTTATCCATTAAATGAACATTGCCCAGACAGCCAAACTCGCTACCATAAAGAACAAAATGAGTAAGCTGTTATAACTAAGTTTCCATTTATTAACACTGTGCAAAAGCAATACCCCTGCTATTACTAAGTGAAGAACAAAATAAATACCGTATGCGAAAACACCATCAAAACTGACCGCACTTACACCTTGATAAACAATAAAGATCAGTACTGCCAACGCATTCAGTGCAAGCAGTAAAATCATCAATAATGGCAGTAACGCAATGAAACCTTGCAGACGATTACGAGAAACAGACAAGCATAAATTCGCCAATAATACCCCCATCACCGCTTGCGCCAATGGATTATATTGCACGAAATTTGGTGTTGGATTGCCAAAGAAAATCATCAAATACGCAATCACACCCAATCCACTCACCAACGATGCCATTAAGAGAAAACCACGGCGAGCGACTTCATCCTTAGGTTGTTTCCATACTGCATATACAGCAGATAATCCACATAAACTGACAATATCAGTCATCACATAATGATGTGGGGAGGCTAAGCTCATTCCAAGCCAAACTAACCAATAAAGTGCAAAACAGACATTTGCTTTGATTAAACGTCCACGTTGTCCTGGACAAATTTCGCCTTTAATAAAGGCGACCAAACAAAGTAGCTGAGCAATCAGCACACCAAAGGCTAAATGAGGAATCAGTTTTTCAACAGATTGCAAAGACTCTGCAAAAAATTCAATAATTAATAGCAACCCAATTGGCAAGAGAGCAAGAAATGCGGCTAAGGGTTTGGATTGTTCTTCTGACATAAGATTCTCGATTAGAAAAAGAAAGCGGCATTATGCCAAAATTTACGGCTTTTTTTAATGGCTTTCGTGCATTTTGACTCATTCCCTTTTAAAATAAGCAAAATTATAACCGCACTTTAGGAACCACAAAAAAATGCTATTAAGCGTACTTTATATTATTGGAATAACTGCCGAAGGAATTACCGGTGCATTAGCCGCTGGACGAGAAAAAATGGATATTTTTGGGGTAATTATTATTGCCTGCGTGACGGCGATTGGTGGCGGTTCGGTACGCGATGTATTACTTGGACACTACCCGCTTGGCTGGGTTAAACATCCTGAATATTTCATTATGGTGGCTGGTGCAGCTGTATTAACGGTTTTTATCGCACCTTTCATCAAACATTTCATGCGCTACTTCCGCACAATTTTCTTGGTGTTAGATGCCTTAGGATTAATCGTGTATTCCATTATCGGTGCACAAATTGCCATTGATATGGGCTATGGCTTTACCGTGACATCCATTGCGGCAACGGTGACGGGGGCATTTGGTGGTGTGTTGCGTGATTTACTTTGTAACCGCATTCCCCTTGTATTCCAAAAAGAACTTTACGCCAGTGTATCATTCTTCTCTGCTGTGATGTATATGGCATTACAACATATTCAATTAGATCATACGTTTACGATTTTACTGACTTTATTCAGCGGTTTTGCACTGCGTTTACTTGCTGTTCGATTTGGCTGGGGACTACCTGTTTTCGATTTCCAAGAGCAAGAAGATGAAACAAATGATAAATTACCGAAGAAAACAAAATAATTAAAAGGAATAATTATGTTAGAACAAATGGGCAAACAGGCTAAAGATGCGGCCTTTATTTTAGCGCAGTTAAACACCACTGAAAAAAATCATGCGCTCAGTATTATTGCAGATCAATTAGAACAGCAAGTGGATCGTATTCTTGCCGCAAACCAAAAAGATATTGAAATTGCAAAACAAAATGGCTTATCAGAAGCATTAATTGATCGTCTTTTATTAACCGAAGATCGCCTAAAAGGCATTGCGAATGATGTGCTCCATGTGATTTCGCTCGCCGATCCTGTGGGTAAAATCATTGATGGAGGCACCTTAGATAGCGGATTAAAGATCGAACGCGTTCGTACTCCGCTTGGCGTGATTGGTACCATTTACGAAGCACGTCCCAATGTAACCATTGATGTGGCAAGCCTTTGCTTAAAAACCGGTAATGCCGTGATTTTACGTGGTGGAAAAGAAACGCAACATTCCAACCAAATTTTAGTAGAAGTGGTACAAAATGCCCTTGAACAAGCTGGACTACCACGCCATGCAGTCCAAGCCATTACCGATCCGAATCGTGAACTTGTGATGCAACTGCTTAAATTGGATCGTTATGTGGATATGATTATTCCTCGTGGCGGTGCAGGCTTACATGAGCTTTGTAAACAACATTCCACTATTCCTGTGATTGTCGGTGGTGTAGGCGTTTGCCATCTTTTTGTGGAAGAAAGTGCTGACCAAGAAAAAGCCCTTGCGGTGATTGCTAATGCAAAATGCCAACGTCCAAGCACATGTAATACGCTGGAAACACTTTTAGTTCAGCGCTCGATTGCTGATGCTTTCCTACCAAAACTCGCGAAATATTTAGCCGAGAAAAAAGTAAAATTCCATGCAAAATCGACCGCACTTTCGATTCTTCAAGCTGCAAATGTCGATGTGCAAGAAGTGACTGAACAAGCGCTACGCCAAGAATGGGGCTCATTGGATCTCAATGTTGTGGTGGTTGAAGATATGGATGCGGCGATTGCTCACATTCGTGAATATGGCACACAACATTCAGAAAGTATCTTGACGGAAAATCAACGACTAGCCACACAATTTATCAATCAAGTGGATGCAGCAGCCGTGTATGTGAATGCAAGTACCCGATTTACCGATGGCGGACAATTTGGTTTAGGTGCTGAAGTGGCGGTAAGTACTCAAAAACTTCACGCTCGCGGCCCAATGGGATTAGAAGCCTTAACCAGTTATAAATGGGTTTGTGTAGGTGATTACACTTCTCGCCAATAATCTGTTCCATCCATAAAATAACCGCACTTTGAAAGCATCAAAGTGCGGTTATTTTTTATCTCGTTTTTAGTGTTTACCAAATAATTTCATCGCGGGTAATACAATCGCACAAGCAATCGCGCCTACAATCACACCCACGACTAACGTCGCCACATTACCTAATAAGCCATTCGCTAATTGATAATCAGCAAGTAAATGATGAATGAAATCCACATTATGTACGAAAATACCACCACCGACTAAGAACATCGCAAGCGTACCGATAAAACTAAGTGAACGCATAAATTTAGGCATAATCACTAAAATTGCATTCCCGATTGACTTCGCCACACCACCTTTTTTGATAAGGTATAAACCGAAATCATCCGCTCTAACAATCAATGCCACTAAGCCATAAACAAAAATAGTAATCCCGATACCCACTACCGAAAGGGAAATAATACGTGTCAGCAAGCTGGCTTCAGTTAATTCACCTAATGCAATAATGATAATTTCAGCGGAAAGAATAAAATCGGTACGAATTGCCCCTTTAATTTTAGCGGCTTCATTAAAGGTTGTTTTTTCTTCGTGCTCTTCATGAGCAATAAATTTATGTAGAATTTTCTCTACACCTTCAAAACACAAATACGCCCCACCTATCATCAGAAGTGGCACGATCAACCAAGGTAAAAACGCAGAAAGCAGTAAAGCAATTGGAATTAAAATGACTTTATTGACTAACGATCCTTTGGTGACTGCCCAAACAATGGGTAATTCACGATCGGAAGATGCCCCCGTTACCTGATTAGCATTTAAGGCTAAGTCATCGCCTACCACGCCAACAGTTTTCTTGGCTGCTATTTTGGTCATCAAAGCGACATCATCAAGAATCGATGCAATGTCATCAATAAGGGTAAAAAGAGAGCTAAACGCCATATTCTTTCCTTTATAAAGTTAAAATTTAGAGAAATGAGTTTTAGACTGGTCTAATGCTTTCGACATCCAACTTCGCATCAAACTCTTTTTGTAATAAAAGCAGTTTTTTATCTTGCTGCAAATCCGTACGCGCCTGTTCACGTAAGTCTTGATAAACCTTTTTACGGTAATCCATCGGTGTTAAAACATCGGAATCTTCAACAAAAATCGACAATTTGACTGGTTTTTCATATAAACGTTCAAGATGTTCCACTAAATTTTTAATATTTCGATCTTGTTTTAAATGCGCTTTTTCAGAATGAAGCCCGAGTTGAATTTCATCTTCTGTTTGAGACTTAATGAAGCAATTTAATGCCAACTCTTTTGAAAAGCCAATCACGCCTGAACGTTCGACAATATCCGTCCAAGGATCTTGTTTTTGCGTAATTTGAATAATTTTCTCACGCAACTCTGGTGTCACATCTTTCAACATTGCCTGTTTAATATCAGAAGGACGCACACCGCTATCCACCTTGGCTAAATCCGGGTTGCTCCACTCCCAACGATAGGTTTCCGCATCCAGAATTTCTTGCTCTTCCGCATCTATTTCAGCATTGTCATCAATGGTATTTTCAACCGTCTCAATACTTTGCTTTAACTTGTCAGCTTGTTGAGTCATTGGATTTGGTACCGCGGCTTTCGTTTGCGTAGCTTTCGGTGGTGTCATCTCTCGCACGGGAAGTGCGGTCATTTTAGGCGCGTTTTTTTGCTCGTCTAACTCTTGGAGATGATGCAAGGTTTCTTCCACCGCGGCTTGCTGTTCATCATGATGATGTTGGCGCTCTGATTGCTCAATTTTCGTTAATTGATTCAATGCCTCTAGCGCAGCAAGGCTAGCCAAATTCAATGAAGATGTGGTTTGAGTGGAAACTGGTTGAGAAGACGAGGAATGCACAACCGCCGCTTGAGCCATCGGCTTTTGTGCTTGAGCAGAATAATTTGCTTTGATGTTTTGCGACAGCACCGGCATATCCACATAACCAGAAACAGGCTGATTTTCAACCGCACTTTTCTGTGTATTTTGTTCAGGGGATAGCCCGCCTTGTTTAGGCGTTTGTGCTGCCGTAAGGAACTTTGGGTGGAATGCCAATGCCCTCAATAATGTCATTTCGGCACCAATTCGACGATTTGGTGCGGAGGCCAATTCTTTTCGACCTGATACAATCACTTGATAGAAAAATTGTACGTCTTCCGGTGAAATATGTTTGGCCAGAAAACCTAAGTGATCGTTTTCATCTGTGGCATTTTTAGCAAGTAACTGCATTAACGCGATTTGATGCAATTTCTCAGCTGTTTCTGCCAATAACTCATCCCAATCACCCGCTTTTTCAGCCACCGTTTGGATGGTTTTCATTAAACGCTCACCGTTACCTTGATGTAAGGCGTAAATGATTTCAATCGGCTGATCTTCATCTAACAACCCAAGCATGGTATTCACCACATCGGTGGAAACTTTACCGTTGCCCATGGCAATCGCTTGATCCGTTAAACTTAAGCTATCACGAATACTGCCCTGTGCAGCTTTGGCTAATTTATCTAATGCTGGCGCATCAAAAGGAATATTTTCGGCAGTAAGCACGCGATTAAGATGTGCTGAAATTTGCGGTTCATCTAATGCTTTGAGATGAAATTGCATACAACGGGATAAAATCGTAATCGGTAATTTTTGAGGATCCGTTGTAGCGAGTAGGAATTTCACATATTCAGGCGGCTCTTCCAAGGTTTTTAACAACGCATTGAAAGAATGGCGAGAAAGCATATGCACTTCATCGATAAGATAGACTTTATAACGCCCTACTACAGGCTTATATTGCACATTGTCTAACAGCTCACGCGTGTCTTCTACTTTGGTACGAGAAGCCGCATCGATTTCAATTAAATCAATAAAGTTGCCTGCTTCGATCGCTTTACAGTTTTCACATTCACCGCAAGGATCAGCAGTAATACCATTTACGCAGTTCAAGCCTTTCGCAAATAAACGAGCAATGGAGGTTTTACCCACGCCACGGGTGCCGGAAAATAAATAAGCATGATGTAAACGGTTTTCTTTTAAACCGTTTTCCAAAGCAGTGAGTACATGGCTTTGCCCCACTACTTCAGAAAAGTTTTTTGGTCGCCATTTTCTGGCTAAAACTTGGTAGCTCATCGCATCTCTTTAAAAATTAATGGCCTTCAAAATTGACTAAGGTGTAGCAATCAATGCCTAAATCACGTAAGCGTTTTTCGCCCCCTAATTCTGGCAAATTAATCACAAAGGCAGCATGTTTCACATCTCCACCTAAACGTTGAACTAATTTCACGGTGGCTTCAACTGTACCGCCCGTTGCTAACAAGTCATCAATGATTAACACATTATCACCTTGTGAAATGGCATCAGTGTGCAATTCAAGGGTGTCTTGACCGTATTCTAACTGATAAGACTGTGCAATCACTTCACGAGGTAATTTGCCCGGTTTACGAACGGGGATAAATGGCAAGCCTAATGCTAATGCAACTGGCGCACCAAAAATAAATCCACGAGACTCAGTACCAATTACTTTTGTGAGTCCTTGATCTTTATACTTTTCAACGATCAAATCGATTGTGGCTTTAAAAGCTGTAGGCGCTTCAAGTAAGCTCGTGATATCACGGAAAATAATGCCTTCTTTTGGATGATTTGGGATAGATTTGATAGAAGATTTGATTAATTCAAGTTGTTTGTTCATAAATAATTGCTCAAAAAAGAGTAAGAAAAAATCCTGTTTTTAGGCTCGCATTCTAGCATATAAAAATGCAAAAGTGCGGTGAATTTTGACCGCACTTTTGTAAATAAAATGAATTAATCTGGGTAAATATCTTCCCCGTCTTTTCGAGTACGAAGAAGCTGTAAAATCCAGACATATTGTTCGGGTGTTGGCGTGACGAAATACTCTATTTCTTCGTTCATCGCACGGGCCGATTGCTCAGGATCGTCGCTTAATTGCATTGGTGGGCGAATTTCCATTTCATACTTGCCACGCTTGGCGTTATAGCGTGGGAACATTGGAATAACCACCGCTTTCGCTAATTTTGCCATTTTGTTTAACCCAGGAAGTGTGGCTTTATAAGTGGAAAAGAAATCCACAAAGACACTTTGCTCGGCACCAAAATCTTCATCTGGAAGATAATACCCCATTTGGCCTTGTTTGATATGTGCTAAAAACGGCTTAATACCATTTTGGCGAGCATGCATTTTCCCGCCAAAACGCTGACGCGCTAAAGTCCACAACCAGTCCACCAACGGATTTCGGTGCGGGTTATACATTGACGTCATCGGCATGCCGTGTGTATGCAAAATAATGCCTGAAGCATCTATCGCCCAGCCATGTGGTACCATTAAAATGATGTTATGCCCTTCAGCTTTGGCTTGCTTGATATGTTCAAGGCCAATGAATTCACTGCGTTTTTGTAAATGTTTTTTAGAACGAATGGCAATTTCACCAATACCAAGCATGACTTGTGCGACCGTCACAAACATCTCTTCAATCACTTTTTCACGCTGCTCAGCCGTCCAATCCGGGAAACAGAGTTTCAAATTAATCTCGGCACGAATACGTGGTTTACCAATTTTTTTGGTCAGCGCACGAGCCAGTTTCTCGGCCATTTTATCGCGTAAACGAAATGGTACAAAAGCGAGTAACAAAAGCACAAAAATACCAAGCCAAATGCCCCAATTTTTCGGGTGCAAATATGACCATGAAAAATGTGGTTCATAACCTGTTCGTGCTGTAATACGTAATTTTTTCTGAGAGTCTGTCATAATCAATCATTAAAAATGAAACCAACCTTGATCATACGCCATTTTTATCGTCATGATAAATGACATAATCACCACCATCGGTCTGATCAGTTGTTTGCCTTTTGCCATCACCATTTTAGCACCTAAATTTGCACCTATCAGACTTCCTACCATCATCACTAAACCGACAGTCCAAATGACATGCCCCCCAATAAAGAAGAAAATTAATGAAGCAAAATTTGAGGTTAAATTCATCACTTTCGCATGGGCGGTGGCTTTGGTTAGGTTAAATCCAAGCAATGTCACACAAGCTAGGTTCATCAATGAACCCGTCCCAGGCCCGAAAAAGCCGTCATAAAAACCCAGAAGAGAGCCAAAACATAACGCAAAAACAGCATAAGAAATTCGTTGTTTACGATCACTTTCGCCCAATTTAGGCGTAAATAAAAAGTATAAGCCGATCGCTAAAATGAGAAATGGAAGCCCTTTTTTAATTAATGACGCATCTAAACTTTGAATAAGCAAGGTGCCAACCACCGAACCGATAAAAATCACCAATAAGATGAAAGAAAACTCTGATAAATTGACCGCTCTTTTACGCAAAAAGTAAATACTTGCAGACAACGCACCACCGAATGCTTGTAATTTATTCGTGCCTAATGCCATTGCAGGTGGCATACCTGTCATTAATAAGGCAGGGATTGTAATTAAGCCTCCGCCACCCGCTATAGCATCAATAAATGCGGCAATAAAGGCAGCAGCAAAAAGCATGGCTAATATATCAATCCCCAACTCCATTATTTAACTCCTACTCTAACCATTCGCTACTATTTGGCGAACTCAACACTTGCTGACATAAAAACGGTTCTGGTGGTGTTACTTTTGGTTTAGAAGAGCCTGAACCTGGTTTTGCGGGTTCAAACCAAGAATAAAGTTCATCGCCACAACCATCGCCTGCTGGTACAGGTGCTTGATCTTCACAATAAGCGGCATCTTTCGGACAAGCAATGCGCACGTGGAAATGTGAATCATGTCCAAACCATGGACGAATTTTATGTAACCAGGTACGATCATCTCCTGCAGTTTGACAAAGTTTTAATTTAATCGCGGGGTTCACAAAAATACGCGTGACTTTGGGATCTTGTGCCGCCAGTTTAATTAATGTGGCGTGATTGTTATTCCACACATTTTCATCAACACGTTGTGTTTGACGGTTCACCACGAGCAAACCTTTTCCATCCGAATTTAACGCTTCGCTGTCTGTCATAGTGCCCATACGCAACCAAATATCCGCATCTAATCCCATTTGATGGCTTGCATGCCCCGTTAAAAAGCGACCACCACCTGGCATAGCAATATCCCCAACTAACATCGTTGGTAAGCCTGCTGACTTCTCTTTTTGTCCAAGACGCTGTAAATAGTCAATCATATCCGGATGACCATAATAGCGATTTTTATTCATACGAATCACTTGGTAGCCCTCACCTTTATAAGGCAATGGCTCTGCCCCAATAATACAACCATTCGAATAGCTGCCGATTGGATTTGCCTTACCATCTGTTGCAGGAATTGGACGTTTAATTCGTTGCCAATCTTGTGGCGAGGCTGTTGTTTGTAACGAGAAAAAAACACTCCCTAAAGCAACCGCACTTGAAAGTAATTTTGCTAAAGATTTATTCATAAGATTTCCTAAAATAAGTTGATTTCTCTTCAATAAAAGAGCACAAGAAACTTAATTTAAAAGAGTTATTTGCATTGTGCCTTAAAACGCAATAAATGATCGAGTAACACGATCGCAACCATTGCCTCCGCAATGGGTACTGCACGAATCCCCACACAAGGATCATGACGACCTTTTGTCACCACTTCCACAGACTCTCCCGCTAAATTAATGGAACGGCCTGGAATCGTGATACTGGATGTCGGTTTCAATGCAATCTTTGCAATAATTGGCTGTCCTGAGCTAATGCCCCCTAAAATACCGCCAGCATGGTTGCTTTCAAAACCATTTGGTGTCATTTCATCACGATGTTCACTGCCTCGCTGTTCAACCACGGCAAAACCATCGCCAATTTCTACACCTTTAACAGCATTAATCCCCATTAAAGCATGGGCTAAATCGGCATCAAGTCGATCAAAAACGGGCTCACCTAAACCAACAGGAACATTCTCTGCAATCACAGTTAGCTTTGCCCCAATCGAATCCCCTTCTTTTTTCAATTCACGGATTAATTCATCGAATTTTTCGACCGCACTTTCATCTGGACAAAAAAATGGATTACTGTTGACTTTATCCCAATCAATTTTGCCGACAGTTTGTGGCGCAATCTTTACTTCGCCAATTTGGCTTAAAAAACCACGCACTTCAATACCAAACTGTTCACGTAAATATTTCTTCGCAATCGCACCCGCGGCAACACGCATGGCGGTTTCACGCGCAGAAGAACGACCACCACCGCGATAATCACGAATACCGTATTTTTGTTGATAGGTAAAATCCGCATGTCCAGGACGGAAACGATCTTTGATATCGCCATAATCTTGTGAACGTTGATCACCATTTTTAATGATCATTCCAATGCTGGTACCCGTTGTTTTACCCTCAAATACCCCAGATAAAATCTGCACTTCATCGTCTTCACGACGCGGTGTGGTATAGCGTGATGTACCCGGTTTACGACGATCTAAATCAGGTTGAATATCGGCTTCCGATAATTCAAGATTCGGAGGCACACCATCAACGATGCAGCCTAATGCAATACCATGTGACTCCCCAAAGGTTGTCACACGAAAAAGTTGTCCGATAGTATTCCCTGCCATATTGTCTCTCTTTAATTAATGATTTTGGGCTAATTTTGCCACATCAATAAATGGAATTTCTTCGCCAGTATCTTTATTTTTAATAAAGATATCTAATTGATTGAATGCAATATCAATATTATTTTCTGCAAATAACTCATTTACACGACGATTGAGCGCATCCAACGTATCATTTCGCTCAGATATTTGCCCTACATAAACACGTAATTCGTGATCTAAAGTACTTGCACCAAAGGTTAAGAATAATGCTCTTGGTTCAGGATCTTTTAAGACGCTTGGTTGCTCATGTGCTGCTTGCAATAATAAGCGTTTCACTAAGTCTAAATCTGAACCATATGCCACACCAACAGACACCACTAAACGAGTTACTGTATTAGACAATGCCCAGTTGATCACTTGACCTGTTACAAAAGATTTATTTGGCACAATCACTTCTTTTCGATCAGGATCAATCATGGTAATCGCACGAATGCGGATTTTCGCCACCGTACCTGTCACGCCATTAATTGTCACGGTATCGCCCACACGAATTGGACGTTCAAATAATAAAATGATACCCGAAACAAAGTTTGCAAAGATTTCTTGCATACCAAAACCGAGACCAACGGAAAGGGCGGCAAATAACCATTGTAATTTCGACCAAGACATCCCGAGCGTTGAGAATGCCCATGCCCCACCAACCGCAACAAAGATGTAGGTTAATAAGGTGGTGATTGTATAAGACGTACCTTGTGAAAGTTTCACTCGGGAGAAGATTAATACTTCTAAAATACCCTGAATGTTACGCACTAAAATATACGTAATTACAATAATCAGCAATGCAACAATCAAGTTAAAGAGTGAAATCGTTTCTGTCACCACGCCCGCTTCAGTTGTTGAAGTTTGTTGCCATAAAGTAATATCACGCAAATAGCTTACAACGGTCACTAAATCTGACCATACATAATAGAAGATGGCAAAAAGTGCGGTCCAAATAAAGAGATCGGCAAAGCGTAGTAACTGGCTACGTACTTCATTTAAGGCCAATCCCTCTTCTTGTTCGGTAATGACTACCACATCATCAGAAGCTGAAGCATCACTTGAATCTTGCTGTTTTTGTTGACGTTTTTCTTGTAAACGACGATATGCTAAACGTCTTGATGCTACTGTGACGCCCCGATAAATTGTATGACGCACCAACGACCACACTACCCACGCTATGTAGGTATTAATAATATGCGTAATTAAATTTAAGGCCGTGTAATAATAGCCTAAAGCGATTAGCGCAATTAAAATAACAGGGACCAATTGCAATAAAACGCGCATAATTTTTAAAAGCGTTCTATCACGCTGATCCGTTGTGCTTGAATTCAAGGATTTTTCTGTGCGAACAAAACGTGGTGCAATAATTACAATGCAGAAAAGCAACGCAACAATGGTATTTATTTCACCCAATACGTCATTGGCTAAGCCTGTATCCATTACATTACTGAAAATTGATGTATTCAGTAATAACACAACAGAAACAATAATACGTTTCGTCACATCCTGTAAGTTAACCGCGCTCTCTTTCGAAAAACCAAAATGACGCACTAAAATGCCATTCGGACGAAGAATAGCTAAAACAAAACTAAAGAACCACCAATAGCCCGCCATACTGAGCGACCACTCCCAAAACTCTTGTGGGTTTTTCACCAAGAAAAAGCCCAACAATTGGCAAGCCGCTAAGAACCAAAGGGTGCCTGATAAAGATAAAAGTGCGGTATAAAATAACGCAAGAGGCGTATGCCATTGGCTATCCGAACGAAGCGTATTAATTTCGCCATTAATCACGCTCAAACGTTGTTTAATCGATTCTTTAAATTTAAAAATCAACCCACCAATCACAAACAAAATAAAGACATAAGTAAGTAAATACGGCAAATTATCAAAATTTGTCGGGAAGCCGATTTTCTTTCCAATGCCATCAAATTGTGCCTTAAGTGACATTGGCAGTTTTTTGATCCAATCTAAATTAATTGGATTATTACTTTTTACCCAGAAACTTTGTTGATCGAGTTTAGACTGAATTTGATCACTGATTTGAGTAATCTGTTGTTGGGTTAGCTCTAAGGAAATCGCCAAATTCAACTGATTATTCAATGACTTAATCAAATCAGAGGCCACTTTTCGACGTTCTGTCAATAAACTGGCTAATTGTGCTTTTTCCGCTGGGGTAAAAGACTTATTTTCATCTTGCTCTATTTTACTGATATAGGCATCAATATCATAAAGCTCGTTACGTTTCTGAGTAATATCAAAGATCTTCACGCGCAAATCTGCGATTTGTTTTGAAAGCCCTTGAATATTTAAATTGGTTGGTAATTTTTGTTTTTGTTGTTGAATAATACGTGAAAGCACTAACGTTCCTTGCAAAGCACTAATTTGCTCATCAATGGTACGTTGAGTTTGAGTTAAATTATCCAATACATTGCGCATACGCAACTCATCTTGCGTTAATGTATTCGTCTTCTCTGTTTGCTCAAGTAAATATTGACTCAACTGCGCATTCAGATCCAATTCTTTCTGAATAAATGGATTTTTTACAGTGCCTTGACTTTGCTGTTGTACCTGTTCAACTTGGCTTTGTGTTTGCGCCAAATTCTTTTGATTAATCACTTCTTGAATGGCTGCAATTTGTTGCTGTTGTGCTTGTGCACGGGCACTTAATAGATCATAACGACTTTGATAAAGAATGGTAAACTGATCGCTATTTTTTAACAAAATTTGATTGTATGTATTTTTTAATTCAATCAATTGTAATTCAAGCTGAATTTTCTGTTTTAAAAGCATATCAGTGGTTGGTTCATTCAACTGCTGATTCAATTCCTGAGTACGTTTAACATTATCCGTCAATGCAGTTTGTGCTCGTTCAGATACCGAGCTTTGCGCTGCAAGTTGCGTATTGACCGCACTTAATGAGGCTTGGGTATCTTGATGTTGGGTTGTTATTTTCTCAACCTGTGCTTGCAAACTCACTAAACTTTGCGAGGCATAATCAGTATTATTTGATGTACTCTGCTGTTTTTTCAGATTTTGAAGTTCAGTGTTATTTTTCTGAATTTCAGACTCAGCATTGATTAGCGTTTCTTGTAAATCCTTATTATTTTTTTGCTGGGTTTGAATTTGTTGTAAAAAATCAAGTGAAGCTTGAATCGTCGTCACCTTATTTGTTTTTTCATCACCATCAGATAATTTTTCAGTTTCAGCTAATTCACTTTTTAGTGTTTTTTCAGTCGGTTCTGCACCATAATCCTCAGCCCAACTAGGTTGAGAACTCATAATAGCAAAAACAAATGAAAAAACTAAAACAGTCAAAAAATGAGAGATATTTTTCATGAAATCAACTTTCCTATTGTTGTGATAGCCAATCGGCGAGTACTTTGCGAGAAATCTTTATTGCCCCTTGGATTAAATTCTCCGGGAGTTCATAATAAGCAACAGGTTGCTTGAATCGTTCCAATCGCCCTTGTAAAAAAACGTTGAGAGATTCGACCGCACTTTCATTAAAGGATGTATGAAATTCAACAATCGCGACAGGACGATGGCCAAATTCTTCATCATATTTAGGCAAAACAAAGACTTGCTTCACTAAATCTGATTGTGCAATCACTTTTTCAATTTCTTCCGGCTGAATATTTTCACCGCCAGAAATAAACATATTATCTAATCGGCCTTGAATGACTAATTCGTTATCGAGCCATTGACCTTTATCTTTGGTTTGGAACCAACCTTCAGCATTAGTAAGCGGTTCAACACACCCATTGCGCCAATATCCCATGGCAAGCCCGGCACCTTTTAGCCAAACTTCTTCATTCACTAACTTGAACGCTCGACCAAGCAAAGGCTGTCCCACACCGATTTTTCCATCCGATTGTTTAGCGAATGCGGTAGAAGCCATTTCGGTCATACCATAACCTGAATAACTGCGAATCCCTAATTCACTTAACGCTTGGGTTAATTTTACAGGGATTTGTGTCCCACCTAATAACACGGCTTGCGTTTGGATAGGTTGAGGATGTTCCGTCAAATAATCAAACCAACGCTGTAGTTGCGTTGGCACGAGAGAAACATGAGAAACCTCACCAATAGATTGATAAAAATCTTCTTTCGGTAAAACTAAGGTTGCACCTACGTAAAGCCAGCGCCACACAATGCCTTGTCCGGAAACATGATAAAGCGGTAAAGAAAGTAGCCATGATCGATCTTTGCCAAAATTCATTAAGGCACAAACGCCTTCCGCATTAGCTAAATGAGCAGACACATTATGCACCACCGCTTTAGGCAAACCAGTCGAGCCCGATGTGAGTGTCATCGTTGCCGCTTTTGTAAAGTCAGCGTTATGTTCAGGGAATGCTTCAGCAGCTAAATAATGAATATCTTCGGTCTGATAACAAAAATCTACACCATATGCTCGACACAATTCCTCTCTTTTTTCTTGAGGAAATGCAGGATTGATACCTAAAATTTTTGCACCAAGCTGAATCACCGCTAAATAAAGAAATAAAATCTGTTCTGAATTTTTACCACAAAAAGCAACAACACTTTTTGCCGTCACCTCTTGTTGCAAAAGGAATGCTTCTACCTGGTTAATTTTTTCATACAGTTCACCCCAAGTAATATGAATACCTTGCGAGTTTCGCAACGCTACCCTATGAGTGTGAAGTGGACTTTGGGCAAATATTTGCCAAGGAAATTTTCGCATCGAACTAATTATTGATAAAACAAGGACGAACCTCATCAATTAAACATTCTGGCAAATGCATAGATTGCATTGCGCTCTCTAACATCAACATCTTACGAGCACTATTGGTATTCGTAATCACCCAGTATGGTGTATCCGGAATTTGCTTCGGTTTTGTATGATTACCCGCAACTAGTAAGGTTGCTTCATCTCGAGCAAAATAGACTCGAGTACGACCTTGTAAACTTTCTGTTGCCAAAGCAAAACTTTCTGGATTTGTACGATAAAGAATGCGTAATATACTTAAAAAACGTACAACTGCTTTTGTTTCAGCTTTAAAGTCAGGTGAGTTTAGTAACGTGCGAACTTTATCCACTATATGGCTTATAGCTTCATCTGATTGCTTTTTCACTGCTCTCTGCGACTCTATCGACTTAACCTTTTGTTGAGATATTTCCATTTTTTTTTCGACAAAAACAGACGCTGAATGTTCTTTATTTTTTGAAATTTGAGAAGATTCCTCTGAGTCAAAGACATCATTCTGACTTATCGCATGATGAGGTAAATTCAACAAACGGCGAAGAATATCTGAAGCACTTTCTCCGATTGACTGAGTTTTTCCAGCAATATATTGATATAACTCTTCATCGACTTCAATTATCTTCATTTTTTTCTCTCCGTTTGCTAAAATTTCTCTCCATTATAACGATTTCCAAGCAAATTCTCACGTAAAATATATGTTATCCTACCAATTATTAAACTATCAATTTCATCAAACAAAACAACAAATTAATTCACCTACTTTAGTTTTTATTCATGGCTTATTTGGGGATATGAATAATCTTGGGGTTATCGCCCGTGCATTTAGCGATAAGTATAACATTTTACGTGTGGATTTACGTAATCACGGACAAAGTTTTCATTCAGAAACAATGAATTACGACGTCATGGCTAATGATGTATGGCTACTTATCAATTATCTTCAATTAGATAAGGTGATTTTAATTGGCCATTCAATGGGCGGAAAAACGGCCATGAAAATGACCGCACTTCAACCACTGCGCGTAGAAAAATTAGTTGTCATCGATATTGCTCCTGTGGCGAATAGCAGCACTGGACATGATGATGTATTTCGCGGGTTATTTGCTGTAAAAAAAGCTCAGCCAAAAACTCGTCAACAAGCCAAACCTATTTTAGAAACTGAAATTGCCACTCCTAATGTGGTGCAATTTATGTTGAAATCTTTTGATGCGACTTCACCTGAATATTTTCGTTTCAATTTGACCGCTCTTTTTGAACATTATGCGGAACTGATGGATTGGCAAGAGATTTTTGTTAATACGCCAACGCTCTTCATCAAAGGTGGGCTTTCATCTTATATTAAACCTGAATATACGGAAACCATTCTAAAACAATTCCCGAATGCGACTTCTTTCACCATTAATGGTTCTGGACACTGGGTTCATGCGGAGAAACCTGATTTTGTGATACGTGCGATTGATAGGTTTCTAAATAAGAATTAATCGTTTTAAATGAGAATTCATTTATGGTATAGTTCGCACAAATCGTAGGGCTTTAGTCTCTCACTTTTTCTATTCACTCAATTTTATTTAAAGGAAAGAACAATGGCAGTTGTCGGTTTATTTTACGGTAGTGACACAGGTAATACAGAAAACATTGCAAAAATGATTCAAAAACAATTAGGCAATGAATTAGTCGATATTCGTGACATTGCAAAAAGCACAAAAGAAGATATCGAAAGTTATGATTTTTTACTTTTCGGTATTCCGACTTGGTATTACGGTGAAGCGCAAGCTGACTGGGATGATTTTTTCCCTACTTTAGAAGAAATTGATTTTACTGACAAATTAGTGGGTATTTTTGGCTGTGGCGATCAGGAAGATTATGCTGATTATTTCTGTGATGCAATCGGTACAGTACGTGATATCGTTGAACCACGTGGCGCAATTATCGTGGGCAATTGGTCAACGGATGGTTACACCTTTGAAGCATCGAAAGCATTACTGGACGATGGAAACTTCATTGGCTTATGTATTGATGAAGATCGTCAACCGGAACTTACTGCAGAACGCGTAGAGAAATGGACAAAACAAATCTACAATGAAATGTGTTTAGCAGAATTAGCTTAACCATCTCTATTTAGCATATTTAAGGGAACATTATGTCTGAAGAAAACATCAAATTACTCAAAAAAGCCGGATTAAAAATTACTGAACCTCGGCTGACTATTCTTACGTTAATGCAAGAGCATAAAAACGAGCATTTCTCAGCAGAAGATGTATATAAGATCTTATTGGAACAAGGCAGTGATATTGGCCTTGCAACTGTATATCGTGTGCTTAACCAATTTAATGAAGCGCATATCTTAATTCGTCATAATTTTGAAGGTAACAAGTCTGTTTTTGAACTTGCACCAACAGAACACCACGATCACATTATCTGTGAAGATTGCGGTAAAGTATTTGAGTTTACTGATAATATTATCGAACAGCGTCAAAAAGAAATCAGTCAGCAACATGGTATCAAATTAAAAGCACACAGTTTATATCTCTACGGTAAATGTAGCGATATCAACAAATGTGAAGAGAAAAAATAATGCTTGCTAAAAAACAAAAACCTTAGGCTAAACCTAAGGTTTTTTATTCTCTCAGCTAAAATGCGGTCAAAATCGACCGCACTTCTTTCTATTTAAAAGAGAAAATTATTTTTTACCTAATTGTGGCAAAACAGAATCTTTCCCTGCAGTTAATAAACCCACTTGAGAGTAGATACTTAATTTGCCACGTGTATCTGCTACGTCTAAGTTACGCATGGTTAATTGACCAATACGATCGATTGGATCAAATGGTGCATTTTCCACTTTTTCCATACTCAAACGTTCTGCCGCATAAGTTAAGTTTGGTGATTCAGTATTTAAGATTGAATAATCATTACCACGACGAAGTTCTAATGTCACTTCTCCTGTAATCGCACGAGCCACCCAACGTTGTGCCGTTTCACGTAACATTAACGCTTGTGGATCAAACCAACGACCTTGGTATAATAAACGGCCTAAACGTAAACCGTTGATACGATATTGTTCAATAGTATCTTCATTGTGAATACCGGTGACTAAACGCTCATAAGCAATGTGGAATAATGCCATTCCCGGTGCTTCATAAATACCACGTGATTTTGCTTCGATAATACGGTTTTCAATTTGATCTGACATGCCTAAACCATGACGACCACCAATGCGATTTGCTTCTAAGAAAAGATCCACCACGTTATCAAATGTTTTACCATTTAAGGCAACTGGCACACCTTCTTCAAAACGAACAGTCACTACTTCTGGTTTCACTTCAACATTTTCATCCCAGAATGCCACGCCCATGATTGGCTTCACAATTTTAATGCCGCAATTTAATTCTTCTAAGTCTTTCGCTTCATGAGTTGCACCTAACATATTAGAGTCAGTTGAATAGGCTTTTTCTACTGACATTTTGTAGTCAAAACCATTTTCAATCAAGAATTGTGACATTTCAAAACGACCACCTAACTCATCAATGAATTGTTGATCTAACCATGGTTTGTAAATTTTTAAATTTGGGTTGGTTAATAAACCATAACGATAAAAACGCTCAATATCATTACCTTTAAAAGTTGAACCATCACCCCAAATATTGACATCATCTTCTTTCATTGCTGCAACAAGCATCGTACCCGTTACCGCACGACCAAGTGGTGTGGTATTGAAATAGGTTGCTCCACCAGTCGAAATATGGAATGCACCACATTGAATAGCCGCAAGTCCTTCATGGGCTAACTGCGCACGACAATCTACTAAACGCGCATTTTCCGCACCATATTCCATCGCTTTTTTGGGAATTGCATTGTAATCATCTTCATCTGGTTGACCTAAGTTTGCTGTATAAGCATAAGGTATTGCACCTTTTTGACGCATCCAAAGTAATGCCGCACTGGTATCGAGCCCGCCTGAAAAAGCAATACCAACTTTTTGGCCTTTAGGTAAATGTTGCAGAATTGTATTTGACATATTTTATTTCCTTCATTGTGGTTATGGTGAGTGAGTCTTTAAAAAGTGCAGTCAAAAATCACTGCGCTTTTCTAACATCTCATCGGGATTTGGATAACGATAAACGAAGCCTAAATCTCGACAAATCTTATCTGCTATAATGATTCGTTTCGGATCCGAATCACTACATTCAAATTGTGGTATGGATAAATCATAAAATGCCGCTGCTTTTGTGTAATATTCTGCTCGTGTAGGATGAATTGGCGCGCAAAGATGGTAAGTTCGCAATCCATTTGGATTCATAAGTAAGGTAGTAATAGCTTGAATGCAATCTTCAAGATGCACCAAATTAACAGGCGAATTACCCTGTTTTAAATTACATTTTCCTGCTAAGAATTTAACCGGATGGCGTTGTTTCCCAATTAATCCTGCAAGTCGAAGAATATCGCAATGAGATATTTCCGATTGGAACAAGCACTGCTCGGCTTGTATCAGTGTTTTACCCATTTCTGTTTCAGCTGAAAGTTGAGAATCTTCATCAAATTGCCCCGAAATATCAGGAAAAACAGACGTTGAACTGGTAAAAATCAAGTGCTGTACACCTTGTTTCTTTGCTTGATTAGTTAAAAAAGTAAGATGTTCACAATACTGTTGAGAAGAAAAACGGCTAGGTGGTAAGGTGATAATGAGTGCATTCACATCAAAAAGAGATTGAATATTATCAGGCAAACTCTTTATTTTTTCTGAAAAAGAAAAAGGATAGGCTTCAATGCCTAACTGATGCAATCGTTGAGCATCCGCGAAAGATTGTTTTGAGCCTTTTACACGCCAACCGAGTTTTTTTAAGTGTTGCGTCAGCGGCAAACCTAACCAACCTAAACCAACTATTGCAACAGATTTCATTTTCTTTTATTCACAAATTCTATCCGAAAAAATCCCTGCCATTCTAAAGCATAGCAGGGAGATTGTTAATGTTATTTTGTTAATAAATCCAACGCCTCTCGATATTTAGCCATTGTTTTTTCAATTACTTCTTTTGGTACTTTAGGCGCTGGTGGTTGTTTATTCCAACCACTTTGCTCTAACCAATCTCGTACAAATTGCTTATCAAACGACGGTGGATTTGTGCCTTCTTTATAAGTATCAACTGACCAAAAACGACTAGAATCTGGCGTTAATACCTCATCCATTAAAGTGAGTGTGCCATTTTCATCTAAACCTAATTCAAATTTAGTATCACAAATAATAATACCTTTAGTCAGCGCATATTTCGCAGCCTCAGTATAAAGCGCTATCGCTTTTTCTCTCACTTTTGCCGCCAATTCTACGCCAATAGCTTTTTCACATTCTTCATAGCTAATATTGATATCGTGATTGCCCACTTCTTCTTTACTTGATGGCGTAAAAATTGGTTCAGGTAATTTACTTGCCTCAACTAATCCTTCTGGCAATTTCAAACCACAAATGGTGCCCGTTTGCTTATAATCTTTTAGCCCACTACCTGTTAAATAACCACGCACGATAGATTCAATTTTTATTGGTTTCAAACGCTTACATACCACTGCTCGATCTTTTACTAAATCAGCTTCTTCTTTTGGTAACACATCATAAACTGAATCGCCTGTAAAATGATTCGGCATAATATGGGCTAACTTATTGAACCAGAAATTGGAAATTTGAGTCAGAATTTCACCTTTGCGTGGGATAGGATCATCTAAAATTACATCAAATGCAGACAAACGGTCACTGGCTACCATTAACATTCGTTTATCATCGATCTCATAAAGATCACGCACTTTCCCTGAATAGATTTTTTTTAGACTAAGTTGTGTCATTGTTTGCACCTTTTATTATAAGAATAAAAAATCGGCGCGTATTATACCGCACTTTTGCGCAAACGTTTGCTTTTTTTATCAAAAATTTTTAAAGAAAAGAAATTACAGAGTCATACACCTAAATAAGCTATAGATAACAAAAGAAAAACAATTTAATTTGAGCTCAATCTGAAAATCAGCGACAATACAGCATTATTTAAAACAGAAGAAACAAGACAAATGAGTTATCCATTAGAAGAAGTGAATAAACGTCGCACATTTGCGATTATTTCCCACCCTGACGCAGGTAAAACCACCATCACCGAAAAGGTATTGTTATACGGCAATGCCATTCAAAAAGCAGGCTCAGTAAAAGGTAAAGGCTCTGCACAGCATGCAAAATCTGACTGGATGGAAATGGAAAAACAACGTGGTATTTCCATTACCACTTCCGTGATGCAATTCCCTTACAATGAATGCTTAGTGAATTTATTGGATACACCGGGACATGAAGATTTCTCGGAAGATACCTACCGCACTTTAACGGCCGTGGATAGCTGCTTGATGGTTATCGACTCAGCAAAAGGGGTTGAAGAACGAACCATTAAATTAATGGAAGTGACCCGTTTACGCGATACACCAATTATCACTTTCATGAATAAACTTGACCGAGATATTCGCGATCCGATGGAATTATTAGATGAAGTGGAAAGCATATTAAAAATCCATTGTGCACCGATTACTTGGCCGATTGGTTGCGGTAAATTGTTTAAAGGAGTTTATCATTTATATAAAGATGAAACCTATCTTTATCAAAGTGGCCAAGGCTCTACTATTCAAGAAGTACGAATCGTGAAAGGCTTAAATAGCCCTGAATTAGACGCAGCCGTAGGTGATGACTTAGCCCAACAACTGCGAGATGAATTAGAGCTAGTAAAAGGTGCAAGTAATGAATTTGATTTGGATTTATTCTTAAGTGGTGAATTAACACCAGTCTTTTTTGGTACTGCATTAGGTAACTTCGGTGTCGATCATTTCTTGGATGGTTTAACCGAATGGGCGCCTGCACCACAAGCTCGCCAAGCAGATACTCGTAAAGTTTCAGCAGAAGAAGAAAAATTCAGCGGTTTCGTGTTTAAAATCCAAGCCAATATGGATCCAAAACACCGCGACCGCGTGGCTTTCTTACGCGTAGTTTCTGGCAAATATGAAAAAGGCATGAAACTTAAACACGTGCGTATTGGTAAAGATGTAGTCATTTCTGACGCCCTCACCTTTATGGCGGGGGATCGTACTCATGCAGATGAGGCTTATGCTGGCGATATTATCGGTTTGCACAATCACGGTACTATTCAAATTGGTGATACCTTTACGCAAGGCGAAGAGCTTAAATTTACCGGTATTCCAAACTTTGCGCCTGAATTATTCCGTCGTATTCGTTTAAAAGATCCTCTTAAACAAAAACAATTATTAAAAGGTTTGGTGCAACTTTCTGAAGAAGGTGCTGTGCAAGTATTCCGCCCATTAAGCAATAATGATTTGATTGTTGGCGCGGTCGGTGTATTACAGTTTGATGTGGTTGTTTCGCGTTTGAAATCTGAATATAACGTTGAAGCCATTTACGAAACGGTCAATGTCGCGACGGCTCGTTGGGTAGAATGTGCGGATAACAAAAAATTTGAAGAGTTCAAACGCAAAAATGAGCAAAACCTAGCATTAGATGGTGGAGATAATCTTACTTACATTGCACCAACGATGGTTAATTTAAATCTTGCACAAGAACGTTATCCTGATGTGACCTTCTTTAAGACAAGGGAACATTAATTACCATTTTCTACCATTAACAAAAGGAAAAATTATGAAAAAATTGATGCTTATCAGTACAGCAGCGTTACTACTCTCGGGTTGTGTAAACACTGAGCTGTCAAATGCAGGAAAAGCTTATAACCCACAAACTGACGCACGTATCCGTCTATATGGACAAAATGGTCGCTATACCGAGATGGAAGTAAAACAGAATGGAAAAACAGAAAAAGTAAATGTTGGAGGTGGATGGGGGCAATCCTTCAGCTCAATGCTTTACCTTAAAAGTAATGAATCGCTAGGGATGCCAGATAGCGAAGCGAGTAAAAAACCAAGCCAATTCAATAACTTTGGTTCAAGTACTTTCTTTAAAGAGTTTGTTATCCCTGCGGGCGCTGAAATCACCCTAAAAAGTGAAATAGTAACCCCAGATAATACTTATACCGATTATGCAAAAGGTATTAAATATACACAACTAGGTTACAGCTGTTCGGGTAAAAAACTCACATTCACGCCTCAGGCAGGAAAAGATTATGAAGCATTACCTGCAGCATCAACAGCTCAATGTAATTTAACTTTAGTAGAATTAAAATAAATCAATATGAAAGGTCACCGCAAGGTGGCTTTTCTTTTATATAAAGACATTAAAATTTGTAGCAAATAACAACTGATGGATAGAACAAAGTGCGGTTAAATTTAATCGCATTTTTTCCTTGTAAAAAATTGGAGATTCCTTTACAAATATGCTCTTACGTGCTATTATTTAAGTGACTATTTAAAAGGAGTTAATAAATATGCGGCAAGGTATTCTTAAATAAACTGTCAATTTGATAGCGGGAACAAATAATTAGATGTCCTTTTTTAGGAGGGCTTAGTTTTTTGTACCCAGTTTAAGAATACCTTTATCATGTGATTCTAAAGTATCCAGAGAATATCTGTATGCTTTGTATACCTATGGTTATGCATAAAAATCCCAGTGATAAAAGTATTTATCACTGGGATTTTTATGCCCTTTTGGGTTTTTGAATGGAGGAAAATCACATGAAAATTATTAATATTGGAGTTTTAGCTCATGTTGATGCAGGAAAAACTACCTTAACAGAAAGCTTATTATATAACAGTGGAGCGATTACAGAATTAGGAAGCGTGGACAAAGGTACAACGAGGACGGATAATACGCTTTTAGAACGTCAGAGAGGAATTACAATTCAGACAGGAATAACCTCTTTTCAGTGGGAAAATACGAAGGTGAACATCATAGACACGCCAGGACATATGGATTTCTTAGCAGAAGTATATCGTTCATTATCAGTTTTAGATGGGGCAATTCTACTGATTTCTGCAAAAGATGGCGTACAAGCACAAACTCGTATATTATTTCATGCACTTAGGAAAATGGGGATTCCCACAATCTTTTTTATCAATAAGATTGACCAAAATGGAATTGATTTATCAACGGTTTATCAGGATATTAAAGAGAAACTTTCTGCCGAAATTGTAATCAAACAGAAGGTAGAACTGTATCCTAATATGTGTGTGACGAACTTTACCGAATCTGAACAATGGGATACGGTAATAGAGGGAAACGATGACCTTTTAGAGAAATATATGTCCGGTAAATCATTAGAAGCATTGGAACTCGAACAAGAGGAAAGCATAAGATTTCATAATTGTTCCCTGTTCCCTGTTTATCACGGAAGTGCAAAAAACAATATAGGGATTGATAACCTTATAGAAGTGATTACGAATAAATTTTATTCATCAACACATCGAGGTCCGTCTGAACTTTGCGGAAATGTTTTCAAAATTGAATATTCGGAAAAAAGACAGCGTCTTGCATATATACGTCTTTATAGTGGCGTACTGCATTTGCGAGATTCGGTTAGAGTATCAGAAAAAGAAAAAATAAAAGTTACAGAAATGTATACTTCAATAAATGGTGAATTATGTAAGATTGATAGAGCTTATTCTGGAGAAATTGTTATTTTGCAAAATGAGTTTTTGAAGTTAAATAGTGTTCTTGGAGATACAAAACTATTGCCACAGAGAAAAAAGATTGAAAATCCGCACCCTCTACTACAAACAACTGTTGAACCGAGTAAACCTGAACAGAGAGAAATGTTGCTTGATGCCCTTTTGGAAATCTCAGATAGTGATCCGCTTCTACGATATTACGTGGATTCTACGACACATGAAATTATACTTTCTTTCTTAGGGAAAGTACAAATGGAAGTGATTAGTGCACTGTTGCAAGAAAAGTATCATGTGGAGATAGAACTAAAAGAGCCTACAGTCATTTATATGGAGAGACCGTTAAAAAATGCAGAATATACCATTCACATCGAAGTGCCGCCAAATCCTTTCTGGGCTTCCATTGGTTTATCTGTATCACCGCTTCCGTTGGGAAGTGGAATGCAGTATGAGAGCTCGGTTTCTCTTGGATACTTAAATCAATCATTTCAAAATGCAGTTATGGAAGGGATACGCTATGGTTGCGAACAAGGATTATATGGTTGGAATGTGACGGATTGTAAAATCTGTTTTAAGTATGGCTTATACTATAGCCCTGTTAGTACCCCAGCAGATTTTCGGATGCTTGCTCCTATTGTATTGGAACAAGTCTTAAAAAAAGCTGGAACAGAATTGTTAGAGCCATATCTTAGTTTTAAAATTTATGCGCCACAGGAATATCTTTCACGAGCATACAACGATGCTCCTAAATATTGTGCGAACATCGTAGACACTCAATTGAAAAATAATGAGGTCATTCTTAGTGGAGAAATCCCTGCTCGGTGTATTCAAGAATATCGTAGTGATTTAACTTTCTTTACAAATGGACGTAGTGTTTGTTTAACAGAGTTAAAAGGGTACCATGTTACTACCGGTGAACCTGTTTGCCAGCCCCGTCGTCCAAATAGTCGGATAGATAAAGTACGATATATGTTCAATAAAATAACTTAGTGTATTTTATGTTGTTATATAAATATGGTTTCTTGTTAAATAAGATGAAATATTTTTTAATAAAGATTTGAATTAAAGTGTAAAGGAGGAGATAGTTATTATAAACTACAAGTGGATATTGTGTGCTGAGAGCTTTCTTCTATACTAATAGACGAAAGGGTGTGAAAATGATTTTTAAATGATACTGTGGAACGGAACAGTAGCCCTAGTATTGACTACTGTCGTTTCTATTCATATTGGCTATTCTAGGACTGAGATGAAAAAATCTATAAATGCTCAGAATAAAATTGAACCCGCAAATCTCCCCAAAACAATGGTGAGTCATGTACTTGTATTATTCCGAAAAAATACACCTCTGGTGCAGTGAGACAAATTGGTGTATCTTATAGTGGCTTCGTAGATGAAAGCTATACTCTACTATCACTCTTTGATGATGTAGAACAAATTGAAAAAGATAATAGACTTCAGACAGCTATTGATGTTGTCAGAGAACAGTTTGGTTTTTTAGCCATACAAAAAGGAACCGTCCTAACTGAAGGTTCCAGAAATATTGAACGCAGTAAACTTATCGGTGGTCATTCCGCGGGTGGATTGGAGGGATTAAAATGAAACAAGAAAAAAATACAGTACAATTTTCAGAAATCCGTAGCAAAGGATGTAATGATATTGAAATGCTTGAAAGATTTTTACATGGAATCGTTGAAACAGCAACTTCAAAACTTCGTCAGAGAAAACTCAAAACAACTGAAATATCGATACGACTAGTACATGCTAAATCTGAAAACCGATTACCATTGGAATTTACATTTAGCATTAAGCCAACAAGCTCATCTGTGATAATCTATACTGAGGTAATCAATCGCTTTAAAGAATGTTACACAGGTGGGGGAATTCAAGGTTTTACGATTCAATTTGATAAAAATACCCTTGCCTCTGCATAGAAAGGATTTGATATGATTGACCGTTCATATTTACCATTTCAATCAGCAAGAGAGTACCAGGATACAAAGATGCAAAAATGGATGGGCTTTTTCCTATCTGAACATGCATCAGCACTCTCTGATGATACAAACAAAGTAACGTACATGTCTGACTTATCACTAGAGAAGAAATTATTACTCCTCAGTCAAGTATACGCCGGGCAGCTACGCACACGCATTCAAGTGATTGAAAAAAACAAGCGTGTTTCCTACACTGGAACAATACCAAGTCTGACCAAAGATTTCATTTTGATAAAAACTACAACAGGTCACATCAATTTGAAATTAAAAGACATTATTAGTATTGAACTTGTCGAGGAGGTGCTCTATGAATCAGCTTGAGTTTCAGCGTAATCACCTACAAATGGACTATTATAGCGAGAGCTACCAAGATTTTGAACGTGACTTCTACCGCTACTCTAACATGAATATTCCATTGACCTTCCTAACTGATGATATCCTAAAAACAATGGCGACTTCACGTAAGAATTACTTTGTCCTCAATAAGGAAAAGTCCAGAGATAACCGCGATCACTTCTTCATATTTGAAGTAAGTACCGTAGATGAGAATCCGCTAATCTATCATTATACATATAAGAAAACTACAATATATTTAGCAGAAAAATAGGAGCAGTTCAATTGACTGTTCCTATTTTTAATATTCATAAAATCTAAAGTCTTTATACTCTTTAACAATGGAGTCGCCAACCAGAACAGACTATACTGACCAGCGACTACCTTAAATTTAATGTTTCAGATTTATTTTCTTATCTCTAATTTCATAAACTACATCTGCTACATTTTCGAGTAATCGTTTATCGTGGGTGATAAACACGATAGTTCCGGTGTACTCCTTCATTAGTATTTCCAAAGCCTCTAAACTTGGTATGTCAAGGAAGTTACTGGGTTCATCCATTATTAGGATGTTATATCTACCCATGAGCATTTTAGCAAGCAACAATTTTATAATTTCTCCACCGCTTAAAACAGATAAACTTTTTCCAATATCGTTCTGTTTGAACCCCATAGATGCTAGCACTGAACGAATTTCTGATATATTGTAGTCACAATCCTTCTGCATAAACTCCATAACATTCTGATTACTGTTGTACTTGTAACCATTCTGTGCAAAGTAACCTATTTTTGCCTTAGGCGAAATAGAAATTCCTTCTTCATGGTTTAAGATCATTTGGATTAAAGTTGTTTTTCCGATTCCATTACCACCAGTTAACGCCACTTTTGCTCCTAACGGAATTTGAAAAGATGCATTTTCAAACAGAGCCTTATCCCCAAATACTTTATTAATTTCTGCACCGACTATAGGGTATGGATTATGGAGCTCCAATGCTTTACTTTGCCTGAAACGAATTCTGCGAATGCCTTCCGGAGCTTCTACTTTTCCTAAGGCCGCAATCCTGTGCTCTAGGGTTTTAGCAGCATTATACATCTTTTTTTCCTTACTTCCTATTGATTTTTGATGAGCTAAACGCCCTCCGTCTTCAGTACTTTTTTTCTTTGAAGAACCTTTTGCCTTCTGTTCTATTTTACGAGCCTGTTTTCGCTTTTCCTCCGCAGCCCTTTCCAATCGGGCACGTTCCGCAATAAATTGTTCGTATTCTGCAGCTTGGCTCTTACGTTCTTCCTCTTTCTGACGAAGATAATCAGAATAGTTTCCCCAATACTCAGTGATTTTGCCATCTTTCAGTTCCCATATTTTATCTACTATTTCATCAAGAAAATAGCGGTCATGGCTAATAACTAACAGTGCACCTGTAAAATATTTTAGCTGTCCTATTAGAAAATCAATTCCTTCACGGTCTAAATGGCTCGTAGGTTCATCCGCTAAAATACCATGAACCTGTGCCGATAAGGCCTGTGCTATTTTAAGCCTTGTTTCTTCACCACCGCTCATAGTCTGTATATTTAATTGCTCAACACCTAGCTTGCCTACAAGTGCAAAATCTTTTTCCTCCTGCAGAGTTACTTCGTCCAACTGGGGAATATAGGCAAGTTCACCCAGACGATTCATTTTACATCCTGGGGGAGTTAATTCTCCTAAAAGTACCCTGAGTAAAGTGCTTTTTCCAGCACCATTTGCTCCTACTAAACCAATACGGTCATAATCATATACTTCTAATTCATTTATATCTAAAACATCGCGTCCTTTGAATTCCACACGAATGTCTTTTGCTTTTAATATTAATTCCATAACATTTCCTCCTGTCTATAATCGCATGCTTTCATTTGCTTGTATGCAGGGAAAACCCTGCGATTTTAGCAGGAAGAGTTACATGAAAATAAGATACATAAATATTCCTCCAATATTGTTTATTTTAAATCTAATTTTCTAACCTCAGTTATCATTTGGCAAACTATAGCAATGCCAATAATTAAAATACCTGATAGTAAAAACCAATGATTTACACCGATTTTATCAGCAAAGAATCCAGAAAGAATTAACCCAATTGGCATAGCAAGTGACATGATACTTCCGATCAAAGAAAATACACGTCCTAAATATTCAGGCTTAATTTTCTCCTGAAAAAGAGCTGTTTGCACACCGCTATAAAATGGCACCGAAAGCCCCATTATTGCACAGCAAACTACGAATATTACAAATCCATTTGGAGGAAGTATTCCCGAAACGGCTAAACTGGTCCCCATTATAAAAAATGAACTTGTTATTAGTAATACATGCTTTTCGAAGCCCCCTAATCTTCCTAATAATAAGCCTCCTGCTAGCATCCCAAATGCAAAGGAAATTTCCGTAATAGAAATATGCACAGGTGTTCCATTAAAGTGTTCCATGCTTATT
Organism: Haemophilus parainfluenzae; assembly: GCF_036288925.1. Taxonomy (NCBI): domain Bacteria; kingdom Pseudomonadati; phylum Pseudomonadota; class Gammaproteobacteria; order Pasteurellales; family Pasteurellaceae; genus Parahaemophilus; species Parahaemophilus parainfluenzae. The sequence goes on from NZ_CP127167.1 coordinate 2,068,447, forward strand.
AAAGGAAATAGTGCATTGATTGGCATATAAACAAAAGTATATAGTGTTCCTAAGAGTAATAAGGCAAACAATCCTTTGTTTTGTCTCAGAACCACAACTCCTTCTTTCATCTCCCTTATGAAATTTGGTTCTAAACTTTGCACTTGATTACCCAGCTTAGGTATACGTACAATTGCTACCGTAATAGATGCAATCACAGCACCCAATACGTCGATGGCAATAATAGCATTTAAATCCCAAACGGAGTATAAGAGTGCTGCAACTGCCGGACTAACAATATAGCTTATAGACTGCAAAGACTGACTATAGCCTGCGCATTTCGTTAGCTGTTCTTCTGGTACTAAAAGTGGTGTAACCGCATTGAGTGCTGGGGTATGAAAAGCTGTTCCAATGCTACGGATAAACAATACTATCATAATCATCCAGACAGGTAGCTCCATACAGAATGCAACAATAGCAAGCACTGCACCAGCTGCTGCGATAATTAAATCGGCACCAATCATTATCTTCTTCCTATCATGACGATCCACTAGCACACCAATGGCAGGTCCCAAAATCGCATAGGGTAAAAAACCTACTAATGAAGCCATAGACAAGACCATCGCAGATCCTGTTTTTTCTGTAAGGTAAAAAATAATCGCCATTTGCAGGATGGCACTAGTGATTAATGATACTGCTTGCCCTGCCCATATTGCATAAAATTTTCGTTTCCAATTGTTGTATTTTTCCATTTATATTATCTCCTGCATATTATTTTGCTTGAATTTCTATTTTGAATAGCATTCTAGGCAATAAAAAATGCAGGCCAAACCCCACAATGTGGCTTTTGGTCTGCATACATACAATTTGGAAACATTCATATTAAAGACATAGTTAAATAAAGGTATAGTTAAATAACCAATATCCTCACCGTAACTAATGAATGCTCAATATCGTATAAATAAGCACAACAAAAAAGCCTATCATCGGGTATAGATTCTGCTTTTTTTATTGCCAGCTTATCTTAAACGCATTGAGGCTGTCATAGTTTCGGTTCCTCCTACATCTTTGTTTATATCAATTTATAGTATAACACAACAAGATGATATGTTCAATATAAAAGTTATGGAATGAGACTCATACTTCCAATTCGATGCCAGATTTAAAGGATATGACGAAGTTTTCTTCATAGACTGTAACGCTCTGGATTATCTTCCTTAGTAGCAAGCGATTAGCTTTCACAAAATCTTCTGTTTGTAGTTTTAAAAATTCATCAGGATTTTCTAACTCAACCTCAAAATATTTCATTTTACATTCCCTCATTTCATTTATTGATAAATTGAGTTTGCAAAAAAGAGTGGACAATTTTTGTCTACTCTTAACCTTTAAAATAGTTTTTTTTAATCGATTTGAAGTTGCCTAAATTATTACTTATTATATAAAAAAATAGAGAAAATAAGATGGCTGGGGTACTAGGATTCGAACCTAGGGATGCCGAGATCAAAACCCGGTGCCTTACCGCTTGGCGATACCCCAACTGAAATTCTTTGATTGGAAATAAAGAAGATTTTATTTAGATAGTATGGCTGGGGTACTAGGATTCGAACCTAGGGATGCCGAGATCAAAACCCGGTGCCTTACCGCTTGGCGATACCCCAACTACTATTTGACTACAAGCTGATAAATGGTGCGGGACGAGGGACTTGAACCCACACACCTCTCGGCGCCAGAACCTAAATCTGGTGCGTCTACCAATTTCGCCAGTCCCGCAAATTTGGTGGCTACAGCGAGATTCGAACTTGCGACCCCAACATTATGAGTGTTGTGCTCTAACCAACTGAGCTATGTAGCCATCATTTGCTTTACCTTATCGGCTTTGCGGGGCGTATTATCCTGATTTGACCTATTCTCGTCAATCATTTTTTTGCAAAAAACGGATTTTTTGATTTAGTTGATTATAAATAAAACGCTTTTGCTATTTTTTGTTCACATCAAGAACGGAGATCATTCCCACAAAATGCTTCCAATGCAAAGAGCTAAATTGCCCTGGAATGTACCAATTAGAAATGGTTCCATCAAGATATAAAGCATCCTGGCAACCAATTTTAAGCAAACCTTGACTCAAGGTATAAAGATTAGGCTCACCTTTTATCGTCATCAAAAATAGTAATTCATTTTGCTTCGTCAAACACACTGCATTACGCTTATGATAGCTTTCTAGATTTGCTTTAAATTGCGAATTCATTTTGCCATGAATAATCAACATCGGGCCTGATTGCAACGCAAAATCCGGCTTGAGTTTGCTTTTCTGATAATCCGCTGTTGTTAAAATGTAGGGCTTATTTTTTGCAATGGCAAACACACCATTGGGTTGTACATGAAAGTTACCTTTGCCTGATTTTGTATTTAACGCATTGAGCTCTTTTCCATGCTCAATCCATAATCCCGCTGGCGTGTTATTCATGCTATAAATGCCTGCATTCATGATCATTTTCACGTTATAGCTAGGCTCTAAGGCATTTTTGAGACGCGTTAAACTTTGATAATCTTTACCTTCGGCATCTTTCCAATGTAGCTGTACTTCTTCGGGCTTTGCTTGAAAAATTCCGTAAGTAATATTGCCATCATCAAAAGTTCGGTATTCCGCTAGGGCTGGCACACTCATCAGTAACGATGCGCTACTGAAAAGTGCGGTCAAAAATTTAATCGTTTTTTTCATTTAAAGGATGGGTTAAATGCAACGCATTTGAAAAGGCATGCAACCCTTCTGCATTACCCGATCTCATCATGGATTGCATGGTTTGGGTTGGCGCATGAATGAGTTTATTCGTTAATTTATAACTCAATTCTTGCAGAATTTTTTCAGCATTCTCGCCTTGTTGAATTTGGTGTAAGGCTTTTTCGAGTAATTCTTGGCGAGTATTCTCTGCCTCATCACGATAATGACGAATCAAATTGGAGAACTGATGAACCTTCAACCACTCAAAGAAATCCGTGCATTCTTGTGTAATGATATCTTGCGCCTGCTCTGATGCTTGCTCACGTTGAGAAAGATTGCGTTGGATAATATCTTGCAAATCATCCACGGTGTAATGATACACACTTTCTAATTCCGAGACGTTTTCATCAATATCACGCGGTACCGCAATATCCACCATCAAAGTCGGTTTAAATTGGCGTGCTTTTTCCGCAATTTCAGCCATCGCTTTGGTGATTAAAACATTCGGGCTGCCTGTTGAGCTGATGACAATATCCGCTTGATTTAAAGGTGTTTGCAACTCTTCAAGAGAATACACCTCTATCGGTGTATTAGACGCTAAGTTTTCCACCAGCTGTTCAGCGCGAGATAAAGTGCGGTTAGCAATCATCAATTTTTTTACGCCGTGGCGTAATAAATGACGGCTTACCAATTCAATAGTTTCCCCTGCCCCAACAAGCAAAATTTGTAGTTCACGTAAAGATTCAAAAATCTGACGCGCCAGGCTACAAGCCGCATAAGCCACCGATACAGCGCTTTCACCAATATTGGTTTCAGTACGCACTCGTTTTGCTGTTGCAAAGGTTTTTTGGAACAAACGAGAAAGCGTGCTTGAAAGTGGAATATTCGCCGCTTGATAATAATCTTCACTGATTTGGAACGCTTGTTTCACCTGTCCTAAAATTTGCGGCTCGCCCAAAATTAATGAATCCAAACCACACGCCACGCGCATTAAATGATTTGCTGCTTGTTGATTTTGATGTGTGTAAATACTTTTATTTAATTCATCTACAGAAAGCTGATGAATGTTAGCAAACCAATTTATACAGTTCGTTTGCCATTGCTTACACTCTTGGGGTGAAATTTGACGATGGTGAAGATAAATCTCTGTACGGTTACAGGTAGAAAGAATAACCGCACTTTCAGCCAAATCTTGTTGGTGAATTTGTTGTAAGGCAAGCTGCCGCTTTTCTTCAGAAAAAGCGACTTTCTCACGAACAGCGACAGAAGCTGTTTTATGATTAATGCCTAGAACAAGAAGGGTCATAAAAACCTAATAAAAACAACCGCACTTTTATGAATAGGCGGCTTAAGTAGAAAGTAAAAGTTTCGCTATTTTAATGAATTGTTGAGAATTGAGCAAATTTCAAGAGAAAAAACTCAAACAAATAACTAAAATGAGTTAAAACTTATCTTTCGCTAAACGCCATTGTGTAAATTCGTCTAAATTTTTTGCTTGTAAAAACGGGTTAATTTGTTTCTCTAATCCAATCGTTGTTGGCAAACTCGGTTTACCCTCTGCTCGATAACGTTCCACCAAAACACGTTGATTTTTGACCGCACTTTTATCCGCCAATACGGTTTCCGCAAAAGCTAAATTACCCAGCGTATATTCATGAGCCGGGCAAACCACGGTTTCATTCGGTAATTGCTTAAAACGCTGCATGGTTTCAAACATTTGAGCAAAATTTCCCGTGAACACGCGACCACAGCCCGCAGAAAATAACGCATCGCCGCAAAATAGATGCCCATCCACCAAATAGCTGACATGCCCTGCCGTATGTCCACCACTTGGTAAAACCTCTATATGATAATGTGCCGTATCAATCACTCCCCTATCCGCGATATCGGTTGCCCCTTTATCTGCACATTCTGTTGGACCGAAAACTGGCACATTGGGATAATATTGCTTAAACGCCGCGACACCTTGCACATGATCATCGTGATTATGGGTTAATAACACCGCCTCTACGCCTAGCTTATGGGATTCTAAATACGGAATTAAACGGGTTATTTCTGGGATATCGATCACAATTACGGGGAAATTTTCTCGTCTATAAAGCCAAATATAGTTATCATTGAGCGCAGGAATAGGAACTAGCATAAATTACCTTATGAAAATAGGATTAACATTGAATTGGAAAGCCAAATGGCACAAACCACTTCTTTCACCTGAAAGTTGGCAAGCATTACCACAAGGTGAAGCCTATTGTAACGTATTAACCGATTATTTTGCCCAATGGACACCAAAAATTTTAGGCTATCAAATTCTGAAAATCGGTGCTTTAAGTGGTGAAATCGCCTTTGACTTGCCTTTACGTCACCAAATTGTCTTAGCTGAAAAAACAGTGCATTTTTCTACCGCACTTTTAAATGAAAGTGATAGCTTGCTCCAAGCATCGCCGTTAGCCTTGCCTTTTATTGAAAAAGAAATGGATGCCTGCTTGTTGGCAAACACCTTAAATTTTGCGCAAGATCCTCATCAAATATTGCGTGAAGCACATCGTGTTTTAAAGGATGACGGCTGGATTTTCATCACGTTATTTAATCCGATGAGTCCATTACTTTTCAAACCGAAATTAGGTGAGTTTAAATTCCGACAATATGCTACTTGGCGAGTCATTGACTGGCTATCGTTATTAAATTTTGATGTGATTGCAGAAGAAAGACTAGCCATAAAACAAGAAAAGAGTACGCTCTGCTCTCCGCTTACTGTAATCGTTGCCCAAAAACGAACTTATCCCTTAACACTGAATCCAGAGAAAGCGCGATCAAAAATGCCGGCGTTTTTAGAGCCGGCAGGTGCATTTAAAGAAATCAGAACAGAATGATTATTCTGTCACTTCTTTGATTACTGCAGAAGATGCATTATTCATTACAGACTCAACGCCTTTTTCTGCTGCAGCTTGAGAAGAATAATATTGGCTACGACCAATTTCTTGGTGGTTAGCCGCTTTTAAAATGAAGTAAGGTTTGTCATTTTTCGCTACGCGATATTCAAAGTTTTTCGCATCCACACCATTTTTTTGCACTGATGCAATGCCGTTTTCAGCTGATGCTTTTGTTTTGTAAAGTTCGCTAGTTAAAATAACTTGTCCGTTTGCTGCTTTTAAGTTGAACATAAATTGTCCGTCTTTAGCCACTTTTAATTCATAAAATCCTTGAGCCATGATGTCTCCCAATTGATTGATTTGTTTATAATTTTACCTACACAGAAAACGCCTTTCTGCGCCAAGCTAATTTACCCTTAAAAATCAAGGAAAACAAGCGCTAAAGCGTATAAATTTTATGCTTGATTAGCATCTCAAACTCCCCTATGATCCGAAAGTTTTTTATAACAGGAACAATTATGAACGAACAAACATTTATTCTCGGCAAAGATGCCGCACTTGAAGACAGTATTTCAAAATTTCAACAAAAATTGACCGCACTTGGTTTCAATATCGAAGAAGCCTCTTGGCTTAATCCTGTGCCAAATGTCTGGTCTGTACATATTCGTGATAAAGATTGCCCACAATGTTTCTCTAACGGTAAAGGCGCGAGCAAAAAAGCTGCGTTAGCATCTGCATTAGGTGAATATTTCGAACGTCTTTCCACCAACTATTTCTTTGCCGATTTCTATTTAGGGCAAGAGATTGCCAATAGCGATTTCGTCCATTATCCCACTGAAAAATGGTTTCCTATTGAAGATGAAGCCCTTTTACCACTAGGGATTTTAGATGATTACTTATGGGATTATTTCGATCCAAATCAAGAACTAACCCCAGAATTGCTTGTGGATCTGCAATCTGGTAATTACGATCGCGGTATTGTCGCGATGCCTTATGTGCGTCAATCCGATCAAGAAACCGTCTATATTCCACAAAGTATCATTGCGAATTTGTATGTGTCTAACGGAATGTCTGCCGGTAACACAAAAAATGAAGCACGAGTGCAAGGGCTTTCAGAAGTTTTTGAACGTTACGTAAAAAATCGCATTATTGCAGAAGCAATCAGTCTTCCTGAAATTCCAAAATCCGTGATGGATCGCTATCCATCTATTCAAGCCTCTATTGAAAAATTAGAGGAAGAAGGCTTCCCTATTTATGCCTTTGATGCGTCACTAGGTGGCAAATATCCTGTCATTTGCGTGGTATTACTCAACCCAAATAACGGCACTTGCTTTGCTTCTTTTGGTGCACATCCAAACTTCCAAGTGGCATTAGAGCGTACCGTAACGGAGCTTTTACAAGGTCGCAGTTTAAAAGATCTCGATGTATTCTCGCCTCCATCATTCAATAATGATGATGTGGCGGAGCATGCTAACCTTGAAACACACTTTATTGATTCTAGCGGTTTAATTTCTTGGGATTTATTTAAAAATACGCCAGATTATGAATTTGTAGATTGGGATTTCTCTGGTTCAACGCAAGAAGAATATGAAAACTTGATGGCAATCTTTAATGCAGAGGAAAAAGAAGTCTATATCATGGATTACAACCATTTAGACGTTTATGCTTGCCGCATTATCGTACCAGGCATGTCTGATATCTATCCTGCTGATGACCTCATTTATGCCAATAATAATATGGGTATGGATTGGCGTGAGATCTTATTGGATCTACCGCACCATCATCATGATGCTGAAACTTATGAAGAATTATTAGCAGAATTAGATGAGCAAGATATTGACGATGCCACACGCGTTCGCGAATTTATCGGTATCGTTGCACCAAAAGCAACCGGTTGGACAACATTACGTGTTGGTGAACTTAAATCCATGCTTTACTTAGCATTAGGTGAATTAGAATTAGCCTTAGATTGGGCAAACTGGACGATGAATATGAACAGCTCGGTGTTTACACCAGAGCGTGCAAATTACTATCGTGCCTTAATCAGCATCATTGAATTACATTTAGACAATACTCGCGATCCACAACAATATCGCAGTGTATTTGAAAGAATGTATGGCAAAGAAGCCGTTCAACAAGCTTGGGCTGCGGTGGCGGAAAAAGGTAACCCGTTCTATAACTTGCCAGCCAGCGATGAAACGCTTGAAAACTTCAAAGAACACCAAGCTTTACTTGGTGCCTATGCGAAATTACAAAAAGCCAAACGAGAAAATTGGAAATAGACGATTTTTTCTCAATCATAAGGCGGACTTAATGTCTGCCTTATTTATTTCCGCATTAAAAAAACGCTTTAAAATCAACCGCACTTTTCACACAAAAACGCTTAAATTTATGCTATAATCCGTCACAATTTTTTGATCAAAAAAGGAATAAAAATGACGGATTCAATCCATTCCTCTATTACCCCAGTCAATATTGAAGAAGAACTCAAATCTTCTTACCTTGACTACGCCATGTCGGTGATTGTTGGGCGTGCTTTGCCTGATGTGCGTGACGGTTTAAAACCGGTGCATCGACGTGTGCTTTTCTCCATGGATCAATCTGGCATCACTGCCGGCAAAAAATACGTAAAATCTGCCCGTGTGGTAGGTGATGTAATCGGTAAATATCACCCGCACGGTGATTTTGCGGTGTATTACACCATTGTGCGTATGGCACAGCCGTTCTCATTGCGCTACATGTTGGTAGATGGGCAAGGTAACTTCGGTTCAATCGACGGTGATGCGCCAGCGGCAATGCGTTATACCGAAGTCCGTATGCAAAAAATCACCCAAGCGTTATTAACTGACTTGGATAAAGAAACCGTGAATTTCTCGCCAAACTATGATGGCGAATTAATGATTCCAGACGTGCTACCGACCCGTATTCCGGCACTTTTAGCAAACGGTTCTTCCGGTATTGCGGTGGGGATGGCAACCAACATTCCACCGCATAACTTAAATGAAGTTTTAGATGGCTGCTTGGCTTATATTGATAACGAAAACATCACCATTGATGAATTAATGCAATATATCCCGGGCCCAGACTTTCCGACAGCGGCATTAATTAATGGCCGTAAAGGAATTGAAGAAGCTTATCGCACGGGGCGCGGCAAAGTGTATGTTCGTGCTCGTGCTAGCGTAGAAACAACGGATAAAGGCAAAGAGCAAATCATCGTGACCGAATTGCCTTATCAAGTGAACAAAGCGAAATTAGTGGAAAAAATTGCTGAGCTTATCAAAGATAAAAAAATCGAAGGTATCAGCAATATTATCGACCTTTCGAACAAAGAAGGGATCCGCATTGAAATCGACATCAAACGTGATGCGGTGGGTGAAGTAGTTTTAAATCACCTTTATGCCCTCACCCAAATGCAGGTGACCTTCGGGATCAACATGGTGGCCTTGGATCACGGTCAACCACGTTTATTCAACTTAAAACAAATCATTGAAGCCTTTGTGATGCACCGTCGCGAAGTGGTGATTCGCCGTTCTTTATTTGAATTACGCAAAGCCCGTGAGCGTACCCATATTTTAGAAGGTTTAGCGGTTGCAACATCAAATATCGATGAAATCATCGACATCATCCGTCAATCGAAAGAGCGTAAAGAAGCGGCAGAAAAATTAATCTCTCGCCCTTGGAAACTGAATAACGACATTTTAGGCTTGCTTGATGCGGCGGCACGTCCGGCTGAATTAGCGGCTGAATTTGGTATTCAAGGTTCTGATTACTATCTTTCTCCAGAACAAGTTGATGCAATCTTAGAACTTCGCTTGCACCGTTTAACCGGTCTTGCTACCGAAGAAGTGATCAATGAATACAAAGAGTTATTGGTTAAAATTGCAGAACTTCTCCACATCATCAACAGCCCTGAGCGCTTGATGGAAGTGATTCGTGAAGAGCTTGAACAAGTACGTGCTCAATTCGCTGACGAACGTCGTACCGAAATTACTGCCGCTTCCGGTGATATTGATTTAGAAGATTTAATTGCTCAAGAAGATGTGGTAGTGACCCTTTCTCACGAAGGTTATGTGAAATATCAACCGCTTACCGACTACGAAGCACAACGTCGTGGTGGTAAAGGTAAATCCGCAACGAAGATGAAAGATGAAGACTTCATCGAAAAACTCTTAGTGGCGAATACTCACGATACAATTCTCTGTTTCTCGAGCCGTGGCCGCTTATATTGGTTGAAAGTCTATCAATTACCACAAGCGAGCCGTGGTGCGCGTGGTCGTCCGATTGTAAATATTCTACCGTTACAAGAAAACGAGCGTATCACCGCAATCCTACCAATCTCTGCTTATGAAGAAGATAAATTCGTTATCATGGCAACCGCTGGCGGTATTGTGAAGAAAATTGCGCTAACTGAATTCAGCCGTCCACGTTCAAGCGGAATCATCGCCTTGAACTTACGTGATGAAGATGAATTAATCGGTGTGGATATCACTGACGGTTCTAACGAAATCATGTTGTTCTCTTCTCAAGGTCGCGTGGTACGTTTCGCTGAAAGCGCAGTACGTGCAATGGGGCGTTTAGCAACAGGTGTACGCGGTATTAAACTCGCTCTCACCAACGACATCGCTGACGATGAAAGTGCGGTCGAAATTGAAGAGGTTTCTGACGATAATGCAGAAGAAACCCTCGATCTCAACATCGATAAAGTGGTTTCCTTAGTTGTACCGAAAAATGATGGTGCAATTCTTACCGCGACACAAAATGGTTACGGTAAACGCACGCAATTAAGCGAATACCCAACCAAATCCCGTAATACCAAAGGGGTGATTTCGATTAAAGTGAGCGAACGTAACGGTAAAGTCGTTGCCGCGACACAAGTAGAAGAAACCGACCAAATTATGCTTATTACCGATGCGGGTACCTTAGTGCGTACTCGTGTAAGTGAAGTCAGTATCGTTGGCCGTAACACCCAAGGGGTTCGTTTAATTCGTACCGCAGAAGATGAGCACGTAGTCAGTCTTGAACGTGTTTGTGATGTGGATGATGAAGACGAAGGCACTGAAGATGTAACTTCTGAAGAATAATTGATCTTCTATTAAATAAAAGCCCTGCGTTTTGATTCGCGGGGCTTTTTTATTGGCATCTAAAAATCTCTTTTAGAGATCTATTCTATTGATGAAAACGACTCACCTTCCTCTAACTCATCAGCCATTGCCGCAAGAATTTCACGGGTTAAATATGCCAATGAGCGATAGAAAGGAAGCGTTGCATAAGTTTCTACTTGGGTTAAGAATTTCGCTGCACAAGGTAATAAGAAATCACCGAATAAATCTTGTTGAGCAGATAGCGATTCCGTGTTGTCTTCTAACCAAGAAGCCGTAAGCAATAACAAGGCGAAATGATCAACATTCTCTGCTTCAGGCACATTACGCGCATGACGAAAATCCACAAAACGTTGCACATCCATATCATAACTTGAAATAGCCGTTGGTACGTTACCGTTTGGACCAAACAATTTTTGATATTCTTGATCAAGCAACGTTAAATCAATTTTCATTTGTAAATTATCAATGGCCGCTTTGCTTTCTTTATCCGTAGAAAGTGCCCACACTTGACTTAAACCTTGTTGCTGCAGCCAATCAAATACCCCACTCAAAATTGGATCTGTAGGGCTGCGATAAAATAAATTGCCAAATAGACGGCTTATTAAAGAAAAATTATTCACTTGAGTTTCTGACATCTGTTGCTTTCCTATGATTGTGCTCACGATTGAGCTAAAAGTGCGGTCAATTTTGCCGTTGTTTTTTCGGCGGCTTCGTCAAGCATCGCTTGGCGAGCAACATCATCGATAATATGAATATCACCGAATAAAGTGTAATCCACATTCTCGATACCGCAATAATTAAATAAACCATTGATCAAACAATGATTAAGAGATTTATCCACGCCGTATTCTTGATATTTTGCTACGCTACTCCCTATAGTGATAAATTGTTGCATCACTTTACCTTGAAGCAGACCTTTGGATTCACCATTTTCTGTTTTATAAGCAAAACCATGGCTTAATACACGATCCAAATAGCCTTTTAGCATTGCAGGAAAACCCATCCACCATAAAGGATAAACCATCGTAATCAAATCTGCTTGGCGAATAAACTCATGCTCTTGCTGAATTTCTACCGGAATAATCCCTTTATTGGCCGATTGTAATTCTTCAAAGGAAATAATCGGATTAAATTCCATGGTGTAAAGATCGCGCAAATGGGTTTCAACACCAAGCTGTTGGCTTGCTTTTACAATGCGATCCACGATGGCGCGACCAAAACTTTTTTGGCTATTGGGATGTGCAAAAATAATTAAATGATTCATTCTGTGACCTTTTTCACTAACAATGTGATGCCATCAACGCGTTCTACTACCACAAGATCGTTCACTGTTAAATGCTCGCCTTGAATACGCCATGTGGTATCGCCAAAGGCACCACGACCAATCCCGTTAGAACCGATTTCTAATACCGTGCCTTTTTTACCTAACAAAGTATGATCTCGTTGATTTAAGGTTGTACGTGATTGATCCTGATTATCTTTGCTATGTTGGTATTTCCACCAAAGCAGCGAGAGAATAATCGCTAAAATCGCATAAAAAACGGCTAAAGCGGTTAAGGATAAACTTGGCACCAACGCCATCACGCCAGCAGCCACAATCGCGGCCAAGCCCCACCACAATAAAAATACGCCAGGTACGAGGGTTTCAGCGATTAATAATACAAAACCTAATACTAACCAATGCCACACCGACCAAGTTGTCAACCAACCTGCCATATCAACTCCTTGAGAGAAAAAGTGCGGTCATTTTTAACCGCACTTTAGGAAATTATGCTTTTTTGTCGCCTTTTAACAGTTCGGCAATGCCCGCTACCGAGCCGATTAAATTGCCGGCTTCAAGCGGCATCATAACCACTTTGCTATTCGGTGAACCACCGATTTGTTTTAAGGCTTCTGTATATTTTTGTGCGATGAAGTAATTGATTGCTTTGGTATCACCGCTAGCAATCGCTTCTGACACCATTTGAGTTGCTTTCGCTTCCGCTTCTGCCGCACGTTCACGCGCTTCTGCTTGTAAGAAAGCTTCTTGACGCTCCCCTTCCGCTTTCAGAATTCGGGCTTGTTTTTCCCCTTCGGCACGTAAAATTTCCGCCTGACGAATACCTTCCGCTTCCAACACTTCCGCACGTTTATTACGTTCCGCTTTCATTTGTGCATTCATGGAATCAATCAATTCACGTGGTGGACGCACATCACGAATTTCAATACGGGTGACTTTAATCCCCCAAGGATTGGTCGCTTCATCCACAATTGCCAATAAACGGCCATTAATGGAATCACGTTGAGAAAGCATTTCATCCAACTCCATCGAACCTAATACAGTACGAATGTTGGTCATGGTTAAATTGATAATTGCTTGTTCCAAATGATTTACTTCATAAGCTGCACTGCGAGCATCAATCACCTGTACAAAACAAACCGCATCAATGGATACGTTCGCGTTATCCTTAGAAATAACTTCTTGTGAGGGAATATCTAATACCTGTTCCATCATATTGATCTTACGACCAACACGATCCACAAACGGCACCACAAAGTTCAAGCCCGGCATTAAGGTGTGGGTATAACGCCCAAAACGCTCAATCGTCCAGTTGTAACCTTGCGGTACGGTTTTAAGTGCCGAAAATAGCACAACAACGGCTAATACAATAAAGACGATTGCGGCAATAGATAAGCCTTCCATAGATTGCTCCTTAATGATGAGGAAATATAAGAAAAGTCTATCAAATTAGACCGCACTTTGTATATAAATATATTTATCGTTTTCTCTTATAAATTCAAAAAGATGCGTAATGCAATTCGGGGCATCTAAATCTTGATGAGAGACAAATAAAAGTTGGGTTTTACTATTATTGACCAGTTGCTCAATAAAATTTTTTACGAGCTTGCGATTTAATCCATCAAGCCCTTGAAAAGGTTCATCTAAAATCAAAACAGGTGGATATTTCACCATCGCACGAGTAATGAGCAATAAACGTTGCTGTCCCCAAGAAAGTGAACGAAATGGCTTTTTGGCTAAATGAGTCAGATTTAAACGAGCTAACCACTGCATGGCTTTTAAACGAATTGCCTCTGGCACTTGTTGATAAATCCCAATACTATCAAAAAAGCCTGAAATAATGACATCTAGCACGGAACAATTCACACGATAATCTAAATGCAGTTGGCTGCTTACGTAGCCAATTTTTTGTTTAATATCCCAAATGGTTTCACCTGATCCACGTTGTTTACCAAAGATCACTACATGATTCGCAAATGCTTGAGGATGATCACCTGTAATTAACGAAAGTAACGTAGACTTTCCTGCGCCATTAGGTCCTTTAATCCACCAATTTTGATTTGGCTGAACAACCCAGTTTAACTGCTCCAAAATGACTTTATCGCCATACTGGACCGTGACATTTTTAAGCTCAAAGTGCGGTTGGTTTTCAGGCAATTTTAGTAATGGTGAGGCTGGCTCAGGCAAAGCTACATCAACAGACTGTTCCGCATAAACTAATTGTTGATAAATACTTTGTTGCTCAATGAATTGGCGTTCACCTTCTAATACTAACTCTAAATTTTCCAACATGGCTAAATGAGTCGCTTCAGCAGGAATATCGGCCAAACGATTAACAATTAGAACAATTGCACATTCTTTTTTCAGTTCGTTTAACATCGTCATCCAATCTTGCACAGATTGTTGATCTAGCCCTTCAAAAGGCTCATCTAAAATCAACAAATCAGGCTTTTGTAATAACGCTTGTACCAATAACACTTTACGCGTTTCCCCAGTAGAAAGTTTGATAAAGAAACGATCTAAGAGATAAGTAATTCCTAATTTTTCTGCAATTTGTTCACAAAAAGTAAGCGCCGTACTACCATTTAAAATGGTTTCTCTTGCTGTTTGACCAAAAAAATCGGGATCGGTATCATCGTTATTTAAGTTCTTTAATGTCGCTTCAAGAATTTCTCGTTGTTTTTCAAAAGAAAAGAAGTGAACACGTTTAAAGGAATTATGGTACTCCCCTTCCTGTAAAGGCAACTCATTTTGCAAGGCTAAAGCAAACGCCGATTTCCCACTCCCATTGCTCCCCACCACAACCCAATATTGCTGTGGCTCAATCGCAAAGTGCGGTAAGTTTAAGGCCTGTTTTTGATGAAGTTCAAATTTTGCTTGCTGAATTAAAAGTGTCATTCTCTTTCCCTTAAAAACAAAAGGCGAGCAATTGCCCGCCTTGTTAGATGAATTTAATTAACCGTTTTTACGCTCTTCTTCGATACATACTGCCGCAGTAAATAGTACATCAGTTGAAGAGTTAAGTGCAGTTTCTGTTGAGTCTTGTAAGATACCGATAACAAAACCGACACCGATCATTTGAGCTGCAATGTCATCATTAATACCGAATAAGCTACAAGCTAATGGGATTAACAATAATGAACCACCTGCCACACCAGACGCTCCACACGCACAAAGCGCAGCAACAATACTTAATAACAGCGCACTAATGAAAGAGACTTCGATACCTAATGTATGAACAGCTGCTAGCGTTAATACAGTAATGGTAATTGCCGCCCCCGCCATATTGATATTTGCACCCAATGGAATCGCCACAGAATAGGTTTCTTCATCAAGATTTAAGCGTTTTGCTAATTCAATGTTTACAGGAATGTTTGCTGCAGAACTACGCGTAAAGAATGCAGTTACACCACTTTCGCGTACACAAGTCCACACTAATGGATATGGATTACGACGAATTTTCCAATAAACGAGAATGGGGTTAAGTACAAAGGCTGTAAATAACATTGTACCAATTAACACGAATAATAAATGAACATATCCACCTAACGCAGATAAGCCTTTGTCAGATAATGTTTCAGCTACTAAACCGAATACACCGAAAGGTGCAAATGAAATAATCACGTGAACAATTTTAGAAATGCCTTCTGCAAAATCAGCCACCACTTGTTTTGTTGCATCTGATGCATGACGAAGGGCTAAACCTAAACCGATAGACCACGCTAAAACACCGATAAAGTTTGCTTTGAAAATTGCATTTAATGGGTTATCAACCACGTTCAATACTAAAGCAAGCATCACTTGGCCAATAGATTGAGGCGCAGAGCTCGCATCTTCTTTTACCGCAAGCGCTACATCTGATGGGAATGCCATACTTGCCACTACCGCAGCAACAGCGGCTAAGAAAGTTCCCACAAGATAAAGCACGACAATTTCTTTCATATTGCTTTTAGAACCCACTTTCTTATTAGCCAGTGCAGCCATAACAAGGAAGAAAATCAAAATTGGTGCAACTGCACGCAATGCTTTCACAAAAATTTGACCTAACACACCAAAGCTAGATGCAAGATCTATACCTGCTGAATTTTTTACATTCTCATTCACCAACGCAACAAGGATCCCGAGTACCAAACCAATAGCAATTCGTTTTACCAAATTACCTTGAAACAAAAAATGAAATAAACGTGATGTATTCATAATAGTTTTAAATGAAGATTAAGTTGAACCTCAGATCGTTACGATCCACCGAAACAGAGTAAAGATAGCTTAAATTTTGTTTAAAAGAAAATTTTTTCTTTATTATTTTGTTAAAAAATTGAACTTTTTAAGATTGGAATGAATTTTTTCTAAAATTTCCGCCTATAAAAAAATTTTTTCTATGCCCTATTGACATACTGTATTTAACTACAGTATATTGCACCTGTATAAACAACCAATGATTAAAAATACACTAACTAAAAGGAACACAAGATGATGAACTACGCAAATACAGTTGCACAAAATGATATGACGTTTTCTTATCATCCTATGCCATTTTTCAATGATGTTGAAAGTAAATCGACATTTAATAAAAAATTAGATCTCAACCTTTATTGCATAAAACGTCCACAACAAACTTGCTTCATTCGTGTTACCAATCCGAATATGCTTGCTTGGGGAATTGAAATGGGCGATATGTTAGTGGTTGAAAAAAATGACAGCCTTTTCATTGGTGATCTTGTAGTATTAGAAAAACAAGATGAATTCCATATTTATGAATTTGCCGGCGTAAGCGGTAATGAATTTGTATTCATGGCATTAGATTCTAAAGTGGAAAATATTAAAACAACACAATGGACAAACCTTCCATTAGTTGGCACGGTAACGAATACCATCCATCAAATGAAACCAAGAAGAGACTTAATGAAATTTGCGGCTTAAGCCAATAAATGATCTACGTAAAGAAAAAATGCGGTTAAAATTAACCGCACTTTTTTGTTGAAACAAAATTGTCATTACATCACACGACGAGATTGTGTGTAGGTTCTTGCCCAGTAATCTTCATCTAATGAACTAATTGTTACACCTTGGCTTGAACTTGCATGCATAAATTGGTTGTTACCAATATAAACACCTACATGGTTATTTCGACGGAAGAATACTAAATCGCCTTTACGCAATTCATTTTTTTGGATTTGACGACCTAAATAACGCTGTTCTGAAGTTGAACGTGGCAGTTCCATACCGTAAGCATCAAGGAAAGCTGTTTGCATAAATGCAGAGCAATCAATACCACGTTTTGTAGTTCCTCCCATTCTATAACGTGTTCCCACCCATTCGTCATAAACTTGATCAAGTGCTTTATCACCAATTAAACCAGATTTAGGACGGTTTGTTCTTAATTTAGGGTGAAGTCCACCTTTTTTTCCATCTAAACCAGCAATTAACCCTGTTAGCTCCACATCATCAGTCTCTGTAATTACACCATTATGGGCATGCCTAGGACCGTTAGAACAGGCTGTTGTTAATACAGCCAACCCTACAATAATCAAAATCTTCTTTAACATCGCTTTCAAATAATAAAAAAATATAAAAAAAACTGGGTGGATTCTACCAAAAAGTCATTATGCTCGCCAGTCTTTATTGAATTTTTATGCAATTTTGTGAGTGAGATCTCAAAAAAATAAGGGCGGCTCAATGAGCCGCCCTTAAAAAGATTAGAATTGATTATTTTTTCTTCGCTTTTGCATTTGGAAGATCGGTAATTGAACCTTCAAATACTTCAGCTGCAAGACCTATAGATTCATGAAGTGTTGGGTGAGCATGGATAGTTAATGCGATATCTTCTGCATCACAACCCATTTCAATCGCAAGACCGATTTCACCTAATAATTCACCACCGTTAGAACCTACGATAGCCCCACCAAGTATACGGTGAGTATCTTTATCGAAGATTAATTTAGTCATACCTTCAGCACATTCTGAAGCAATCGCACGACCAGAAGCTGCCCAAGGGAATTTAGCCACTTCGTAGTTTAAACCTTCTTGTTTACATTCTTTCTCAGTTTTACCCACCCAAGCCACTTCTGGTTCAGTATAAGCAATAGAAGGAATGACTTTTGGATCAAAGTAATGTTTTTGTCCTGCAATCACTTCTGCCGCAACATGACCTTCGTGCACACCTTTGTGAGCTAACATTGGTTGACCAACGATATCACCGATTGCAAAGATGTGAGGCACATTGGTACGCATTTGTTTATCAACATGAATGAAACCACGCTCATCCACTTCAACGCCTGCTTTACCTGCATCAATCAATTTACCGTTTGGCGTACGACCGATTGCGACTAATACTGCATCATAACGTTTAGTGTCGTTGCATGCTTTACCTTCCATTGAAACATAGATACCATCATCTTTTGCTTCAACTGCAGTCACTTTAGTTTCAAGCATTAACTTGAATTTTTTCTCAACTTGTTTGGTATAAATACCCACCACATCTTTATCTGCCGCAGGAATTACTTGGTCAAACATTTCAACCACTTCAACTTCAGAACCTAATGCATCATATACAGTACCCATCTCTAAACCGATGATACCACCGCCCATGATTAAAAGTTTTTTCGGTACTTCTTTTAATTTAAGTGCATCCGTTGAATCCCAAACGCGTGGATCTTCATGTGGAATGAATGGTAATTGAATTGGACGAGAACCCGCTGCGATAATCGCATTATCAAATTTAATTGTGGTTGGTTTACCATCACGATCACGTGCCACTAATGTATGTGGATCGGTAAACGCCGCTAAACCTTCAACAACGGTTACTTTACGTTGTTTAGCCATGCCTGCAAGACCGCCTGTTAATTTCGCCACAACCGCTTCTTTACCTGCGCGCACTTCATCTAAATCAATGCGAGGCTCGGCGAAATACACGCCGTTTTTGTTTGCGTGTTTTGCTTCTTCAATTACTTTCGCTACGTGAAGTAATGCTTTAGAAGGGATACAACCTACGTTTAAACATACCCCACCTAATGTTGAATAACGTTCAACAAGTACTGTTTCTAAACCTAAGTCCGCACAACGGAATGCCGCTGAATAACCTGCTGGACCAGCACCAAGTACCACAACTTGGGTTTTAATTTCTTTACTCATTTTTACCTCGTAAAAACGTTCAAATTTTTGACCGCACTTGCGATCCTTTCTGTAAGATGTGAGCCTAATCACTCACATCTTACTGCGTTAATTACATCACTAAGCGACGTAAGTCAGCTAATACGCCATTGATATAGCTTAAGAAACGAGCACCATCAGCACCATCGATCACACGGTGGTCGAAAGATAATGATAATGGAAGCATTAAGCGTGGCTCAAATTCTTTACCATTCCATACCGGTTGCATTTCTGATTTAGACACACCTAAAATAGCTACTTCAGGTGCATTTACGATTGGTGTAAAGTGAGTTGTACCAATACCACCTAAGCTTGAAATGGTGAAACAACCACCTTGCATATCAGAACCTGAAAGTTTACCGTCACGTGCTTTTTTGGAGATTTCCATTAATTCACGAGAGAGTTCGATAATACCTTTTTTGTTCACGTTTTTAAATACAGGTACAACAAGACCGTTTGGTGTATCTACCGCTACGCCAATATTGATGTATTTTTTAAGTGTTAATTTTTGTCCGTCTTCAGAGATCGAGCTATTGAAACGTGGGAACGCTTCTAATGCTTTTGCTACCGCTTTCATAATGAACACAACAGGTGTAATTTTCACATCCAATTTTTGTTTTTCAACAATTTTGTTCTGTTCTTTACGGAATGCTTCTAAATCGGTGATATCTGTGCGATCGAAGTGAGTAACATGTGGAATCATTACCCAGTTACGATGTAAGTTCGCTCCGGAGATTTTGTTGATACGGCTTAATTCAACTTCTTCTACTTCACCAAATTTGCTGAAGTCAACTTTCGGCCATGGTAATAAACCTAAGCCCGCACCATTTGCCACACCATTACCCGCAGCTGCAGAAGATACAGTGCCTGTTTCAAACGCTTTAACAGCAGTTTTCACGTAAGCTTGAATATCTTCTTTCACAACACGACCTTTACGACCCGTACCTTTTACGCGATCAAGGTTAATACCGTATTCACGCGCTAAGCGACGAATCACCGGTGTTGCGTGTGCATAGCCTGCGCTTGCGACAACTTGTTCTTGGCTTAAACCAGATACATTACCTGATTGTGCTGCCGGCGCTGCTGCAGATGCTGCTTGAGGCGCAGGAGCTGCCGCTGCCAGATCTGCTGCAGGAGCGGGTGCTGCGCCTGCCACTTCAAATTTCATAATTAATGAACCAGTTGAAACTTTATCACCTGATTTCACTAAAATTTCTTTTACCACACCCGCAAACGGAGCTGGCACTTCCATTGAGGCTTTATCACCTTCAACGGTAATTAAAGATTGGTCTTCAGAAACGCTGTCACCAACTGCAACCATGATTTCAGTTACATTAACTTCATCGCCACCGATATCTGGTACATTCACTTCTTTAATGGCTGAAGCTGTTGGTGCTGCTGCAGGCGCTGAAGCTTGTTGAGCAGGCGCTGCGGCTGGTGCTGCACCCGCTACTTCAAATTTCATGATTAATTTACCAGTAACAACTTTATCGCCCACGTTGATTAAAATTTCTTTTACTACGCCAGCAACCGGAGCAGGCACTTCCATTGAGGCTTTATCACCTTCAACATTGATGATTGATTGGTCTACTTCAACGGTATCGCCTACTTTCACCATAATATCAGTCACGTTTACTTCGTCTGAACCGATATCTGGTACATTCACTTCAACTACACTTGCAGCTGCTGGTGCGGCTGCCGGCGCAGATGCTGCTGCAGCTGGAGCAGGCGCTGCCGCATCCGCTGACTCTAAAACAAGCATTGGGGTGCCAGTTGTGACTTTATCACCCACTTTTACTAATACTTCTTTTACTACACCAGCTTCTGGTGCTGGTACTTCCATTGAAGCTTTATCACCTTCAACATTGATAATACTTTGATCAGCTGTAATGGTATCACCTACTTTCACCATCACTTCTGTTACGGTAACTTCATCACTACCGATATCAGGAATTTGAATTTGTTTTGACATGTTATCTTACCTTTAAAAAACGCAGTTAAAATTAACCGCACTTTATTTGTAGATGATCCTGTGTGCTTTCACACACAGGATATTCTTTATTAAGCGTAAAGTGGATTTAAAATTTCAGTTTTTAAACCAAATTTTGCGATTGCATCAGCGACCACTTTCGCATCAAATTTGCCTTGTTTTGCAAGCTCATGCAATGCTGCAACCACAACATAACGCGCATCCACTTCGAAGTGTTCACGTAAGTTTTCACGGCTATCTGAACGACCGAAACCGTCAGTACCTAATACGTGATAGCTTTGTGCTGGAATGAAGGCACGAACTTGTTCTGCGAACAACTTCATGTAGTCAGTAGCCGCAACTGCTGGTGCATCATTCATTACTTGAGCAATGTAAGGAACACGTGGTTTTTCAGTTGGGTGTAGCATATTCCAACGTACGGCATCTGCACCTTCACGCGCCACCTCTGTGAATGAAGGTGCGCTATACACGTCAGAGCTTACGCCATATTCATTTGCAAGGATTTGTGCCGCTTCACGAACGTGACGGAAGATAGCACCGGAACCTAATAATTGAACATGACCTTTGTTGCCTTTCGCTTCAACGGTTTCAAATTTATAAAGACCTTTACGAATACCTTCTTCTGCGCCTTTTGGCATTGCTGGTTGTTCGTAAGTTTCGTTTAATGTGGTGATGTAATAGAACACATCTTCTTGTTTTTCACCGTACATACGGTTGATACCGTCTTGTAGGATAACGGCCACTTCATAAACGTAAGCGGGGTCATAAGACACACAGTTAGGAATAACCAGAGATTGAATATGGCTGTGACCATCTTCGTGTTGCAAACCTTCACCATTTAATGTTGTACGGCCAGAAGTACCACCGATCATGAAACCGCGAGCTAATTGGTCACCCGCTGCCCACATTAAGTCACCCACACGTTGGAAACCAAACATTGAGTAGTAGATAAAGAATGGAATCATCGGAAGATTATTTACAGAGTATGAGTTCGCTGCCGCTAACCAAGATGATGCCGCACCTAATTCATTGATACCTTCTTGTAATACTTGACCATCTTTCGCTTCACGGTAGTAAGCGACTAACTCACGGTCAGAAGGCACATAGTTTTGACCATGCGGGTTGTAAATTCCGATTTGACGGAATAAACCTTCCATACCGAAAGTACGCGCTTCATCAGCAACAATTGGCACAATTTGTTTACCAATATTTTTATCTTTCAATAAGGTATTTAAGAAACGTACAAATGCCATTGTAGTTGAAATTGGACGCGCTTGCTCTTCCAATAATGGCGCAAACTCTTCCAATGCTGGCACTTTAAATTCGGTCGTAAATTTTGGTAAACGTTTTGGTAAGTAACCGTTTAACGCTTTACGTCTGCCGTGAAGATAATTGTACTCTTCCGAACCTTCTGGGAATGTGATGTACGGATAGTTAGGAATATCTTCATCTTTAATATCTAATTGGAAATGGTCGCGGAAAGATTTTAAACTCTCAATCGACATTTTTTTAGATTGGTGCGCAGTGTTTTTACTTTCTGCTTCAGGAATTTTATAACCTTTAACCATGTGCGCTAAGATCACAACAGGTTTACCTGCAGTTTGCGCTTTATGGAATGCGGCATAAAGTTTTTCTGAATCGTGACCACCACGTCTTAATGCCCAGATTTCATCATCTGTCATATCAGCCACTAATGCAGCAGTTTCTGGATAACGACCGAAGAAGTGTTCACGAACATATGCACCATTCTTAGATTTGAAGGTTAAATAGTCACCATCAAGCACTTCCATCATTAATTGGGTTAATTTGCCGCTAGTATCTTTTGCAAATAATTTATCCCAGCCACTACCCCACATGACTTTGATCACTTCCCAACCCGCACCAGCAAATAAACCTTCTAATTCTTGAACGATTTTGCCATTACCCGTTACTGGACCATCTAAACGTTGCAAGTTACAGCTTACAACGAAGATTAAGTTATCTAAGCCTTCACGTGCTGCGAATGTTAAATCACCTTTTGCTTCGATTTCATCCATCTCACCGTCACCAAGGAAAGCATACACTTTTTGATCTTTAGTGTCTTTTAAACCACGATTATCTAAATATTTTAAGAAACGAGCAGAACGGATAGCATTCACTGGACCTAGTCCCATAGATACCGTAGAGAATTGCCAGAATTCAGGCATTAATTTCGGGTGTGGGTAAGAAGAAAGGCCTTTACCTGGTTCACATTCCTGACGGAAATTATTCATTTGTTCTTCAGTAATACGACCTTCAACAAATGCACGAGCATACATACCTGGCGCTGCGTGGCCTTGGAAGAAGACTAAGTCACCGCCATTCTTATCTGTCGCCGCTTTAAAGAAGTGGTTAAAACAAACTTCATACATGCTTGCTGCAGATTGGTAAGTTGAAATGTGGCCACCTAATTCAAGATCTTTTTTCTGTCCACGCAATACCGCCATGATAGCATTCCAACGAACAGCACTACGAATACGACGCTCAATCGTTTTATCACCTGGATATACAGGTTGCTCAGAAGCGGGGATTGTATTGACATAAGGGGTAGTAAATCCACCTTTAGCAATATTCACACCACCGTTACGAGCCTGTTCAATTACTTGATTCATAATGTAATGCGCACGCTCTACGCCTTCTGCACGAATCAATGAATCAACTGCTGACAGCCAATCCTGCGTTTCAATTGGGTCAATATCGTTTACTAAGGTATCTGACATAGTCTTTCCTTATTTTTACTGAGTGAAAATAAAATTTGGTTCATAACCAAACGCGAAAATGAAAATTAAGCTTGCATCCATGTTACAAACATTTAACAAATGTTGTAAATTTTATAAGATTTTTTATAATAAAGATAGTAAATTTTCATTATACTGGTGCATTTACCCGTATTATTTTTATGCAGATTGTCAATCGTACGATTATTTTAGTACAATTCTGATACTTATTGCCTATTAATATGATAGCGCTGACTAAGATTAATTTAAAGCGTCAATAAAGATTTTTCATTTAGTCCAAGGAAAAATAATGAACACCACTACTCGCCGAATCTTTTCCTATAAGCATATAGCCTTAGTAGCTCATGATAGTTGTAAGCAAAATTTACTTACTTGGGTTCAAAAACATAAATCCGTGCTCACCCATCATCAGCTCTATGCAACGGGCACGACAGGCCATCTTTTATCGAAAGAAACAGGACTAAAAATAACTTCGCTATTGAGTGGCCCTATGGGTGGAGATCAACAACTTGGCGGACTGATTGCTGAGAAAAAGATTGATATGATGATTTTCTTTTGGGATCCGATGAATGCGGCCCCCCATGATCCTGATGTAAAAGCCTTAATACGTATTGCAACCGTTTGGAATATTCCCATTGCGATCAATCAAAGTACAGCCGATTTTCTGTTAACATCAAGCTTATTTGATCAAGAAATCAATATTGATATCCCCGATTATGACGGGTATTTAAAGGCGCGTTTAGATTAAAAATCAAATAATCCCGACCAAATAAAAAAGGAGATAAATCACTTTATCTCCTTTCTCATTATTTAATCATTAATTACTGACCTTGCGCTGCTGCACCCATCATTAACATAAATAACACGCCTTGAACTTGCTCTTCTGGAATCACTTGACCATTAAGTTTAAGTTCGCCCTTTTCAAGCACTAAGTTAAGCGTCACATTTTTATCATTATTTACCACAATATTTTGTGCTGCCGCTTGTTTAGCTTGCTCTTCAATTTGTGCTTTAATCAAAGCTCTCTCTTCTTCTGGTACAAATTGTGCAAGATTTTTTTCAACCATTTCTTTATCTACGTGAATATTTAACGCAAAATCCGTAAATTGTTTATATAAACTCCCCGCCATTAAATCAAATTTCGGATCTTTCGCTAACGCCACATTTAAATCTAATGAGACTTTACCCTGACTATTTGAAATTGAAATAGGGTTGAGTTTAATTTGAGGCTGATTATTAAAAATAGCCATACCATGATTTTCAGCCCATGAACTTAAAATTTCAGATACCATTTCCTGATTAGCATTTTCATCATCACTGACTGATTTGAAGACGGTGAAGAGTGCTTCAATTAACGCATTAGCCGCATTTGCTTCAATATGATTTAACTCGCTATTGTAAGTTAATTTTCCAAAATCCTTCCCATCAATAGCTATCGAGTCTACCGTATTTTCACTTTTAGCACTCACGAAATCGCCGTCGAGTGAAATATCAGATATTGCTTTAAAACCCTTTTGGACTACAGTGCTCTCTTTTCCAGCATAATCGAGCGTAGCCATTTCAAAACTGTCAACTAAAGAAGTAGCTTTCCCCGTATAAATGTAAGCCCACTTAGTTGGATTATATGAGCCTTCGACTTTCATGCCTTTCATTTTCATTGTGATTGATTTAGGTATATCTTCGCTATCGTGTTTCTCCATAACTTCTGACAAGACGGTAGCACTCACTTCATTCAAGACGGTAGCACTCACTTCATTTAAGGTCATATCATATTTGCCAGCGAGATCTTTATTGACATCAAAGCCCATATTGATATTTGACCAAGTGACTTTAGTTCTTGGTGACTCTGGATCAGTTAGCTCCCCCCCCGCTAATTCAACTTTACCTTTTGTCGATAAGTTATAGCTAGTAGTGGCTTGATATTGAACAGGTTTATCTGATTTAAGTAAATCAAATAAAGGTTGGGTTGTTTCATTTTTACCAATCACACCTTGTGCTGAAAACATTACTGGCATGAAATTAAATTTGGTTAATTGATCGAGTGGGAATGGTCCATGATAAAGTTTCGTTGAAAGGGGAATAGTGAATACTTTCCCTTCTTTAGGTAAAGAAATAACCACTTCATCTTCTACTTGAGAGGTAAAGAAACCGCGTTCAAACTGTTTATTTTGATAAACAACTTTAAATGAATCAGATAAGCCTAAAGCTTGAGCTTGTTTATTTGCTAATTCAATTTGGCGTAAATATTCAGTTTGTGCTTTTTCCCCGGTAAACCAAGCCCCACCGACACCTACCGCACCGAGAGCCACAATCACACCTAATGCTACGACTGATTTTTTCATTTCGATTCCTTTGTTAAATTAATAGATGATTAAAATTGTCGACAATTTACCACAAAACACAAATTTTTTCTTATTTTTTCAAAATAATTTTATATTTCCCCCTTGAACTTTGTTCAGCTGGACTTATTTTGTGAAACAAGAACGGAAATGACCGCACTTTAAAAGGAAGAAAAAATTTAAATCTTGCCTCTTGAAATGCGGAAAAGTATCCACATCTTATTCATCGTAATGATTTACAACGAATTTAAAATTTACTTAGGAGTAACAAAATGGGAAAAATTATTGGTATTGACTTAGGTACAACAAACTCTTGTGTGGCAGTAATGGATGGTGATAAACCACGCGTAATTGAAAACGCAGAAGGTGATCGCACTACTCCGTCAATTATTGCTTATACAAATGATAACGAAATTTTAGTGGGTCAACCGGCAAAACGCCAAGCAGTGACCAACCCGAAAAATACATTATTTGCAATTAAACGTTTAATCGGTCGTCGTTTTGACGATGCTGAAGTAAAACGTGATATCGACATTATGCCATTTGAAATCACCAAAGCAGACAACGGTGATGCATGGGTAAATGTAAAAGGTGACAAACTTGCGCCTCCACAAATCTCTGCAGAAGTATTGAAAAAAATGAAGAAAACTGCAGAAGATTTCTTGGGTGAGCCAGTAACTGAAGCAGTAATCACTGTTCCCGCATACTTTAACGATGCTCAACGTCAAGCGACAAAAGATGCAGGTCGTATCGCTGGTTTAGAAGTTAAACGTATCATCAACGAACCAACAGCAGCAGCATTAGCTTACGGTTTAGATAAAGGCCAAGGCAACAAAACTATCGCAGTATATGACTTAGGTGGTGGTACATTCGACTTATCTATCATCGAAATTGATGAAGTAGGTGGCGAAAAAACCTTTGAAGTATTGGCAACCAACGGTGATACTCACTTAGGTGGTGAAGACTTCGATAACCGTGTAATCAACTACTTAGTAGATGAGTTCAAAAAAGAACAAGGCGTTGATTTACGTAATGACCCACTTGCAATGCAACGTTTAAAAGAAGCGGGCGAAAAAGCGAAAATTGAACTTTCTTCTGCACAACAAACTGATGTGAACTTACCTTACATCACTGCAGATGCAACAGGTCCTAAACACTTAAACATCAAATTAACTCGCGCTAAATTAGAATCTTTAGTAGAAGATTTAGTGGCGAAATCACTTGAGCCTGTAAAAGTGGCATTAAACGATGCGGGTTTAAGTGCATCACAAATTGATGATGTTATTCTAGTGGGCGGTCAAACCCGTATGCCATTAGTACAACAAAAAGTAGAAGAATTCTTCGGTAAAGCACCTCGTAAAGATGTGAACCCAGATGAAGCCGTTGCTATCGGTGCAGCAGTTCAAGGTGGTGTATTAGCAGGTGATGTAACTGATGTATTATTGTTAGACGTAACACCGTTATCTTTAGGTATCGAAACCATGGGTGGTGTAATGACTACCTTAATTGAGAAAAACACGACGATTCCAACTAAGAAATCACAAGTGTTCTCAACAGCAGAAGATAACCAAAGTGCAGTAACCATTCACGTGTTACAAGGTGAACGTAAACAAGCATCAGCGAATAAGTCTTTAGGCCAATTCAACCTTGAAGGTATTAACCCTGCTCCACGCGGTATGCCACAAATTGAAGTAACCTTCGACATCGACGCTGACGGTATTATCCACGTTTCTGCGAAAGATAAAGGTACAGGTAAAGAACAACAAATCACCATCAAAGCCTCTTCGGGTTTAAGTGATGAAGAAATTCAACAAATGGTTCGTGATGCAGAAGCAAATGCTGAAGCAGACCGTAAATTTGAAGAATTAGTACAAGCGCGAAACCAAGCAGATCACCTTGTACACAGCACACGTAAACAATTAGAAGAAGCAGGTGACAAAGTTCCAGCTGAAGATCGTGCCGCAATTGAAAGCGCATTAAGCGATTTAGAAACTGCAGCGAAAGGTGAAGATAAAGCAGCAATCGAAGCTAAACTTCAAGCACTTGCAGAAGTGGCTCAAAAACTTGCTCAAGCTGCACAACCACAAGGTGATGCACAACAAGCTCAAAGTAGCAATCCAAATGATGATGTTGTTGATGCTGAGTTTGAAGAAGTGAAAGACAATAAATAATTCACCGCTCTTCTTACCATAAACAAAGGGCGTGGAAACACGCCCTTTTGGTGTATCTAACAAGTTCCCCTCTTTAGAAAAGAGGGGGGGGGGAGGGGTGATTTGATAGCGATATCAAATTTTCTTATGAGCTAAATTTACTTCTGCCAAATCTCCCCCCGCCCCTCTTTGCTAAAGAAGGGAGTATGTTACAAGCGGTCAAATTTACCCAGAATTTTGTAAATTTAAGTAATGGTTATGCCACTTACACTTTATCCACTTGCTAAAATTCGTACGCATAACACAAAGGAAAATCCCGCAGAAAAGATTGGACAGCTTTGGCAGAATAATTTTACCAAATTGCCTCAAAATGAGCCTTATTATGGTGTTTATCTGAATTACGAATCGGATTTTACGGGCTATTATGATGTTGCTGTTGCTCAAGAAAGTAAACCTGAAGGCAGTTTTTCAACCATTGAAATTGAAGATCTGACTTGGTATGAAATCTTCCCTACGACTTATAAATCAGTAGTTCAAACGTGGCAACATATTTGGAATAAAGAAAAGCAAGGCTTATTAAAACGTGCTTATAACGTGGATTTTGAAAAATATTATCCAAATGGAAAAGTGGATATTTACATTTCAATTTGCCCACATTGCTAAAAATAGCGAATGTAAGCGGTCAGAAATGACAAAATATTTGCAAATAAAAATACGGAAACATTATGGCAAAGAAAGATTATTACGACGTTCTTGGTGTTGAACGTGGCGCAGATGAAAAAGCAATTAAACGTGCTTACAAAAAACTCGCCATGCAATATCACCCTGATAGAACCAAAGGTGATAAAGCCAAAGAAGAAAAATTTAAAGAAATCCAAGAAGCCTATGAAATCTTAGGCGATAAAGAAAAGCGTGCTGCTTACGATCAATACGGTCATGCAGCCTTTGAACAAGGCGGCATGGGAGGCGGTGGCTTCAGTGGTGGATTCAGCGGCGCTGATTTTGGTGATATTTTTGGTGATATGTTCGGCGATATCTTTGGCGGTGGCGGACGTGGTCGTCAGCGTGTAGTTCGCGGTGAAGATTTACGATATGACATCCAAATTACGTTAGAAGAAGCCGTAAAAGGTACAACCAAAGACATCCAAATCAATACGCTTGCTCACTGTGATAGCTGCGATGGCACTGGTGCAGAAAAAGGCTCAAAAGTTGAAACATGTCCAAGCTGTCATGGTTCTGGTCGTATTCGTCGTCAACAAGGTTTCTTCGTAACCGAAGCCGTTTGTCCTACTTGTCATGGTTCTGGTAAGAAAATTGAAAAACCATGTAAAAGCTGCCATGGCGAAGGTCGTGTTCACAAGAAGAAAAACCTTTCTGTTAAGATCCCAGCAGGTGTGGATACCGGCAACCAATTACGTTTAAGCGGCGAAGGTGCAGCGGGCGAAAATGGTGCACCTGCAGGCGATTTATATGTGGTGATTCACGTTAAAGAACATCATATCTTCGAACGTGATGGAAACAACCTCTACTGCGAAGTGCCAATCAGTTTCTCAATGGCTGCGTTAGGTGGTGAAATTGAGGTCCCAACCTTAGACGGTAAAGTGAAACTCAAAATCCCTCCTGAAACCCAAACAGGCAAACTCTTCCGTATGCGTGGTAAAGGGGTGAGCTCTACTCGTAGCGGCTACGCAGGCGATCTTATTTGTCGCGTAGTGATTGAAACACCGGTGAACTTAAATAAAGAACAAAAAGAATTATTAGAAAAACTGGAAGAAAGTTTGAAAGGACAAAAATCGCATAGTCCGAAATCTTCAAGCTTTTTAGATGGTGTGAAGAAATTCTTTGATAACTTAGGTAAGTAAACCTAAACAGAAAGTGCGGTCAATTTTAAAACTGTTTTGAAATTGACCGCACTTTTACTTTATACGACTGAAATGGCTTTTATTTGCACATAAACATCCATGCCTTGAGCGAAATGCAATTCATTAAACGCCCATTTACTGATACTTGCCCAAACTTTATGCCCCTCCACCAACACCGCAATGTCAATGCGATTCTCTTGCGGAACGATTTGTACTATTTGCCCACGTAAGATATTACGAATGCTCGTTTGCTCTGGCTTGCTGAGAGTGAGTGATACATCGGAACTATAAATACAGACGCGCACTTTTTCATTCGCTTGATGATGCACTTCGTTAATCCAAAGCTGTTGTTCGCCTAAAGAAAGTGCGGTCATTTTATAGGTTGGATTATGCAAATAGACAGGCAACGCCAACACACTACTCTGCTCCGATTCACCTTTCCAAGGGGCAAATAACGGACTGTTCCAGACATTTTCTAAGGTGTCATAGGCTTTCACTTTGCCATTTTCCATCAGCACAACGCGATCGGCCAAACGTAATAATTCGTCCAAACTGTGCGTCACATATAAAATCGGCACATTAATTTCTTTGGATAAGCTTTCCAAATATTGCATAAGCTCACGTTTGCGAGGCACATCTAAAGCAGAAAGCGGTTCATCCATCAGCAAAATATCAGGATCCGTTAATAAGGCTCGCCCAATCGCCACACGTTGTTTTTCTCCGCCTGATAAAGTAAGCGGATAGCGTTTGAGCAACGGTTCAATACCAAGTAGCTGAACGATATAGTCAAAATCTTCATGGCTGACATTCTTCATGCCATAACGTAAATTGCCTTTGACATTGTAATGCGGGAATAAACGCGCATCTTGGAATACATAACCGATTTTGCGCTGATGCACAGGGAGATTCTCACCGTTCTCCACATCCACCAAAGTGCGGTCATTTAAACGAATAAATCCTTGATCGGGATGAGTTAAACCACTCACCAAGTTAATCAATGAGGTTTTACCCGAACCTGACAAACCAAAAATAGCCGTCACACCTTGAGTTGGCAACTGCAGATCCGCACGTAAGGTCAAGCGACCTAATTGTTGTTGTACATTAATGTGTAGCATCGCCCTGCCCCAATTTTTTCTGCATCCGTTTGCTCAATGCTTCGGAAAGCAATAAAGAAATTAATGAAAGGATCACCGCAAACAAACAAAGGCGTGCAGTTTGTGCTTCGGCGCCTGGTGTTTGGATAAACGAATACATTGCTAAAGGAATGGTTTGAGTTTCCCCCGCAATATTAGATACGAAGGTAATGGTTGCACCAAACTCTCCTAAAGAGCGAGCAAACCCTAATACTAAACCTGCCAATACACCAGGTAGAGAAAGGGGCAATGTAATCGTAAAAAAGACTCGCCAAGGCGAAGCGCCAAGCGTCTGTGCAGCTTGCTCTAATTTAAAATCAATGCTTTCTAAGGAAAGACGTATCGCTCGTACGACCAATGGAAATGCCACCACCGCTGAAGCTAATACAGCCCCTTTCCAGCTAAAGCCGAAGGATAAGCCAAACCATTGATATAAATACTTGCCAATAAATCCATTACGTCCCATGGCGACTAATAATAAATAACCGATAACCACTGGCGGCAATACCAAAGGCAGATGAATAATTCCTGTAATCAAAGACTTACCGTAAAATTCCTTACGAGCCACTAACCAAGCAATAAAAATTGCGAAGGGCAAACTCCAAAGCATAGAACTCAATGCAACACTCATGCTTAAGTGAATCGCATCCCATTCCATCGGGCTTAATTGAAACCAAGAGAGCAAAATATTTCCTTGTGTATATGTCGATATGTCGAAATTTCTTTAGAGATAACAAAAAGGACAGTTGCCTGTCCTTTCTTTATAAAGTCTAGCTCATTATTTCACAGAGAAACCATATTCAACAAATATTTTTTTCGCTGCGCTCGATTCTAAGTAATTAAGGAAATCACGGGTATCCGCATTGTCATGATCTTTTAAAATCGCAACGGGATATTCAACCGGTTTATAACTGTCTTTCGGGAATACACCGACTGCTTTCACGTCTTTACTCACTTTCGCATCGGTACTATACACAATACCATAAGGGGCTTCAGCACGTTCAACTAAGGCTAATGCACCACGTACGTCTTTCGCACGCGCTAATTTATCTTTAACTTGATCCCATAAATTCAATTTGGTTAATGATTCTTCTGCATATTGTCCTGCAGGAACGTGCGCAGGATCACCTACGGATAAATAGCTGTCTTTTAAGCCTTTGATCCATTCACCTTTGGCAATATCCACTGAATTAACAGCACTTTTAGCCGGCGCAATTAATACTAATTCATTGCCTGCTAATACTTTTTCAGTTTCTTTTACAGTGAGATTTTTGTCTGATAAATATTTCATCCATTTGTTGCTAGCTGAAATAAATAAGTCTGCAGGTGCACCTTCTTCAACTTGTTTTGCAAGGGTGGAAGAAGAAGCAAAAGAGAAAACCACGGTATTATTTGGCTTCTCAGTTTGGTATTGATTCGCAATTTGTTGTAACGCATCAGTCATTGAAGCAGCAGCAAACACAGTCACTTTTGCTGATGCAGCAAAAGATACGCCCATGCCTGCAATTAAAAGTGCGGTTGCAAATTTAGTTAATTTCATTATTTATCTCCTATATAAATGAAACTATATATAAAAAAATATACTACGAGTAAATTATAACTTGAATTTTCAAATAAGCATACAGAAAAACTTAAAGATCAAGTAAAATAAACAGAATTGTGTATTAGGAGGAGATGATGAAACAAACTGAAATTTTACTGACGATCAAACTTCATCAAGAATTATTTATTGATCCAAAACGTGTTCGCCTCTTAAAAGAAATTAAAGAATGTGGCTCAATCAACCAAGCAGCTAAAAATGCGAAAGTGAGCTATAAAAGTGCTTGGGATCACCTTGAGGCGATGAATAAAATCAGTCCCAAACCGCTTTTAGAACGCAATATTGGTGGAAAAAATGGGGGCGGTACTTCATTAACCACTTATGCCGAGCGTTTACTGCAGCTTTATGATTTGCTCGAACAAACACAGGAACACGCTTTTCATATTCTGCAAGATGAGACGATCCCACTAAACAGTCTACTTTCAGCAACGGCAAAATTCTCCTTACAAAGTAGCGCGCGTAATCAATTTTTCGGTAAGGTGGCAAGCCAACATATCGTTGACTCCCGCTGCATTGTTGCAGTAAATATTCAGGATTTAGCTCATCCATTACATGTTTCAATCACAATGCGCAGTGCTGAGCGTCTCAGACTCATTACTGAAAAAGAAGTGATGGTGATGTTTAAAGCCCCTTGGGTGAAAATTAGTGCTACCCCATTAGAAGAAAAAAATAACCTTTTCCAAGCAACAATTCTTTCAATAGAAAACGAAGAAGCCATTGTGCAATTAAAGCACAGCTCAATTGAATTTTGTGCCAGCATTCATAGCAAAGATGGTTGGAAAGTGGGACAAGATGTGTGGTTACATGTGGATCCAGAACAGATCATTCTAGCGACATTGAAATAATCCTCAAACAAAAAGTGCGATCAAAATTTATCGCACTTTATTATTTGCGCTTATAACGCAATCTCATCAATCGAGCGTCCAAAACTTGGTAAAAAGACTTGCAAAAAATAATCCATTTCTTGGCTGTGCCATTGTTCCATTAGATGTTCTAAGCGTTTTTTCGCGGTTTTAAATTCATGGTTACCATGCTCTAATTCAAATTGAGCTTTAATATACGCACAAATCAAGTCCGCTTGTTTTACTAAATGCTTTTCTTCTGGGCTAAATTGCTCACTATCTAAATATGGAGCAAAACTCTCTTGCAATTCAGTCGGGAGCAAACTAATTAAATGCAATTCTGCAGCTGCTTCAATATCTTTATAAGCATGCGTGATTTCAGAGTTGAAATACTTAATTGGGGTCGGTAAATCACCAGTGAAAATTTCAGAGGTATCATGATACATCGCCATCACTGCAATACGTTCAGGATTGACTTTACCATCAAAAAAGTGATTTTTAATAATGGCTAAAGCTTGTGCTACAAAGGCTACTTGCAAGCTATGCTCCGCCAAGTTTTCCTTTTCAATATTGCGCATTAATGACCAACGCTGAATTAAGCGAAGACGATCTAAACAGGCAAAAAAGTGGCTGGTTTTAACTTCCACAATACATCCTTAATTAAACGGTAACTCTTCAATAATCACAGGAAGATCAATTACTTTACCTAAGCGAGAAACGGTAACAATGACCTCTGTATGCGGTTTAGTATCACTGATAATTTGCATCATTTCACGAATAGAGAGGTTATCTTGTTTATTTAACCGCAAAATCACATCACCGACTTGTATACCTGCTTTTGCGGCAGGACTATTGGCGGTCACGCCAGTAATCACGATACCACCGTTTGAGTTAGAAGTAATTTCACTTTGCACCCCAAAATAACCACGAATCACGCGTCCATCGCGAATAATTTTATATAACACATCATTTGCAATACTAATTGGAATCGCAAAATTCAGCCCTTCTGCAATTTCATTGGCTGTTTTACCAATACTTAACGTGCTGATCCCCACTAATTCGCCCGCAGAGTTAATCAACGCGCCACCAGAGTTACCACGGTTAATTGATGCATCTGTTTGAATAAAGTTTTGACGACCTAAAGAATCCCCTACGGCACTACGCCCTACCGCACTGATAATCCCTTGGGAAACACTTTGACCGAGGTTATACGGGTTACCAATAGCAAGAGCAATATCACCAACTCGTACCTGGCGTTCTTTATTTTGCGGAATGGTAGAAAGATTGGTTGCTTTGATTTTTAATACCGCAAGATCCGTCAAATTATCCGAACCAATTAAATTCGCTTCATAAATATTGCCGTTTTGCAGTGCCACCACAATTTGATCCGCATTTTGGATAACGTGTTTATTGGTAAGAATATAACCGTCTTTGGTCATAATCACGCCAGAACCTAAGTTATTTACCTGTAATTGATCGCTATCATTAATGCTGGCAGAAGAAAAAGATCGGTTGTACACGTTCACCACAGCAGGCGAAGCAATTCTCACTGCACTATTGAATGAAACAATATCATCAGCAGAGAAAAGGCTGCTGTTATTGAGCTTAGGAACGGCAAATAAAATAACGCCTGCCGCAGCAAGCCCCCAAAGGGCGGAATGGAAAAGTTTTTTAAACATTTTTATTCTTTTATTAATAAGTTAGGTAAATAACTGAGCTTTAAATCATCCCCAATTCTTTCACATTCTTGCAATTGCCACAATGGGGCATCCGCAAGTTTTTCTAAATGCGGGAGTTGGCATAATCCTCGAGCGTTATCCCCCAAGAGTTTCGGGGCGACATAAATGATTAATTCATCTACAGCATGTTGTTCAATCAGGCTTCCCGCTAAATTGGCGCCCACTTCAACCCAAATGGAATTCACTTGTCTCTTGCCTAATTCTGTCATCAATAGATCGAAATCATAGTTTTCTGGCAGTAACATTTGCTCACAGAAATCAGGGAATAGAGACATATCTCGTGGAATTGAACCCACAAGCCAAACTGGCGAATGGGTGCGGAATAATTGATGACTTGGTTGAACTCGAATTTTAGAATCTAAGATTATGCGAATAGGCTGACGCACAGTATCTTCAGCATATTCCGCTTTTAGATCGTCGGGGAATTGATTCCAACGCACGTTCAAGCTTGGATCATCGGCTAACACGGTAGCACTTGTAGATAAAAGTGCGGTCGCTTTGGCTCGCATTTTTTGTACATCCGCACGGGCTGCTTCACCCGTGATCCACTTGCTTTCACCGCTCGCCATAGCTGTTCGGCCATCTAAACTCATGGCTAATTTTAGCTGTACATAAGGCTTGCCAGTTCTCATACGTTTGAGAAAACCTTTATTTAAAGCTTCTGCTTGTTCGTTCAATAAATTGACCGCACTTGGTATGCCTGCATCGGCTAACATTTTTAAGCCCTTGCCCGCCACTTGAGGATTAGGATCAGCCATGGCTGCGACAACTCGACTGACACCCGCTTCAATTAAACCTAATGCACAAGGCGGTGTACGACCATAATGAGAACAAGGTTCAAGCGTCACATAAGCAGTTGCGCCTTTCGCTTTCTCACCGGCATCTGCCAACGCTACTCGTTCTGCATGAGGCTGACCGGCTTTAAAATGAAACCCTTTCCCGACAATTTCACCGTTTTTAACCAACACACATCCTACGGATGGATTCGGCGTAGTGGTGTACTGCCCTTTTGCTGCAAGCTCAAGAGCCAGTTGCATAAATTTCACGTCATCAGGGGAAAAGGTGTCACTCATATTAATCCTTTAAGCTTTCAATTTCTTTGGTAAATTCATTGATATTATCAAAGCTCAAATAAACGGACGCAAAACGGATATACGCCACTTTATCTAATTCTTTCAGCTCATTCATGGCTAATTTACCTACGAGATGACTTGGTACTTCTCGTTCACCCGTCGCACGTAATTGGATAATAATATGGCTGATGGCTTTTTCCACATCATCCGAACTTACTGGGCGTTTTTCTAATGCATGTTGAATACCGCTACGCAATTTATCTTCGTTAAACGGCTCGCGTGACCCATCATTTTTAATAATTTTTGGCACCACTAATTCGGCCGTTTCAAAGGTGGTAAAGCGTTCATGACAATTCCCGCATTCCCGACGACGACGTACTTGATACCCATCAGAAACCAAACGGCTGTCAATCACCTTAGTTTCTTCAGTTGAACAAAACGGACAACGCATTTTAGATCCTTTTCAAAATTATTCTTAAGCCATTATCTTATCAAAAATCCAAGATCTTTTCGATCTGAAGATCCGCTTTAAGACAACATTTCTCCAAACCAAGATGTGGTTTGTTTCACCAACTGCAAAAGGCCTTTCTCTGATTTAAATTGTTCTGTTTGCCCTAACACCCTCGCCCAATAAGGATCAGCTTTTCCATAGCCATAAGGATCATCTTTCGCAAGGGATTCGATATTCGTCAAAACATTGTCAAATTTGACCGCACTTTCATCTTTTTCAATAAACTTCGCTATATTTTCCGTTGGAATGAGCTGAATTTGTTGCTGGCTTTGTAAATAAGCCTCTACATACATTTTCAGTTTCTCAAGTGCGGTTGATTTTTCTATTGTTTTTAATGTTAAATCCTTATCTTTAGCGATAATACGTGGTGGCAGTGCCTGCTCTTTTGTCGCCAGTTGAATGAGATAATAGAGCCATGGGCGAATACGATAACGCTCTTTATATTTTGCAAATCGCCATTCGATTATCTGATTTTCATCGCCAAATAATGGCTCCATATAGCCAAACAAGCGAATACTGCCTTGTGCCGTTTCCACCACAAAATCAACACTCTCACTGTGGGGTGAAGAATAATCCTTAATTTTCTCTTTAAAAGCCAATACATCAGCACGAATGGATTGCGCACAAACTTCCGCAAACTCGCCGCGTGGCATGATGCCTTTTACTCGCTGTTTGGCGAAATAATCGTTAAATTTCGCTTCCTCTAAATGCAATAACTCATTACTAATGCGATAATGATCCAAACCATTTAACGTAAAGTTTTCACTTTCTTCAATGCGATCATCTTCATCTCGGAAATATACGCCAAGCTGCTTTTCAAAAAAGAATTTCACTGGATTTTCAACAAAACTCACAAAACGATCGAGTTCAATTTCCGTTATTGGCTCTTGATTTTCTGCCATCGGCACAACAAATTCATGACATTTTCTTTCTTGGAATTGCGCAATCGGTAGCCATTTTTTTGCAAAAGAGCGGTTAATTTTCCCTTCATTTTGGAAATTACTTGGGCTAAACGCCGTCATTGGATGTTGTTCAATTCTCAAGCCATTGTCTGAATAATGATTAATATAATCAATTAACTGGCTCACCAATACTGAAGGCTCTTTGGGTTGATTATCAATAATTGAACAACCCACATAACTCACATAAAAATGAGATCTTGCGGCCAGCAAGGCTTCAAGGAATAAGTAACGATCATCATCTCGACGAACACGATCGCCTTTTTGATGATGATATTGCATCAAGTCAAAACTATTTGGTGTATGACTGCGTGGGTAATCTGCCTCATTCATCCCAAGCAAACACACCACTTTGAAAGGAATAGAACGCATTGGTAAAAGCGTGCAGAAATTCACTTTCCCCGCTAAGAAACGAAGGCTGTTTGGTGTTTCTTCTAAACGAGCAGACATCACTTCCGCAATCACATCCGCTTGCAAGGTTTCTTCAAAATTGACGGTCTGCAAATCATCGGCAAAGGCATTGATACAATCTTGAATATAAAATAAGGTATCCGCTGTTTCTTCATTTTGCACAAAGAAATCCATCAAAAGTGCGGTCAATTTTTCACGCCATTTTTCAATATTGTGTGCCTTTTGCAAATCTTGATGCCATTTATTTAAGGCCGTAAAAAATTGATTCACTGCACCAACTAACTGCCCTTTCAATCCATAGCTACTATCAAGTCCAAGGCTGTCTTGCCAAACACCTTGCTCTTCACGCATCGCATAGCCTAAAGTCATACGTTCAAGCCCCGCCTGCCACGCATTAAAATTCAGTGTGTTCTGCAGTTTTTCTAAACCAAAGCGAATACCCGACTCTTTCACCCATTCACGAATTTGTTCGAGATCTGCAAGCGCAATGTTAAAACGATCACGGATAGCAGGAATATCCAATAAAGCCAGTACTTCTTCCGCGCCAAACTGACTTTCTCTTAAATTTAACAGGGAAAGATAACTCGACACGATCACATCACTTTCAGACAATTTACTGTCAGAAATTGAGAATGGAATAACAGGTGCGTCCGCACTATTCGCACCAAAGACAGCCTGAATATAAGGCGTATATTGGTTAACATCGGCCACCATGACCACCACATCTTTTGGTGTAATCTGTTCTTCTTTTGGTTTATGTTGATTCTGATTGAATAAATCCAACAAATAATCATGCAACACTTCAACTTCTCGCATCGCGCTATGGCAAGATTTCACGACCAAAGAGCGGTCATTTTTCGCGACATTTAATGCACCATGACTTAACGTCAAAATTTGATTTTGGATCTGCCCTAACAACGTTTTTTCGGGAAGTTCTGCATAGTAATCACGGGAAATAGCTTGAATATTCTCCTCATCTCGCACTAATTGATAGAGAAAATCCCGTCCCATTTTTCCCCAAGAGGCTAAAAGCGGATTTCCGCTGAACAATTCTTCTTGTTGATTGGTGTAATCAAGGTTAGCAGATTCCCATGACACTTGCTCGGCTGAAATTAAAGGCTTCACATCATCACTTGCTTGCACGAAACGCTGTCTTTCTAATAAATAGGATTTACTCAGATCTCGCAAGTCGCCCCAATATTCTTGACATGGATTATTGAAGAATAAATGCACGTCTGTTTTAGCTGAAATACCTTGGAAAATATTGAGATAAACCGTTGGCAATGCTGGAATACCAAAAATAAAAATACGTTCCGGCAAGTTGAGTGTCGCATTGGGATCACGACATAATGCTAAAAATTGTTGATTGAGTGCAGCACGATGCTTTGCTTTTCCACCGAAATCACGTTGAACATCATCCACCAAGGCTCGCCATAAAATTCCCTGCCAGTGAATATTGCCTTTAATTTGAGAAAGAAAGGTAGGATTTAATGCCGAAAGCCCCTGCTTTTGCTGATCAATTTGAGCCAAGATCTTTTCATCGTTATTTTCCTCCCATGCAGCAATCCATTCGGGACGATAGACGAGATATTGGTCAAATAAATCGGCAACTTTTAGGCTTAATTGATAAAGCTTTTGCTGTTCTGATGCAGGTGAAGACGCTAAATATTTTTTTAATGGTTCAAATTCTTTTTGCTGTAAAAAGGTAGGGATTAATCGCATTAATCGCCATAACGTTGAATCTTTTTCAAAAGGGTTTTGCGTAGAAACATTCGGCAAATTATCGGCGTAAAGTTTCCAAATAAAACTGGAAGGCATGGGGAATTGGAAATTCGCTGCAACGCCGCGTTTTTTAGCCATTTCCATTTGCAACCATTGTGCCATACCTGGACTTTGCACCAACACAATGTCAGATTGAAACGGATCATGTTGCGGTAAATTTTCCAACAGCGAAACTAAAATATCCTTTTGAATTTCTGGTTGGTTTGAATAATAAGTAACGAACAAAGTAACGCCCTTTTGAAAGCAAAAACAATGCGTTATTTTACTCGGTTTTCAATAAAAATTCACCTTGAGGATAGCGTATATTCACTTGATGATGACTGCATTGAATTGCAAATTGAATGCCATTTTGTTCTACGCTATTTTCACAAGACAAGCCTAAAAACTGACGTTGAGCCTGATTTTCAGCGATTTGAATCGCCTGAAATTCTTGAAAAATTCTGACCGCACTTTTTCGTTGCTCAGTCGTCCATCGGTTAAAAATCAAAAATAACCCGCTGAAAATCGATAAGGCTAATAAAAGTGACATTAACGACATGCCTTTATTCACTTTGATCTTGCGCACTCAAATCACTCCAACTTTTATCCACCAAACGCCATTGGCTATATTCTTGTACGAGTTTTGTCACCACGGCTTTACCGTAAGCTACCGTCACGCCTCCCTCCAACTTAAGAGAGCCTCCAGTAATCACAGCACCGCTAATACGCCCTTTGCCGATTAAACTTAAATCTCCTTCTGCTAGCAGAATACCACTCACATTCCCTTTAATTTCTAATTGGCTTTGCGTTATCCAATACACTTGTGGTGTTTTTTGAACAGTTAAAGTAGTATCTACTTTCACAAAGTGCGGTTGAAAATCAGCTTGTTTTTCGCTGGAAATAAAATCTCGCAGCATATTTTCATTAATGCCTTTTGTGGGCGATTTCTTAAACAACTCTGCACGTTTACACCAAACAGAATAGGCCACTTTATCCTCTGCCCCTGAAGACTCGAAAAAGATTTGTTTCACTTTTTCAGTACCATTTAAAGGCAAGTTTTGGCAAATGTGTGTTTGTTGTTGCTGACTGATTTTCTGTAAAGGAAGGCTCTGTTCTACGTAATATTTTCGCAAACTCATTTGAGCTCGAAAAAACGCAAAGATCTGTTCATCAAATAATAAGATCAGCGCCAATAAGCCCGAAAGTAAAATCAGTGCCGTCAGTGTCACAATCCCTTTTTTCATCATTCTTCTTGATTTAATAAAGGCACCACAAGCGAAGTTTCATATTGAATATGCTTATGTGTTGCAAGATTTCCCGCGAGTTTGATTTCAATCCCTTTCCCTGCCTTTAACCAATCAAAACGTAATTGAGAAATCTCAAACTCTTTTTCATCCAATAAATCTGTCCATCCACCACCAGCATTACAAGTAGATTGCATTAGAGCACGCTGACATTCTTCCGAGCGACAATCTGCATTTACCGCATTTTTATAAGTTTGTTTGGTTTCGATCATTTTGCCGTTAAGTTTGTAACCAAATAGCTCTTTTTCGATATTTTTTGCCACATTTTTAACGCCATTTACGCAGGTATTTTTTGTGTATTTTTCACCAATACAACCATTAGTATTTAAATCATAAAAAAACAAGACACAACTATTTGATGGTGCATTGTCTGCTTGAGCAATGGTTATTGAAGTACCCTTTTCGTCTAATTCGAATAAAACCAGATTATCCTCGATGAGTTTTTGGTTTACGGCTCGAAAACCTACGCGACGCAGATCTTTACCGATGAGTTGAATGGTACGTTGCAATTCAGACTGTAATTTGAGTTGTAACATTAAACGCTGATTTTGCTGTTGAGTTTGGGCATAAAATTGTGCAACTAATAACAATAATAAAGCGGATAAGCCAAGTGAAATCAACAAACTCACCAATGTTTCGCCTTTTAATGGTTTCATCTTGTACATGCACTCGCTGCTTGATCAGACTTTAATTTAATACTGCCTACATTGAAAAAAGAGAACAATGTTCGATGCTCTTCAGCCTGTAACATAAAACAATTCGTTTCCATGGTATTTCTGGCCCCATTAAATTTCACCGCCACTTCTGACGGATATAATTTAGGGCCGATAAGCATCGTTTTTTCTTCAAAATAAGGATAGTAAAAATGCGCATAAAGGTTTTTAGGACAATTCTGGGGATGAAAACAATCACAAAAATGATCGCTTTTTACTTGAGCTGTGATACACCAACGTTGATTTGCTGTATCTCGATTGGCCAAAATAAACCAAATCGCCGATGAGTTTTCTGCCCTCGCTTGAATATTACGTAAGAAAAAATAAAGCCGTTGTTGCTCTTTTTCAAGAAAATATTTGGGATCGTTTTTCTGCCATTTAGGCAATACAAACGCTAACGTTAAGCTTAAAATAAATAACGCAATCAAGGTTTCTAATAAGGTTATCCCTTTATACATAAAATGCCTTCTTTTTTGACCGCACTTTAAAAGTCCTTTAGAAGAAAGCCAAATTGGCTACTTTATTTTTGCGATACCGATCGCAAATTTCCTTTAAAAAATGGGAAAAACCGTGAATTAAACATTTTCAACTGGCTATTTACTAAAACTCCCTTATAATAGGCGACCTATTTATCTGTTCTTTAAAATCTGGTGGAAATATGAATCCAATGTTAAATATCGCTATTCGTGCGGCACGAAAAGCGGGCAACGTGATTGCTAAAAACTATGAGCGCCGTGATGACATCCAAACAAGTAAAAAAGGTATTAATGATTATGTGACTAGCGTCGATAAAGCCGCTGAAGCTGAGATCATTGAAATTATTCAGAAATCTTATCCTGATCATACAATTATCAGTG
Source organism: Haemophilus parainfluenzae (assembly GCF_036288925.1). NCBI lineage: Bacteria > Pseudomonadati > Pseudomonadota > Gammaproteobacteria > Pasteurellales > Pasteurellaceae > Parahaemophilus > Parahaemophilus parainfluenzae. The sequence continues at coordinate 2,111,545 of NZ_CP127167.1, forward strand.
AAGAGCGTGGTGCATTAGAAGGCAAAGACAGTGATATTCAATGGGTGATTGATCCACTAGATGGCACAACCAACTTTGTAAAAGGCTTGCCACATTTCTCTGTTTCTATTGCTATCCGTGTAAAAAACCGTACCGAAGTGGGAGTGGTTTACGATCCTATTCGTAATGAATTATTCACTGCTGTGCGTGGCGAAGGCGCAAAATTAAATGAAGTGCGTTTACGTGTAGATAGCCAAAATGAACTTAACGGGGCGATTTTAGCCACCGGTTTCCCATTCAAACAACCAAGCTTGATGCCAACTCAATTTGCTATCATGAATAACTTAATTGATGAAGCAGCCGATTTCCGTCGTACGGGTTCTGCCGCATTAGACCTTTGTTATGTCGCTTCAGGTCGCGTTGATGGTTATTTCGAAATGGGCTTAAAACCTTGGGATTGCGCAGCGGGTGATTTAATCGTACGTGAAGCTGGCGGTTTAGTGTGTGATTTCAATGCGGGTCATGGCTATTTACGCTCAGGCAACATCGTGGCTGCTCCAGCACGTATTTTAAAAGAAATACTAAATAAAATTCAGCCTTGCCTAACGGAACAAGTTAAGTAAACCTTAACAAAAGTGCGGTGAAATTTCACCGCACTTTTTTTATGACTAATTTCTGTCGAGTGGCTTTCTATTTTCTTCCGTTTCTGGCTCAAGATCTAATTTAGCCATGAGCAGCTGATCGCCATCTTCTTCTGGGTTGCCTGTCACTAACAATTTATCGCCATAGAAAATGGAATTTGCGCCAGCCATAAAGCACATGGCTTGCATTTCTTCACTCATGCCTTGACGACCTGCTGAAAGGCGAACATAACTTTTCGGCATAGTAATACGCGCAACGGCAATAGTGCGAACAAACTCTGTCCAATCTAAATCAGCTGCATCTGCCATTGGTGTGCCTTCTACTTTCACTAATTGGTTAATTGGCACGGACTCTGGCTGCGGATCAAGATTTGCCAAACTTGCAATGAGACCAGCTCGCTCTTTACGGGTTTCGTTCATGCCCACAATACCACCACAGCAAACTTTTAAACCAACACGACGAACTTTTCCTAACGTACTTAAACGATCATCAAAACGGCGTGTACCAATGACATTGTGATAATTCTCTGGCGCGGTATCAAGATTGTGGTTGTAATAATCCAATCCCGCATCTTTTAACTCTTCCGCCATACCATCTTGCAACAACCCAAAGGTGCCGCAAGTTTCTAAGCCAATATCTTTTACCGCACGAATAATCGCCGTCACTTTTTCCATATCTTTAGGCTTAGGACCACGCCATGCTGCGCCCATACAAAAACGTCCTGCACCACGTGCTTTCGCAATTTTGGCTTTTTCGACAATTTCATCGATATCCAAGATCTGCTGATTTTGCACGCCGGTTTGATAACGTGCCGATTGCGGGCAATAACCACAATCCTCTGGACAGCCACCCGTTTTAATCGACATCAACGTCGATAACTGTATCGCACCAGGGTTGAAATGCTCTCGATGCACTTGAGCCGCACGATAGACTAATTCTAAAAACGGTGTTTCAAACAACGCTTCGACTTTACAAACAGACCAATACTCTACTGATGGATGGGGCGTAATAGATGAAAGCTGTACTACATTTGTTGTGGTCATTATATTTTCCTCGTTTAAGCTATGTAGCTTTTATTAAGTTGAGCATATTACTCTGCAATATGATAAAAAGAGATCAGATCACTTTTCCTTGATGAATTTCAACCACTCGATCAATATGCCGTTCAATTTCTTGGGGTTGATGCGTCACCAATAACATGGTGAGCTTTTTCTCTTCACATAATTGATCCATTAAATCCTGCATTTCAATACGTAATTTAGGATCAAGGGCTGAAAAAGGTTCATCCAATAATAAAATGGGTTTATCTCGTAGCAAACAGCGCGCTAACGCCACTCGCTGTTTTTGTCCACCCGAAAGTGCGGTCGGTTTTCTCGTTAAAAAATCCTGTAAATTGACCGCACTTGCAGCTTGTTCTACAAGGGCTTTTTCTTCTGCATTTAAGGCTAAATTCGGTTTTAAACCTAAGGCAATATTCTCTTCCACAGAAAGATGAGTAAAGAGATTGTTTTCCTGAAATAACATGGAAACGGGGCGTTCAAAAGGTGCTGTTTTGGTATGATTTTCACCATTTAGCCAAATCTCGCCACTATCCGCATATTCAAAGCCAGCAATTAAATTCAGTAAGGTACTTTTTCCTGCGCCACTTTCACCAATAATGGCGATTTTTTCCTGGGCTTGAATATGTAAATCAAATATCATCGGCATGGATTGATAATTGAAGACCACATTATTTAATTTAATCATGTTGTTCCTTCTGCCCTTCAATAAACATAAATAAACCTAAACATAATCCCAATAAAATCAATGCCGTCACTGCTGCTTCTTGGCTTCGATATTGCCCGATTTGTTGATAAAGCAAATGAGGCAAAGAAGTAAAATCAGGACTACCAAATAAGGCTATCGCTGTAAAATCGCCGAGTGATAAAGTCGTTGCGAGTGCCAAGGCATATTTCAACGGGGCTTTTAGTAGCGGATATTCAATTAAACGAAAACGCTGCCAGCCTGTAATATTCAGCGATAAACAGAGTTTTTCATAATATTGCATCGATTGACTCATTGGTGTATTGAGAATTTTGAGCACAAATGGCAAGGCAGCCAAGGCGTTACAAACAGATACCACTACAAACAAATGCCCTGCTGAAAAATCAATATCTTGTAACCAAAGGAATAAGCCGACTGCTAAGACAATCGTCGGAATGGCTAAAATCATCATCCCCCCCGTTAAAATTAAGTGGGCTAATTTGGGATGAGATAACCATTGCAGTTGACGGGAAAGTAACAATAAGAAGAACCCAAATAATACCGATAAAATCCCTGCAGTCGGTGCCATGGTTAATGAATAAGCAAGCGCTTTCCATAATTGTGGGTTTTGCCAATAGCCAAATAATTGGGTTGCAGATAAACCTTGAAAAATAATATTGAATAAGGGACTTAAAATAAATAAGCACACCGAGAATAAGACAAAAACATGTCCAAATTTGACCGCACTTGAAGAAGGCAAAACCCATCGATAACGTTGTGAAATCTGCGTTTCAGGTGCTTTCGCCCAATATTGTGAAAGTGAAAATAACGCAAAACAAAACGCAAATTGCACTAACGCAAAAAGTGCCGCTTTAGGTAAATCAAATTCAAAGAAAATAGCTTGGTAAATGGCGACTTCTAATGTGCTGTTTTGTGGCCCACCACCAAGTGCCAATACAATCGTAAAGCTAGTGAAACACAGCATAAAAATCAGTACAAAGGCAGACACGATTTGGCTTTTCAAATAAGGCCATTCAATTAAACGGAAAAATGTGAAACCTTTGATATTTAATTGTGCCGCGAGTTGATGCTGTTCGGTTGGTACACTTTGCAAAGCCTGCAAACTCATTCGTGCCGCTAAAGGAATATTAAAAAATAAATGGGCAATGAGAATGCCACTTAAACCATAAATGGAGGGTTTCCATGAAATACCTAAGGTTTGCAGCAGTTGTGTTAGCCAACCGGCTGTGCCATAAATACTAATCAAACCGAAAATAGCCAGTAATGCCGGCAAAACAAAGGTGAGGGAAAAAATACGTAAAATGAGCGATTTGCCTTTGAAATCTAAATAGAAAAAAGCGCGTGCAAATAAAGTACCAATTATGCTAGAAAGCAAGGCAGACAAGAATGCCTGCCCGACACTAAAGGCGATAACTTGATGCAAATAATCGTCTTTTAAGAAGTCAGATAAGGCATAATCACTTCCAACTGAAAAAACCGCAGAAAGTGAAAATCCATAGAGTAAAACAATGAAAAAAATGACCGCACTTCCGCCCAAATAATGGCGAGGACGAAAATGCGGATGTTGGAATAAGTGCATCAATACTACTTAGATAACGCTTTTTGCCATTGATTGATCCAGCCTTTCAGCTGCTCACTTGTTACCGTAGTAGTATCTAAAATACGCATTGATTTTGCGCGAGAATTAAGCGCATCAATATGACTTTCGATATTGGTCTCTACCACGGGTAACATGACATTATTTTTAGCAATATCCGCTTGAGCTTGCGGTGAAAGTAAGAATCCTAGAAACTCATCAGCACAGGCATTATTACGGTTAGCGACTTTTGCCGCGACTTCAACTTGTAAGACGCTCCCCTCTGCAAATTCCGTTGCCACATAATTATCTTTTTGTTCAGACAGAATATGGTAAATCGGTGAAGTATTGACGCTTAAAACTACATCACCTTCCCCTTTTAAGAAGGCCCCATAAGACTCAGTCCAACCTTTGGTGACCGTTACCGTATGTTTAGAAAGGGTTTTCCAAGCATTTGCTATATCTGCTGCTGGATAAACTGCATTTATCCAAAGTAATAAGCCCCGTCCAATACTGCTTGTACGCGGATCTTGATATAACACTTTAAGATCTTGACGCTCAACTAATTCTTTTAAGCTTTTTGGTGGATTGACCAATTTATTTTTGTCATAAATAAACGCATATTGCGCATAATCAAATGGTAAAAAAGTTTTATTTTTCCATTTAATCGGTAAGCGTAACTGGCTTAAATCTACTTTATTTGGCTCAAAAATATTGAGTTTTTGTGCGTCCTCAATTTGATAACTATCTAAACCGAGCACGACATCCGCCTTAATTTTTTTACCTTCTAGACGAACACGGTTAAACAAAGTGCCATTATTATCAAAAGCCACATAATTCAGCTTACATTGCGGGAATTGTTGTTCAAAAGCTGCTTTAACTTTTGGTCCAGCACTCCAATCAGCACTAAATGAATCATAAGTATAAACATCTAATGTTTGAGGTGCAGCAGCTTGTGCGAAAGCGGAAGCGGTAAAAAGTGCGGTTAAAATGGGAAGTGTTTTGTTCATTATGCGTTCTCCTTATTTTTGCATAACGAAACAGCATAATGAGATAATTAGTTTCCTACGCCAGCATTATCTGTTTCAGGTTCACGGGTGTTTCTCAGCCATTAATATTGGCACCCCGACTAAGTTCGACGTAGTCTAACGTAAGGGAATTTTATCAACAAGTTATTTAACTTAAAAATGTTAATCTGATCACATTTTTATAACAGGTTTATCATTTTTTGAGCAAAAGAAAACCTACTAAAAAGCAGGTTTATCTTGTAATCTATCGTCAATTAAGCTTGATGTTTAGCCGCGACTTCGCTTAATAAAGTTTGAAGTTCGCCCGTTTGGTACATTTCTAAAATAATATCACAACCACCAATTAACTCACCTTCTACCCATAATTGTGGGAAAGTTGGCCAGTTTGCATAAGCCGGTAATTCAGCACGAATATCGGGGTGTTGAAGAATATCAACATAGCCGAAAGGTACTTTGCAATTCATTAATACTTCAGATGCACGCGCAGAGAAACCACAAGAAGGCAATTTGGGAGAACCTTTCATGTAAATTAAAATTGGGTTTTCAGCGATTTGTTTTTTGATTTTGTCTAATGTTTCCATAATGTTCCTTGTTCAAATAAGTCTGAATAAGACGCTATTCTAGCATAAGATAGAACCTGAGTGAAAGACTTGGTCTTACCAACTTCCACCCGCTCCGCCGCCGCCAAAGCCACCGCCACCAAAGCCACCACCGGAAGAACCACCGCCACCGAAGCCTCCACCAAATCCGCCTCCGAAACCAGAACCGCCACCACGACGACGAGAAATCGTACTTTGACGAATGATTTTATTCAGTTGATCACGTTGATTCGGGCTAATATAGACTTCATCTTTGTGATATTGGAATTCACCAAATAATACAATAGCAATAAACGCCAATACCATTAAGAATGGGATGTACTTATCAAACGCATCATCTTCAACTTGTGATGCATCAAACTCGCCTTTACTTGCCGCAATAATTTGGTTTAAGCCATCATTAATACCTTGGGCATATTGCCCTTGTTTAAATTGTGGCAAAATGGCCGAACGGATGACTTGCGATAAAAAAGCATCCGGCAATACACCTTCTAAACCTTGCCCTGTTGCGATAAAAACTTTGCGATCATCCTTCGCAATCAGCATCAACACGCCATTGTTCAGATTTTTACGTCCTATACCCCATTTATCACCTAAAGCAAAGGTATAATCAGCAATTTCATATTCACCAGTTGTAGGAACCAAAACAACCGCGATTTGTGAACTCGTTTCTTTACTATAAGCAATTAGTTTATTTTCTAAAATTTGCTTATGTTCTGCAGAAAGCGTGTTGGTGTAATCGTTAATGTAATGAAAAGGATTTGGTGCAGGCGGAAATTCTGCCGCAACAACCATTTGAGCAAAAAAAATAAGACTAAAAATAACCGCACTTTTCATAAAAGATAAAAGCTTAGCCATTAATAATTACCTCATTAGATAATTCATTCACATCATCAGGCTGAATAGGAAAATGGCGAGATAAAATATCACAGATACGATCAATCGCATCGACAATGCCCTGTGTATAAGCTTTTTGTTTAAACTGCTCAATCATTAAATCGCATTGTAACTGCCAATAAGCCACATCAACAAATTGATGAATGCCTTTATCACCTACGATTGCACAGAGATGATTTTTATATCCCACATAAATCAACACGGCATTTTGTGCCGCTGTTTTATGCATTTCCAGTTCATCAAATACTTCTAAAGCACGTTCCATCGCAGACAGTTGTGTTGAAACCTTGGGTACTTTGCGTTCAATATAAACACGTAACTCAGCCGAACTTAAGCTTTCGAGGCGACTAATCGCCGCCTCGATTTGCTTTTTATCTACCGGAATTCTGGAAAAGAATGGCATAGATAAACCTTAGTTAAAGTTTACAGTTGGTGCATTTTCTGAGCCAGCAGCTGATTTAAAATAAGGTTTTGCTTTAAAACCAAAAATCATTGCCGCTAATTTTGTTGGGAATTGACGTACTTTTTCATTATAAATACGCGCGGCTTCATTGAATTTATTACGAGCGACATTGATACGATTTTCTGTCCCTTCAAGTTGAGATTGTAAATTCATAAAGCCTTCATGAGCTTTTAATTGGGGGTATTGTTCTACCGAAACAAGTAAACGAGATAATGCTGAACCCACTTGATTTTGGTTTTGTTGGAATTCGTTTAATTGTTCTTCCGTTAAATTAGACGGGTCAATTTTAGTTTGTGTCGCTTTCGCACGAGCTTCGATTACATTAGTTAATGTTTGTTGTTCAAAGTTAGCTTGACCTTTCACTGTATTCACTAAGTTTGGAATTAAATCTGCACGACGTTGATAAGATGATTCAACATTTGCCCAAACAGAATCGATTTCAGTTTCTGCTTTAACTAAGCCATTGTAGCTAGACATTAAGCCTAAACCTACAGCAACCGCGATAATAATCAAGATAATCCACTTTTTCATTCAAAAATTCCTTCAATTTATAGGTTTAATTTATATAAGAAAAGACCTAAACCGAAGTTTAGGTCTTCTAATGTTAATCCGTTAATGGATAACTAAATAAAATTATTTAGTACCGTTAACTGCGATTTCAACACGACGGTCTGGTGCTAAACAAGCGATAAGTGCTTTACGACCTTTAACCGCATCACAAGTTGCACCTGTAACTGGGTTAACTTTACCATAACCAGTTGCTGAGATGTCTTGTGCTGGAAGACCACGAGCTACTAAGTAGTTAGCAACAGAGTCTGCACGTTTTTGAGAAAGTTTCAAGTTAAATTGTTCAGAACCGATACGGTCAGTATAACCTGCAACAGCTACTTTAGCACTTTTAACTTGTGCGATTTCACCGTAGATACCTTCTAATACAGCTTGTGCTTGAGGTTTTAAGTTAGCTTTACCGAATGCGAAAGTCACATCATTGTTTAAGCTGAAAGTTTTGCTTACCACTTCAGGTGCAACAACTGGAGCAGCACCTTGACCGAAACGGTAAGATACGCCAGCGTTGATAGAACCGATCCATGGGTTGTAATCAAGTGCTTGACCTTCAACACCATTGTAATTACGTAATTTACCTACGCGAGCTAACCATTGGTATTCTAAACGTAATGCTAACTCAGGTAATGAAGGTAATGCATATTCAACACCCGCAGCAAATAACGGAGAAACACGTAAGCTGTGCTCTTTGAAAGATTTACCACCTTCAGCTGCATATTCTTTATAGTCAGAACGAACTAATGCTGCAGCTGCACGACCATACACATCTAAACCGTCTAAAGCTGATACTAAACCACCAACATTATAGCTACCTTTTAAACCTAAGTGAGCACCATGGTTAGTGTGTTTGAATGAGGTTTCACCTGCATCACGGAATTTAACACGACCGAAATCGTCGTAACCAACTTCTGCTGCTAAACCGAAGTTATCACGATTTAAAATTTGGTAACCACCGAATACACCGTAAGTTAAAGTGTTACGAAGATAACCTTCACCAAAGTTTAAGCTGCTTGGGTTAGTAGCTTCAGTGTTTGATTTGATACCATCGTGGAAAGATGCTTGACCTGCTTTAGCACCTACATAGAAAGTATTTTCTTGAGGAGCTGCTTGAGCTACTGAGGCTGCTGCTAAACCAGCAACGACTAATGCGATTGCAGTTTTTTTCATTTTGATGTCCTCTATTTAGTCATCGTTATTAATAATAAAAGTTTCCTTGTTTATTGTGAACTTTACGAAAAAGAAACACTCTAAACATTTGCTTAACTAGGGTTTTGAATTTGCCCTAACTTATCCTTTTGACAAATTCAATTCCTTTGCCATAGCCAAAGGAACGTTCAAAAGTAAGTCTATTATCCTATAAAAACATTAAAGATCAAACTTTTTTTGCCTTTCTGGTTATTTTATGAACAGATAGTTAATAAAATGAACATCTATTCACAAAAAAACAGGATGATTCGTAACCCATCTCTAATTTTAACAAAAAACAGCTATTAAAATCGACTTTTTTTTGAGCTTCATATATCATCAAATTCACTTTCTTCTTTATATTATATAGGTGAGTGATTTTATGTTGCCCCGTCTTTCTAATGTACCTCAACTTAATCATGTAGTAAGCGATTATCTTAGCGAACTCCAAAAACAGCATTTTGAAGGTGATATTGCCTCAAATTATGCTGACCGTTTAAGTCTTGCTACGGATAACAGCGTCTATCAACAGCTTCCACAGGCTATTTTGTTCCCTAAATCTGTTGCTGATGTAGTACGCATCACCAAATTAGCCAATAAAGAGAAATACCTTCACTTAACCTTTACACCTCGCGGCGGTGGCACGGGCACAAATGGGCAATCTATTAATAACAATATTATTGTGGATCTCTCTCGCCACATGACAGGCATTTTAGAGCTTAATATAGAAGAACGTTGGGTTCGTGTGCAAGCAGGTGTTGTAAAAGACCAACTCAATCAATTTTTAAAACCTCACGGCTTATTCTTTGCGCCAGAGCTCTCTACCAGTAATCGAGCAACTCTCGGTGGCATGATTAATACCGATGCATCTGGTCAAGGCTCATTACAATACGGTAAAACTTCTGATCACGTTTTAGCATTACGTTCTGTTTTGATGAATGGTGAAATATTAGATACAAGTGCGGTCAAATCTGACGATGTTTTAGAAAATTACCCGCTTGCAGAAAATGGAAAAACGCTACATCAAACAATTTTCCAACGTTGTAAAGAGAAGCGCGCCTCAATCATTCAAGATTTACCACAACTCAATCGCTTTCTTACCGGTTACGATCTTAAGAATGTCTTTAATAAAGATGAAAGTGAATTTAACCTCAGCCGAATTCTAACAGGATCAGAAGGTTCACTTGCGTTTATCTGCGAAGCTAAACTCAATTTATTGCCGATTCCTAAATATCGTACCTTAATTAATGTGAAGTACAGCTCATTTGATGCCGCACTTCGCAATGCCCCTTTTATGGTGAAAGCCAATGCCCTTTCAGTTGAAACTGTCGATTCCAAAGTGCTGAACCTTGCTAAGCAAGATATTATTTGGCATTCAGTGAAAGAACTTTTAACAGAAGAAGAACAAAATCCAATTCTGGGTTTAAACATTGTAGAATATGCGGGCAACAATCAAGCTAAAATCGACAGCCAAGTGACCGCACTTTGTCAGCAATTAGATGAAAAAATTGCACAAGGCAAAGATCATATTATCGGCTATCAACTTTGTTCTGACTTACCTTCTATTGAACGTATTTACGCTATGCGTAAAAAAGCGGTGGGGCTATTGGGGAATGCGAAAGGCGCTGCCAAACCCATTCCTTTTGTGGAAGATACCTGTGTGCCACCAGAACATCTTGCGGATTACATTGCGGAATTTAGAGCTTTATTAGATAGTCATAATCTGCAATATGGGATGTTTGGTCATGTGGATGCCGGTGTATTACACGTTCGCCCCGCTTTAGACTTATGCGATAAAGAACAAGTCAAACTCTTTAAACTAATTTCAGATGAAGTGGCAGAACTCACCGTGAAATACGGCGGTTTGCTATGGGGGGAACACGGTAAAGGTGTACGTTCTCATTATGGCGAGAAATTCTTTACACCTGAACTTTGGCAAGAATTGCGTTATGTGAAATTCTTATTTGACCCAAACAATCGTCTCAATCCAGGTAAAATCTGTACGCCACTTAATAACGATACAGAACTCTATTCCATTCTCTCGCCAATGCGTGCGGACAATGATCGCCAAATCCCAATTCAGATGCGAGACGAATTCAAAGGCGCGATGAACTGTAACGGCAACGGGCTTTGCTTTAACTTTGATGAGCACAGCATTATGTGCCCTTCCATGAAAGTGAGTAAAAATCGCGTATTCTCGCCAAAAGGACGAGCCGCGATGGTGCGTGAATGGTTGCGATTAATGGCCAATGAAAACGTCTCTCCTGATCAATTAGATTTTCATAAAACACAAGTCAAATTGACCGCACTTGTGGAACGTTTCCGCAATAGCGTGCAGAAATGGCGTGGAGAATATGACTTCTCACATGAAGTAAAAGCGGCAATGGATACTTGTCTGGCTTGTAAAGCCTGTGCAAGCCAATGCCCGATTAAAATTGATGTACCCAGTTTTCGTGCGAAATTTTTCCATTTCTACCACCGTCGTTATTTACGCCCAGCTAAAGATCATCTTGTGGCAAATTTAGAAGTTGCAGCACCTTATATGGCGAAAAAACCGGCATTATTCAATTATTTCACCAAACTGAAAATTACTCAAAGCTTGGTTGAAAAAACACTGGGTATGACCGATTTGCCTCTCCTTTCAGAGCCAAACCTTCAACAGCAATTAGTTGAAATTGGCTACCAAGGCAAAAAATTAGAAGAATTGGAAGGTCTCAGTGCTGTCGAAAAAACCAATATGCTCTTTATCGTACAAGACCCCTATACCTCTTATTACGATGCCAAAGTGGTACGGGATTTCGTGGCTCTCACGCAAAAATTAGGATTCGATCCAATCCTTCTACCTTTTAAACCCAATGGCAAAGCCATGCACATTAAAGGTTTTTTAGCTCGCTTTAGTAAAACCGCTAAAACACAAGCGGAGTTTTTAAATCGCGTCGCCAAATTAAATGTGCCTTTGGTCGGCGTAGATCCAGCTATTGTGCTTTCTTATCGTGATGAATATAAAGAGGCTTTAGGTGATTCTCGCGGTGATTTCCATGTACTCACAGCACATGAATGGCTGACCAATCAATTAGAAAGTAACGCATTACAAAGTGCGGTGAAAAATATCGCAAAATCTGACCACACTTTTGAGTGGCATTTATTCCCTCATTGTACTGAATCCACCTTTATGCCAAACAGTCCCAAAGAATGGCAGCATATTTTTGCGCAATTTGGACAAACCTTGAAGGTAGAAAAAGTCGGCTGCTGTGGTATGGCGGGCATATTTGGTCATGAGGTTCAAAATCAAACCATGTCGAAAGATATTTACGACGTATCATGGGGCAAAAAATTACAAGGTAAAGATCCGAATCATTGTCTCGCGACCGGCTATTCCTGCCGTAGCCAAGTAAAGCGATATGAAAAAGCCATCTTGAAACATCCTGTGCAAGCATTGCTTGAAGTATTGAATAACTAGAATAGATTTTCTACTTACCACAATATTTAAGAAAATAAAAAGCGGCCAGATTTTAAATCTAGCCGCTTTTTTTATTTAAAGACTACAACGCTTCAATCGCTTTATACTGCTCTTGGATTTTTTCTAATCCAGATTGGTATTCCGCTTGTTTTTCGCGTTCTTTGCCGATAACCGCTTCCGGGGCTTTGGCGACGAAGGCTTCGTTGCTGAGTTTGTTTTCGATACGTTTAACTTCGTTTTGATATTTTTCAATCTCTTTAGCTAAACGGGCAAGCTCTGCTTCTTTATTGATAAAGCCAGCCATTGGTACAAGTAATTCAGCATTGCCAACGAGTTTCGCTACCGCAAGTGGTGCGGTTTCGTTTGCGGCTAATACTTGAACGTTATTTAATTTCGCCATGGCTTTTAAAAGAGCGGTCTGTTTTTCAAGAATTTTTGCGTTTTCTACGCTTAAATTACGGAATAACAGATCTAAGCCTTTACTTGGTGCGATGTTGCTTTCTGCACGAATATTACGTACCGCAACGATCACTTCTTTTAACCACTCAATTTCAGCTTCCGCCTCTGGATCAAAGCCGTTTTCTTCCACTTGTGGGAAAGGTTGTAACATAATGCTGTCAGCAGTAATATCGACGAATCCTTTCACTTTTTGCCAAATTTCTTCGGTAATAAATGGAATCAGCGGATGTGCTAAACGTAATAATTTTTCTAACACGTGAACCAAGGTTTGGCTTGCCGCACGGATTTGTGCTGCATTGCCATTTGCAAATACTGGTTTAGTCAATTCTAAATACCAGTCGCAGAATTGGTTCCAGGTAAATTCATAAATTGCATTGGCACAAAGGTCGAAGCGGTATTGGCTTAATGAGTTACGGAAAGTTTCGACTGTGCGATTGAATTCTGATTGAATCCAACGATCCGCTAATGAGAATTCGATCTCGCCTTCGCTTAAATCTAATTTTTCATTCGTTAAGACGAAACGGCTTGCATTCCATAATTTGTTACAGAAGTTGCGGTAGCCTTCTAAACGTTTCATATCCCAGTTGATGTCACGACCATTTGAAGCCAATGCCGCTAATGTGAAACGCAATGCATCTGTACCGTGAGCCGCAATACCTTCAGCAAATTCTTTGCGCGTTGCTTTAGCAATTTTCTCTGCTAATTGCGGCTGCATCATGTTGCCAGTACGTTTTTCAAGTAAATCGTCAAGGCTGATACCGTCAATCATATCGATTGGATCAAGTACGTTACCTTTCGATTTCGACATTTTTTGGCCTTGTTCATCACGAATCAAGCCTGTTACGTACACCGTTTTGAATGGCACTTGTGGTTTGCCATTTTCATCTTTCACGAAGTGCATCGTAAACATAATCATACGCGCAACCCAGAAGAAGATGATGTCGAAGCCTGTGATTAACACATCGGTCGGGTGGAACATTTTGAGCTCTTTAGTTTGCTCTGGCCAACCTAAGGTAGAGAACGTCCATAAGCCTGATGAGAACCACGTGTCTAATACGTCTTCATCTTGTTTAAGTTCAACCGTAGAATCTAAGTTATATTTTGACCGCACTTCTTCTTCGTTACGCGCAACATAAACATTGCCTTCCGCGTCATACCACGCAGGAATACGGTGTCCCCACCAAAGTTGGCGAGAGATACACCAATCTTGAATATCACGCATCCAAGAGAAGTAAAGGTTTTCATATTGTTTCGGCACGAATTGGATTTCGCCATCTTCCACCGCTTTAATCGCCACATCGGCAAGCGGTTTCACGCTCACATACCATTGGTCGGTTAGCATCGGCTCGATTGGCACACCACCACGGTCACCATAAGGCACTTTAAGATCGTGTGGTTTAATTTCGTCTAATAAACCCAGCGCTTCAAAATCTGCCACAATTTTCTTACGTGCAGCGAAACGCTCTAAGCCACGGTAATCCGCAGGAATCGTCGCTTCATAGCCAGCAAGTGGTTTGCCGTCTGTGCCAATAATTTCCGCTTCATCACGAATATCTGCGTTTAAGGTTAACACATTAACCATCGGCAAGCTGTGACGTTTACCCACTTCGTAGTCGTTGAAGTCATGCGCAGGGGTGATTTTTACCACGCCTGTACCGAATTCACGATCGACGTATTCATCGGCAATAATCGGAATTTCACGGTTAGCCAGTGGCAGAACGACCGTTTTACCGATTAAAGATTGATAACGTTCATCTTCAGGATGCACCGCTACCGCAGTATCGCCCAACATGGTTTCCGGACGCGTGGTTGCCACCACTAAATAATCTTTACCGTCTGCTGTTTTTGCACCATTGGCTAACGGATAACGGAAATGCCAAAGCGAACCTTTGCTCTCTTTGTTTTCCACTTCTAAATCAGAAATCGCGGTGTGAAGTTTTGGATCCCAGTTTACTAAACGTTTGCCTCGGTAAATCAAACCTTCTTCATGCAAACGAACAAATACTTCTTTTACCGCATTGGATAAACCATCGTCCATGGTGAAGCGTTCACGTTCCCAGTCAATTGAGTTCCCTAAACGACGCATTTGTTGGCTGATTGTGCCACCTGAATAGGCTTTCCAATCCCAAATTTTGTTGATGAACGCTTCACGGCCATAATCGTGGCGGGTTTTGCCTTCTTCTGCGGCAATTTTACGCTCCACCACCATTTGAGTTGCAATACCCGCGTGATCTGTTCCCGCTTGCCATAAGGTGTTATGCCCTTCCATACGGTTAAAACGGATTAAGGTATCCATTAAGGTTTGTTGGAAAGCATGCCCCATGTGTAGAGAACCCGTTACGTTCGGAGGCGGAATCGCAATGCAATAGCTCGGCGCGTTTTCATTTTCAGACGGTTTAAAATAACCGCTCTCTTCCCAATGTTGATAAAGGGCTTGTTCTACCGCAGACGGATTAAAACGGTCTGCCATTTCGAATTTTTGTGTCATTGTTATTCTCTTTTTGTAGGGTGGGCTTTAGCCCACCGTTTAAATTGAAATGGTGGGCTAAAGCCCACCCTACATTACTACATTACTAATTATTGTAAGGACTTATAAAAATCATTTATTTGTTTATCTATATCTAAATTATATTGGTTGCAAGAATCTATTTTTTCTTGCTCAGATATACTTGAAGGATAAACCCATGCACTACATTTTTTCTTTTGACTTTCCAATTCTTTTATTCTAGTCAGGATAGAACTATTTTTTGAAGGTGCATTTTTGATCAGTTTAGTCTTTTCATTCTTTAATCTTTCATAATCACTTTCTAGTAAGTTATATTTCTTATTAATTTCATCTAGGACTATTTTTTTATTTTCTATGGCACTTTTAAGAATTTGATTCTCACTATTTAATTTATTGATAACACTTTCTTTCTCTATTTCCATCTGAGAAAAATGCTCAATTCTATTCTTTAAGGTCTCATTATTTGTAGAGTTTATATATTGCATAAGAAAAAACATTCCTGTACTGACTGTCATAGCTGTCGCGACTACAGAACCTAAAAGCCATTTAATAGGATTATGACTAATGTTATTCTCAAAACTCATTAATAATCCCCTTGTTTATTTTAAATCTAATAACATAAAACAGTTCTTCAATCGGATAAATCCTCCGAATCACCTGTTTCAATTCCGCCAAACTCATATTCTCCTGCTTCGCATGCTGTTCCGTCAGTTCATCAAGAGTAATCGGCGATACACTTAACACTTCAATCGTGCAGAAATATTGATTATCTTCAAAGCGCCCCACACGTAAAATATCACCTGCTTTAAAATGGCTTTCGGATTTATCTCGAATCGTGATGGTTTTACGCCCAGCGAGAATATCGGCTTCAAAGCGTTGATAAAAGGTAATATCGTTCATAAAGTGCGGTCAATTTTTAAGTGTTTTTTGTAACCATCCCTCTCTTTGGCAAAGAGGGGTGTTTTTTATATCGTTATACCTGCTCCGTGCTCAACGTCCAGCCTAACTGTCTCAGTTGTTTATAACGTTCACGCGCTTGAGCTTTTTGCGTTTCTTCTACCGGTACAAAATCAATTAATTGTGTAAAGCTGTGACTAAAATCCGGCACTTCCATTTGCAAATTGATCAGCAAGTCACGACGTTGGGCATTGCGTTTGCCTTTCCAACTAATCTCAATTGGCGGTGCATATTGTGTTGCTTCGCCTGAAAGATTATGAGGAACAAACTCATTCGGATCCCGTTGCCATAATGCTTCATCAATTAAAAATGCTTGCTCTTCTGTTTCGCACGCGATTAAAACTCGCTTGCCTAAACGCCACGCTTGAGCGGCAAGATCACAGGCAAGTTGCTCAACGGTTATCTTCTTTTCTGGATTTAAGAGATAAAATTGTGCGTTTTTTGCCATGATTGTGACTTCCCCATTTATCGTTTTGTAAACTGGCGGATTTTATCAAAAAAGCACTAAAAAATAAATCATCAACAAAGTGATTAACGTAAATAGAAAAAACACGGAAATTTTTTACCGCACTTTTATGATCTACATCACAAAAGTAACTTTTAACCTTTATGTTACATTCCATTCATAACTCGTAGGTGTTAGAATTTCGAAGATTTATTTTTATTTTCGATGATAGGAGTATCACATGGCATTTCGTATTGAAAAAGACACTATGGGCGAAGTTCAAGTTCCTGCAGATAAATACTGGGCAGCACAAACCGAACGTTCCCGTAACAACTTCAAAATTGGTCCGGCTGCCTCTATGCCGCACGAAATTATTGAAGCGTTTGGTTATTTGAAAAAAGCCGCTGCTTTCGCAAACTGTGATTTAGGTGTATTACCTGCAGAGAAACGTGATTTAATCGCAACCGCCTGTGATGAAATCCTGGCAGGGAAATTAGACGACCAATTCCCATTAGTCATTTGGCAAACTGGTTCAGGTACACAATCAAACATGAACGTGAACGAAGTGGTAGCAAACCGTGCTCACGTTTTACATGGCGGTAAATTAGGTGAAAAATCATTCATCCATCCAAATGATGATGTGAACAAATCCCAATCTTCAAACGATACCTTCCCAACTGCAATGCACATTGCCGCATATAAAAAAGTGGTTGAACACACCATTCCTTGTGTGGAACGTCTACAAAAAACGTTCGCACAAAAATCAGCAGAATTTAAAGATGTGGTAAAAATTGGCCGTACTCACTTAATGGATGCCACCCCATTGACATTAGGTCAAGAGTTCTCTGCATACGCCGCACAATTAGATTTCGGTTTACGCGCACTAAGAAACACCCTTCCACACTTAAGCCAATTAGCGCTTGGTGGTACTGCTGTGGGTACCGGTTTGAACACACCAAAAGGCTATGATGTGAAAGTAGCGGATTACATTGCAAAATTCACTGGCTTACCATTTGTAACTGCAGAAAATAAATTTGAAGCGTTAGCCGCACACGATGCGATTGTGGAAACTCACGGTGCAATTAGACAATTAGCGATGAGCTTATTCAAAATTGCAAACGACATTCGTTTATTAGCATCAGGCCCGCGTTCTGGTATCGGTGAAATCTTAATTCCTGAAAATGAACCAGGTTCTTCAATCATGCCAGGTAAAGTGAACCCAACTCAATGTGAAGCATTAACCATGGTGTGTGCACAAGTATTCGGTAATGATACCACTATCGCGTTCGTTGGCTCACAAGGTCACTTCCAATTAAACGTATTTAACCCTGTAATGGTGGCGAATTTCTTACAATCTGCACAATTATTGGGTGATGCTTGCGTATCATTTGACGAACACTGTGCAACCGGTATTCAACCAAACTACCCACGCATTAAACAGCAATTGGAAAATTCATTGATGTTAGTGACTGCACTTAATACACACATCGGTTACGAAAATGCAGCAAAAATTGCAAAAACTGCACACAAAAATGGTACAACCTTACGTGAAGAAGCGATTAACTTAGGCTTAGTTTCAGCCGAAGATTTCGACAAATGGGTTCGTCCAGAAGATATGGTGGGTAGCTTAAAGTAAACTCCCCCAATAATTTGATGTCAAAGGCAGGTATTCCTGCCTTTTTATTTGTGTTTTTTTAGAGGGCTTTTTTGTTATAATCACGGCAATATTTTTGATATGAAAAAAACTATGAAACTGAAATTTATTATTGCTGCCATTTCAGCCTTATTTTCCACCGCACTTTTTGCCCAATGGCAACCTGTCGGCAATGCTGAATACACATGGGGGCCATTCCATGTTTATACTGTCGGCTTATATTCTGAAACGGGTTCCTATGAAAAAAATGAACGTCCGTTAATGTTTTCGATTAAATATGAAAAACCAGTAGAAGGAAAAAACTTCGCCATTGCTTTAACCAAAGAAATGGAATCACAAAATTTAAGTAAAGATGACACCACGGCATGGCTCAAAAAAATGCAGGAAATCTTCCCTGATTTTTCACCAAACGACATCTTAAATTTTGTTGCCTTAGCCGATAAAGGCTATTTTGTATTAAATGACACGGTGTTAGATCACGAATTCGATCAAAAGTTTACACAAGCATTTATTGATGTGTGGCTTTCAGATAAAAGTAGTTTTATCAAATTACAACCGCAATTATTAGGTAAAGAAAAACCGGCTCACGATAGCAAAGAATTTCAACATCAACCTGCAAGCGAGCCTTTTGATGAAGAAAATACGATGCCGGAATTACCACCAAATTACGATTTTAAACAAGACGCAAAAGGATAAACAACAAGGGCGAACATGATATGGTTCGCCCTTTTCCTTTATTGTTTCACTTGCTGTTCTAAAAACAAGATCATCTGCAATGCAATATCAATGCCACTGGTCTTCTCAATCATTTCTAATCCTGGACTAGCATTTACTTCCAGCACCAATACCCCTTCTTTTGAGCGAATCAAATCAACACCGGCTACCGCAAGTCCTAAGGCTTTAGTTGCACGGATGGCGATGGATTTTTCCTCTTCTGTGAGTTTAACTTTTTCTGCAGTGCCTCCACGATGAAAATTTGCACGAAACTCGCCATCTTGTCCAATACGCTGCATTGTGGCGACGACTTTATCACCGATCACAAAGCAGCGAATATCTGTTCCTTTTGCCTCTTCTATAAAATCTTGTAACAAGACAGGCACATTCGCATCTTTTAACGTTTCTAAAATACTGACCGCACTTTGTGGACGTTCCGCCAAGATCACCCCAATACCTTGTGAGCCTTTTAAGGTTTTAATAATCATTGGCGCGGTTGTTTGCTTAATGGCTTGTTTCGGCTCAACTTCACAACCTGATAAGACTGAATTTGGTACTGCAATACTTTGCTCTAATAACATCTGCAAACTGCGCCATTTATCGCGAGCGGCTAAAAATGCTTGTTCTTCATTAAGGCAATAGACGCCTTTTCCTTGGAAATGTCGCAATACCGCACAGCCCATTTGAGTGCTTGTCGTCCCAAAACGTGGTAACACAGCATCATAATCAGGCAATAAATAAAGTTCACTTTCTGCATTTTGTTGATAATACAACGAAAAGTGCGGTTGATTCTTGTCGAGTTTTAAAATGCAACGATTAGGATCCAAAATATCCATTTGATGCCCACAACTTTCTGCTGCTTCTTTTAAACGCTGGCAGCTATAAAGGCGAGGCTCACGGCAAAGCATCAATAATTTCATTCAGTTATATCCTTAGGAAAAGAGGAGTTGATATATTACACCAATCACAATAATCCTGAAAAATGATTTCTGCTTTTGTGGAAATAGAGTAAAATCGTTAGGAATTTTGTTTAAATAAAAGGAAAATTTTATGTTCGTAGTTATTTTTGGTCGTCCAGGCTGCCCTTATTGTGTACGTGCAAAAAACCTTGCTGAAAAATTAAAAGGTGAAGTGGCGGATTTCGATTATCGCTATGTAGATATTATCGCTGAAGGCATTTCTAAAGCAGATTTATCAAAATCTGTCGGTAAAGAAGTGGAAACTGTGCCACAAATCTTTATCGATGAAAAACCAATCGGCGGTTGCACTGATTTCGAAGCATTAATGAAAGAACAATTTAACGTTGTGGCTTAATTTATTCTATTCATATTAAAGTACGGCTTGTGTAAAAAAAACATCAAAAGACGTTTTTCTACACAAGCCGTACTTTTTCTTTTTATCTTATTTTTGATCTGCATCACAAAACCCATTTAATATCACTCTTTATAATTAGCCATTGAATAAAAAACCCTTTAGAATGCACCTTATTTTACTTATTTTTTATTACTAAAGGGAAATCATTATGAAGATAACCAAAGCCGCTGTCGCTGGAACACTTGAGTCTAGCGATGCTTTAATTCGTATTGAACCTGCTCACACGTTATCTATTGAAATCAATAGCTCTGTCGGAAAGCAATTCAGTGAAGCCATTGAACAAACGGTCAAAAATACACTCGCTCAACTCAACGTCACAGAAGCGCTAATTATCATAGAAGACAAAGGCGCATTAGACTGCGTATTACAGGCGCGCGTAAAAGCCGCCGCATTACGTGCAAGCGATGAAACCGTTAACTGGGAGGCCGTGCTATGAAATTAAGAAGAAGTATGCTGTTTGTACCAGGCTCAAACGCTGCGATGTTGAGCAATAGTTTTATTTATAAACCAGATTCCATCATGTTTGACTTAGAAGACGCAGTCGCCCTCAAAGAAAAAGATTCTGCCCGCTTATTAGTCGCACACGCACTTCAACACCCGCTTTATCAAGAAATCGAAACTGTGGTGCGGGTTAATCCGTTGGATTCCGAATTCGGTTTATTGGATTTAAATGCCGTAGTGCGCGCCGGTGTTGATGTGGTGCGGATGCCGAAAACCGAAACTGCACAAGATGTGGTTGATATGGATAACGCAATTACCGACATTGAGAAAGCCTGCGGTCGCGAAGTAGGTTCGACCAAAATGTTAGCGGCCATCGAATCGCCATTAGGTATCACTCAAGCAAACCAAATCGCCACCGCCTCCAAGCGTTTAATCGGTATCGCTCTTGGTGCGGAAGACTATGTGCGCAATCTTAAAACCGAACGTTCGCCGGAAGGCATCGAATTGCTCTTTGCCCGCTGTTCGATTTTACAAGCAGCGCGCGCCGCCGGTATTCAAGCCTTTGATACCGTGTATTCCAATGCCAACAATGAAGAAGGTTTCTTAAAAGAAGCGGCATTAATTAAACAGTTAGGCTTTGATGGCAAATCCTTAATCAACCCGCGTCAAATCGAACTCCTGCACAACTTGTTTGCACCGACACAAAAAAATGTGGAGCAGGCCAAACGTATTATTGAAGCAGCTGAAGAAGCGGAAAAACAAGGTTCCGGCGTCGTTTCCTTAAACGGAAAAATGATTGATGCGCCGATTATTGATCGTGCAAAACTCGTGTTAGAACGTGCGAAATCAGGCATTCGTGAAGAGTAAGGGAGAAAAAAGATGACAACAAGAGAACAACGCATTGCCAAATTCAATGCCAATCGTCCGGTGTATCAAGCAGTTCCAAAAGCCGAATCCCTTGCCCGTACGGCGAAAGACCGCAAACTTTGTGCCTCTTTGGAAGAAGCAATTAAACGCTCCGGCTTAAAAGACGGCATGACCGTATCTTTCCACCACGCCTTCCGCGCTGGTGATTTCATCGTTAATATGGTGATGGATAAAATTGCCGAAATGGGCTTTAAGAATCTGACCCTCGCCTCTTCATCCTTAATCGACAGCCACCACCCGATTATCAACCATATCAAAAACAGCGTCGTAACCAAAATCTATTCTTCCGGTTTACGCGGTGAGCTCGCCGAACAAATTTCCCGTGGTTTATTGGACGAGCCGGTAAACATTCACTCCCACGGCGGCCGCGTACATTTGGTCAAATCTGGCGAACTGAAAATCGACGTCGCCTTTTTAGGTGTGCCTTGCTGTGACAAATTCGGTAACGCTAATGGCTTTAGCGGCAAAAGCAAGTGTGGCTCTTTAGGTTATGCCCGCGTAGATGCCGAATACGCCGACAAAGTCGTATTGCTTACCGAGGAATTCGCCGATTATCCGCACCACCCGATCAGTATCGGCCAAGATCAAGTGGATCTCATTGTGCAAGTGGATGCTGTCGGTGATCCGAAAAAAATCGGTGGCGGCGCTACCCGTATGACCTCCAACCCACGCGAATTATTAATTGCCCGCAAATGTGCCGAAGTAATTTTCGCCAGCGGTTATTTTAAAGACGGCTTTTCCTTACAAACTGGTACCGGCGGTGCTTCCTTGGCGGTAACCCGATTCTTGGAAGAAAAAATGGTACGTGACGGCATTAAAGCTGACTTTGCTCTCGGTGGTATCACTGCCAGCATGGTAGATTTACACGAAAAAGGCTTAATCAAAAAACTCATCGATGTGCAAAGTTTTGATGCGGTTGCCGCCGAATCCCTTGCACGTAACCCAAATCACATTGAAGTATCCGCTAACCAATATGCCAACTACAGCTCCAAAGGCGCCTCCGTTGAGCGTTTAGACGTAGTGATTCTTTCCGCCTTGGAGATCGACACAAAATTTAACGTGAACGTATTAACTGGCTCCGACGGCGTAATTCGCGGTGCATCCGGCGGTCACTGCGATACGGCGTCTTCCGCACAAGTGGCCATTATCGTGGCGCCATTAGTTCGTGGTCGTATTCCAACGGTAGTGGAAAACGTGATTACCTGCGTAACGCCGGGTGAAAACATCGACATCTTAGTGACCGACCACGGTGTTGCCGTTAATCCGAAACGTCCAGATTTAATCAATGCCTTATCTGATGCCGGCATCCCGTTATTTACCATCGAACAACTTTGCGAACGCGCTTACAGTTTAACCGGCAAACCAAAAGAAATTGAGTTTACCGATAAACCGGTCGCCGTTGTTCGTTATCGTGACGGAACGGTAATTGATACGGTGTATCAAGTCAAAGAATAATGCTACAAAAAATCGCCTCCTTAACCCTCCTTAATAAAGAGGCGATTTATAGCATCCACAAAAGTGCGGTCATTTTTAAACACGTTTTTAGCGCAATATGACAATTTCCCTAAATCATTTTTCCACCGATGGAACAGAGATTTCTCTAGAACAGCTTTTAACGGCGCGTGAGGAACGAGCAAGTTTACAGCAACAGCTGTTAACCCAATATGGGCAAACCTTGCTTTGCGTCACCCTAACAGCGGTGGGCGGGGTGAAGAAAAATGCCCTGTTGGATTATGTCTTTACAAAAACATTGGAAAATCTGACCGCACTTTTTATGCAGTTGAACATCACGCCCACAAAGGAAATTATTCGTCCGTTAGCAACGGGGCATGAGGCGTTTTTTGTGTTGCCGATTGATGGTCGTGCGCTGAAAGCGGCAACGATCGAATTGGAGGAAAGCATACCCCTTGCCCGTTTATGGGATTTGGATGTGTTCGATGCGAAAGGTAATCTGCTGAGCCGTGCAGATTTTGATATTCAGCCAAGAGCCTGCCTAGTGTGTGGCAATGAAGCGAAAATCTGTGCCAGAACTCGTAAACACGCCGTTGATGAAATTGTGGCAGAAATGCAATCCCGCGCCCAACGCCATTATATCGCGGAATATATCGGTGGGCAGGCTTATTCAGCATTGGTGCAAGAAGCACGCTTGTCGCCGAAACCGGGGTTGGTGGATACCATCAACAACGGTTCGCACAAAGACATGAACCTGCATACCTTTGAGCAAAGTGCGGTAAGTTTACGCCCTTTTTTTACGCAATTCGTACTCAAAGGCATGACCACCGCCCATTTGCCTGAAAAACAAATCTTAGCAGAGATTCGTCCAATTGGTCTATCAGCAGAAAAGGCAATGTTTGAAGCAACAAATGGCATTAACACCCATAAGGGAGCCATTTTTTCCTTCGGCTTGGTGTGTACTGCAATGGGGCGTTTATTAGCTCAACAAAATGTAATTCAAAGTTCAGTAAAGTTTGATATAAACTCAATCTGCTCACTTGTTGCTCAATTTGCTCAGGGTTTAACAGATGAACTCAAACATTATCCCGAGCATTTTCCAGTCACAGCCGGCGTACGCTTATTCAGAAAATACGGTTTAACCGGCGCTCGTGGTGAAGCGGAAAGTGGTTTTAATCTTATTCGAACGTTGTTACCTCAATTTGATGAGTTTCATCAATTGGATGAAGAACATCGTTTACTGATTCTGTTGTTGCATTTAATGGCGACCAATCCTGACACTAACGTGGTTCACCGTGGCGGTTTGGATGGGTTAAATTTTATACAACACACAGCTCGAGATCTGCTTGCAGATCATAAAATTGTATTAGATAAAAATATACTGATACAAGCATTAATGAAATTTGACATCGCCTGTATTGAACTAAATTTAAGTTCAGGTGGTAGTGCTGATTTACTAGCACTGGCAATTTTCTTTTTATCATTTAGAGGTAATTAATATGGCATTATCAAAAAATGCAAAATTGGCGATCTTAGCGGTTATCCCTTTGATCACCTTCTTATTGCCTGCTCCAGAGGGGCTTTCTCTGATTGCTTGGCGTTTACTCGGAGTTTACATTGCTACTATTGTCGGGCTTGTAATAAAGCCTTACGGAGAACCAGTAATTTTACTCGCAGCAATTGCTGTTTCAGGTATCATTATAGGTAATACTGAAGGCGCAAAAGAATTAGTCAAAGTAGGGAATATGTTGGATGGTTATAAATCAGGCACAACATGGCTTATCTTTACGGCTTTTACCTTAAGCTCAGCATTTGTAATTACTGGATTAGGCAAACGAATTGCCTATCACATGATTGGCGCCATGGGTAGCACGACCCTACGACTTGGTTATGTAACCATGTTCTTGGATTTACTGCTTTCACCTGCAACGCCATCTAATACAGCGCGTTCAGGCGGTATCATATTTCCAATCATTAACAGTGTGGCGGTAGCACTTGGTTCAGATCCTGAAAAAAGCCCGAAGAAGGCTGGTCGTTATTTGATGATGAACGTATATATGGTGGTAAAAACCACGTCCTACATTTTCTTAACCGCAATGGCGCCTAATGCTCTCGCACTTTCATTAATGGCTCCAATTTTGGGGTTTGAAACTACCTGGATTAAATGGTTCTTAGCCGCCTCTGTGCCTGGTTTAATTTGCTTATTCTTAATCCCATTAATTTGTTACTGGGTCTCTCCACCTGAATTAAAAGAAGTCGATAATAAAGCTATTGCAAAAAAAGGTTTAGAAGAATTAGGGCCAATGTCTTTCCGTGAAAAAGCACTTAGCGTGTTGTTTGTCATTGCCTTATTCGGTTGGATCTTCTCTGATACGCTTCATGTGAATGCGACTATCGTAGCCATTATCGTAATGGTTCTTTGCATTATGTTAAGTATTGTAACGTGGGATGATATTCTAAAAAGTAAAGGGGCATGGAACACCTTAGTCTGGTATGGTGGTATCATTGGTATGTCGGGTTTACTGGAAAAAGCCGGATTCTTTAAATGGTTGGCTAACACATTAAGTACCACTCTTCAATTTGAAGGACATGGCATGATGGCTCTCATCGTGATTCTGACTTTAAGCGTTGCAGTACGTTATTTATTTGCTTCAGGCGGTGCATACGTAGCAGCAATGGTACCTGTATTTGCAACTGTTGGGCATGTTGCGGGAGCACCTGCTGAGTTACTTGCACTAGGCTTAGTTTTTGCCAACGCTTACGGTGGTTCTGTAACACACTATGGCGGTGGTCCTGGACCAATTGCATTTGGAGCGGGCTATAATGACATTAAATCTTGGTGGATCGCTGGCGCAATCATTGCATTTGGTAGCTTAATTATCCACTTAACTATCGGTATGGCATGGTGGAAATTATTAATTAGCTTAGGTTGGTTATAATATAAATTCAAAAGTGCGGCTAGATCCTTATTTCAACCGCACTTTCCTGCTCGGTTAAACTGCAATCATAAGTACAGCTCATTGTACGATCGTAACTCACAGCAAACCAATGAGTATCATTCCATAGCGTGGAAATAATCTTCTATGTCTACGCAAAAATTCTCCATCACATGCAAGTATTCACAGAAAATTTCGACATTAAAGATCCGATGATACATGCTAAAAGCATTTTCAATGGGCGCATAAAGTGGATCAAATGGAAAAGGATAATTCTCGTTATTATATTGATGGTTAATCTAACGATGAGCTCACAAATCGTGATACTCATTACATTAATTTTCTGGCAATTTTGCCAAGAAAGCATAACCGCCTTTTTCACTCATTATTTCAACATTAGAATCCGCTGTAATAAATGCTGACTCACCTTGTTTCAAGGTAAGTGCGGTTGATTTTTCTTGTATTTTTAGCTCGCCTTGCATCACCAATAAAATGCCTGCACTTTGAAGATTTAATTCAGTATGTTGTTGTGGTTCAACACGAATTTGAGCTAAAGCAAAATCGTTTACTGGCGTTTTATAAGTAAATTCTGACTGATTTTGAGGTGCCGCTGAGATAATTTGAGGTGTTACTTCGCGACAATCCACAATTTTTAATAATTCGACAATATCGACATATTTTGGTGTTAAGCCACCACGAATCACATTGTCAGAACAGGCCATTAACTCCACATTTTGTCCGCGAAGGTAAGCATGAGGAATACCCGCATCTTGGAAAATGCCCTCTCCTTCTTTCAAATACACGATATTAAAGAGATAAAAACACACCAGGCCGGCATCTAATTTTTCAGGCGAAATCGCCATGGCTTCCATGGTATAAAGCACCCAATAATCCGGGTTATCTAGCGCCAACTCGCCATTTCTATAAGGCTGTTGGTTAGCTTCAATAATAGGTAATAGCCAATTTGCGAGCGTTGATTGATCCGCCAACATAACATCTGCATAAAATTCAGCAAGGCTTTGTGTGTCAAGTTTTTCAGTCAAAGGTTGCAAAGGGGGTCGCGCATTTAATGTCGCAAGGATTTGAGCTTTTGTTTTAAAACCATGTAAAAGCCAGAAATCAGATAAGGCAATCATCATTTCTGGTTTATGATTTCTATCTTTATAAGTCCGCGTGCTGTCTGTTAAGGCCACGCCTTTTGCATTTTCAGCCTCAAAGCCCTTTTCAGCTTGCGCTTTAGTTGGATGCAATTGAATCGATAACGGCTTTTCAACATCTAAAATCTTTAACAAATAAGGGAGTTCATCACCAAATTGCTGGCGGCTTGCTTGCCCAAGTGCGGTTGGATTTTGCGATAAAAATTCAATAAGAGATTCTTGGTTACTTACATTCTCAATCACGGAAGGCGCAGATGGATGCGCACCTAGCCACCACTCAGCACAAGGTTGATCTTGCTCTGAATTTAATCCAATCAATGATGCAATATAGTTTTTTCCGCCCCATGCATAATGCTGTACTTGGCCAGTTAATCGATAAATCATTTTTGCCTTCCTCAAAAAGAATAAGTATAAAAAAATCCGCTCATTTAAAGCGGATCTTTTAATCAGTGAATCTTATTTCTTTAAAGTTAGAACAATAGATTCTCCAGCAATCACCTCACCCGATTTTTTCTCAATGCATGAAATTTCATCCATGTTAGAGATAACCACTGGTGTTAAAACTGATTTCGCTTTTGATTCTAATGTTGCTAAATCAAATTCGATTACTGTGTCGCCGCGTTTCACGCTTTGCCCTTCTTGTGCAATACGAGTGAATCCTTCACCTTTTAATTCAACAGTATCAATACCAAAGTGAACAAATAATTCAACTCCCTCTTTTGATTCCATTGAAAATGCATGGTTGGTTTCAAAAATTTTACCAATAACACCATCAACAGGCGCCACAATTTTGTCACCTGTTGGGCGAATTGCGATACCATCACCCACGATTTTTTCAGAGAAAACAACATCTGGTACATCTTCGATATTCACAATCTCACCAGAAAGTGGCGCATAAATTTCCACTTCCACAGCTTTATTTTCTTTTGAACCAAATAATTTGTCAAATAAGCCCATTTTAATCTCCTATCTATTAAAGATGGCTGATATTTTAACGTAAAACTTTGTTTTTGTATCTAGTTTAACGATTTTTCTGCTAAAAAAGCCTGAATTAATTGTTCAATTTCAGCAGATGTTGGTTTTTGTAATGCTTCATCCGCCAAGGCTTTTACCTCTTGATAATTCACATGACGCACTAATTTTTTAATACGAGGTACAGAAATTGCACTCATACTAAATTCATCCAAGCCCATACCGAGTAACAATAAGGTCGCGCGTTCATCACCGGCTAACTCGCCACACATCCCCGTCCATTTGCCTTCTGCATGAGAGGCATCAATCACTTGTTTAATCAAACCAAGTACTGAAGGTGACATTGGATTGTATAAGTGAGAAATTAATTCGTTACCACGGTCAACGGCTAAGGTATATTGCGTTAAATCGTTTGTACCAATACTAAAGAAATCCACTTCTTTCGCTAAGAATTTCGCATTCACTGCCGCAGATGGGGTTTCAACCATGACACCTACTTGAATACTTTCATCAAAAGCCTTACCTTCTGCACGTAATTCGGCTTTTAACGTTTCAAGCACAGATTTTAACTCGCGAATTTCTTCTACCGAAATAATCATCGGGAACATCACGGCAAGTTTACCAAATGCCGAAGCACGTAATACCGCTCTTAATTGCGCATGTAAAATCTCACGACGATCAAGGGCAATACGCACTGCACGCCATCCAAGAAATGGGTTCATTTCTTTTGGTAAATTTAAATATGGAAGCTCTTTATCACCACCAATATCCATGGTACGTAATACTACTAAGCGGCCTTCCATTGCTTCAACCACTTCTTTATAAGCAATGAATTGCTCTTCTTCGCTTGGTAATTGATCACGATCCATAAAGAGGAATTCTGTACGGTATAAACCTACCCCTTCTGCACCATTACGATGTGCCCCTTCACAATCACGAATCGTACCAATATTCGCAACCACTTCAACTTTATGGCCATCAAGGGTCACTGCCGGTAAATCTTTTAATTTCGCTAATTCTGCTTTTTCTTCAGCGAGTTTTACTTCTAGTGTTTTTAATTCGTCAATTTCAGCTTGAGTCGGATTCACGTAAACACGGTTGTTCACGGCATCTAAAATAAGATAATCACCGGTATTCACTCGCGCGGTCACATCATTTGTCCCAACAATGGCCGGTAATTCAAGTGAACGAGCCATAATAGAGGTGTGAGAGGTTCTACCACCAATATCCGTGATAAAACCTAATACTTTTTCTAAGTTTAATTGAGCAGTTTCTGATGGGGTTAAATCGTAAGCCACAAGGATAGACTCTTCGGTAATATCACCAAGATCGACAATGTGCATACCTAAAATATTTTTGATTAAACGATTACCAATATCACGAATATCACCCGCACGTTCTTTTAAGTATTCATCATCAATCTCAGACAACATTTCAACTTGTTGATCGATGATTTTACTTGCTGCCACACTCGCATTTACTTTGTGTGAACGAAGATAATCAATAATCTCTTCTTCTAATTCTTCATCTTCAAGGATCATTAAATGGCCTTCGAAGATAGCCGCTTTTTCTTCACCTAAAGATTTTAACGCGCGTTGATGAATAGAATTAAGTTGCTCAACGGCTGCTTCACGGCCCGCATAAAAACGAGCAACTTCTGACTCGATTTGATCTTCTGAAATTTTTTGGAAATCCAGAACAATTTTTTCTTCTTTTAATACTAAAGCTTTACCAAAAACGATACCTGGCGATGCTGGGATACCTGTAATCATAATTTTACATTCCGAAATAATTTATTAAAAGCTAAATAAACAATAGCCACAGAATAGGAATTCTGTGGCTATCGTCAATTATTCTAAAGTAGGAATTAATGCTACTAAATGTTCAACGGCTTGTTGTTCGTCTTCACCTTCTGCCGAGATGGTAATTACAGTTCCTTGCGTCAAACCTAAGGTTTGTAGCTTAAATAAGCTTTTAGCACTTGCGCTCTTGCCTGCAGAAGTAACAGTTACATCCGAAGCAAAAGCTTTTGCTTCTTTTACGAACTGTGCCGCAGGGCGAGTATGTAAACCATTAGGAGCCGTAATCTCTACATCTTTTGAGAACATAATGTTACCTCTACATAGTAATAGTAAAATTCAAAAAACAATCTTATAAATCCGCAGTAGTATCCCTGTTAAGTATAAAATAATCAAGGAAAAACATAAAAAAAATTGAGCGATATCACAAAATTTAAACGTTTGCTTACTAAGTAAGAATAAAACATATACTACACAGAAAAATGACGTTGTGATTTTGTCTCACTCAGGCTTTCAATGAGGCGATGATAATTTTCATAGCGTATTGGTGAAATCCGCCCTGCCTCTACCGCTTCGCGTAATGCACAGCCAGGATCGTTCAAATGCTTACAATCTCGGAATTTGCACGTCCCTAAGAAATATTGAAATTCACGATATCCTTTGGTGATCTGATCTGGCTCCAAATGCCATAAACCAAACTCACGAATACCCGGTGAATCAATCAAATTGCCGCCTTGTGGTAAGTGGTATAAACGAGAAGAAGTCGTGGTATGTTGCCCTAAGCCTGAGGTTTCACTGATACCGCCTACCTGCGCATTAACTGTTGGTAAAATATGGTTAATTAAACTGGATTTACCTACCCCTGACTGCCCCACAAAAATGGATGTGCCATCACTTAAAAGTGCGGTCAATTTTTCCATATTTTTTCCGGTTTCAGCAGAAATGATGATGGTCTGATAACCAATATCACGGTAAATCTGTAATTGGCTTTCCACTTCCTGCTCTTGCTCGGCATTCAGTAAATCGCCTTTATTCACCACAATGACAGGTTCGATCCCTGCATTTTCACACACCACTAAATAACGATCGATAATATTGAGTGAAAGTACCGGTACAACGGCAGACACAATAATAATACGATCGATATTCGCCGCGATTGGTTTCAACCCATCATAATAATCTGGGCGAGCAATTTCATTTTGTCTTGGGTGAATGGCTTCAATCACCCCACTCACTCCTTGGAGCTGTTCATTGCCTTGTCGCCAAATCACTTTGTCTCCAACCACAAGACTAGAAAGTGTACGACGTAAATTACAACGGAAAATTTCGCCTTGTGCATTTTCCACATCTGCATGAACTGAATAACGCGTAACGACTATCCCATCTTGGCTTTCACCTAGCATATCATCTTGCCATTCCACTTCTTTCTTCTTGTGGCGATGCAAGGCTTTCGCGTTATTTGATTGAATTCGACGAGTTTGATTTTGCGTTAGTTTACGTTTGCTCATAAAGTGCGGTCGTTTTTTCCGATGTTTTTCGTTAAAATAAACGGGATTAAAAATGTTTATAGGATACCTTATATTATGCAATTAGATAAACAAAATCTGATTTGGATCGATTTAGAAATGACAGGATTAGATCCTGAAAAAGAACGCATTATTGAAATCGCAACCATTGTGACCGATAAAGATCTCAATATTTTAGCTGAAGGACCTGTGATTGCAGTGCATCAAAGTGATGAATTATTAAACAAAATGTCGGAATGGTGCGTAAAAACCCACACAGCTAACGGCTTAGTGGAACGTGTTAAAGCGAGCAAACTCACCGAACGTGCAGCAGAATTACAAACATTAGATTTTTTAAAACACTGGGTGCCGAAAGGTGCTTCACCGATTTGTGGCAACAGCATCGCAC
Source organism: Haemophilus parainfluenzae (assembly GCF_036288925.1). NCBI lineage: Bacteria > Pseudomonadati > Pseudomonadota > Gammaproteobacteria > Pasteurellales > Pasteurellaceae > Parahaemophilus > Parahaemophilus parainfluenzae. The sequence continues at coordinate 2,143,409 of NZ_CP127167.1, forward strand.
AGGATAAACGCTTTCTTTACAAATATATGCCTGATTTAGCGGATTATTTCCACTATCGTCATGTGGATGTCAGCACATTAAAAGAATTGGCTTCTCGCTGGAAACCAGAAATTTTAGATGGATTTAAAAAAGGCAATACTCATTTAGCTCTTGATGATATTCGTGAATCAATTAAAGAGTTAGCTTACTACCGTGAGCACTTTATTAATCTGGGTTGATGAAAACTTAGGCAAACTCAATCATTTGCAAAATCTGCGCTTGCGTTGAATAAATTTTTTCGTATAATGTTGCCTCATTCACCAATGTGAAATGCGGGAATAGCTCAGTTGGTAGAGCACGACCTTGCCAAGGTCGGGGTCGCGAGTTCGAGCCTCGTTTCCCGCTCCAAATTTTCACATGGATACCATGCGGGAATAGCTCAGTTGGTAGAGCACGACCTTGCCAAGGTCGGGGTCGCGAGTTCGAGCCTCGTTTCCCGCTCCAAATTCTCAATCCGTTGCTGAAAAGCAGCGGATTTTTTATTGTATTTTCCCTACATATTCCCTTCAAAATACGATAAAATCCCCTAGAAACTTTAACCTAAAAAATCACGCTAAGAATGACCAAATTAACCCAATACATTCCTGATGAAGGCACTATGCTCCGTTTTGGTAAAAAACTCGCAGAAGTGCTTGTAAAACAACCGAAAGATAACGCTATTGTGCTTTATTTTAATGGCGATCTTGGTGCAGGTAAAACCACCCTGACTCGTGGAATGGTGAAAGGTTTAGGCTACCAAGGCAATGTCAAAAGTCCTACTTATACGTTAGTGGAAGAATATAGCATTGCAGGAAAAATGATTTATCACTTTGATTTATATCGTCTTGCCGATCCTGAAGAATTGGAATTTATGGGTATTCGTGATTATTTCAGCCAAAATTGCATCTGCTTAATCGAATGGGCTGAAAAAGGTGAGGGCATCTTGCCTGAGGCTGATTTACTAGTGAATATTGATTATTACGACGATGCTCGAAACATTACGCTAATTGCTCAAAACTCAGTAGGCGAGCATATTTTGGCACAACTATAAAACTGACTTACATGAAAGCAAAATTTTCGTTTCTTTTTGGAATATTTTCTCTAATTTCTACTACCGTATTTGCCGCACCACAATGGACAATTGCGATTGATCCTGGCCATGGCGGTAAAGATCCTGGTGCAATCGGAAAAAATTTAGGTATTTATGAAAAGAATGTCACGCTTTCTATTGCTCGAGAACTAAAAGCTTTATTAGATAAGGATCCTAATTTCAAAGGTGTCTTAACACGTAGTAGCGATTACTACATTTCTGTTCCTGAGCGCTCTGAAATTGCACGAAAATTTAAAGCAAATTTTCTTATTTCAATTCATGCCGACTCTTCGTTAAACCCTAACCAACGTGGAGCGTCTGTCTGGGTACTCTCCAATCGCCGTGCTAATGATGAAATTGGGCAATGGTTAGAAGATGATGAAAAACGTTCAGATCTTCTCGGAGGCACGGGTAAAGTACTTTTAAGCCACAATGATAAATATTTAGATCAAACAGTGCTCGATTTGCAATTTGGACATAGTCAACGTACTGGCTATGAGTTAGGAAATAGTATTTTACGTCGTTTTGCACGTGTAACACCTTTAAGCCGAAGCACGCCTCAACATGCTAGCCTTGGCGTATTACGTTCACCGGATATTCCTTCTGTTCTCGTGGAAACGGGGTTTCTTTCTAATATGGAAGAAGAACAAAAACTGAATACTATTACTTATCGTCGCCGTATTGCTTATATGATTTATGAAGGCTTAGTCGCTTATCGCAACGGTAATTTAAAAACGATCGTAGTTCTACCTAGTGACGAGCAAGACAGCAAATCTACAAAATTAAACAATCAAAACAATGAAAAATCTGACCGCACTTCTGATGTGAAAGACAGCGGTATTCGCCATAAAGTGAAATCAGGCGAAAGCATTGGTAGCTTGGCGAACAAATATGATGTCAAAGTCAGTGAAATCATTGAGTTAAATAAACTGAAACGCAAAGAACTTTGGCTAAATGAAACCATTAAGATTCCAGATAATGGCAAAGGCAAAAAAGCGGAAGAACCAACTAAAAAAGAAGAGAAAAACGCCGAAAAATCTGACCGCACTTCAAGTGTTAAAGACAGTGGCGTCCGTCATAAAGTGAAACCTGGTGAAAGCATTGGTAGCCTGGCAAACAAATATGATGTAAAAGTCAGTGAAATTATTGAATTAAATAAACTAAAACGTAAAGAACTTTGGCTGAATGAAACTATTAAAATCCCAGATAACGGCAAAGGCAAAAAGATAGAAGAAAAACCTAAATCGGATGATAAAGCCAAAGCTGATAACAAAGGGAAAAACAGCAAGATTGTTGAAGCTGAAAAAGCCGTTTCTAAAAAAGATAAAAAACAAGAAAAAACCGAGAGTAAAAAAGAGCCTGAGAAAAAAGGCAACGATAAAAAAGACACTTCTTCAAAAGGAAATGAGAAAAAAGATAATGGCAAGAAAGAAATCCCGCTTTACCATACGGTGAAAGCCGATCAAACTCTCTATGGCATCTCTCGTGAATACAATGTACCGGTTAATCGTCTTTTAAAACTGAACCCAGTATTGAAAAACGGCAAAATCGTGACTGGGCAAAAAATCAAACTTAAAGAAAAATAAGGAATCCTATGGCAATCAAAATTCTTTCTCCACAGCTGGCTAATCAGATTGCCGCAGGTGAAGTGGTCGAACGCCCTGCTTCTGTGGTGAAAGAATTAGTGGAAAACAGCCTTGATGCCGGTGCCAATAAAATTCATATTGATATTGAAAACGGCGGCGCCAGCCTGATTCGTATTCGAGATAATGGCAGTGGTATTCCTAAAGAAGAATTAAGTCTCGCACTCGCTCGACACGCAACCAGTAAAATTACCGATCTTGATGATCTCGAAGCCATTTTAAGTTTAGGTTTCCGCGGTGAAGCCCTTGCCAGTATCAGCTCGGTTTCTCGTCTCACGCTTACTTCTCGCACTGCAGAGCAAAATGAAGCATGGCAGGTTTATGCACAAGGACGAGAGATGGAAACTACAATTAAACCTGCGTCTCATCCAGTCGGCACGACAGTTGAAGTCGCAAATCTCTTTTTTAACACGCCAGCTCGTCGTAAATTCTTGCGCACTGATAAAACAGAATTTGCTCATATTGATGAAGTCATTCGCCGAATTGCTTTAGCAAAATTTAATATTGCTTTTACGCTCACTCATAACGGCAAAATGATTCGACAATATCGTCCTGCAACGAATGAAGAGCAACAACTAAAACGTGTTTCTGCTATTTGTGGCGATGATTTTGTTCAGCATGCCTTGCGCATTGATTGGAAACATGATGATTTGCATCTTTCTGGCTGGGTGGCGGCACCTGAATTTACACGTTCTCAAAATGATTTGAACTATTGCTATATCAATGGACGAATGGTGCGTGATAAAGTGATCACCCACGCCATTCGCCAAGCTTATGCGGAGCATTTACATACTGAGCAATACCCTGCATTTGTGCTATTTATCGACCTCAATCCACATGATGTCGATGTCAACGTGCACCCAACAAAACACGAAGTTCGTTTCCATCAAGCCCGCTTAATTCATGATTTTATCTGCCAAGGCGTAACAAATGCGCTCAATGCTATTCCTCAAGCTGAATTGGATTTAGCGCCAGCGATAAATGCAGCAAGAGAGCCTTCGGCTTCATATAAACCTAACTATGAACCGAAACCCAATCGGGCGGCAGCGGGACACAATATTTTCGCTTCGAATTATCATCAGCCTCGCGAAAAACAATCAGAAAATCGACCACACTTTTCAAACCGTAGTGAATACGTTCCGTCATATGGTTATCGTGAACAACCTACAAAGACGGAACAACGCTTATATGGTGAATTAGTACGTCCTGTGGAAAATTCTCAAGTTTTAACAAAGTCAGTCGTTGAACAACTCCCACAGACAAGTGAACCAGGCTATTTACGCGCATTAGCATTAATTGAAAATAAAGCATTGCTTTTACAACAAAATCAGCAGTTTTATTTGATGTCATTAGCTAAATTGCAAACCTTAAATTATGAATTAACCTTACAACAAGGTGAAATTTCACAACAACCGCTGCTCATTCCGATTATTTTCCGCTTAGATGAAAAACAATTTGAACAATGGCAAAAACAAAAAGCCTTTTTTCAGCAAAGTGGTTTTGAATTTATTGAAAATGAAGCCCAGCTACGTCTCACTCTAAACAAAGTGCCTACGGTTTTACGTACACAAAATTTACAAAAATGTGTGGTAAGCCTACTTGCGGAAGATCTAGAAAATATGCCTGATTTTCTGACCGCACTTTGTCAGACGCTAGAGATGAAACCGATTCAAGTATTAGCGGATGCGGTCAGCTTATTAAGCGAAACGGAACGCTTACTGAATAAAGCTCATCAAGAGAAATTTAATACATTACTGAAACCGATTAACTGGCAACCTTTTTTAACTGATTTGTAATATGACACAAAAAACTGACTCCAAACCGACCGTACTTTTTCTAATGGGACCAACAGCCTCAGGAAAAACAGATCTTGCTATTCAATTACGTCAAAGCCTGCCAGTGGAAGTGATCAGTGTCGATTCTGCATTAATTTATAAAGGCATGGATATTGGTACGGCAAAGCCTTCTAAAGAAGAACTTGCTCTTGCCCCTCACCGATTAATCGATATTTTAGATCCCGCGGAAAGTTATTCTGCGATGAATTTTCGTGACGATGCGCTCAGAGAAATGGCCGATATTACCGCACAAGGTAAAATTCCGCTTTTGGTTGGCGGCACGATGTTGTATTACAAAGCATTGATTGAGGGGCTTTCTCCTCTTCCATCTGCTGATGAAAATTTACGCTTAGAAATTGAAGAAAAAGCGCAAAAATTTGGCTGGCCAGTACTTCATCAAGAATTACAAAAAATTGATCCTATTTCAGCAAAGCGTATTAATCCAAATGATTCACAGCGCATTAATCGTGCACTAGAAGTATTCTATTTAACGGGCAAATCATTAACGGAATTAACCGAACAAAAAGGCGAAGAATTGCCTTATCAATTTTTACAATTCGCTATTGCACCAGAAGATCGCGCGGTATTGCATCAACGTATCGAACAACGTTTTTATAAAATGATCGAATTAGGTTTCCAAGAAGAAGTGGAAAAACTCTATCAACGAGAAGATCTCCATCCTGATTTGCCTTCTATACGCTGTGTTGGCTATCGCCAAATGTGGGAATATTTACGTGGTGACTATGATCATGAAGAAATGGTCTTCCGCGGTATTTGTGCAACTCGACAATTAGCCAAACGACAAATCACCTGGCTACGCGGCTGGAAAACACCACTAAATTGGCTAGATAGTCTGCAACCGCAACAAGCCAAAGAAATCGTACTACGCAAGATTGACGAACATTTTAAAGGGTAAATTATGGCACTTTCACTTCCGCTTTCGACTGAAAAACTCATTCAACTTGGCGAAGTGCTTTGCCAACATTTCCCTGAAATGAATCTTGATGAAATAACCCAACAAATCGAGCGGGACGCAACAAATCTCACGACACCAATCGGACAAATCAACTATGCCATCAGTCTGTCTGATTTCTTGGAAAAAGTCTTAAAAAAACACCCGCACTTTTTAGCCCAATGGTGGCAAACACCTCCTCAATTTTCAGATTGTCAACATTATGCTAGCCGTTTAGCTGACCAACTCTCCACTATCCAAAACGAAGAACAGCTTTACAAAACATTACGAAATTTTCGTAATCAAGAAATGGCAAAACTTAGTTTCTGTCAAAGCTTGAATCTTGCCACCGTAGAAGACATTTTTATTCGTCTTTCTCAACTTGCTGAAAGCCTTATCATTGGTGCGAGAAATTGGCTATATAAACAAGCTTACGAAGAAATGGGCACGCCTTGTGATGAAAATGGCAATCCTCAGCAACTCTATATTCTTGGCATGGGAAAATTAGGTGGTTTTGAGCTAAATTTCTCCTCTGATATTGATTTAATTTTTACCTATCCTTCACAAGGCGAAACCGTTGGAGCAAGACGAGCCATTGATAACGCCAAATTTTTTACCCGTTTAGGACAACGTCTGATTAATGCATTGGATCAATTTACGCCAGATGGTTTTGTCTATCGTACGGATATGCGCCTTCGCCCTTTTGGCGACAGCGGTACGCTAGCCTTAAGTTTTTCTGCAATGGAGCAATATTACCAAGATCAAGGGCGAGATTGGGAACGCTACGCCATGATCAAAGGGCGTATTTTAGGCGCAAATGAGCAAGATCCCAATGTAAAAACCTTGCAGCAATTACTTCGCCCCTTTGTGTATCGACGCTATATTGATTTTAGTGTGATTCAAGCTTTACGTGAAATGAAAGGTAAAATTGAGCGTGAAGTGCGTCGTCGTGGCTTAAAAGACAATATTAAGTTAGGCGCAGGCGGGATTCGAGAAATCGAATTTATTGTGCAAGTTTTTCAGCTAATTCGCGGTGGACGTGAGATTAAGCTCCAACAACATGAATTGCTTAAACTTCTCCCTGAAATACGAGATCTTGGTTTAATTACGCCTCAACAATACCGTGAATTAAGAGAAGCTTATATCTTTCTACGACGTATTGAAAACGTGCTTCAAGCCATTGATGACCAACAAACGCAACTTCTGCCAACAGATGAAAAAAATCGCCTTAGATTAATGGTCGGTTGTCGAGAATACACTTATTTAGATGAGAACAATCAGGCTACGATAAAATCTTATCCAATTGAAAACTGGGATGATTTCTATCAAACATTACAGGCACACCAACAAAAAGTGCGGTCAGTTTTTGATGCATTAATTGGTGAAGAAAAAGATGAACCTAACGATGACAATAATCAGTGGATTGATTTTTTAGAAGGTGATCTCGATGATATTGAACAAATGCTAGTCGATAATCACATTGATGAAGATGCGATTTCCGATATCTTAGATAAACTTATTCAATTTAAAGATGGGCTTTCGCGCCGGGTTATTGGCTCTCGAGGTCGAGAAGTTTTAGCTCACTTATTGCCAAATATCTTCACTCAAATATTTGAACAAAAAAATTACCGCACTTTATTGCCACGCATCCTCAATATTGTGGATAAAATTGCGAGTAGAACGACTTATTTGGAATTGCTCTTAGAAAATCCTCAAGCCATTGAGCAGCTAATTGAACTATGTTCGCAATCCCAGATGATCGCTGAACAAGTGGCTCGTCACCCTATTCTACTCGATGAATTATTAAATACTGAAGCGCTACGTAATCCATTGCCATTCACACAGTATCCTGACGAATTAAAGCAATATATGCTGCGATTACCGCAAGATGATGAAGAACAATTTATTGACGGGTTACGCCAATTCAAACAGTCCATTTTATTACGTGTTGCAGCCGCCGATATTCTCGACGTATTGCCTGTTATGAAAGTAAGCGATCATCTCACTTATCTGGCAGAAGCAATCATTGATGCCGTTGTCAATTTTGCTTGGCAACAAGTCAGTCAACGATTTGGGATCCCCGAACACCTTGCAGATAAAACTGAAAAAGGTTTTTTAGTTATTGGCTACGGCAAATTAGGTGGAATTGAACTCGGTTATAAATCTGATTTGGATTTAGTCTTTTTATACCAAGCTGTTGAAGGCCAAACCATTAGTGGGAAAAAATCCATTGATAGTAACCAATTCTATTTAAGACTGGCTCAAAAAATTGTCAGCATTTTTAGCATGAATACCAGTGCAGGCGTACTTTACGATGTTGATATGCGATTACGACCTTCAGGCGATGCTGGCTTACTAGGCTGTTCGCTTCAAGCATTTGAAAACTATCAACTCAATGAGGCATGGACTTGGGAAAAGCAAGCGCTTGTCCGCAGTCGTGCCATTTTTGGTGAAACTGAATTAAAAGCAGAATTTGAAAACATTCGCTGTAATGTACTTTCAGCTCAAAGAGATATTAATCAGCTAAAAATTGAAGTAAGAGAAATGCGTGAAAAAATGTACGAACATTTATCTCACACAAAAGAAGGCTTTTTTAATATCAAAACAGATCGTGGCGGCATTACCGATATTGAATTTATCGCCCAATATCTGATGCTTGCGAATGCTCCAGCTAATCCAATATTAACAAAATGGTCTGATAACGTCCGCATCTTTGATTCAATGGCAGAACATCACATTATTTCTCTAACAGAATGTGAAAAGCTCAAATTCTGCTACGTAACACTACGTAATAAAATTCATCACCTGAACTTATTAGGAAATCCTGTCATTGTTGATGATTCGGCGTTTACAGAAGAAAGGGAATTTGTTTGTTCTTTTTGGAATAAGTTATTTTCTTAAAAGATTAAAGGAGTCTATTCTCAGATATTTGGGATAAACTCCTTTTTATATATTCTCTACGTAAAAACAGCCTAACTTTCTACCGCACTTATATTGTCAAAGTAATCTTTAACAAAACTCCATAAACAAAAACCCCAAGCTCTTTAGCTTGGGGTTCTACATTCAGACCTGGCGGTGTCCTACTCTCACATGGGGAAGCCCCACACTACCATCGGCGCATCGGCGTTTCACTTCTGAGTTCGGTATGGGGTCAGGTGGGACCACCGCTCTATCGCCGCCAGGATTATTCCTTTAATAACTTTTCTCTCTCTGCTCCGCTATCTCTAGCGTCTCACAACCAAACAAGCTGATTCACCTAAAAACTTTCTTCTTCTCTTTCTTCTCTGAGTTTTTTATTTTAATCTCACAACCTCAAAAACCCTTGAGCGTTGTATAGTTAAGCCTCTCGGGCAATTAGTATCTGTTAGCTCAACGGCTCGCACCGATTACACACCAGACCTATCTACGTCTTAGTCTTAAACAACCCTTACAGATTTATAATCTGGGAGAACTCATCTCTTGGCAAGTTTCGTGCTTAGATGCTTTCAGCACTTATCTCTTCCGCACTTAGCTACCCGGCAATGCGTCTGGCGACACAACCGGAACACCAGTGGTGCGTCCACTCCGGTCCTCTCGTACTAGGAGCAGCCCCAATCAATTCTCCAACGCCCACGGCAGATAGGGACCGAACTGTCTCACGACGTTCTAAACCCAGCTCGCGTACCACTTTAAATGGCGAACAGCCATACCCTTGGGACCTACTTCAGCCCCAGGATGTGATGAGCCGACATCGAGGTGCCAAACACCGCCGTCGATATGAACTCTTGGGCGGTATCAGCCTGTTATCCCCGGAGTACCTTTTATCCGTTGAGCGATGGCCCTTCCATTCAGAACCACCGGATCACTATGACCTACTTTCGTACCTGCTCGACTTGTCTGTCTCGCAGTTAAGCTTGCTTATACCATTGCACTAACCTGACGATGTCCGACCGTCATTAGCAAACCTTCGTGCTCCTCCGTTACTCTTTGGGAGGAGACCGCCCCAGTCAAACTACCCACCAGACACTGTCCGAGACCGCGTTTCGCAATCTTCGTTAGAACATCAAACGTTAAAGGGTGGTATTTCAAGGTCGACTCCATAATCACTGGCGTGACTACTTCTAAGTCTCCCACCTATCCTACACATCAAAATTCAATGTTCAGTGTCAAGCTATAGTAAAGGTTCACGGGGTCTTTCCGTCTAGCCGCGGGTACACCGCATCTTCACGGCGATTTCAATTTCACTGAGTCTCGGGTGGAGACAGCCTGGCCATCATTATGCCATTCGTGCAGGTCGGAACTTACCCGACAAGGAATTTCGCTACCTTAGGACCGTTATAGTTACGGCCGCCGTTTACTGGGGCTTCGATCAGGAGCTTCTCTTTCGATTACACCATCAATTAACCTTCCAGCACCGGGCAGGCATCACACCCTATACGTCCACTTTCGTGTTTGCAGAGTGCTGTGTTTTTAATAAACAGTTGCAGCCAGCTGGTATCTTCGACCGGTTCAACCTTCGCCCGCGAGGGACTACAATCTACGCCGGCGCACCTTCTCCCGAAGTTACGGTGCTATTTTGCCTAGTTCCTTCACCCGAGTTCTCTCAAGCGCCTGAGTATTCTCTACCTGACCACCTGTGTCGGTTTTCAGTACGGTTTAGTAAAGCCTGTCGCTTAGTGGCTTTTCCTGGAAGTGTGGTATCGGTTACTTCAGCTCCGTAGAGCCTCGTCATCATCTCTCAGTGTTAAGGAAGTTCGGATTTGCCTAAACTTCCCACCTACCAACTTAAACGCACATATCCAACAGTGCGATAACCTAACCTGCTCCGTCCCCACATCGCAGCTTTACCAAGTACAGGAATATTAACCTGTTTCCCATCGACTACGCTTTTCAGCCTCGCCTTAGGGGCCGACTCACCCTGCCCCGATTAACGTTGGACAGGAACCCTTGGTCTTCCGGCGAACGGGTTTTTCACCCGTTTTATCGTTACTTATGTCAGCATTCGCACTTGTGATACGTCCAGCATGCTTCTCAACACACCTTCATCCGCTTACACAACGCTCCCCTACCCAACAGTATTGCTACTGATGCCGCAGCTTCGGTGCTATATTTGAGCCCCGTTACATCTTCCGCGCAGGCCGACTCGACTAGTGAGCTATTACGCTTTCTTTAAATGATGGCTGCTTCTAAGCCAACATCCTAGCTGTCTAAGCCTTCCCACTTCGTTTCCCACTTAATATAGACTTTGGGACCTTAGCTGGCGGTCTGGGTTGTTTCCCTCTCCACGACGGACGTTAGCACCCGCCGTGTGTCTCCTGAGTATCACTCTTCGGTATTCGTAGTTTGCATCGGGTTGGTAATCCGGGATGGACCCCTAGCCGAAACAGTGCTCTACCCCCGAAGGTGTCCGCTCAAGGCTCTACCTAAATAGATTTCGGGGAGAACCAGCTATCTCCCGGTTTGATTGGCCTTTCACCCCCAGCCACAAGTCATCCGCTAATTTTTCAACATTAGTCGGTTCGGTCCTCCAGTTAGTGTTACCCAACCTTCAACCTGCCCATGGCTAGATCACCGGGTTTCGGGTCTATACCTTGCAACTAGACGCCCAGTTAAGACTCGGTTTCCCTTCGGCTCCCCTATTCGGTTAACCTCGCTACAAAATATAAGTCGCTGACCCATTATACAAAAGGTACGCAGTCACCCTTAAAGGGCTCCCACTGCTTGTACGTACAAGGTTTCAGGTTCTATTTCACTCCCCTCACCGGGGTTCTTTTCGCCTTTCCTTCACAGTACTGGTTCACTATCGGTCAATCAGGAGTATTTAGCCTTGGAGGATGGTCCCCCCATCTTCAAACAGGATATCACGTGTCCCGCCCTACTTGTCGTTAGCTTAGTACCATGACCTGGACTTCGAGTACGGGGCTATCACCCTGTGTCGCTAAGCTTCCCAGCTTGTTCCTCTGTCTCTGTCATTATCACTAACAGGCTCCTTCGCGTTCGCTCGCCGCTACTAACGAAATCTCGATTGATTTCTTTTCCTCGGGGTACTTAGATGTTTCAGTTCTCCCGGTTTGCCTCACTTACCTATGTATTCAGTCAGTGATAGTAGATTCTTCATCTACTGGGTTTCCCCATTCGGACATCTTGGATTAAACGCCTCTTATCGACTCATCCAAGCTTTTCGCAGATTAGCACGTCCTTCTTCGCCTCTGATTGCCAAGGCATCCACCTTGTACGCTTAGTCACTTAACTATACAACCTCAAAAATTCTTGATGTTGTGTTTTCAACTAAACACTTGATTGCTTTTGTTCAATCAAGATTTTATTCTTACTCAGACTTTTTCTTATCCTTAAAGGACTTGAAAGTCTCTTCAGTTTTTCAGCTTGTTTCCTGGTTGTTAAAGAACAGAAATAAATAACATTTTCAGTTATCATCGTTAAATAAACTCATTAAAGCATTTTAAGCATTAAATCAGTCAATTTACTTAACGATGATAAGTGGTGGAGATAAGCGGGATCGAACCGCTGACCTCCTGCGTGCAAGGCAGGCGCTCTCCCAGCTGAGCTATATCCCCATATCATCGTTTATTTACCACCCTATTCACCTTCATCACTCACTCAGTTTGAGTGGTGGGTCTGAGTGGACTTGAACCACCGACCTCACCCTTATCAGGGGTGCGCTCTAACCACCTGAGCTACAGACCCAAGGGAATAACGGCTTTCTGCTCGATATTGTCTACAATATATCAATCAATCTGTGTGGACACTTATTGTCTCTCATTTTTAGTAAGGAGGTGATCCAACCGCAGGTTCCCCTACGGTTACCTTGTTACGACTTCACCCCAGTCATGAATCATACCGTGGTAAACGCCCTCCAAAAGGTTAAGCTATCTACTTCTGGTACAACCCACTCCCATGGTGTGACGGGCGGTGTGTACAAGGCCCGGGAACGTATTCACCGCAACATTCTGATTTGCGATTACTAGCGATTCCGACTTCATGGAGTCGAGTTGCAGACTCCAATCCGGACTTAGACGTACTTTGTGAGATTCGCTCCAGCTCGCACTCTCGCTTCCCTCTGTATACGCCATTGTAGCACGTGTGTAGCCCTACTCGTAAGGGCCATGATGACTTGACGTCATCCCCACCTTCCTCCGGTTTATCACCGGCAGTCTCCTTTGAGTTCCCGACCGAATCGCTGGCAACAAAGGATAAGGGTTGCGCTCGTTGCGGGACTTAACCCAACATTTCACAACACGAGCTGACGACAGCCATGCAGCACCTGTCTCAGAGTTCCCGAAGGCACCATTCCATCTCTGGAATGTTCTCTGGATGTCAAGAGTAGGTAAGGTTCTTCGCGTTGCATCGAATTAAACCACATGCTCCACCGCTTGTGCGGGCCCCCGTCAATTCATTTGAGTTTTAACCTTGCGGCCGTACTCCCCAGGCGGTCGATTTATCACGTTAGCTACGGGCGCCAAACTCAAAGTTCAACCCCCAAATCGACATCGTTTACAGCGTGGACTACCAGGGTATCTAATCCTGTTTGCTCCCCACGCTTTCGCACATGAGCGTCAGTACATTCCCAAGGGGCTGCCTTCGCCTTCGGTATTCCTCCACATCTCTACGCATTTCACCGCTACACGTGGAATTCTACCCCTCCCTAAAGTACTCTAGACTCCCAGTCTGAAATGCAATTCCCAGGTTAAGCCCGGGGCTTTCACACCTCACTTAAAAGTCCGCCTGCGTGCCCTTTACGCCCAGTTATTCCGATTAACGCTCGCACCCTCCGTATTACCGCGGCTGCTGGCACGGAGTTAGCCGGTGCTTCTTCTGTAGTTAACGTCAATTGGCTAGCCTATTAAACTAACCACCTTCCTCGCTACCGAAAGAACTTTACAACCCGAAGGCCTTCTTCATTCACGCGGCATGGCTGCGTCAGGGTTGCCCCCATTGCGCAATATTCCCCACTGCTGCCTCCCGTAGGAGTCTGGGCCGTGTCTCAGTCCCAGTGTGGCTGGTCATCCTCTCAGACCAGCTAGAGATCGTCGGCTTGGTGAGCCTTTACCTCACCAACTACCTAATCCCACTTGGGCTCATCCTATGGCATGTGGCCCGAAGGTCCCACACTTTAATCTTTCGATATTACGCGGTATTAGCTACAGTTTCCCGTAGTTATCCCCCTCCATAAGCCAGATTCCCAAGCATTACTCACCCGTCCGCCACTCGTCATCAAAGAAGCAAGCTTCTCTATGTTACCGTTCGACTTGCATGTGTTAAGCCTGCCGCCAGCGTTCAATCTGAGCCATGATCAAACTCTTCAATTCAAGTTCAATCGCTCAATACTGCTGACACAAAATGTCACTACTTAAAAAGTATTATGAATTTCTAGTTAGCACCTATTAAGACTTCAAAATTAAAAAATATTTTTAAAACAAGTCAATCAACAAGTGCCCACACAGATTGTCTGATATATTGTTAAAGAGCTTTAGCTTAATCGCCGTGGATTAAAGACTAAAAAACGACGCGGTCGATTTTCGTTGCCGAGCAACGGTGCGTCGTTGTGTGGGGCATATTATAGGGATTTTTGCCGGCTTTGCAAGATCTTTTTTGGCAAGAAAATATCGTTAGCTTATAAAACATGCAACGATAAATTTAACTCATTGATCTTTCGTTAAGATTCAAAAGCAATAATTTGTCAAATCCCCAATATTTTAATACGTTCTGAAATTTGTTTTCCTCCGCGAAATGTCTGGTACAAAAAATTAAATTACAAAATTTTTCATTTTTTGACCGCACTTTTTGCTCGGCCAGCAAGGCATGTACGCGTTTTGCAACGGCTTTGGCAGGATCGACAAAATACTTCACCTGCGGCAGACACAAACGAATTTCCTCTTCCAGCAGAGGGAAATGCGTACAGCCTAAAATGACCGTATCTAATTCCTTATTATCCAGCCATGCTTTCACTTCGTGCCGTACCGCAATCAAATCCACGGAATAACCGTAGATCTTCTGTTCGGCAATTTCGGGGAGCTTTGTCGAACCGATACGTTCCACTTTGCAATCATTTGCATAATTTTTAATAAGATCATCAACATAAGGCCGTTTAACGGTTCCTTTCGTGGCAAGTAGACCGATTGTTTTGGTACGGCTGATGGCCGCCGCTGGTTTAATTGCCGGAACCGTTCCGACCACGGGACAATTAAAAACGGCGCGCAGTGCCGGCAGCACTACCGTACTTGCCGTATTACAGCCGATAACGATAATATCGATAGGATATTGTTCGTTAATAGTGCGGCAAATCGATAAAGTGCGGTCAATAATCGCCTGTTCCGATTTTTCGGAATAAGGAAAAAACGCATTGTCAAAACAATACAGATAATGCACCTGCGGCAGTGCAGCCTTGATTTCCCGATATACGCTCAGCCCGCCCATACCTGAATCAAAAATTAAAATTGTGGGTTTCATATCATGGCCAAATTAGAAAAATTGGCAATATATTACTATGCTCACCGCATTAAACAAGCACT
Source organism: Haemophilus parainfluenzae (assembly GCF_036288925.1). Classification (NCBI taxonomy): domain Bacteria; kingdom Pseudomonadati; phylum Pseudomonadota; class Gammaproteobacteria; order Pasteurellales; family Pasteurellaceae; genus Parahaemophilus; species Parahaemophilus parainfluenzae. Next base: position 2,158,456 of record NZ_CP127167.1, read on the forward strand.
AAATCAAAATCGCGGGATTCCATCTCGGCTTTTTGTTCGGCCAGTAAATTGGTATCGGTAACAATGGTTGAAAAGCGGTTTAACGGCGATACGCCGAATAAGGAATATTTTCCGTATTTGCTACTGTCTGCGACTAGTATGCGTTGTTTGGCATTCTGTGACAATATGCGTTTTAGGTTAGCTTTTTCTTCTGTGGGGGCCGTCACGCCCTCTTTCATCGCCCATGAATTACAGCTTACAAATGAGAAATCGGGATGGACGGTCTCCAACAAATGCTGCCCGTGCGAGCCAACGCAGGATTGGCTGCTGTTATCCACTCTTCCGCCAGTCATCAGCACTTCGATTTGTTTATATTCGGACAGCAATAATGCGATACGTAAATCCGTAGTAATAACCCGCAATGCCATATGGGCGATTTTTTTGGCTATCAGCATTGTCGTCGTGCCGGCATCCAGCACGATGGAATTGCCCGGTAAAATTAATGACGCCGCATAGGTCGAAATTCTTTCCTTTTCAGATATCTGCTTGGTGATTTTTTCATCCGTTGTCGGCTGATAGGCAATAAATTGATTTAAACTGACACCGCCGTGAGTGCGTAAAATAGTCCCTTCATCACTGAGTTTAATCAAATCTCGGCGGATCGTTGCCGGTGATGAATTCGTTACTTTGACCAGTTGATCCACAGTCGCAATGGCGTGGTTTTTAAGGAAGAGGATTATTTGTTCGATTCGGTTATTTTGCATAAAATATCTCCATATTCAGAGTGGGGATTCCCCACTCTGAATTTATTAGAAGCATATTTTACATTAAAATGACTTCATTATGTATTAAAGGTTATTTTTCATCATATTTATCAGTAATTTTTTATCGCCAAATCCTCCAGATTTCGTCATTACTTTTAACCCTTGAAATTTTCCAGCCTTAATGATGCAAAGCGGTACACCTGGTAAAATAGAACGAAGTAGCTGTAATTCTGTTACACCTATTTCATCTAATAAGGCTGCTGCACCATCACCGCCAAATAAAATAAGGGAATCAAACGACTTATGCTCCAAACAATATTTTGCTAATTCAGCTAAATACTTGGATATCAATTTTGCTATTTCGTGAATACTGATGTCCATATTTATTTTCGCGGGATTAGCCCTAATAATTACATTATTTTTACAATTACTAATCAACGCGTAAAGCTGTTGTTTTAAGGACGTGTTCGAAACATCATAATTGATTAGCTGAGATGGAGCTGGATTAAAAACTATTGAATTTCCACCAACTGACGAAATATATTCATCCACTTGAGTTTGGCTAGTTTCATGAATGGATGTAACCAAAATTAATGTTCTTCCTAAATTAATAGGCTCAGATTGATATTGTAATTTCGAACCATTATTTTTTAATTTTTTTGCTAAACCAGCAGAGCCTACAGGAATAATTCTATTACCAATACGATGAATAACTTTTGCTATAACCTCTAGATCATGATCCGTCTCAGCATTTAACACAATCTGATTTTGTTTGGTTGATAAGATTTTTTTATATAAATCATCTTCATTTATATAAGTTAATATATATGAATCAGGCAAAAGTTCCTTCATATCTGATGACAAAACCGGACAAATAGGATCCTTTCCTGATGCCGACTCATGTACTGGCACGCCGTTAACATATAAATACCCGTTCTCAATTGTTCTTCCCATATCTGGATAAGCACAGCATATAACCGCTTTAGCTTCAGGATATTTTTTAGACCAAGCAGCTAGAGCCCCTTCAATTTGATATTGAACTGAGCCTCGCATTGTCGAATCTATTTTCAAATAAATTTGCTCAACTTTATTATCTATAGCTGCCGCCACTGTTTGTTTTGTTATTTCCACAGCCCGCTTTCCTAATGCGCGGGAATCAGTTGATACCGTAAATACATCTGCATTATCTAAATACGTAGTAAGCAAGTTGGTTAAGTTAGTCTTTAAAATCGTAGATAATCCTGATTCTGCAAACATAATACCCGTATCATTTGCACCGGTCAGATCATCTGCAATGACTAGTAATTTTTCTGTTTTCATTGGCTGTCTCCTTGTTGTGTGTCCAATCCGCCTTGACGTTTAAGAACCCATGCTGCTACCAGTGGTGCTAATATTGCGGAAACTAATACTGACGCTGCAATTTGTGCCGTTGCCGTTTGTACATAAGGAGTGAAACTGGCATCTGCTTGAGCGACAATTTCCGGAGTAATGATTGCATTACCTGCCGTAGAGCCTGCGGCAAAACCTATACCTGATTGATTGCCTCGTTTTAAAATTGATTTATAACCGATAAAAACGAGAAAACCTGTAAATAAAGAAGCTAATATTCCTAAAATAATGCCAGTAAAACCTCCAGTGACAATGGAATGTAAATTAATTCCTGTTCCTAGAGCAAAAGCGAAGAACGGTATTACAATCGCACCTGTTGGTTTCATTAAATTAGTCCATTTAGGATCTAAATTACCAATCACCATCCCTACCAACAAAGGAACTACCGCCGCAACCATTAATGAAATAGGAATATCTGCCAATCCTGAGGCACCTAAAAACAGTAAAACAAAAAACGGACCGTCATTTACTGCTGAAGCAATATAGGCCCCCCTGTCTCGGTAATCGCCATATTTGCCAGTAAACGCTAACCAAATTCCTCCATTTGAATTAGCTACAACCGTAAGCATTGCTAATAATGAAATCCCCCAAAAGCCATCATTACCAATAAAAAAACCAAGCAATGTAACTAACGCTGCGGGGATTAATGTTTTACACAAAAGAACCACACCTGTATGTGCAAGAACAGGACCTGAATTCCGCACTGTAATTTGCATACCAGTTGAAAAAATTAATAACGCAATTAAAGGGCCAGCTGAAGATTTAAAAAGTGCGGTAGTAAAAGAACCTAAATTTAAAAAATCAGGGAAGAATGTGCCAATGATAGATCCTAAAATCAAAGGGATTACCATTGGTCCACCAGGGATTTTATTCATTCCGTCATATAATGGAATAACAGATTTTTCTTCATAATTAGACATAATCTACTCCTATTTAATACTCAATTTACAGATTGGAATATTTTATATTTGCCATCTTCGCCGCAAGATACAGCGCTTCGGTCATGCTTTTACTGTCCGCCGTGCCGCTGCCGGCAATCGGGAATGCAGTGCCGTGATCCACGGAGGTGCGGATAAACGGTAGCCCTACGGTTACGTTCACGCCGGAATCGAAACCGAGCAGTTTAATCGGGATATGACCCTGATCGTGATACATCACCACCACAATATCGAATTCGTTTAAATTCACCGCCCGGTGAAACACGGTATCCGGCGGGATCGGGCCGATGGCGTTAATGCCTTGGCGCTGCGCCGCCGTAACGGCCGGTACGATTTCCTTATCGTCTTCGTCGCCGAACATGCCGTTTTCGCCGCAATGGGGATTGAGCCCGGCAACCGCCACCCGCGGTGCGTTGAAACCCAGCATTCTGGCGTTTTCGTCGGCAAGTTCGATGACTTTCAAGACCCGTTCTTTTTGCACTAAATCGCAGGCTTTGCGCAGCTGCACATGGGTGGTCACGTGAATGACCCGTAATTTTTCGCTCACCAACATCATGGAATAATCTTTGGTGTTGCTCAGCGCGGCCAGAATTTCCGTATGACCCGGAAACATTTTGCCGCCCGCATGCAGCGCTTCTTTATTCAGCGGCGCGGTGACTATGGCGTGAATTTTGCCCGCCTGCACGTATTGCACCGCACGTTCGATATATTCATAGGCAGCTTTGCCCGCTACAGGGCTGACCTGTGAGAACGGCAAATCTACTGGTAAATTGTTTAAATCCACCACATCAATTACGCCGTATTCGCTTTCGGCTTCCGTCACATCGTTAATTACTCGCAACTGCAAATCGGATTTCACAATGCCCAATGCACGCTGCATAATTTTATAATCGCCAATCACCACGGGACGGGCCAATTCATAAATACGTTTGTCCGCCAATGCTTTAATAATGACTTCCGGTCCGATACCCGCACCGTCACCCATTGTGATACCTAAAATCGGATTCATTTTTCCTCCATTTAATTTCTAACAAAATCAATAATTTTTTCTAATACATTCGGACTGCCGAAAGCTCCGGCTTTGGTGATGACCGGAATATGAGATAACCGACTGTCGGCAAAATATCCCACGGGGACGCCTTGCTCGATTTCATCAACAACCCGATAACGCACCGCATTCAATACGTTTGCCACACCGATAGCAATATCACCACCGGTTAAAAACAAGGTCGCAATACGTAACTCGACGCCTTGTAAAATTTTCGCCACCGCGGCGGATAAATTCGCGCAAACTTTTTCTCCCAGTGCGGCACGGCTTAATCCGTAGCGTTCGCATAACGCATCGATTTTTTTTCGTGCCGTTATGTCGCTCTCGGTTTTCAGCACTACGTCTCGACCGGCTTGAAGTGCGGTCAAAATCGACCGAATTTCCCGCTGTTTTACAAAATCCTCAGTAAAAAGCCGTTCAACCTTGATATTTACCGACACGACTTCACGACGACAAACCAACCGCTGTACCTGTTCGTTGTTTTTTTCACTTATTGAACCGACGACAAATAAAATCGGTAATGCGCGCTCCGATTCGATTTGTGAATCTTGTAAGTAATATTGTTTAGGCAAATAAGCGGCTAAGCCGGAAGAACCGACCAAAATCGACGTATTCAAGGAATCGCTTACGCCTAATTGTGCGATAACGGCTAAATCTCGCTCGGTTCGGGCATCAAAAGCAAAAATACATTTATGATGCTGGTTGGAAATATGATTGATTTCGCTCAAGATGGAATGACTATGTAGCTTCGCCGAATGGATTTCAATAACCGGTTTAATAATTTCACGCACATTGGAAGAGCAAATCGGCGTTTTAGGATCCGTCGCAAATTCGGTTTGCAGCAAAGGAACATCATTTACATAGCAAATTCCGTCACGCACGGTACGACCGGCAGACGGCAACGCCGCACAAAAAAAGATAATCCGATTTTCCGTATTCACCAATAAGGATTCTAATTCGGTGCCGATAGATACTTCCTCGCAACGTGGAATCAACCTTTTATAAATACGTTTATTTTCAATATGATATAAAGATAAAACGGTTCTAATACGCAAAGCGGCCTCAGCTATCGCAACGGCCCGACTATCCGTGTTCACTACGATGACATCGGATTGAACGGCAATCGGTTTGCGCCAGTCTAACACAATATCCACCACCGCATTATTTTTGATAAATAATACGCCCGTGTCGTTTGCACTGGTGAAATCATCTGCGATAACCAACACTCGTTTCTTCCCGCCATTATTTTTGTTGGCAAGAAGTATATAAAAATTAAAATCAAAAAACTGTGAACAATATCACAAATTTGATTATTTATATTCTTTATGATTAATTTTAATCAAATAAAGATGAAAAAATACGGTCAGAACCGACCGCACTTTAATGACTTTAAGCGTTAGTATAAATTTCCCGCTGACCGAGCCAGCGTTTTATCAGACTTTCGGCGAGTTCGGGAGACTGCCGCATTAATCGTTTGGCATAATGTTGGATCAGCGGGATCATTTTACGATCACGCATTAAATTCGCCACTTTAAATTCGGCAATTCCTGTCTGTTTGGTGCCTAACACCTCACCTGGACCGCGAATTTCTAAATCTTTTTCCGAAATCACAAAGCCATCTTGGCTATCACGCAATACCTGTAAACGTTTTTGCGACACTTTACCCAACGGCGGTTTATACATTAAGACACAAAAAGACGCCGTACTGCCACGCCCTACTCGTCCACGTAACTGATGGAGTTGTGATAAGCCCAAACGCTCTGCATTTTCAATGATCATTAGACTGGCATTCGGCACATCCACGCCCACTTCGATCACGGTTGTAGCCACAAGCAAATCGAGTTCTGCATTTTTAAAGGCAGCCATAATATCTTGTTTTTCTTGCGGTTTCATTCTCCCATGTACAAGGCCAATTTTAAGCATCGGCAAGGCTTTCGTTAAATCTTCCCAAATTGCCTCGGCTGCTTGCGCTTCTAATACTTCAGACTCATCAATTAAAGTACAAACCCAATAAGCCTGACGCTTTTCATTAATACAGGCATTTTTGACTCGAGCAACGATTTCATCACGACGCTCTTCTGAAATAACAACCGTCGTAATCGGCGTTCGACCTGGTGGCAATTCATCAATAATCGACGTATCAAGATCAGCATAAACCGTCATCGCTAATGTTCTTGGGATTGGTGTTGCTGTCATAATCAGTTGATGTGGATAAAATCCTGCTTTTTCGCCTTTTTCTCGCAACATTAAACGTTGATGCACACCAAAACGATGTTGTTCATCAATAATCACCAAGGCTAAATCGGCAAATTCTACTTCTTCTTGGAATAAAGCATGCGTGCCCACCACCATTTGTACCGCACCGGACTTAATTTTTTCCAATTCGGTTTGGCGAGCTTTCCCTTTCACCTTACCCGCTAACCAGCCTACTTCAATACTAAAAGGCTCTAACCAACGACGGAAATTATTGGCATGCTGTTCAGCTAAAATTTCCGTTGGTGCCATTAAAGCCACTTGTTTGCCATTATCAATCGCTAATAAGGCAGCTAAGGCGGCCACTAATGTTTTCCCCGAACCTACATCCCCTTGAACAAGGCGCATCATTGGATAATCTTTCGCTAAATCCTGTTCAATATCTGCCACAACTCTATTTTGGGCATTCGTTGGTTGAAAAGGCAAAGATGCAAGAAAACGTTGCTTCAAATCGGTTTGATAATGCAATGGCAACGCTAAAAACTGCTGCGTACCCAACCGCACTTTTTGCATCGCAAGATTATGTGCAAGAAGCTCTTCAAAGATAAGTCGTTGCTGTGCGGGATGTTGTCCTTTCTCCAAAATATCTAATGAGATATCTGGCGGCGGACGATGCAAAAATCGAATAGCCTCTTTTAGGCTAAAAGGATGTGGATTAAATTCATTAGGTAAAATTTCCGTTAATTGGATTTTATCGAGTAAAGCCAATGCTTGATCGGTTAGCTTACGTAATGAATTTTGTTTTAAACCTTCCGTTGTGGAATAAATAGGCGTGAGCGTTTCCTCTAAAACCAATGGCGTATTATCCCGTATGATTTGATATTCAGGATGATGAATTTCTGCCATAAAACGCCCGCGTTTAATTTCACCAAACGCTTTGACGCGCGTACCAATCTGAAAACTGTTTTTCATCCCCGAATTAAAATTGAAAAAACGGAGCATAATCTTGCTCGTTCCATCAGAAAGACTGACGGTTAAAATAGGACGACGCCCAAAGGCAACTTCACAGGTTTGGACAACCCCTTCAATGGTGGCATATTGTTCAGGACGAAGATCAGCAATGGGTGTTATTCTCGTGCGATCTTCATAACGGATGGGTAAATGAAAAAGCAAGTCTTGGAGATTATGAATTCCAATACGGCTTAATTTATCGGAGATTGCCGCACCTACACCAGATAAAGTCGTTAAAGGAACGGCATCGAGAAGTTGCGTGCTCATTATGCTTCATTAATATTGCGCTTTAAACGAATCACACTGGTAATTTGTTTGATTTTTCGCATAATGTTTTCTAAATGATAGATATCTCTCGCGCCAACTTGGATAATGACTAATAGCAGATTATTCTCTAATTCTTCAGTCCAAATACTTTGAATATTACTTTCACAAGTCGCGACCGCTGTCATGAGGCTACCTAATACATTTTGTTCATTAAGCATTTCAATGTGTAATTCGGCATCAAAATTGACCGCACTTTCAGCCTCTTCCCATTTTGCCGCGGTGAAATCTTTGGCATTACCTGACGTTAAATTAGAACAAGCTTGATGATGTACAACCACGCCTTTCTTCGCAGTACTTAATGCCACGATCGGATCACCCGGAATTGGATGACAACATTGAGCAAAAGACGCTTTCATTTCGCCATCTCGGCTCAGTGTTAGTGTACTTTGCGTATTTTCAGAAACTCCATCCACATCAATTTCAATGGCTTCATCCATTAATTGATGCGCAATGACACTCGACATTTGGTTACCTATGCCAATTTCCTCAAAAAGCTCATTGAGGCTTGAGAGATTCAATTCATTTAGTAACGCTTGGATTTTCTCTTCAGAAACCTCAGAGAGATAATGAGGTTTTAAGGCCATTTCTAGCTGTTTTTTACCCGTCTGAACCGCATCATCTGCACGCAATAATTTTAAGAAATGACGAATACGGGTTCTTGCGCGAGCCGTCACTACAAAGTTTAACCAGCTAACGCTTGGATGAGTATTTTCACTGGTCACAATCTCAACAGTTTGACCAGATTCTAAAGCTTGTGATAACGGATAAGGTTTATGCTCTACTACTGCCGCAACACAATGATTTCCCACATCAGAATGCACGGCATAAGCAAAATCGACAGCTGTTGCGCCCATTGGTAATTCAACGATACGACCTTTCGGCGTAAAGACATAGATTTCTTTCGGGAAAAATTCAGATTTTACGTTCTCAATAAACTCAAAGGAGTTACCCACGTTTTGTTGAATATCTACCAGGCTTTGTAACCAACGTTGTGCACGTACTTGAGCGGTGGTGCTATCGTTTTTACCACCTTCTTTATACACCCAATGAGCGGTAACTCCCATTTCAGCAACCTGTTCCATCTCTTCAGTTTGAAGATGAACTTCTACTGGGACACCATGAGGGCCAATCATTGAGGTCTGTAAAGCTTGGTAGCCATTTGCACGTGGCACGGCAATATAATCTTTCACTTTACCAGGACGAGGCTTATACAAACTATGCATTTGCCCCAACCCGCGATAGCAATCATCAACCGAATTCACAATAACGCGGAAAGCATAAATATCCATAATGGAATGGAATTTCTGATCTTTCATGCGCATTTTTTGGTAAATTTTATAGAGATGTTTTTCACGTCCCCAAATACGATTTGTAATGCCTACATTATCAAGACGTTGTGAAATATCATTAGAAATGCGTTGAATCAATTCTTGACGAGAGCCACGCGCTTGTTCGACGAGCTTTTTCAGTACTTCATAACGACGAGGATGCATTGCTTCAAAAGATAAATCTTCTAATTCATTCTTGATATGCTCAATGCCTAAACGGTGGGCTAATGGGCAGTAAATCTCTAGAGTTTCTTTTGCGATACGACGGCGTTTATCCGGACGCAATGAACCCAACGTTCGCATATTATGGGTACGGTCAGCCAGTTTGATTAAGACGACGCGAATATCTCGAGTCATCGCTAAAATCATTTTGCGGAAGTTTTCAACCTGTGCTTCTTGGCGGGTACGGAATTTCAATTTATCTAGTTTCGATACGCCGTCAACAATTTCGGCTACGCTAGCACCAAATTCATCTTTTAATTGGGATTCGGTATAAGGGGTATCTTCGATAACATCGTGCAATAACGCGGCCATGATTGCTTCATGGTCTAAATGCATTTCCGCAATAATTGAAGCTACTGCAACAGGGTGAGTAATGTAAGGTTCGCCGCTTGAGCGAAATTGTCCTTCGTGAGCATCTCGCGCAATGACGAATGCACGTTTGATTAATTCAATTTTATCGGCGGGCAAATACCCCTGAATAATTCGATCTAAATCTGCAAACAATTCCAAAGGACACCTGACTTTTTGTAGAGAGAAAGACTAGGCGATCAAAATAGCTTTAATTTTGACCGCTCTTTAATGAGATTATTCTGCGATTAACGCTACAGCCACTTCTTCATTACGTTGAGAAACTGCCGCATCTAAATACTCTTTTGCATCCATGATTTCTTGGTTGATTAACCCTTTTTCGATTTCACGTAATGCGATTACTGTTGGTTTATCGTTATCTTCCGGCACTAACGGCTCACTTTGATGTAACTCTAATTGTCTCGCACGACGAGCGGCGGTTAAAATTAAATCAAAACGGTTACCAATTTTTTCTACTGCATCTTGCACAGTCACTCGAGCCATGTTTTACTCCGATGTTAAAAATAATGTCTATAAAGGGAAAATATTGTACTCAATTCAAGCTTATTTTGCTAGTAGCTGATGAATTAAGTCTGCATTTTCTGTTTGTTGATAAGCTTTGGTCAAGCGTTCCGCCTGCAAAATACTTTGTAAATCTGCCAATGCCTGTTCAAAATTATCGTTCACAATAACATAATCATATTCATCATAATGCGAAATCTCGCTAATTGCTTTTGACATTCGCTCAGCAATGACCTCTTTGCTATCCTGTCCGCGTCCAACCAAGCGGCGCTCTAATTCTGGCAATGACGGTGGCAAAATAAAAATGCTTTTTACAGAAGGTACTTTTTGACGAATTTGCTGCGCACCTCGCCAGTCAATATCTAAAAACACATCAATGCCTTTTGCTAAGTTTTCTTCAATTGCTGGCAATGAAGTGCCGTAATAATTACCGCCAAACACTTTTGCATATTCTAAGAAGTGGCCTTTTTCAATTAAGGTTTCAAATTCTTCTACTGAAACAAAATAATAATGCACACCATGACTTTCGCCTAGTCGAGGAGAACGCGTTGTGTGTGAAATAGACACCATTTTTTTTGTGCCTTGATTTTTTTCTAATAACGCGGAAATTAATGATGACTTACCCGCTCCACTCGGTGCAGAAAGAATATATAAATTACCTTGAGACATAATTGAAACCTCTTGTTGTTGTTTGTTTTTATTATACAAAAAGAAAATGAAAAGTGCGGTCAAATTTTCATTTGTTTTTACAAATCATTAAAAAGTGATCGAGATCACAAAAAAGTGGTATATACCCTTTTTTTTATCAAAATGCCCATGCTATAATCGACGGGAACTCGTTAGAGCAACGATTTTGTTTAACTTAAAAATAGAAGGTGAAAATCTTATGGCTATTAAAATTGGTATCAACGGTTTCGGCCGTATCGGTCGTATCGTATTCCGTGCAGCACAACATCGCGATGACATCGAAGTTGTAGGTATCAACGACTTAATCGACGTTGAATACATGGCTTACATGTTGAAATACGATTCAACTCACGGTCGTTTTGAGGGTACTGTTGAAGTTAAAGACGGTAACTTAGTCGTAAACGGTAAAACTATCCGTGTTACTTCTGAACGTGATCCTGCGAACCTTAACTGGGGAGCCATCGGCGTTGATGTTGCAGTTGAAGCAACAGGTTTATTCTTAACTGATGAAACAGCACGTAAACACATCACTGCTGGTGCGAAAAAAGTCGTATTAACAGGTCCTTCTAAAGATAGCACACCAATGTTCGTACGTGGTGTAAACTTCGGTGCATACGCAGGTCAAGATATCGTGTCTAATGCTTCTTGTACTACAAACTGTTTAGCACCTTTAGCACGTGTTGTTCACGAAACTTTCGGTATCAAAGATGGTTTAATGACCACTGTTCACGCAACCACAGCAACTCAAAAAACGGTTGATGGTCCATCAGCTAAAGACTGGCGCGGTGGTCGTGGTGCAGCACAAAACATCATCCCTTCATCTACCGGTGCAGCTAAAGCTGTGGGTAAAGTATTACCAGCATTAAACGGTAAATTAACTGGTATGGCGTTCCGTGTTCCGACTCCAAACGTTTCTGTAGTTGACTTAACTGTAAACTTAGAAAAACCAGCAACTTACGAACAAATCAAACAGGCAATCAAAGATGCAGCTGAAGGTAAAACTTTCAACGGCGAATTAAAAGGCGTTTTAGGTTACACTGAAGATGCAGTAGTTTCTACTGACTTCAACGGTTGTGCTTTAACTTCTGTATTTGATGCTGATGCGGGTATCGCATTAACTGATTCTTTCGTTAAATTAGTATCTTGGTATGATAACGAAACTGGTTACTCAAACAAAGTATTAGACTTAGTTGCACACGTTTACAACTACAAAGGCTAATCAAAATCGCTAAAAAATTAACCGCTCTTTTTAGAGCGGTTTTTTATTTCCAATTCATTTCACTTGATCAATATTTTTAAATTCTTTATTTCTCATCCAGAGATAAAAATAGAAAATAAATATGTCTATTATTTATTCTATATTCACAAAATAACAACATTTCACTAGATTTTAAATTTATTTCGTTTATATTAGCGTACACTTGTTCGCTCAAATAAGGCTTATATGAATTTAGAACGTCATTTCGTCAATCGAATTCGCCAACAGGCAAAAACTCGTCAAAATGCAACCGCACTTCGCCATAAAATTAATGGCTTATGGAAAGATATTTCGTGGAACGCATTTCAACAACAGCTTGATCAGCTGTCATTAGCTTTTCTTGCTTGTAACATTCAAGCACAAGATAAAATTGCGATTTTTGCACAGAATATGTCACGTTGGACAATCGCAGATATTGCGGCACTTCAAGTCCGCGCTATAACTGTTCCAATTTATGCAACCAATACCGCACAACAAGCTGAATTTATTTTAAATCATGCCGATGTCAAAATTCTGTTTGTCGGTGATCAAGAACAATATGATCAAGCGTTAGAAATTGCGCATCAATGTCCACAATTACAAAAAATTGTGGCCATGAAAGAACAAATTCAATTGAGTGAAAATACTCTTTCTTGCCATTGGGACGATTTAATTAAATTAGGCAAAGCCGAATTTCAGGCTGAATTTGAAACTCGCTTAGCAAATAAAACGATGGATGATTTATTCACGATCATCTACACCTCAGGCACAACAGGTGAACCAAAAGGCGTCATGCTTGATTACAGTAACTTGGCGCATCAACTTGAAGCCCATGATATGGCATTAGATGTTAATCAAGATGAGGTTTCACTTTCTTTTTTACCGTTTAGCCACATTTTTGAGCGTGCTTGGATTGCCTATGTATTACATCGCGGAGCAATTCTTTGCTATCTCGAAGACACCAATCAAGTACGTGAAGCATTAACGGAAGTACGTCCAACCTTTATGTGTGCAGTACCGCGTTTCTATGAAAAAATTTATTCTGCTGTGCTTGATAAAGTTCAAAAAGCGCCTTTTATTCGTCAGATGATTTTCCACTGGGCGATTACAGTGGGACAAAAACGTTTTGATCTTCTCTCTCAAAATAAAAAAGTCCCGTTCTTCTTGCAAAAACGCTATGCATTGGCCGATAAGCTGGTACTTTCTAAACTGCGTTCATTGTTAGGCGGACGAATTAAAATGATGCCTTGCGGTGGCGCAAAATTAGAACCAAGCATTGGGCTTTTCTTCCATAGCATTGGGATTAATATCAAACTCGGTTACGGCATGACAGAAACCACGGCAACCGTTTCTTGTTGGGGTGACCATCATTTTAATCCGAATTCTATCGGTAAATTGATGCCAAATGCAGAAGTTAAAATTGGTGAAAATAACGAGATTCTGGTGCGTGGTGGCATGGTAATGAAAGGCTACTATAAAAAACCTGAAGAAACGGCTCAAGCCTTCACTGAAGATGGGTTCTTGAAAACGGGAGATGCGGGTGAATTTGATGCTGAAGGTAATTTATTTATTACCGACCGCATTAAAGAATTGATGAAAACCTCTAACGGTAAATACATTGCACCACAATATATCGAAGGTAAAATCGGTAAAGATAAATTTATCGAGCAAATCGCGATTATTGCTGATGCCAAAAAGTATGTTTCTGCCTTAATCGTACCTTGTTTTGATAGCGTAGAAGAATATGCGAAAAAACTGAATATTAAGTATCAAGATCGCATGGAATTACTCAAACACTCTGAAATTATCAAGATGTTTGAACAGCGTATTGAGAGCCTTCAAAAGGAACTCGCTCACTTCGAGCAAGTGAAGAAATTTACGCTACTCTCTCAAGCATTTAGCGTCAAACTTGGTGAAATCACCCCTACGCTCAAATTACGCCGAAAAGTGATTATGGAACGCTATCATCACATCATTGACTCGATGTATTCCAGCAATAAAGAGAACAAGGAAAATAAAGAATAAAAAAAAGTGCGGTGAATTTTTGATCTGCACCCCAAAAGTTGGACTCAACAAACCAACAATTGAGGTGCAGATTTTTTATGGGTAAACACTACACAATCGAATTTAAATTACAAATTCTTCAACCTATTTTGAATGGAAAAATGAGTATTAGAGAAGCAGCTCGTTTTTACAATATTCCTTCCAACGCCCTAGTCGGGACATGGTTGAAACGGTTTGAAAAAAGTGGCATAAAGGGACTTATTCCCCGTAAACCATCAGGACGACCGCCTATGAAACCTAAATATGCCAGAATGCCACCGCCACCCAAAACTGAAGAAGACCGTTTACGCCTGAGAATTTTACAGCTTGAAGCGGAGGTAGCCTACCTAAAGGAGTTGAGAAGGCTCAGACTTCAGGACGAAGCCGAGCAACGGAAATTATCCAAAGGTTAAGAACACGCTATCCGTTAAAATGGCTTTTAGGCTTTGCACAGTTAGCGCGTAGTACGTTTTTTGCGAAACTTCAGATTAAACCGGATAAGGATGAGGAGCTGAAAAAGGCCATTAAACGCATCAAAGCCAATCATCCTGATTATGGCTACCGACGTGTTCATGCCAGCTTGCCAGGCGTGAATCATAAAAAAGTTCAACGTTTAATGCAGACACTTGGACTTCAAGTGCGGTCAAGAAAAAGCAAGAAATTTACCACCTATCGAGGCACGATAGGGGTGATAGCACCGAATCATCTTGAACGCGATTTTAGTGCAACGGCCCCGAAACAAAAATGGGTGACCGATATCACCGAGTTTAAGGCAAAAGATGGGAGTAAAGTCTATTTATCCCCGATTTTAGACTTATTTAACAATGAGATAGTCTCCTATAACCTCAGCTATTCCCCAAACTGGGCGCAAGTAGAAGACATGTTAATGCAAGCCGTCAAAGGATTAAATAAAGCTTGTGGTGTCATTTTACATTCAGACCAGGGATGGCAATATCAAATGGTAGCTTATCGTCGAATTTTAGCTGAACATGGCATCATTCAAAGTATGTCGAGAAAAGGGAATTGCTTAGATAACGCCGCAATGGAAAGTTTCTTTGGACGATTAAAAACAGAATGTTTTTATGGTCGGGAATTTAAAACAAAAGAAGAGATAGTTGATGCCGTCAGGGATTATTTGGATTACTATAATCATCGACGGATTCAACTAAAATTAAAAGGACTGAGTCCGGTACAATATCGAAAACAATCCTTTAAATAACAGTCTAACTTTTTGGGGTCAGATCATTTTTCACCGCACTTTTTAGTTTAACAAAAATGATTTATTCGACTTCGACCAGCACACCTTCTTGGTGAGGTTTCAATACACCGACCTCACTAAGCTCGATACCGGCTTTTTTCGCAATCTCTAAGATTTCCGCTTCACTTTCAGGTTTAACCGCAATCAATAAGCCACCTGAAGTTTGAGGATCGCAAAGTACCGCCTTTTGATAATCCGTAAGAGGACCGATTTTATGGCCATAGCTTTCAAAGTTACGATTGGTTCCACCTGGTACACAACCTTCAGCAATATAATCCGCTACGCCATCTAATAATTTGATTTTATCAAAATGCACAACCGCATTAAGATTTGAGCCTTCACAGATTTCAGCCAAGTGTCCTAATAAACCAAAGCCAGTGACATCCGTCATGGCGGTTACACCAGCAACTTCCGCAAATTGGCTACCAATCAGGTTCATTTGACACATGGCTGCCGTTGCTAAGCCTTGGTGTTCTGGTTTTAACTTGCCTTTTTTCTCAGCAGTAGTCAGCACGCCGATACCTAATGGTTTGGTTAAATAAAGCTTACAATTTGCTTCTGCTGAGGCATTACGTTTTACACGTTCGGTTGCAATAACACCTGTTACGGCTAAACCAAAAATGGGTTCTGGCGCATCAATCGAGTGCCCTCCAGCAAGGGAAATCCCCGCTTGATGACAAGCAAAACGTCCTCCATCAACTATTTTCTGCGCCACTTCTGCCGGTAATTTATTAATCGGAAAACCTAAAATAGCAATCGCCATAATCGGTTTACCACCCATTGCGAAAACATCGCTAATGGCATTGGTCGCCGCAATACGGCCAAAATCAAAAGGATCGTCCACAATCGGCATGAAGAAATCCGTAGTACTAATAATTGCAGTACCATTACCAAGATCATAAACTGCTGCGTCATCCGCTGTTTCGTTCCCAACCAATAAATTAGGGTCGGTAAATTTTTCGATTTCTGTCTGTAAAATTGTCCCTAACACCTTAGGCGAAATTTTACAGCCTCAACCTGCGCCGTGGCTGTATTGTGTTAAACGAATCTCATCCGTCATGCTAAACCCTTGCTAAAATCACATACCTTTTAAGCTAAAAGTGCGGTCAGAAATCTGGCATTTATGATGCCAACTTCTCCACTTTCGCTTGTTTAATCATATTATCGCTGACTTCCAAAATCGTAATTTTCAAGCCATCAATTTCACAAACTGTTCCTTCATCAGGAATATCTTCAAGATGCTCAAGAATCAAACCATTAAAGGTTCGAGCATCTTCCGTATCCAATTCCCAACCAAACATTTTATTTAAATCACGAAGATTCGCCGAACCTTCAATAATCATTGAACCATCAGATTGATGCACCACTTCTTGCTCAATAGATGGTGCCATAGAAGTGGTGAAATCACCCACAATTTCTTCCAAAATATCTTCAAGTGTGACCAACCCCTTAATATCACCATATTCATCCACCACTAGTCCAATACGTTCTTTTTTCGTACGAAAGTTAGCTAATTGCATTTTAAGTGGTGTTCCCTCTGGAATGAAATATACTTCATCCACTGCACGTAATAACGTTTCTTTTGTAAATTCATTCTTTTCTAATAATAGCCGGAAGGCTTCACGTACTCGTAAAATCCCTAGTACTTGGTCATCAAGACTGCCTTTGTATAAGACAATTCGGTTATGGGGTGCATGGTTGAGTTGACGCATAATGGCTTTCCAATCATCGTCAATATCGATTCCGCCAATTTCATTACGTGGCACCATAATATCATCAACGGTAACCGTTTCCATATCTAAAATAGAAAGTAGCATTTGTGGATGCTGTTCATCTGGCGTGGCTTCACCTGCTTCAGAAACGATACTTCTCAGTTCCTCACGACTAATCACCTGTTTTTGCAAATCGAGTTTTAATCCAACCATTCGCATTAAAGTTTTGGTAAAAATATTCATCAACCATACTAATGGATAGAATACTTTTAACAATAACGACAAAATGTGACTTGAAAATAATCCCACTTTCTCTGGGTGCATTGCCGCAACCGTTTTAGGAAATATTTCAGAAAAAACAAGCATCACAAAAGTTAATAAACCTGTTGCGATTGCTACCCCCGCATCACCATATAAACGCATACCAATCATGGTTGCAATAGCTGACGCACTGATATTCACAAGGTTATTAAAGATCAGAATGAAACTTAACAAGGTATCAGGCTTTTCAAGCAGTTTTTCTGCTTTTTTTGCACCTTTATTGCCTTGTTCAGCAAGAAAGCGAAGACGATATTTATTAAGAGACAGTAGACCAGTTTCCGATCCTGAAAAATAGGCAGATAAAATTAAACAAATAATCAGTGTAATAAATAAAGTACTAAGGGGAATACTATCCAAGGGAAAATCCTTTTGTTTGTTAATCAACAAAAAGTGCGGTTATTTTTTACCGCACTTTTTACTTGTTTTTGATTTTTACTAAATCAAACGGCTACCAAAATAGCCAATCGTGAGCAGAATGATACCCGAAATTGCGTAAATAATCATCCTTTTTCCACGCCAGCCTAGTCGCCAATGACCAAAACAAGCTATACCAAAACTAATCCAAGCAAGGAAAGAGAAAATTGCTTTGTGCAGATTTTCTAGGGTCACCGCTTGTAACACATGATAAGTACCCGAAATTAAAGTGAGCGTCAGTAATGCTTCCCCCATCGCAAATAAACAGAAGAAATGACGTTCTACTGCCATCAATGGTGGAATTGCTGGTGAAAATTGGATTTTACGCTTTTTCAAATTACGGTCTAACCACACCAACTGGATCACATAAAGCGTTGCAATAAAACAAACTGCATAGGTAAACAGCGACAAGCCAATATGGAACAACATCAATGTGTTCTGATTCAACATTTGAATAATGTGACTTGATAAGAACGTCGTAAAGATCAAGCTAATGATTGAAAACGCATACACGATCAGTAAAACAAACCACATTGTGGAAACGAGAAACATTGAAAGCGTCGCTAAGGCAGCAATTTAAATGCCAAGATGGCGAAAAAGTGTTTAAAGCCTTATGGGATTTAGGAATTATTCTGCGCGACCAAAATAAAACGTTAAATTTACAAGACTGCATTCGTATCACCGTTGGCACAAAAGAAGAATGTGAACGTGTGGTTGAAGCCATCAAACAAATTAACTAATACACAGGAGAACAGCCCATGCAACCTATTCTTTTCATTGACCGCGATGGTACCTTGATTGATGAGCCAAAAACTGATTTTCAAATTGATAGCCTTGAAAAACTTAAATTCGAGCCGAACGTCATTCCGGCGATGCTGAAATTGAAAGAAAAATACCGTTTTGTGATGGTGTCCAATCAAGACGGGCTAGGCACGGATTCTTTTCCGCAAGAAGATTTCGACAAGCCGCATAACGCCATGATGGCGCTGTTTAAATCGCAAGGCATTGAATTTGACGACGTACTGATTTGCCCGCACAAACCGGAAGATAACTGCGCCTGCCGCAAGCCGAAAACCAAGTTGCTGAAAAAATACATCCAAAAAAACTTGTTCGATCCTGACCGCTCTTTTGTGATTGGCGACCGTGCTACCGAGGTACAGTTGGCGGAAAATCTCGGCATTCGCACACTGCAATATCACCCTGAAAAATTAAACTGGGATCTGATCGCAGAAAAACTGCTCGGCGACCCCGTCAGCAACATCGGCAACCGCCCACCTCGCTACGCAGAAGTCGCCCGCAAAACCAAAGAAACGGACATCAAGGTTCAAGTATGGCTGGATGAAACGGGCGTGAACCAAATCAGCACAGGCTTGGGCTTTTTTGACCACATGTTTGACCAAATTGCGACCCACGGCGGTTTCCGCATGAATGTCAGTTGCAAAGGCGACTTACACACTGACGAACACCACACCGTGGAAGACACCGCCCTCGCCCTAGGCACTGCATTAAAACAAGCTATCGGCGACAAACGCGGCATCGCGCGCTTCGGCTTTGTGCTCCCGATGGATGAATGCCGCGCCGAATGTGCCTTGGATTTATCGGGCAGACCTTGGATCAAATTCAACGCCAAATTCAAACGCGATAAAGTCGGCGATTTCAGCACCGAACTCACCGAACATTTTTTCCAATCCCTTGCCTTCTCGCTACTCGCCACGCTACACTTAAAAGCCATCGGCGACAACGACCACCACAAAATTGAGAGTTTGTTTAAAGTGTTTGGGAGAACATTGAGACAAGCAATTAGGATTGAGGGGGAGGAGTTGCCGAGTAGTAAGGGCGTGCTATGATTTGTAGGGCTGGCCCTGTGCCCGTCCGAAATTACTAATTTTGAGAATTTTTTTAGAAATTGATCTTTTAAAACCATAAATAGGAAACTTAAAAATGCAAGTAGAGACTGAAATAGATGGGAAAATACGAGGATTAATAGAATCTGATATCAGTAAAAAATCTAATAGGAGATGTTGTAGTGCTCGAGGATTATTTGGGATAGAGTGCAGTAAAAAAATTATAGAATCTCATACGTTATCAAAAAGTGGTTCTTTAAAGACAATTATGAATAAACAAAATAAAGTATGTGGGATTAATTTAACCTTTAATGCTTTAGAAAAAAATGGTGGCTATTTTGATATTTCTGAGTTTGGTATAAATAAAGCATCTACTTTTAAGGGATTTTGCTCTGAGCATGATAAAAAATTATTTTCTATCTTTGAAGATAGTCCCATTATTCCCACTAAGGAACAATTATGCATGCTATCTTACAGAGGTATATGTAGGGAATTGTATACAAAAGAAAATGAATCAAATACAGGATTATTACATAATATGTGTGATTTTTCTGTGTTTTCTGATTCTCCAATATTACCTATAGTAAAAAATATAATCTCAAAGAGAGATGAACTGTTGGGTATAGGATTAACAGAAATTAAAAATACTTATCATGAATTAAATAATATTATTTCAAATAATAGGTTTGACGATCTTGAATATTTCGTAATAAGTTTATCATATCCGTCAAAAGTGCTATGTAGTGGTGCAATTGTTCCAGATAGGGATTTTAATAATAAAATTCTTAAAGATTTATCTAATAAAAATGAAAAGGCGGAACATCTTTTTTAATATTATAAATTATGAAGATAGAGGTATGTGTATTTTTTCTTGGATTAAGAAAGAAGAGAATAAATATTTCTATGATTTTATTAAGACATTAGTTCAGCGGAAGCATAGAATTGAAGATAATCTTGTGAATTTTGTATTTTCTTATTTTGAAAATACGTACTTTTCTCCTGATTGGTGGAAGGGGCTTACAGAAGAGAAAAGAATGAAATACAAAGAAAGATAATGGAATATGACGGATGTCATAATTTGGCTGAACATAAGATAAAAAATTATTTAGCTTTTAAAATAGATAAATATAATTATTTAAAATAAATGAGATTTACAGTGACCAATATCACAATCATCAACACCGGCTGCGCTAACCTCTCCTCCGTCAAATTCGCCTTTGACCGCTTGGGTTATCGCGCTGAAATTACGCGAGATATTCACAAAATCCAAGCTGCCGATAAATTGTTGTTGCCCGGTATGGGCACGGCGATGGCAGCGATGCGGAATTTGCAGGAGCGCAAGCGAATTGATTGCATCCGCAACGCCACCCAACCGATGCTCGGTATTTGCTTGGGTATGCAGCTGATGACCAAATTTTCTACCGAAGGTAATGTGGCAACGCTCGGCTTAATGAACGGGCAGACGAATCTTATCCCTGACAGTGGGTTGCCGTTGCCGCACATGGGCTGGAACAAGGTGCGTTATATGCCAGACCATCCGCTGTTTGCCGGCATAGAACAAGACAGCCATTTTTATTTCGTACACAGCTACGCCGTGCAACCCAATGAAAACACGATTGCGACAAGCTGTTACGGCGCGGACTTCTCCGCCGCCATCGCCAATAAAAATTTCTACGGCGTGCAATTTCACCCTGAACGCTCGGGTAAAAACGGTGCGTTGTTGCTGAGGAATTTTGTGGAGAAGATTTGATTTTGCGATCGGGGTCGGAAAGTTGAGATAGTATGATTGCCGTTTCTTTCCGCCTAGGGTAACTGGTTTACCCTAGGCACATAAGACAGCCCAACAGGAGGATAGAAAATATATGCAATCCATCATCATCTCCGCCCTCGATCTTATCGACGGGCACGTTGTCCGCCTGCATCAGGGCGATTATGCGCAACAGACCACTTACAGCGATAATCCTATTGAGCAGTTTGCAAGCTATATTCAACAAGGCGCGCAGCAGTTGCATTTGGTGGATTTAACCGGTGCGAAAGATCCGTCCAAAAGGCAGACCGCACTTATCGGCAAGATTATCGCCGCTACGCAAAGCAAGATTCAGGTGGGCGGAGGGATTCGTACCGAACAGGACGTCGCTGATTTGCTGGCGGTGGGCGCGAACCGCGTGGTGATTGGTTCTACGGCGGTGACACAACCCGATATGGTACAAGGCTGGTTTAATAAATACGGCGCGGAGAAATTCGTGTTGGCGTTAGACGTGCGCATTGAAAACGGGCGGAAATTAGTGGCGATTAAAGGTTGGCAGGAAACCAGCACGCTGACCCTCGAAAACGTCGTGGAAAATTACCGCAATTTTGGCTTGCAACATGTGCTTTGCACCGACATTTCCCGCGACGGCACGCTGGCGGGTTCCAACGTGCAGCTTTATCGTGAAGTGTGCGCTAAGTTTCCGGATGTGCAGTTCCAGTCTTCCGGCGGCATCGGTTCGCTAGCGGATATTGAAGCTCTCAAAGGCACAGGCGTGGCGGGCGTGATTGTGGGTCGCGTGTTGTTAGAAGACAAATTTAATGTAGCGGAGGCAATCGAATGTTGGCAAAACGGATAATTCCTTGTTTGGACGTACGCGACGGGTAGGTGGTGAAAGGCGTGCAGTTTCGTAATCATGAATCCAAATAATCCCTTACCGCATTAACTATCTCCTCTCGTGTATTAAACTCCCAACCATAAAAGCATTCCGTTTTTAATCGTCCAAAGAAACTCTCCATTGCGGCATTGTCCAAGCAATTCCCTTTTCTCGACATACTTTGAATGATGCCATGTTCAGCTAAAATTCGACGATAAGCTACCATTTGATATTGCCATCCCTGGTCTGAATGTAAAATGACACCACAAGCTTTATTTAATCCTTTGACGGCTTGCATTAACATGTCCTCTACTTGCGCCCAATTTGGGGAATAGCTGAGATTATAGGAGACTATCTCATTGTTAAATAAATCTAATATTGGGGATAATTAGACTTTACTACCATCTTTTGCTTTAAACTCGGTCACATCCGTTACCCACTTTTGGTTCGGCTTGGTAGCACTAAAATGGCGTTCTAGATGATTGGGCGCGATATGGCCAATCGTCCCTCGATAAGTCGTCAATTTTTTGCTTTTTCTTACCCGCACTTGAAGTTCAAGCTCTCGCATTAAACGTTGGATTTTCTTATGATTCACGCCCGGTAAACAGGCGTGAACCCGTCGGTAACCGTAATCAGGATGCTTTACTTTAATCTGGATAATCGCGGCTTTAAGTCCTTTATCCTTATCTGGCTTAACCTGGCGTCGAGCAAAAAACGTACTGCGCGCTAAGCCTGCAATATCTAATAGATATTTTAGGGGATAATGGGCTCTTAACTTTTGGATAACCTCCGCTGCCTGGCTTCTTCCTGAAGTCTGAGCTTTCTCAACTCCTTTAGGTAAGCGACCTCAGCTTCAAGCTGTAAAATTCTCTGGCGCAAGCGGTCTTCTTCTGTTTTGGGTGGAGGGGGCATTCTGGCATATTTAGGTTTCATTGACGGTCGTCCTGATGGTTTATAAGGAATAAGCCCTTTTATGCCACTTTTTTCAAAGCGTTTCAACCAAGTTCCGACTAATGTGTCAGAGGGAATATTGTAAAAACGAGCGGCTTCACGAATGCTCATTTTTCCTTTTAGAATAGGTTGAAGGACCTGTAATTTAAATGCTATTGTGTAGTGTTTACCCATAAAAAATCTGCACCTCAATTGTTGGTTGTTTAGTCCAACTTTTGGGGTGCAGATTTTTACCTGTTCTTTGATTCTTGCTAAATCAAACGACTACCAAAATAGCCAATTGTGAGCAGAATGATACCCGAAATTGCGTAAATAATCATCCTTTTTCCACGCCAACCTAATCGCCAATGACCAAAACAAGCAATACCAAAACTAATCCAAGCAAGGAAAGAAAAAATCGCTTTGTGTAGATTTTCTAGGGTCACTGCTTGCAACACATGATAAGTACCAGAAATTAAAGTGAGCGTCAGTAATGCTTCCCCCATCGCAAATAAACAGAAGAAATGACGTTCTACTGCCATCAATGGCGGAATAGCTGGTGAAAATTGAATTTTACGCTTTTTCAAATTACGGTCTAACCACACCAATTGGATCACATACAACGTTGCAATAAAACACACCGCATAGGTAAAGAGCGACAAACCAATATGGAATAACATCAAGGTATTTTGATTCAGCATTTGAATGATATGGCTTGATAAGAATGTTGCCAAAATCAAACTAATGATTGAAAACGAATATACTATTGGCAAAACAAACCACATGGTAGAGACAAGAAACATTGAAAGCGTTACTAATACCGAAATAATTACACTCATTAAGGAAGCTATTTCCAGTAGTGTAAATGTTTTCCCTGATACTAAATGCTCTAATAGCGGCAAAGTAGTAATAACATGCAGTACGATTGCCGAAAGTGAGGTTAGAAAAAATGGAACTTTACGCTGGCTCAACTTTCCTTCTGATGAATTCATCAAAAACGGGGCAATCAACAATAGACTAAGAATGTAAAAAATAATCGAAAAAAGGGCAAACCACATAATGCATTCTCTTTACTAGGAATTATTCTTATTTTAACGGATCTTTTCTGTAGATCGCTAGAATTTTATTTGAAATGATGAAAAACGCCCAAATTTCGGTATAATCACGACAATTTTTAAAAAAAAACAGGATTTAAAATGTTTGAGAGTTTATCGGATCGACTTTCCAAAACGCTACGCAACATTAGCGGGAAAGGGCGTTTAACTGAAGATAATATTAAAGAAACCCTACGCGAAGTGCGTATGGCATTGTTAGAAGCTGACGTTGCTTTACCTGTCGTACGTGAATTTATCGCTAAAGTAAAAGAAAGCGCGTTAGGCGAAGAAGTCAATAAAAGCTTAACACCTGGCCAAGAATTCTTAAAAATCGTTCAGAGCGAACTTGAAAAAGCCATGGGTGAAGCCAATGAGAGCTTAAACCTCGCAACACAACCACCCGCAGTTATTTTAATGGCGGGCTTACAAGGTGCGGGTAAAACCACCAGCGTAGGTAAATTAGCAAAATTCTTACGCGAACGTCATAAAAAGAAAGTCCTTGTAGTCTCTGCCGACGTATATCGTCCTGCGGCAATCAAACAGCTTGAAACCTTAGCTCAATCTGTTGGCGTGGATTTTTTCCCATCTGATGTTAAACAAAAACCGGTAGAGATTGCAAAAGCAGCACTTGCTGACGCCAAACTCAAATTCTACGATGTTTTAATCGTGGATACGGCTGGTCGCTTACACGTTGATAGCGAGATGATGGATGAAATTAAGCAAGTTCATGCGACATTAAATCCAATCGAAACTCTCTTCACCGTTGATGCAATGACCGGTCAAGATGCGGCAAATACAGCAAAAGCCTTCAATGAAGCCTTGCCACTTACTGGGGTTATCTTAACCAAAGTGGATGGGGATGCACGTGGCGGTGCGGCGTTATCGATTCGTCAAATCACCGGCAAACCAATTAAATTCCTTGGGGTGGGCGAAAAAACAGAAGCCCTCGAGCCATTCCATCCTGATCGTGTAGCGTCGCGTATTTTGGGCATGGGTGATGTGCTTTCCCTTATCGAAGATCTTGAACGTTCTGTGGATCGCGAAAAAGCGGAAAAAATGGCACAGAAATTCAAGAAAGGCGATGATTTCACCCTAGACGATTTCCGTGAACAACTCCGTGAAATGAAAAAAATGGGCGGTATGATGTCGATGCTTGAAAAATTACCGGGTGCAAAAAACTTACCGGATCATGTCAAAAATCAAGTAGATGACAAAATGTTCATCAAAATGGAAGCAATCATTAATTCCATGACCTTAAAAGAACGTGCTAATCCAGACATTATCAAAGGATCTCGCCGTCGTCGTATTGCATTAGGTTCTGGCACACAAGTGCAAGATGTGAATAAGTTACTAAAACAATTTGACGAAATGCAACGTATGATGAAAAAAATGCGCAAAGGCGGAATGGCGAAAATGATGCGCGGCATGCAAGGCTTAATGGGCGGAGGCGGTTTAGGTGGCCTCAGTGGTTTAGGCGGCATGTTTAAACGTTAATTTGTTTATAAAAATCAACCTATAAAATCAAATGGATCAATAAACAATATTCTGAGTTCTGTATGACACAGAACTCGTTCTTTTGACTTAGAATGAATTTATTTTTGAGAACCAGTGCGGTCAAAAAATTGACTGTTTTTTGACTTCTCGACAAAATATTCATCGCTACTTACTTCAATGAAGCAAAAACGCCCGACTCTACAAGATATTGCCGACCATCTAGGCATGACTAAAATGACGGTAAGCCGTTATTTACGTAATTCTAATTCTGTTGCGAAAGAGACTCAGAAACGTATTGCGGTGGCAATTGAACAGTTTGGTTATATTCCTAATCGTGCGCCAGAAATTTTGTCTAATGCAAAGAGTAAAGCGATTGGTGTACTGCTCCCCTCCTTAACAAATCATGTATTTGCAGATGTATTAAAAGGCATTGAGCAAGTTGCCGATATTGCAGGTTATCAGACGATGCTTGCACACTATGGATATAGTGTAAAAAAAGAAGAAGAACGTATCGAAAGTTTACTTTCCTATAATGTGGATGGATTAATCTTATCTGAAAACTACCACTCTTTACGTACCCTTAAAATGATTGAAATCGCCAATATTCCAGTCATTGAAATCATGGATAGTTCCCAACCTGGCATTCAACAAGTCATTGGTTTTGATAACGTTGCTGCGGCACAAGCTATGGTAGAAACCATGATTCAGCGTGGTTATAAAAATATCGTCTATTTCACAGCAAGAATGGATAAACGAACCCAATTAAAAATGCAAGGTTATGAACAAGCCATGAAAAAATATGGGTTAGAACCTTATAGCTTGATTACTGAAGCCGCATCTTCTTTCACATTGGGTGGAAAACAGCTACGTAAAATTTTAGAAGAACGTCCTGAAACAAACGGTGTCTTTTGTACAAATGATGACTTAGCAATTGGTGCATTATTTGAATGCCAGCGATTAGGTATTGCTGTGCCTCAACAGATTGCAATTGCAGGGTTTCATGGACATGACGTAGGCTTTTCGGTCACACCTCAGCTCGCAACGGTTATGACTCCTCGTTTAGAAATTGGCAAACTTGCCGCACAAGAATTGTTAGTAAGACTCAATAATGAGCCACTAAAAGAGAAAATAATTGATCTAGGGTTTAAAATCCATTTAGGTGAAAGCATATAAGCTGTGCGATCAAAAAAATACCAACATTTTGACCGCACTTCTTTTACTTTAGATCAGAGGTTTTAATACCTCAACACAACGTTCAATTACTTGCTCAAAACTTCCAGAAATATCCACATGAATAACATCTGATTCATCTTGACCTGGCACTTCCAGCGTCTCAAACTGACTTTTTAGCATATCAGTTTTCATATAATGCCCTTTACGCTGTTTCATGCGCTCAAGTACCAGTTCAAAAGAGCCTTCTAAAAATAAGAACTTCACATTTCCATTTCCTTCACGAATGAGATTGCGGTATTTTTTCTTTAGTGCAGAACAAATAATGATCCCCACTTCACTTTTTCGTTCTAGACTAAATGCTGCATCACGAATACGCTCCAACCAAGGTGCGCGATCTTCATCATTTAACGGATGCCCCTCTCCCATTTTGATGATATTCGCTCTAGGATGAAGATCATCACCATCAATTAACTTTATTCCTAAACGATGAGCCACCTCTGTTCCTACGGAGGTTTTACCCGTACTTGATACGCCCATTAGAATAAAACTTT
Source organism: Haemophilus parainfluenzae (assembly GCF_036288925.1). Classification (NCBI taxonomy): domain Bacteria; kingdom Pseudomonadati; phylum Pseudomonadota; class Gammaproteobacteria; order Pasteurellales; family Pasteurellaceae; genus Parahaemophilus; species Parahaemophilus parainfluenzae. Next base: position 2,185,907 of record NZ_CP127167.1, read on the forward strand.
TTCCCATATTTTCTTGTTTATGACTCATCATACACCTCTGCAAATTTTCATTTACCATACTCTAATTACAAACAAAATGTTACTGGTAACATTTTATTTTGTGATTAATATCACAAAATAAATTCATAATCATAATTAACCGCACTTTTAAAGATAAAAATTATGTGAATGAGATCACAATTTTGAAAAGTCATCGTTTACCAAATGTTAAATCAAGCGTATGTTACGGGTAACAATTCTATTTGGAGAACAACCATGCTCATTGCAATTATGATCGTAGCAATCTTATTGCTCCTTTTACTTATTATTAAATTCAAAGTTCATGCTTTTGTGGCATTAATTATTGTGAGTTTACTTACCGCTCTGGCGGCTGGGATTCCGGTGGAAAAAATTCTGCCAACCTTGCTTGGTGGATTTGGCAATACGCTTGCGGCAGTTGCCTTATTAGTAGGTTTAGGTGCAATGATTGGTCGGCTTCTTGAAATTACTGGCGGAGCAAAAGTGCTTGCCGACACGTTAATTAATAAATTTGGTGAGAAAAAAGCACCACTTGCATTAGGTATTGCTGCATTACTCTTTGGTTTTCCTATTTTCTTTGATGCAGGCCTTGTCGTAATGCTACCTATCATCTTCAGTGTCGCAAAACGGTTTGGTGGTTCTGTCTTACGCTATGCTTTTCCCGTTGCAGGAGCATTTGCTGTAATGCACGCTTTTTTACCACCACATCCAGGCCCTGTTGCATCTGGTGATTTATTAGGCGTGAACATTGGTTTATTGGTCATTGTTGGCTTAGTTTGTGCAATTCCAACATGGTATATTGGGACTTACTTATTTAGTCTATTCATCAGTAAAAAAATTCACGTTGATTTACCAAAAGCATTCTTAAATGCCGTCGCAATCAGTGAAACCTCTGTGCAAAATCCGCCAAGCTTTACCCGTGTAATAACGATCTTATTACTACCTATTCTTTTGATCTTATTAGACACGGGTTTAAACACATTAAGCGTGGCAAAAATAATTGACGGTTCACAAACCTGGGTTGAAGCACTGCGCTTAATTGGTAAAACGCCTGTTGCCTTACTAATCACTTTAATTATTTCCATTTTGTTATTAAAAGAACAGCGTAGCTATGAACAAATTGAAAAAATTTGTGATAATGCCTTAGGTCCAATTTGCTCTATCGTGCTCGTTACTGGTGCAGGCGGAATGTTTGGAGGTGTATTACGTGCCAGTGGTATTGGTGATGTATTATCTACGATGCTTTCCAATACCGGAATGCCAATCATTGTTGCCGCTTTCGTTATCGCCATGGTAATGCGTGTCGCACAAGGTTCTGCAACTGTTGCTTTAACTACGGCTGCTGCACTAATTTCGCCTACCGTTGCTGCGGCAACTGACTTGAGCCAATTTGATCTTTGCTTCATTGTAATCGCTATTGCATCAGGTGCAACAGTGCTTTCTCACGTAAATGATTCAGGTTTCTGGCTGATCAGCCGTTTCTTAGAAATGGATACAAAAACGACATTAAAAACGTGGACATTACTAGAGACATCTATCGGTATTGTGGGCTTTATTATTGCATTAATTGGAAGCCTGCTCTTCTAATCTTTGAATATCACTTATTCACTGAAATTATTCATTCTCGTTCTGAGCCTTGCTACAGCAGGGCTCAGCCGCTCACATGCCTATTCCACTGCTAATTTTACCGTTCACTTGTTCGGGGAATTAAAGCTTAAATCTTGTCTGCATCACTCAAAAAAATAAACAACTTTTTCAATTAAATTTTTCATTACCATAGTAAATTACTCAGTTTTAGGTAATATTTTGATTGCACAATACCATATATAATTACTCAGGTATTTTACCTTGCGTAAAATGTCGCTTTAGATGAACATTCTTAGCATGTAATCATCGAGCATCCAATTTTATAATAATCTAGGAGTGATAAAATGGGACAGTATAAAAAGTTCTGGTACCTATTAGTCGCCGTATTAATTGGAGCATTCTCCATTCTCGGTTACTATGGGTTTGAAGTGTATCGTGAAGCACCACCAATTCCGCAACAATATGTTTCAGAATCAGGTGAAAAAGTGATTACTCACGATGAAATTTTACATGGTCAAACTGCTTGGCAAACCACTGGTGGTATGCAAGTAGGTTCTATTTGGGGGCATGGTGCATACCAAGCGCCTGACTGGACTGCAGATTGGCTTCACCGTGAATTAACTAACTGGTTGGATATTACAGCGAACCAAGAATTTGGTAAAAACTTTGCTGATTTAAATGATGAACAGCAAACGTTATTAAAAGCGCGTTTAACCAAAGAATATCGTGGTAGCAAAGTTGAAAACGGTACTGTTGTGCTTTCAAATACCCGTTTAGCGGCAATGGAAAAAACTGCACAATACTACATTTCTTTATACGGCGATGATCCTGCCACTAAAGTCACTCGTGAACACTTTGCGATGAAGGATAATACCCTCCCTGACTTACAAGCACGTAAAGACTTAACTAAATTCTTCTTCTGGACAGCATGGACTGCCTCTGCAGAACGTCCAAATACAAATGCAAGTTATACTAACAATTGGCCACATGAGCCATTAATCAATAACGTGCCAACACCAGAAAACGTGATTTGGTCTATTGCGAGTGTGGTATTCCTCATTGCAGGTATTGGTTTTGTTGTATGGATTTGGTCATTCAAAAAACGTGAAGATGAAAAAGAACCACCAATGCCTGAGTTCGATCCACTCACAAAATTACAACTTACGCCTTCTCAACGCGCATTAGGTAAATATCTCTTTACGGTGCTTGCATTATTCTTACTGCAAGTGAATTTAGGGGCGATTGTTGCTCACTATACTGTTGAAGGTCAAGAATTCTATGGTATTGATATCTCTCAATACTTACCTTATTCATTAGTGCGTACATGGCATATTCAAGCGGCATTATTCTGGATTGCAATGGCATTCTTAGCTGGCGGTTTATTCCTAGCACCGATCATCAATGGTGGTAAAGATCCGAAATTCCAAAAATTGGGCGTGGATGTTTTATTCTGGGCATTAGTGGTATTAGTCGTCGGTTCATTCACTGGTAGCTATTTAGCAATTGCACATATTCTTCCAGAAGAATGGAGCTTCATGTTCGGTCACCAAGGCTATGAGTTCATTGACTTAGGTCGTTTCTGGCAAGCGGTGAAATTCGCAGGCATCTTATTCTGGTTAGTCTTAATGCTTCGCGGTACAGTGAATGCATTCAAACAACCTGGTGATAAAAACTTATTGGCATTATTCTTCGCCTCAGTAATTGCGATCGGTTTATTCTATGGCCCAGCATTATTCTATGGCGAGCACACTCACATTTCTGTGATGGAATACTGGCGTTGGTGGGTAGTTCACCTATGGGTAGAAGGCTTCTTTGAAGTATTCTCTGTCGCGGCACTCTCATTCATTTTTGTAAGTTTAGGTTTAGTTTCACGTCGTACTGCAACTGTGGCAACCATTACTGAAGCGGCATTGTTCTTAATCGGCGGTATTCCTGGTACGTTCCACCACCTATACTTCGCAGGCGCAACCACCCCAATTATCGCAGTAGGTGCGTCATTCTCAGCACTTGAAGTGGTTCCATTAGTGTTATTAGGTCATGAAGCTTGGGAACACTGGGCGATGCAACAAAAAACACCTTGGATGGACCGTTTAAAATGGCCTCTTTACTGCTTCGTAGCCGTTGCATTCTGGAATATGTTAGGTGCTGGTGTATTTGGTTTCTTAATCAATCCACCAATTTCACTCTACTATGTTCAAGGCTTAAACACGACTGCCGTTCACGCGCACGCTGCATTATTCGGTGTGTATGGCTTCTTAGCATTAGGCTTCGTCTTCTTAATCGCTCGTTATTTACGTCCGGATACACCATTTAACGATAAGTTAATGAAATGGGGATTCTGGTTATTAAACGGCGGTTTAGTACTCATGATCGTATCAAGCTTACTACCTATCGGTGTTATTCAAGGATATGCAAGTATCTCTGAAGGCTTATGGTATGCACGTAGTGAAGAATTTATGCAACAACCATTATTCGATACCTTACGTTGGGTTCGTTTAGGTGGTGATGTGGTATTCATCTTCGGTGCACTCGCCTTCTTCTGGCAAATCTTTACGATGATTTTCTTCAAACCGAAAAATAGCTAGTCTCCTCATCACATAAAAGCAACCAAAATTTTGGTTGCTTTTATTTGTTAAATATTCGTTAATTTTCTAACCGTAATTTGATCCATATCAAATCTTTTACCCTCTTTTAAGTATAAAAAAATTCTTAGTTAGATCTATACTACTTGCACCTTCAACTTTTTTTATAAAATATCAACATGAGTGAGAATCCATTTAAAGCACACTGGTCATCAAAAGGTAATACCCTATGCCTAGGACATTGGAACATTACTTATCTTGGCCTTCCCATTGTCCTACCCATAGAGCGCCATGATAAAGATATGGGGACAAATAATATCTATAATTTCATGGATCCTGATGATGAACTTTATCGTGAGGGATTAACAGAAGATGATTGGATTGTAGAAAATATCGATTGGTTATCTGATGTATTTATTGAACACAATATTCCATTAGAAGAAGAAACCATACGAGCATTTTATAAAGCGGTGAATAAGGAAGATTGGCGCTGTGGGAGCTGTGGTGGATGTATTTAATAGCAAAGTGCGGTTAATTTTATCATTGTTTTTATACTGAACTGTCATAATAAAAACACTAGAAAATTCAATATTTCTGATATAGAATTTTTCGATTTGTTTTTTAAAAGGGAGAAAAAAGATGAAACTTGTTGAAGTAAAACACCCGCTCGTTAAGCATAAATTAGGCGTGATGCGCGAAGCTGAGATTGACACTAAGAAATTCCGTGAACTTGCAACCGAAATTGGTAGTTTACTAACTTATGAGGCGACCGCAGACCTTGAAACAGAAAAAGTGACCATCAATGGTTGGAATGGTCCTGTTGAAATAGAACGTATCAAAGGTAAAAAAGTTACTGTTGTACCAATTTTACGTGCGGGGCTAGGCATGATGGATGGCGTGTTAGAACATGTTCCAAGCGCTCGAATTAGTGTAGTAGGAATTTACCGAAATGAAGAAACACTTGAGCCTGTTCCTTACTTCCAAAAACTCGCCAGTGATTTAAATGAACGTCTAGCTATCGTTGTAGATCCAATGCTTGCAACCGGTGGTTCAATGATCTCCACAATTGATTTATTAAAAGCAAAAGGTTGCCAACACATCAAAGTATTAGTATTAGTCGCGGCGCCTGAAGGGATCAAAGCATTAGAAAAAGCACATCCAGATATCGAACTTTATTGCGCATCTATTGATGATCACTTAAATGAACAAGGTTACATCATCCCTGGCTTGGGTGATGCCGGTGATAAGATTTTTGGGACGAAATAATTCCCTTTTAATAAGACGGCATTTATAGCCGTCTTTTTTCCGTGCGTGAAAACACAAAAGCTAAAAAAGCATTAAAACCGACCGCACTTTCAGTTAATTCAAACCGAGAGTTGAAACTAAATGAGTAATCAAACTACAACCGCACCTGTTGAGGTGCAAAGCATGGGCAAACAAGCGTTTGTCGGTTTACAGATGTTATTTGTTGCCTTTGGCGCCTTAGTATTAGTTCCTTTAATCACTGGATTAAATTCTAATACAGCCCTTCTAACCGCAGGTATCGGTACACTACTTTTCCAGCTTTGTACCGGTAAACAAGTCCCTATTTTCTTAGCCTCCTCTTTTGCCTTTATTGCGCCTATTCAATATGGCGTACAAACTTGGGGTATTCCAACCACAATGGGTGGGCTTGCTTGTGCGGGCTTAGTCTATTTTGCACTATCAACCTTAGTTAAATTGCGCGGTAGTGCTGCACTTGAGCGTATCTTCCCACCTGTTGTTGTAGGCCCAGTCATTATCATTATTGGTATGGGACTTGCCCCCGTTGCTGTTGATATGGCATTGGGTAAAAACAGTACATATAGTTATGAACATTCGGTGTTGGTTTCTATGATTACCTTAGTCACTACCCTTTCTGTTGCGGTATTTGCCAAAGGTATAATGAAACTGATTCCAATTATGTTTGGTATCGTTGCTGGCTATGTGGTTTGTTTATTCCTAGGATTAATTAACTTCCAACCTGTTTTAGATGCAAAATGGTTTGAATTACCCCAATTAACTAAACCAGAATTTAATTTAGAAGCCATTCTTTATATGCTACCCATTGCTATCGCACCAGCCGTTGAACATGTTGGCGGTATTATGGCAATCAGTTCTGTAACAGGTAAAGATTTTTTTAAAAAACCAGGCCTACATCGAACGCTATTAGGTGATGGTGTTGCAACCGCTGCGGCATCATTAGTCGGAGGCCCTCCAAATACGACTTATGCTGAAGTGACTGGTGCCGTCATGCTAACTCGCAACTTTAATCCAAATATTATGACCTGGGCTGCAGTATGGGCAATTGCGATTTCCTTCTGCGGTAAAGTAGGCGCATTCCTTTCTACTATTCCAACTATCGTAATGGGGGGGATTATGATGTTGGTATTCGGTTCAATTGCTGTTGTCGGGATGAGTACCTTAATTAAAGGAAAAGTCGATGTCACTGCGCCTCGCAACCTTTGTATTATTTCCGTCGTGATGACTTTTGGTATTGGTAATATGTTCGTCAACGTAGGAGATCTCGTATCTTTAAAAGGAATTAGCCTTTGTGCTATCGTTGCTATTGTACTGAACTTAATTTTACCAAATGAAAAAAATGAAGTAGAATAACGCACTCAACAAAGGGTTAAATGAGAATTTAGCCCTTTCTTGTTATTACTTTTAGAGCAACGAATTAACTTGTGAGTCAACAGCTTTCTTTACCTATTTATCAAATCGATGATGAAACATTAGCTAATTTTTATGGCGATAATAATGCATTATTGCTCAATTCATTGCGTCAAAATATGGCTGAATTACAACAACAATTTTTCTACCTTTGGGGACATAAAAGTGTTGGAAAAACCCATCTTTTACGCGCACTTAGCAATGAATATATTCATCAAAAACGCAGTACAATTTATGTGCCGTTAAGTAAATCACGTTATTTTTCTACTGCAGTGTTTGAGAATTTAGAACAACAAGAACTCGTCTGCCTAGATGATTTACAAACTGTCATTGGTGACTCAGAATGGGAAGTCGCTTTATTTGATCTTTTCAATCGAATTAAAGATAATAACAAAACATTGTTGATTGTCAGCGCCTCTTTATCTCCCTCTGCATTACCAGTAAAACTACCCGATCTTGCCTCACGCCTTAAGTGGGGAGAAAGTTACCAACTTATTGCGCTTACTGATGAGCAAAAACTACACGCATTAAAACAAAACGCTTATCAACGAGGAATTACCCTCTCTGATGAAATCATCAGTTTCATGTTTAATCGGTTAGATCGTGACATGTCTACGCTAAAAGAAGCGCTTAATCAACTTGATAAGGCCTCGCTTCAAGCACAACGCCATCTCACAATACCTTTTGTCAAATCAACTCTAAATTTATAGGAAAAAACCGCACATTAAAAATATGCGGTTAATATTATTACCAACAATGATGACAATATCCCACTCCAACTGCGGGTATAATTGAAACGGGAAGACGAGAATAACTCACATTCTTTGAACGATGATCACTTGCATTGATCTCATTTGGGGTACTCTCTTTTTGAGCCACCTTGATTTTCTCTTGAGTACTTACGGTATTACCGCTTATAATTCGAGAGTTATAATCTTTCACAGTATTCATATTGTATACAGCAGCATCGCTACCAATCGTTGAAGCTTCCTGAGGAGCTGTACAACTTGTTAAAATCAATAATAAAGTAATAGAAATTAATTTTTTCATCATCTTTCTTACCTTTTTAATTACAAACGACTTCATTTAAGGCTTTTCTACCTTCTTGAATACGCTCATGTGCTTTGTTTCTTACATTCTTCTCTTCATTTTGCTCAATATATTTAGCAATATTCTCATTCTTTATTACATAAACAGGTACATACTGCAAGGTTTTCGTTTCACCTTTTTGATAAATTGTCGCCCCTAAAACGCTACCATAATACTCGCTAGCATCATTTGGTTTAATGTAATAATTGCTTGAGTTTGTGACATTTACCCCATTATCACTTTTAAAACCATTACAAATTCCTGCAGGTGAAAAAAACGTAGTTTTTGATGCTGACATATCATTAAATTTATATGTTTCAAACTCAACACTATTAGCTAATGCTGACATATCATTCGATAATTTAGGCTGCAAAGCTCCCTCTACGTTTCTGTTACAGTGTTCAGAATCTACCTCACAGCTCTCAGAAAAATTCTGTGAGATATGGTCTTCTGGTGTTGGCATTTGGGTTGCGTAGATGATGCGACGATCTTCTGCTAAAACCGCTACAGAGACCAAAAAACAGAATAAGTATCCACCTAATTGTTTCTTAAAATAATTCGTCATACTAATCTTATTCTCCAAGCTAATTATTTGTTTCGTATAATTCAATGGGCAACGCATCCGGATCTTTTAGAAAAGTGTACTTCATTCTAGTTAATTCATCAACTCGAATTGGTTCACAAGAGATGCCTTTCTCAAGAAGATAAGCAATATACGAATCAATATTCTCGACTTTAAATGCTAAATGTCGCAAACCACAAGCTTCTGGCGTGGTTATTCTTGGTGGCGGATTGGGAAAAGAAAACAACTCTATTTGACTCCCATCGGGAAAACTTAAATCTAATTTATAGCTATCCCGTTCAGCCCGATAAGTTTCATTTAGCTGTTTAGCGCCTAAAATCTCCATATAAAAATGCTTCGAACGTGCGTAGTTCGAAGCAATAATCGCAATATGGTGAAAACCTAATAATTGGGGTTTCATTATTTCTCTGGTGTGACACTCTTCGCTTTTTCTTCTTCCTGTAAAGCGAGTGCATCACGTGCTGCACGAATACTTTTCTCAAGCATTGGAACGCGAGGATCATCTGGTTCTAATAAACGTAACATCATCGCCCAGGTGACGGCCGCCATTTTATAATCTTCCCCTTCAAAATAACTGAAAGCAAGTAAACTTAAGGCTTCAGGATTAGAATGATCTTGACGAATAATATCACGTAAAAGCTGATTGCCTTTGAGCTTATCTGTTTGATCTTCAGAAGACATTAGCATACGCGCATAGGAAAGCTTATACGTTAAATTATCCGGTTCAAGCTTATTCGCTTGTTGATAACTATCAAATGCTAATTTGCCGTTCCCTAAATTCATTCCAACCTGACCGAGCAACCACCATTTTTTTGCATCTTTTGGTGTTTTTTGTAAATCTAGACGAAGTGCGGTCGAAAATTGCTGCATTTCTGCATCTGACATGGGATTCTTATCTTCATCTGCAATACGTTCAAAGAAATAAGGCAATTTTGCCAATGTCTTTTCCATCATATCTTCTGCTTTCCAAGAGCCTAATGGGAAATAAGAAACCCCAGCAATAATGGCTAAACCGAGCAAACCAGAAACAAACCATAACTTACCGTAATTTTTGGCATTTTTATCGATCGTTTGTGTTTCTTGTTGAGGAATATCTTCCAACAATGTTTTTTGTAGCTCTTGCTTGAGTTGTTCAACATTTTCAACTAAACCCTGTTGATTATCTTGTTCAATCTCTTGCAAACGAGAAAAATATAACGCTTTATTTAATTCATTACGTTTTTTATCTTCTTTCGCTTTAACAGAACGCAACAAGGGATAAAAACAAATTAGTGCCACCACTAAAGTGAGCGCAATAATACTTAATGCAAAATTCATTATTTATCCTTTTCTTTGAGTAAAGCCGACAAGCGTGCATTCTCTTCATCATCTAAAACAACGTCAGAATTAACCGCATTTGGGCTTTTCGATTTACGTTTAAATACAAATAAAATGCCAACAAATACTAATAAAATTGGTGCAATCCATAACACCATTGTGGCCATTGTCATAGGTGGATCATAAGTCACGAAATTACCATAACGTTGGATCATATAATCCACCACTTCATTTCGACTTTTGCCTTCTTGCAACAATTCAAACACTTTGCCACGCATATCAACAGCAATGGTTGCATTAGAATCGGCAATATTGTTATTTTGACATTGTGGACAACGCAGTTCTTGCGTTAATTGATGATAGTCCTTTTCTTGCTCTGGTGAAGCAAAATTTAGCGCATCAATTGCAGCAGTCACAGAGACACTCATAAAAAGTGCGGTCAAAAAAAGCCATGATTTTCTCATTATGGTTTCTCCGCTAATTTGTCATAAATAGGCTTCAATGTCTCATTCCAAACACGTTCATTCACATCACCCGCTAAGCGATAATGAATCACACCTTTACCATCTACAATGAATGTTTCCGGTGCGCCATAAACGCCTAAATCTAATGCAAAAGAACCTTTTTCATCTTTAAACACACGGCTATAAGGATTACCCAAATCTTTCAGCCATTTCATCGCTTTTAGCGATTCATCTTTATAATCTAAACCAATAATTGTCACGCCTTGTTTAGCCAATTGATTCAAATATTGATGTTCTGCGTAACAAGTTGGGCACCAAGTCGCCCACACATTTAAGAGAATGGGTTTACCTTGTTGGAAAATTTCATTACCGTAGGTTTTATTTTCCAATAAATCCGTTAATGTTTTCTGTGGTACAGGCTTCCCTACCAGGGCTGACTCTAACGCTTTCGGATCATCACCTTGCGCATTGCGTCCAAGCTGAACTAAAAAGGCCACAACGACAGCTAGAAAAATAATAAGTGGGATAAGTAGTTTTTTATTCATAACACGATCAATTTACATCTATTTTTAGGGGGCTTAATTTAGCCCCGCATCACAATTAAGACTGTTTTACCAAACGACTAAAACGATAACGGCGGTCAAACATACAAAGCAAGCCACCTAGCGCCATAAACAAGCCACCAATCCAAATCCAACGGATAAACGGTTTATAGTAAAGGCGAAGTGCCCATGAGTTATCTTCTATTTTTTCACCTAAGGCGACATAAAGATCGCGGGTAAAGCCCCAATCAATTGCCGCTTCAGTCATTGGCATTTTACTGACGGTATAAAAACGTTTTTCAGCAAATAATGTTGCTTCTGGTTTACCGTCTTTTGAAATATCAATTTGTGCTTTGCCACCCATATAGTTTGGACCATTTGCATCACTCACGCCGGTAAATTTGAAGTCATAGTCAGCGATCTGTACAGTATCGCCAACGGCCATTCGCACATCGCGCTCTACACTAAAATTTTGGCTAAAGGCAATTCCCCAAACCGTCATCGCTACACCAAGGTGAGCCAAAATCATCCCCCAATGGGAACGGGAAAGCTTGGTAATTCCTTTAAAAAACGATTCACGGTGTGTTGCACGTTGTTTCATTTCATAAAGGCTTAATAAGACAATGATGACGGACATCATGGTGCCAAGCACAACACTGATGGTGAGTTTGTTGTGTAGGAAATATGGCAAGGCAAAGCCTGCAATCGCCATTACAATCACACTCACTACAACCGGTGTACGAATTTCAGAGAACTGATCACGACGCCATTTAACCAATGGCCCAATACCTAGTAATAAGGCAAATGGGGTCATAATAATCAGGAACATTTGATCAAAGAACGGCGCACCGATCGAAATAGAGCCCAAACTTAATTGTTTGTGAACTAATGGCAATAACGTCCCTAAGAACACCACGCAAAGTGCGGTCATTAATAGGATGTTATTTAATAACAATAAGGTTTCGCGAGAATAGCGTTCTGCATTATCACGCGAACGAATTTGGTTGGCTTTGTAAGCGTACAAGGTTAAAGAACCACCAATTACCACAACCAAATAAGCAAGAATATATAAACCACGTGTAGGATCTGAAGCAAAGGCATGTACTGACACTAAGATACCGGAACGAACTAAGAACGTACCCAGTAAGCAAAGTGAGAAAGCAAGGATCGCTAAAAGCACAGTCCAAGCTTTAAAAGAGCCGCGTTTTTCAGTCACCGCTAAAGAGTGGATTAATGCGGTTCCTGCAAGCCAAGGCATTAAAGAAGAGTTTTCTACTGGATCCCAGAACCACCAGCCACCCCAGCCTAGCTCATAATAGGCCCACCACGAACCGAGCACGATTCCGAGTGTTAAAAAGACCCAAGCAGCCATCGTCCAAGGGCGAGACCATCTTGCCCACGCGGAGTCTAATTTCCCTGTCATTAATGAGGCAATCGCAAAGGCAAAAGCCACAGAAAAACCAACATATCCCATATAAAGTAATGGTGGATGGAAAATCAAGCCCACATCTTGCAACATTGGGTTGAGTTCTCGACCATCTACTGGGAAATCAGGGAATGTACGGGTAAATGGATTTGAGGTAAATAAGACGAAGAGTAAAAAGCCGATGCTAATAATCCCCATAATACCCAACACGCGAGCCACGGCTTCTTGTGGTAAGTGTTTGCTAAATAAGGCAACCGCTGCGCCCCAAAGGGTTAATAACCAAATCCAAAGTAACAATGAACCCTCGTGTGACCCCCACACCGCAGATAAACGATAATAAATCGGCAAGCTGCTGTTAGAGTTATTTACCACATATTGCACACTGAAATCATTAACAGCAAAGAGGTAGAACAATGCAGCAAATGCAATGGTTAAAGTAAAAAATAAACCATAAGTCATTGGACGAGCCAATGACATAAGTTGAGAATGACCTTTTTCAGCCCCCCATAATGGGAAAATCGCTAAAAAGAATGAAACGGCAAGGCTTAAAGCAAGCGCATAATTTCCTAATTCAGCAATCATTATTGACCTTCTTGCAGTTTTTGCTGGGTTTCTTTATAACGACGATCGGCTTCGCTCTCGCCTTTTAATTCTGCCCCCATTGGTTTATGCATTTTCTGCATTTTCTCACCTAATTCTGGCGGCACATAGTTTTCATCATGCTTAGCAAGTACTTCTGTTGCTTCTAATAAGGTTGGTTCTTTTAGTACACCTTGCGCGACGATACCTTGCCCTTCACGAAAAAGATCCGGCAGAATACCTTCGTACTCTACTGTAATTGATGGACCAATATCATTCACATCAAAGCGAACTTTGAGACTTTTTGGATCTCGACTAACAGAACCTTCGACTACCATGCCACCAACACGAATACGTTGTCCCACTTCAGGTTTTTGATCTGCCTTGCCTTCTTTACCTTCAATCACTTCTGACGGTGTATAAAATAAATCGATATTTTGGCGAAGTGCATAAAGCACTAAACCTGTTGCAATCGAAATACCTAAAATCACAAAGATAATGATCGAAAGTCTTGATTTACGTCTTGGATTCATAGTGTATTTCCTTTATTTGCTTGGTTTAAACGGGCTTCACGTTGTTGCTCGCGTAACACTTCTTTTAACACCACTTTACGCCCTTTGACGCTTTGTATCGCCAAAATGATCATTGCCACAAAGCTAATGCCGTAGGAAAGCCACACATAAAAACCGTAGCCTCCCATATTGATAAAATCACTCCAACTTTGGAAAAACATTTTCCACTCCCTAAAATAAAAATAAAAAACTATTTTAGCTTACTTGCTAACTCTTTTACCCATGGACGTTTGCTGTCTTCTTTTAGCAATTCAACGCGGTAACGCACGAGCGTAAACCAAATGGATAAAAATAAAAATCCAAAAATACATAAAATCAGTGGAATTAACATCGGCGTTGCAATAGACGGTTTTTCAAACTTCGTGATACTTGCCCCTTGATGTAAAGTATTCCACCACTCTACGGAAAAGTGAATGATTGGTAAATTCACTACGCCAACAATACACAAGATGCCCGCTGATTTTGCGCCCACTGCACGATCAGAAAATGCAGAGTAAAGGGCTAATACACCGATATATAAGAAGAAAAGAATCAGTTCAGCAGTTAAACGTGCATCCCATACCCACCAGGTTCCCCACATTGGTTTGCCCCAAATTGCACCTGTGACTAACGCAATAAAGGTAAACATCGCACCAATTGGCGCCATAGCAACCATAGAAAGATGTGCGGCTTTAATTTGCCAAACTAACGCAATAATCGCAGCAATCGCCATCGAACCATACATGCCCATTGACCAAATCGCCGCCGGCACATGCACATACATAATTCGGAAACTATTGCCTTGCTGATAATCAGCCGGCGCGTAAGCTAAGCCCCACACAATGCCAACAGCTAATAATAAAACCGCAATCACACCAAAAAATGGGCTTAATTTGCCACATAAATGATATTGGGTTTCATGTTTTGCGTAAGGATGTAACCACTTCCACATAAAAGATCCTTAATTCCAAAAAAATAAAAAACAGTTAAAAATCTGACCGCACTTTCACCGCAATAGTGATTAATTATCTAAACTAATTCGTAGTGCCGCGGCAATAGCGAAAGGCGATAATGTTATCGCGCCAGCCAAGATTGCACCTAAAATAGCAAGCTGTCCGCCATAAGGGAGATTTAACGCGGCGGCATCTAAAATTGCTGAGGCAAAAATTAAAACTGGAATAAATAATGGTACCACAAGTAAACTCAGCAATACGCCACCTTTACGTAATCCTACCGTCAATGCCACGCCAATCGCGCCAATGCAGCTTAAAATGGGTGTTCCTACTAGCAAGGTGACCACCAGCGCCCACCAAATATTCACTTCCAACGAAAGCAATAAAGCCGCAATAGGTGAAAGTAAAATCAACGGCAAACCAGTTAATAGCCAGTGTGCAACAACTTTTGCGAGTGCCGTTAGCGCTAAAGGTTGAGCCGTGAGCATCAATTGTTCTAAAGAGCCATCAATAAAGTCATCTCGGAATAAGCGCTCAAAAGACAGCAACGCAGAAAGCAATGCCGCCACCCAAGCAACCCCTGGTGCAATTTGAGAAAGGAGTTTAGGATCCGGCCCAATCACCAATGGAAACAGCGTGATCACGATTAAAAAGAACCAAAGCGGGTTCAATATTTCCGCTTGTTTACGGGTCGCAATCTTCAGCTCACGCTTTATAATCTGTAAAAATATCATAAAAATCTAAGAGTTATATTTATAATCAGCAAGATTGATTTTCTTCAATAGGCTACTTGGTACTTCTTGATGGCTTGTTAAAATCACCATTCCACCTTTTTTAGCATGATTTTCAAAAAGTGCGGTCAAAACTTCAACCCCTTTTTTGTCTATTGCTGTAAAAGGTTCATCCAAAATCCAGAGTGGCGCTTCAGAGATCCATAATCTTGCCAAGGCAATGCGCTTTTGCTGACCGGCTGAAAGTTGGGCAGCCGGTAAATCTTCACGTCCCAGTAAACCCACTGTTTCAAGCACATCCCATAAAATATCGGTGCCTTGCTGGCTTTGACTAATCTGCTGATAAAATTTTAAATTTTCCCATGCCGTTAATTCAGGTTTCACACCAGAATGATGACCGAGATAAAGTAGCTGATGATGGTATTCTTCGCGTTGTTTTGTAATTTCGTCTAAATTCCACCGCACTTTACCTTCTACAGGCTGTGCAAGGCCGGCTAAAATCCGTAATAAACTTGTTTTGCCGATACCATTGTGCCCTTCAATTTGTACGAAATCACCGCTTTGAAATTGCAGTGAAAGATCAGTGAACAACACACGATCGCCACGCTGGCACGCTAATTGTTCTAATTGAAGTTGATGAGCAGGAAACATAGTCTCAGCCTTAAAAATAAAATCTTGTGAAAAATCAGCGGGTATTCTACCACAAGGGGAAATTTTGACGAGATTTTAAGAGCCAAAAGGTATAACTATTTAGAAGTAGATCGGTGTGTTTATTGATTTAAAACAAATTAAGCTTTTCTAGTCTATTCATCGGATAATCAAATAATTAAAAGATTTACTGATCTAAATCAAATTTTCTGCTACCATTTAACTACTTTTTGATGTTGTTTTATCAAAAACATTACCTTAACTTCATTTAAAAAAGGAACATATTATGTCTTATACTCTACCTGAATTAGGTTACGCTTATGATGCGTTAGAACCACATTTTGATGCACAAACAATGGAAATTCACCACACTAAGCACCACCAAGCCTATGTAAACAATGCAAACGCGGTGTTAGAAACTTTACCTGCTGAATTTTCTGAAATGTGCTCAGGTCAATTAATCAGCCAATTAGACAAAATCCCAGCTGAAAAACGTACTGCATTACGTAACAACGCAGGCGGTCACTCAAACCACAGCTTATTCTGGAAATCATTGAAAAAAGGCACCACTTTACAAGGTGATTTAAAAGCAGCTATCGAACGTGATTTCGGTTCTGTAGAAAACTTCAAAGCTGAATTTGAAAAAGCGGCGGCGACTCGTTTCGGTTCTGGTTGGGCATGGTTAGTGATCAACCAAGGTAAATTATCTGTTGTTTCTACCGCAAACCAAGATTCTCCGTTAATGGGTAAAGAAATCGCAGGTTGTGAAGGCTTCCCACTTTTAGGTTTAGATGTTTGGGAACACGCTTACTACTTGAAATTCCAAAATCGTCGTCCAGACTATATCAAAGAATTCTGGAACGTCGTAAACTGGGATTTTGTTGCAGAGCGTTTTGCTAAAAAATTAGCAGATTGCGAATGTGCAGCTAAATAATCGCTTCTCAAAATATAAAAAAATCGCCTATTTTTAGGCGATTTTTTTATTGGTTAAATCCAACGTCTGACTTTTTTCTTGTAAGCCAAATAAGACTCACCAAACTTCTTCTCTAGCCAGTATTCTTCAGATTTTATTTGCCATTGTGTGATGAGATAAATAAACAGAAAAACACCGAGAAAACTGACCGCACTTTGTAAATAAAGCGCCCATGCCACTAACAAGCCTGCTAAACTTAAATACATTGGGTTACGGCTAAAACGATAAATACCATTTACCACAAATACATTACTTTTTTCTAAGTGAATTGGATTGATATTCGCTTTACTCTTATAGAATTGCCAAAGGCTGAAAAAAGCGATGGCAGAAGAAACCGATATAATCAGATAAACTGTTAATACATTGATTTCGAGTGGATAAGGATTAGGCAAATATGCCATAATAAGTGCACAGCCAATAAAAATGATGGGTGGCGGCACAATAGGTTTCTGAATCATCAGCTCAAAAATCCAATAAAAAAGCCCGAGCAATTCGGGCTAATTAAAATATTACAGATTATTTAATTTCATCTGCGCCATTTGTTTTTCTAACGGGTTACCGCTTTTTTGTGCATTCTCAAAGCTTGCTTTAGCACCATTCACATCGCCTTTTGCGACTTGAATATCGCCCGCTAAAAGATCTTTACGCGCGCTAAAGCCTTGGCTTTTCACTTGATTTAGACTTGCTAATGCTGCATCAAATTGACCTTGTTGGAATTGTACGGCAGACAAACGAAGCGCTGCAAGAGACGTTAAGATATCATCTTGTGATTGAGCAATCGCTTGTTTTAAGCTATTTTCAGCAGAGGCGTAATCTTGTTTTGCAACGAAACCTTTTGCTTCATCGAGTAAGCTAAATACCGCATAGCTGGTTTTATCATGCGCTTTCACAAATTCAGCCACTTTAGCTTGTTGTGCCGCGGCATCTTTGTTTGCAGTATAAACTAGAGCATCATATTCAGCAGACGCTTGCATGATTTGATTGGCTTGATAAGACTGCCAATAACGCCAGCCCAACATCCCGCCTACACCAAGAATAAAAGCAGCAATAATGGTTTTGCCATTGTCTTTCCACCATTCTTTTAACTGGTTCAGTTCTTGTTCTTCTTCAATGGTATATGCCATTTTCCTATCCTTCTAAAATTAAAATTGGGCTTTCACGTGTTCAATTAAATTGTCCACATCAACGGTTTGCTGATCTGCTGCACCAAGTAAGTGTTTTACCACAACTTGATTATTTTGCACTTCACTTTCGCCAAGTACAAGGGCTAGAGTCGCACCAGACTTATCTGCGCGTTTAAATTGTTTTTTAAAGTTACCACCGCTGCAATGCAACATTGTACTTAAGTGCGGTAATTCTGAGCGAAGTTTTTCCGCTAGTTGGAATGCGGCTAATGTTGTACCTTCACCTTGATAAACAACGTAAATATCTACCGCACTTTTTACCGGAATCGATTTATTCACTTCTTGAACGAGCAGCACTAAACGCTCTAAGCCCATTGCGAAACCAACACCACTTGTTGCGTGGCCACCAAGTTGTTCAACTAAGCCGTCATAGCGTCCACCACCACATACCGTGCCTTGCGCACCTAATGCTGAAGTCACCCATTCAAATACGGTTTTGTTATAATAGTCTAAACCACGAACCAATTTGGGATTAATTTCATATTGAATACCAACCGCATCTAATAGACCACATAACTGCGCAAAATGCTCGCGACTTTCATCGTCTAAATAATCCAATAATTTTGGTGCACCGTCCAATACATCTTGTAATGCTTGATTTTTAGTATCCAAAATACGTAAGGGATTTTTTACAAGACGTTCTTTCTCTTCTTCGCTCATTAAATCTTGGTGATTTTCTAAGAAGGCTACTAATGCAGAACGATAGTTTGCACGTGCTTCTAATGAACCAATAGAATTTAATTGAAGAGAAACATGTTGATCAATACCTAAGGCTTTCCATAAACGTGCTGTTAAAATAATTAACTCAGCATCAATTTCAGGGGTTGCGATACCAAATACTTCGACACCAGCTTGGTGGAATTGACGGTAACGACCTTTTTGTGGACGTTCATGACGGAACATTGGTCCCATATACCATAAACGTTGTTCATTGTTGTAAATCCAACCGTGTTCAATCGCAGCACGCACGCATCCTGCCGTACCTTCCGGACGAAGCGTTAATTGTTCATCATTATCCCAGAACGTGTACATCTCTTTTGAGACGACATCTGTGACTTCACCGATTGCACGAGCAAATAATGGCGTACTTTCCACGATTGGCATACGCACTTCTGAATAGCCGTAGCTACTTAAAATTTGGCGAACCTGCCCCTCAATCCATTGCCAAAGTGGAGATTCAGTTGGGGAACAGTCGTTCATCCCACGAATTGCTTGAATATTTTTTGCCACGAGTCTTCCTTAAATAATTCGATTTTTTGGATCTTGTTGTGCAACTTTGGCACGAATTTTTGCTTCTAATTGGTCAATAATCGCGTCGTTATCGAAACGTTCTTTTTGACGCTCGCCATCTAAATAATAGCCACTTTTCTTATTACCACCGGTAACACCTAGGTCAGACACTAATGCTTCACCTGGACCATTTACCACACAACCAATAATAGACACATCCATTGGGGTAATAATATCTTCTAAACGTTGCTCCAGTGCATTCACCGTGCCGATCACATCAAACTCTTGGCGAGAGCAAGTTGGACAAGCAATAAAGTTAATCCCGCGAGAACGAATACGTAACGATTTCAAAATATCAAAACCAACTTTGATTTCTTCTACAGGATCGGCAGCTAAAGAGACACGTAAGGTATCACCAATGCCTTCTGCTAACAACATTCCTAATCCAATGGCTGATTTCACTGAACCCGCACGTGCACCACCCGCTTCTGTAATACCTAAATGTAATGGCTGTTTAATGGCTTTGGCGAGTAAACGGTAAGATTCCACCGCGAGAAAGACATCGGATGCTTTTACGCTCACCTTAAATTGATCAAAGTTTAAACGATCTAAAATCTCAACATGGCGTAAGGCTGATTCTAATAAGGCTTCTGGTGTTGGTTCACCAAATTTCTCTTGGATATCTTTTTCTAATGAGCCTGCATTGACACCGATACGGATCGGGATATTTTTATCACGCGCACAATCCACCACAGCACGAATACGATCTTCACGACCGATATTGCCTGGATTAATACGTAAGCAATCCACCCCATATTCAGCGACTTTTAACGCAATGCGATAGTCGAAATGAATATCTGCCACTAATGGCACATTCACTTGTTGTTTAATGATTTTAAAGGCTTCGGCGGCATCCATAGTTGGCACAGAAACGCGCACAATATCTGCACCGACACGTTCCAAAGATTTAATCTGCGCAACGGTTGCTTCAACATCAGTTGTGCGAGTATTTGTCATGGATTGTACGGCAATCGGTGCATCTCCACCGATTGGTACATTGCCCACATAAATTTTTGTCGATTCACGACGTTTGATCGTAGGTTTTACTGCTGACATTTTTTCGTAAATTATTCGTTAAGGTTTTGGTAATTTAAATTTAGCCACTCGGCCATCAACTGTAAGCGGATACGCTTCGCCTTTATAAGTAATGCGCACGTTACCTGGCGCCCCAATAATTAACGCATATTTATCACCATTAAAGGTTAAGTTCTCACCTTGTTTATATTCTTTTTGCGCTAATACTTTACGGTTTTGGTCTTTCACACTAATCCAACTTGAATTTTTCGTGATCTCAATAACGAGATCGCCTTTCGCTGTAGTTTGAGCTTCAGAAATAGCAGGATTTTCAACCGCACTTTGTATATCTGGTATAGTTTTCTCTGTTGTTGGTTCTGTATTAGGTAACGTTTGTTCCACAACCGCTGCTTGAGCTTGTTCAACAGTAGGCGCTGAAGTTGCTGCGGTTGAAACATCTGCGTTTACTGTTTTAGCTTGATTTTCTTGAGTCGTTGAAACAACTGGTTCAACAACGGCATTATTTGTTGCTTCCGTTACAGACGCAGTTTTATTGGTTGACACAGTAGGATGGCTATTTACCACGACAGGAATTTCATTCAAATGAGTTACCGGCACTTCTGCTGTTTTTTCTTTTTCAACGTAAGTTTGCACTAAATTATCACGCTCTTCATTTGATTTTTGATAATTTTGCCACCACCATAATGCGGTCATTCCAACCACAATAAGTAAAACAAGCGAAGTTAATAACCCAACCCAGCGACCATGAGGAGCATATTGATTAACTGAACGCATTGTCCGCATATTTTTATCTAAATCATTTTTAGGTACTTCACCAAAATCTAAATTTGCCCATTCGCTTTCAGGAATACGCAAAAATTTAGTATAGCTACGAAGATAACCCTTTAGAAAAGTAGCAGGTACATTTTTTTGTACAAACTCATTATTCTCTAACTTTTCTAAAATATTTGGACGTAAAGACGTTGCTTTTGCTACATCTTCTAAAGATAAGTTTAAGGATTCTCGCGTCTTGCGAAGTTTATCACCAAAGGATATTTCGATTGGTTCGACAATTGTATTCATAAGCACCCAAACAAAAATGGAAAACTAAATGCTAAATTCTAAAGTCGAAAGGGGCTTTTGGCAATGATTATTTGAGTGAACGGAGCTTTTCCGCTCTAGAAGGATCAACTTGGCGTAATTTCTCCAATGCCTGTTGATAAGCATCGGTTTGTTTTCCGGCAAAAGCACAAAGTGCCATGTTTTCGTAGGTATCTGCTTGATGATAATAATTTGGTGCAGCGAGTGCCGCATTAAATTGTGAATAAGCTTGTTCAAACTCACCTTGCCCACATAGAAATGCACCAAAGTTGTTATACACATCGCCTTGCTTATCATCTAACTTAATCGCCAGTAAATAAGCTTGCTTCGCTTTTTCCGTATCGCCTTGTAATTGATAAAAATGCGCAAGTGCCGAGTGCACAAGATAATAGCGTTCATCATGTTCAAAGGCTTTATCTAAGTTAAGTTTTGCTTGAACAAAATCCTCTTGTTGCAGATAGCCTAATGCCAATTCAACGCGCGCTTTTGCTGCTTGTTGTTTATTAAAATCAACAGAAGACTGAGAGACGCAAGCAGAAAAAACAAAAGGAAAAATGACCGCACTTAGAATGTTAATTGGGATTAATTTCATCTTATCACTCCTCTATCTTATCACTCTTAGCTAGACCATTTTCCCTTTACAAGTATTGCTATATTTAGCTTAGTTAACCGCTTTTACGTCAATACCTTCGCCAAACTTACGTTTCATTGCTGTACGTTTGGTTCGGTCGATCACATCTCCTGCCAACTGACCACAAGCGGCATCAATATCATCACCACGAGTTTTGCGTACAATCACCGTAAAACCGTATTCCATTAATGTTTTTTGGAAACGATCGACACGGCTATTTGAGCTTTTACCATAAGGCGCTTCTGGGAACGGGTTCCATGGGATCAAATTAATTTTACATGGGGTATTCTTTAATACTTTGGCTAATTGATGCGCATGCTCTGTGCCATCATTCACATGATCTAATAACACATATTCAATAGTCACTTTACCATGGTTAGCATTTGATACTTCTAAGTATCTATGCACCGAATCCATCAACATCTTGATGTTATATTTTTTATTGATCGGCATAATTTCATCGCGCAACTCATCGTTCGGTGCGTGAAGTGAAATCGCTAATGCCACATCAATCTTATCACGTAACATATCGAGTGCTGGCACGACACCAGAAGTAGATAACGTCACGCGTCTTTTCGATAACCCATACGCGAAATCATCCAGCATAATTTCCATCGCGGGTACAACATTGGCCACATTTAGTAATGGCTCACCCATGCCCATCATCACCACATTGGTAATCGGACGAACACCCGTCACACCAAAATTACCGATAATTTTTGATGCACGCCAAACCTGCCCAATAATTTCAGACACCGTTAAATTACGGTTAAAGCCTTGCTGTGCTGTCGAACAAAAAGTACAAGCTAACGCACAGCCTACTTGAGAAGAGACACAAAGCGTTGCGCGATCTGCTTCAGGAATATAGACCGTTTCAACTTGCTGTTCACCTACCTGCATCGCCCATTTAATGGTACCATCCGCAGAGCGTTGCTCAACCGCCACTTCTGGCGCTTTAATTTCCGCGACCGCTTTTAATTTTTCTCGTAATTTTTTATTAATATTGGTCATATTGTCGAAGTTATCTTCGCCAAAATGATAAATCCATTTCACTAATTGATCCGCACGAAATGGTTTCTCGCCTAATTCAGCAAAAAACTCACGCATCTGCTGACGCGTTAAATCCATTAAGTTAATCTTTTTTGTATTCGTTTCGGATAAAAGGGGTTGTTCTAACATAAAGCCTCGTTATTACACATTACGGCGATGATGTTACTCAGAATTGAGCAACAAAAAATTCGCATATTAAAAATGAGCCGAGATTTTACAGATTTACCGACAGATAAGCTAGCAGATTTAAAAAACAACGAAAATTTTGACCGCACTTATTTGCGATCCGCATCGCAAAAATCAAAAAAACAAAAGAAAAAAGTGCGGTTAAAAAACTTCGAATTTTTTATCTTTCATACATCCCAAACCCCTACAAAAACTGATAGAATGTGCACTTCGTTTTATTCTCTGAGTTAGCTATATTGAAGATATGTTAAAAAAAGTTCTTTCTGTATTGTGTTTAGTACCCGCAGTCGCAACGGCACAATCTTATATCGTATATGATTTCACCCATGATCGCGTGCTCGAAAGTAGCTCACCTAATCATGTGCAACCTATCGCATCTGTCACCAAATTAATGACGGCGAATGTGTTTCTTGAAAATAATCGAAACACAAACTGTACAGCCTCAATTACAGACGATGATTTCGATTACATCAAAGGCACTCATACAAAATTACCTAAATATACGCCAATTTCTTGTAATGAATTGTTAAAAGCAATGCTCGTTCATTCTGATAACTATGCTGCCCATGCACTTTCTCGCTCTGCGGGCATGAGTCGTTTGCAATTTATTCAAAAAATGAATGAGAAAGCGAGAGAATTAGGTATGCGCTCTACCCGCTTTTCAGATAGCTCAGGTTTATCTGACAGTAACATTTCAAGTGTGATGGATCTGGTTAAATTGGCTAAATACTCTCTTAACAAAGCACAAATCAAAAACATCTCGAATATGCCAAGTGCTTTCATTCAAGCAGGCGGACGCAGTGTTTTTGTTAAAAACACCAATAAATTAGTGCGTGAAGAAGTGTTTGATGCGGCAATTAATAAAACTGGTTACATTCGCGAATCTGGCTATAATTTAGTCTTTGTGAATAAAAATCCATGTAATCGCGCGACCATTGGGGTGATCAGTTTAAATAACCATTCATCTGCGTTTCGTACTAACTTTACTAAAGGAAAATTGGAACAATACGGTTGTATCGCAGGGCGTAGCATGCACAACTTTACTGTTGATGAAGCCCAATATGAAGAAGGCTATGATGAAGCGGGTATGGATCGCCTAATTCAACAAGTTGGTGGTTAATCATTTCAAAAAGAGCGGTCAATTTTGCACAAAATTTTCCGCTTTTTAATTTTAATCACCTATCGATTTGATAATTATTTTCATTTAAAAAGCTTGTAAAAAATGATATTATTATGCAGAATGCTAATTCATCATTATTTTTAAGGAAATCTCATGAAACATTTATTTAAAAGCCTATCTGTTATCGCTCTAGGTTTAGCAGCTTTACAAGCCGAAGCGAAATTTAAAGTGGTGACCACATTTACGGTTATTCAGGATATCGCACAAAATGTTGCGGGCGATGCCGCGACGGTGGAATCTATCACCAAACCTGGTGCAGAAATTCACGAGTATGAACCGACCCCTAAAGATATTGTAAAAGCTCAATCTGCTGATTTAATTTTATGGAACGGATTAAATTTAGAGCGTTGGTTTGAGCGTTTCTTCCAAAATATCAAAGATAAACCAGCCGTTGTGGTAACCGAAGGCGTCACGCCACTTTCTATTTATGAAGGCCCTTATAAAGATGCCCCTAACCCACACGCTTGGATGTCGCCATCTAATGCGTTGATTTATGTCGAAAATATCAAAAATGCATTAGTTAAATACGATCCGCAAAATGCTGATACTTATCAAAAAAATGCAGCGGCGTATGCAGAAAAAATCAAACAGCTCGATAAACCTTTACGTGAAAAACTCTCACAGATTCCTGCCGACCAACGTTGGTTAGTGACTAGTGAAGGCGCCTTTAGTTATTTAGCGAAAGATTACGATCTCAAAGAAGGCTATTTATGGCCAATTAACGCTGAACAACAAGGTACGCCTCAACAAGTGCGTAAACTTATCGATTTAGTGAAAAAAAATCACATTCCAGTGGTATTTAGTGAAAGTACCGTGTCAGCCAAACCTGCTCAACAGGTAGCGAAAGAAAGCGGTGCTAAGTACGGCGGCGTACTTTATGTCGATTCCCTTTCTGCTGCTGATGGCCCTGTACCAACTTATATTGACTTACTGAATGTCACTGTATCCACCATAGTCAAAGGATTTGAAAAATAATGACTGAACTGTCCGCTTCTATTTCCGTTAATGACGTAACCGTGCGTTACAACAACGGGCACACTGCAATTTATGATGTTACCTTTGCATTACAAGGGGGAACCATCTGTGCTCTTGTCGGCGTAAATGGGAGCGGAAAATCAACGCTATTCAAAAGCATCATGGGCTTAATTAAACCACAACAAGGCAATATTTCGCTTTGTGGTTTGCCAATTAATCGAGCTTTGAAACAAAATTTGGTTGCCTATGTGCCGCAAGCGGAAGAAGTCGATTGGCAATTTCCAGTCTCCGTTTATGATGTTGTCATGATGGGACGCTACGGCTACATGAATTTTCTACGTATTCCAAAGGCTGAAGACAAACAAAAAGTGCTCGAAGCGATGCAACGGGTAAACATCGAGCATTTAGCTGAACGACAAATCGGCGAGCTTTCTGGTGGACAGAAAAAACGCGTATTTTTGGCTCGAGCATTAGCACAGCAAAGTAAGATTATCTTACTCGATGAGCCTTTTACGGGTGTGGATGTTAAAACTGAAAATGCGATTGTGGAACTCCTTCGCCAATTACGTGCTGAAGGCCATTTAATTTTAGTCTCTACCCACAATTTAGGCTCTGTACCAGACTTCTGTGACCAAGTGGTGATGA
The DNA here is from genome assembly GCF_036288925.1 of Haemophilus parainfluenzae. Classification (NCBI taxonomy): domain Bacteria; kingdom Pseudomonadati; phylum Pseudomonadota; class Gammaproteobacteria; order Pasteurellales; family Pasteurellaceae; genus Parahaemophilus; species Parahaemophilus parainfluenzae. The sequence goes on from NZ_CP127167.1 coordinate 2,211,897, forward strand.
TTAACCGTACTGTGATTGCAGCCGGTAAAACGGAAGATACATTTAATCAGCATAATTTGGAAAAAGTCTTTGGTGGTGTATTACGACACATCAAATTATTAGGTGAAGATCTGCATAATGATGAAGATAAACGTGCGGTAACCGTTCTCACAGATGATGAACGTCCCGTTGTCTTCTATGGCGAAACCAAAAATGATCCGCCTGCAACGGCTGTTAAATCCTGTCGTCTGCCTCCGTCTGACAAGGAATAAGTCATGCTTGAATATTTACTGGAACCTTTCTCCTATGAATATATGCAAAAAGCCATGTGGATAAGTGCCACAGTTGGTGGCATTTGTGCCTTTCTTTCTGCCTATTTAATGTTGAAAGGTTGGTCATTAATTGGCGACGCGCTCTCTCATTCCGTGGTTCCGGGTGTGGCGATAGCTTATGCCTTTTCACTCCCCTATGCTTTAGGTGCTTTTTTTGCCGGCATTTTGGCCGCACTTTCCATTTTATGGATCAAATCCATTTCTAAACTCAAAGAAGATGCCGTTATCGGCTTTATTTTTAGTACCTTTTTTGCCTTAGGTTTACTGATCATTTCCTTGAATCCGACCTCGATAAATGTGCAAAACATCATTCTCGGCAATATCCTCGGGATTGCTGATGAAGATATTTATCAAGTAGCCATTATTATGTTGATTTGCTTGGTCTTATTGCTTATTTTTTGGAAGGATCTATTGCTGATTTTCTTTGATGAAACGCAAGCAATTACAGTTGGACTTTCACCACTGTTTTACAAAGTTCTCTTTTTTACACTCTTGAGTGCTTGTGTCGTTGCGGCATTACAAACTGTCGGGGCGATTTTAGTGATTGCGATGGTAATAACACCAGGCGCAACCGCCTATTTACTTACTGACAAGTTCAAAACGCTGATCAAAATTGCCGTAGCATTAGGCGGAATCACTGGTTTCGTCGGTGTTTATTTAAGCTATTATCTGGATGGTGCAACAGGTGGTGTCATCGTAACATTACAAACATTGTTATTTTTATTGGCTTTTCTATTCTCGCCTAAATACGGATTAATCAGTCAAAAACGGCGTAAGGTGGTGGATTATGACTGAGATGTTCGCCATTTTCGTTGAGCCATTTCAATTTGCCTTTATGCAAAATGCGCTACTCACCGCATTAGTAGTTGCGGTTATTTGTGCACTACTCTCCTGCTATTTGGTCTTGAAAGGGTGGTCATTAATGGGTGATGCCATTTCTCATGCTGTCCTACCTGGCATTGTCTTAGCTTTTCTAGCGGGTATTCCATTAGTGATTGGTGCCTTTGTCTCTGGAATTGCCTGTGCCTTAGGTGTCGGTTATTTAAAAGAAAACAGCCGTATCAAAGAAGATACCGCAATGGGGATTGTATTTTCAGGGATGTTTGCCATTGGGTTGGTGCTGTTCACTAAAATCCAAACCTCACAACATCTCACACACATCTTATTCGGTAACGTATTGGGTGTAAGCAGACAAGAGCTGATTCAAACGGCTATTATCGCCTTGATTATTTTTATTTTGCTTGGCTTAAAGCGTCGTGATTTTCTGCTTTATTGCTTTGATCCTAGCCATGCTCGCGTTGCGGGGCTCTCGCCGAAATTACTGCACTATGGCTTGCTCACATTACTCGCGCTCACCATTGTGAGTACGATGCAAGTCGTTGGGGTTATTTTGGTTGTAGCGATGCTAATTGCGCCTGGCATCACCGCACTAACCCTGACGAATCGCTTCGACAAGATGCTTGTTATCGCGATCATCAGTGCTGTAACTGCAAGTCTACTAGGCGTGCTACTTAGCTATCATTTTGATGCGTCCACGGGCGCATGTATTATTTTGCTACAAGCAGCGTTCTTCTTGCTCGCACTGATTTATAGCAAAATAAAAGTGCGGTTAAATTTCTAAATAAAAAAAGCTAACAGAGATGTTAGCTTTTTTATTAGGAATTGAGTTCCAGCAATGTCACTGCTTCAACTTGCTCATCATTGTCCAAATTGGAATTCTGTCAATATTTTGGACACATTTTGGGAGGAATATTTAAGTCAAAGATACTGACGAACAGATGGTTTTGATGTCTGATAAAAAGGATAGATGATGCTTGATGCTTGTAACGTCATTCTATAAACTTATATGTTCCATGACACAAGTATATACATAAAAGAAACTAACATTAATTACAATAATATTAGATGACAAGATTATCCAGAAGCATTTTTGATATCTAACGAAATAAGACTTGTCAAGAAGAACAATTAGTGATACAAACAACACATCAAAATAATTTGATATGAAGACTTTTATGAACAGAGATTTAGTAAAAACTGCAAAGATATTTAAAGCCTTTTCAGTGGCAATTCGCCTAGAGATATTAGATTTATTAAAAAATGGGGAAGAATGTGCCTGTGTTTTACTAGAAAAACTAGATTTAACGCAATCAGGCTTGTCATACCATATGAAAATATTGATAGAGTCAGGAATTGTTACAGCAAGAGAAGAAGGCAAGTGGGTTTACTACACTATATCTGAACAAGGAAGACAAAAAATAATACAGATGTTTTTATCATCTACAGCAAGAAATTAGTTACCCTTAAGGGTAACTAAAAAAATACTCTTCACATCAAAAAAAATTGATATATTAATAATGTTTAATTCAAAAAATTGAAGAAAGGGGTAAAAAATGAAAAGAATGTCAATTTATGAACCAGCTATGTGTTGTGATACCGGTGTTTGCGGAGTTAATGTCGATCCTGAACTCGTACGTATTTCAACAGTAATTAACAACTTGAAGAAAAATGGTATCACTATTGAAAGATACAATTTATCAAGTGAGCCAATGGCATTTGTCAATAATAACAAGGTAAAAGATGCTTTGGATAAAAATGGAATCGATAGGCTGCCATTAATCCTTGTGGACGACGATATAGTCATAGAAGGCAGATATCCAAAGAATGAAGAAATAATGGAACTTTTACAAATCTCTAAAGATTATCTTGAAAGTAGTAACCAAAATGGCTGTTGTTCTTCAGGTAATGATTCTTGCTGTAGTGAAGATGAAGAACCAAATCAAGGGTGCTATGGAAATAATAACTCTTGTTGCTAAGGGGGGATTTATTATGAAGAAATTTAATCTTCCAGATATTAAATTAACTAAATATCTATTTTTCACAGGCAAGGGAGGGGTTGGTAAAACATCTACAGCTTGTGCAACAGCAGTGGCTTTAGCAGATGAAGGAAAGAAAGTACTACTTATTAGTACAGACCCTGCTTCAAATCTTCAAGATGTTTTTGAAACAGAATTAGACGGTAAAGCAAAACCAATCAAAGGCGTAGATAATTTAGAAGTAATCAATCTAGATCCATTGGAAGCGGCACATAACTATAAAGAAAGTGTAGTTGGACCTTTTAGAGGCAAATTGCCTGATTCTGTTATTGAGAACATGGAAGAACAGCTATCTGGATCTTGTACAGTAGAGATTGCTGCCTTTAATGAGTTTTCTAATTTCATTACAAATTCTAAGCTCAATACAGACTATAACCATATTATATTTGATACAGCACCTACAGGTCATACCCTTAGAATGTTACAACTTCCTTCTGCTTGGACTGATTTTATCAGTGAAAGTACGCATGGCGCATCCTGTTTAGGACAGTTATCAGGATTAGATACTAAAAAAGAAACCTATAAAAAGGCAGTTGAAAATTTATCAGATAAGAGTTTAACAACCCTAGTATTAGTTACAAGGCCTGATAAAACACCACTTAATGAGGTAGCCAGAGCATCAAAGGAGCTATCTGAGATTGGAATAAAAAATCAAATATTAGTGATTAATGGTGTCTTAGAAAATTATGATGATGACTTATCTGAAAATATATTTAACAAACAAAAGTTAGCCCTTGAAAATATGCCAGAGATGTTAACTGAGTTTGATACCTATACAATTGCCTTGAGATCATACAACATTACTGGAATTGACTCTATAAGAAATCTCCTTAAGAAGGATCAAATAAATGAACAAAAAGTGGAAGTAAAAGGCAAACTCTTTAATTTAGATGATGTTGTTAGTGACCTTGTAAAAAATAATAGAAAAGTAATCTTTACTATGGGCAAGGGCGGTGTAGGAAAGACTACTATTGCATCTTCTGTTGCCATCAAACTAAGCAAACTTGGTAAAAAGGTACACCTGGCTACAACAGATCCCGCTGACCATATCAAATTTATGATAGATAGTTCAAGTGGAATATCTATGAGTCATATTGATGAAAAAGAAGAATTAAAAAAATATCAAGATGAAGTACTTGGAAATGCAAGAAAAACAATGAGTGAGGATGATGTAGCTTACATTGAGGAAAATTTAAGATCACCATGTACACAGGAAATAGCTGTATTTAGAGCTTTTGCAGAGCTCGTGGAAAAAGCAGACGATGAAATAGTGGTGATTGATACTGCTCCTACGGGTCATACCTTGTTATTATTAGACTCAACTTTAAGTTATCATCAAGAAGTTCAAAGAACACAAGGACAGGTACCTGAATCTGTAAAAAACTTGTTACCTAGATTAAGGGGAGAGGAAACAGAAGTATTAATCGTTAGCTTGGCGGAGGCTACCCCATTTTATGAGGCATATCGATTAGAAGAAGATCTAACAAGGGCATCAATTCATACAAATTGGTGGATTGTTAATTCATCCTTGTATAAAGCAAATCCTAGTAACAAGATGTTATCTGCTAAAGTAAATGAAGAAGTTAAGTGGATTAACAAGATATTAGATCATACTTCAGGAAAACTAGCCGTCATTGAATGGACAAAAGAAGACCTTTGTGGTGACAAACTTTATCAGATATAGGGGAAAAAATGATGAAGAGTTTAAAAACCATTAAAGCGATTGAAAGTAAGGTTCATAAATTAATTGAGAAAGTTGAGGATATTTAGGAATGAAGAAAATAAATGGAATTGGTTTTTTTGAGAAAAACCTGACTTTTTGGGTGTTAATTTGTATGGTAATAGGCATATTTATTGGGAAATATTTTCCTGCTATTCCAGATTGGTTAGGAAAATTTGAGTTCTACAATGTGTCTATACCAACAACAATTTTACTTTGGATAATGATTTATCCAATGATGTTGAAAATTGATTTTAAGAGTATAAAAGACATAGGAAAAAATCCTAAAGGTCTATTTATTACATGGTTTGTAAATTGGATCATTAAGCCACTCACTATGTATTTAATCGCTTCCTTATTTTTCTTTATTATTTATAAAGGATTTATTAATAAGGAATTGGCATCAGAATATTTAGCTGGGGCGGTTTTACTCGGAGCTGCACCATGTACCGCAATGGTATTTGTATGGAGCAAGTTAACAAGAGGTGATAGTGGTTATACCTTAGTACAGGTAGCTAGTAACGACTTAATTATTTTGATTGCATATATACCAATTGTGAGTTTCTTATTAAAGGTTGGAGATATAAATATTCCATGGGGAACACTTTTATTGTCCATTGTATTATTTATTGTTGTTCCTCTTATTTTAAGCATGGTAACTAGAAGTATAATCATTAAAAATAAAGGGGAAGACTACCTAAATAAAACTTTTATCCCTGCATTTGATAAATACACTATGATGGGATTATTGTTGACGTTGATTATAATATTTTCATTTCAAGGACAGAAGATATTGGATCAGCCACTAAATATTATCCTTATTGCAATTCCTTTGATAATTCAAACTTTGTTTATATTTGCAATAACATTTTTCATGGCATATTTAGCAAAGCTACCATATTCAATTGCAGCACCATGTGGCATGATTGGTGCATCTAACTTTTTTGAGCTGTCTGTTGCAGTTTCTATATCTCTATTTGGGTTAGTATCAGGAGCTACGCTAACAACTGTAGTAGGTGTTCTGGTTGAGGTTCCTGTTATGTTAGCCTTGGTAAAGTTTGCCAATTCTATGGAAAATAAATTTAATCGTTGAATATGAGTTAAAACTGCTAGCAACAATCAAGTAGTGTTAATTTACAAAATGCTAGATCAGATATATGTCTTAGAATGTCCATCTATAGTCTGTGGTACTATATAATCACCAAGAAATATAATATAAGCCTTGGAGGGAAACCTTTAGGGCTTTTCTTATACCCATTAGGAGATGGAAGGATTACCAAGAAAACCAAAGCGACCTTGCGCTTAAATCATTTTGAAATGTCTTAACGTATCCATGATAGTTTCTTCTTTTTCTGGTGTAATTGTGGAATAACCTGTTTCTCTTTTTGCGATTTATTATAATGCTCCCTCAGTACAACTCCACATTTCTTTTTGATTTGTGCTATATACGATGTAGAAACCTTAAATCCAAATTTCCCCAGTACATACTCTTTAATTTTCTCATAAGTAGCCTTGCTCTCAGCACTTGTCAAATCAAGTTCATCAAGCTCTATTTAAACACTTATATGTTCATTGACATTAAGTTTGGACAATAATGCTAGCGTCTCATAATGTGCCGTATGCGGGAACATATCAAATAATTGAATTTGAGTAAGCTTATAATTGGTTAGGTGTTGCAAATCTTTTCCCATGGAAATCGCGTTACAGCTGGAATAAAGAATAAAGTGCGGTTGCATTTCATTGAGAAATTCTGCGAGTTCCCTTCCGATACCTCGACGAGGCGGATTGACGATCACCAAATCCGGTTTATTTTCATCTTGTGTTAAAGCAAAATTAGCCGCATCCAAAGATTGGAATTTAACGTTGTTTAGCCCTAACACCTGAGCGGATTGCGTCGCCGCTTGAATAGCAGATGGGGAAATTTCAATCCCGGTCAATTCCACTTCTTGTTGATGTTTATCCTGTAAAGCTTTAGCGCAATGAAGTCCAAACCCTCCAACACCACAAAAGAGATCCCAAAGTTTAGTAATCGGCAAATCTTGCACCCAATCTTGCGCCGTTGCATATAGCCCTTGCGCTACAAGTGGATTCGTTTGGAAGAAACCTTGAGGGCGAATAAAGAGCGGAATACCATTAAAGCTTTCTGATAAGGTGTGCTGTTCAGTTAAAAAGATTTCTTTCTCACCTTCTAAGATCGCTGCGTGTTGAGGTTGAATATTCACGCTCACCACTTCAAGTTGTGGTAATTTTTCCAATAAGCCTGCAAATTCACGTTGAATTAACGGCAATTTAGTTTCTGAACGCAATACAAAACGTAACATCAATTTTTTTGTATGTTGGCTTTCTGTAAGCAGAATATATTTCAGCTCACCTTTTTGTTTAGCCACGTTATAAGGGACTAAACCCGCGCGCCCAATAAAATCTTTTAGAATCGGAAAGAGTTCAGCAAAGCGTTGCGGATAAAGCGGACAATCACATAAATCCACCGCACTTTGTGGATCATTCGAGTCTTGTAAAATACCTAAAATGGGACGTTCCACCGCACCACTTACCACCATTTTGGCTTTATTACGAAAAGCTGACTCAGAGGAATAAAAAGGCGGATGCCAAATTAAATTATCACAATCTAATTTGGCAAGTTGTTGTTTTAGATGCTCTTCTTTCTTGGCGAGTTGCTGTTCATAAGGCATTTCAAGCCATTGACAAGAACGGCAATCGCCTTTTTGATAATGATGGCAATCAATCATTTAGAAGCAAGCCACTCTTGTTGAAGTGCGGTCAGTTTTTGATGATTTTCAATCCAACGCGAAGTTTTTGTGAGTTCTGACCAATCAAAGGATTTTTGTTTAAAGAGCGATTTCAAGCGAGCTTGGCGTGCTGTGAAATGCTCTGTTGTTTCCTGTAACTTCAGATTATCAAGCACTTGAATGACACCTTCTCGCTCATTACAAAGCAATAATAAGTCACAACCAGCCTTCAAGGCTTTTTCACTGCGAGCCACAAAATCGCCCATAAAGCCTGCGCCTTTCATGCCTAAATCATCAGAGAAAATCGCTCCTTGGAAGCCCAACTGTTTACGCAAAATCTCTTTTAACCAATAACTCGAACCGCTTGCTGGCTGGCTATCACATTGTGTATAAATGACGTGAGCCGGCATAATCGCATCAAGCTTACTCTGTTGAATTAATTGCTGAAATGGCAAAATATCATGATTAAAAATCACTTCTTTTGCTCGCTCATCATAAGGGGTTTCAAGATGAGAATCAGCTAAAACATGGCCGTGTCCCGGGAAGTGTTTTCCTGTTGTTGCCATGCCCGCCTGGTGCATACCATCAATAAAAGCTGCTGCTAAATTGACCGCACTTTTTACATCACAGCCAAAACTACGATCACCAATCGCACGACATTCGTGACCTAAATCCAACACCGGAGCAAAACTCAAATCAATATCTAACGCCACCATTTCAGCAGCCATTTGCCAACCCGCTTCTTTTGCTATTTGCTGTTGCTGAGCTGAGTCCTCAACTAATGCCGCAAAAGCCTGCATCGCAGGGAGCTGAGTGAAACCTTCACGGAAACGTTGCACGCGACCACCTTCTTGATCGACTGTGACCAATAAAGGCTTTTTCACTCGTTGACGAATGGATTTAATTAGCGCTTGAACTTGCTGACGATCATAAAAATTGCGGGTAAATAAAATCAAACCGGCAACTAAAGGATGTTCCAGTAATTCAACTTCTTCTTGTTTGAGCTCATGACCTTCAAGGTCAATTAATAATGTGGACATAAACTATTGTAAGTAAAGACGATAATTGCTACTTTCTGTGCTTGGTTTTGGTAGCTCAAACACTTTCTTTTCTTGTGGTTGCAATAAAATATTGCCTGATTGGCTTTCTTGCTGATTCGGCCAAACTTGCGTTACACCTTGTGTGTTATACCAATAAAGGTGGTAAAGCACATTGAGTTGTTGTGTAGTTTTATTTTTTAAGGCTGCGGTATTATCAGACAAATCAACATCTAAAGCGGGTGCTAAATTTGCTGCCATATTTAAAATTGGCTTATTGGTTCCCACAATATTTGGTGCAGATGAACAAGCCGTTAAAAATAATACCGTTGCTGTAATTAGGATCTTTTTCATTATTTCGCCAACATTCTACCTAAAGGTTCACCACCAACAAGATGCATATGAATATGGAATACTTCTTGTCCACCGTGTTTATTACAATTCACAATCAAACGATAACCGTCTTCGGCAATGCCTTCTTCTTTCGCAATTTTAGCCGCGACAGTAAATAAGCGACCCAAAGTAACTTCATCTTGTTCCGTCACATCATTAACCGTTGGAATCACTTTATTTGGGATAATCAAAATATGGGTTTTCGCTTGCGGTGAAATATCGCGGAATGCGGTTACTAATTCATCTTGATAAACAATATTGGCCGGAATTTCTTTACGAATAATTTTGCTGAAAATGGTTTCTTGAGCCATAGTCTTCTCCTTATTTTATATAAAAAAGTGCGGTCAAAATTTACCGCACTTTGCTTTTATTTTCCATCAGAAATTGATGATGAATGACATTTCAATCGGCTTAGTGAGCCGCACCTTCTTCTGAATCATCTTGATTAATAAAGCTGGTATTAATCTCGATTTGTGCTTTTTCACGTAATGCTTGCATTAACTGTCCTTGCAATTCGCCTTGACGTGCACGAACAAGTTGAGTGCTAAATTTCGCTAATTCTTGCTCACTTAAAGTCGGCTCTTCTACACGTTCAAGAGCAACCACAACTACATCACCTTTGCTGTTGCGAGCAACTTGATAAGCTACTTTACCATCTTGTGGTTTAGCAATAGCAAATACACCTTCATAAAGCATTGGATCTTTATTATCCATTAGTGTAAAGGTTTGTGGTTCACTAAAACTAATACCTGCTGGTAATTTGGTAGGATCAGTAGATAGTGCTTTAACCGCTTGCTCTGCTTTTTCAGCTAATACTTTATCGGCTTTTTCGCGTTTTAAAAATTGCTCGATCGTTGATTTTGCTTCATCAAGGCTTTGTAAACCTTCATCTTTGTGATCCACGACACGTACCACTACAAATTCATTTTCACCTACGGTTAATGGCTCAGAATTTGCACCGCCGTTTGCAATATCAGATTCAAAAATAGCAGAAGTCACATTTGGGAAATTTAATGCCGCAGGGACATTATTTTTACCAAAGTAATCCGTTTCTTCTACTTTCACACCTGCCGCTTCAGCTACCGCAGCTAAAGAATCACTGCTTTCTGCTGCTTTTTCACGAACCGCTTTTTCTACCGCTTGGAAACGGCTTTCTGCTAAGTTTTTACGTACAGTCTCTGCGATTTGTTCTTTCACTTCTTCTAAAGTACGCTCTTTACGATCTTGCACTAAAATAATATGGTAAGCCCCATCCACATTAACCGGTGTACTGTATTGACCAACATTTAACAATAATGCTGCATCTTCAAAGTTTTTCGGTAATTCGTTGTCTTTTACCCAACCTAATTCACCGCCTTGAGCACCAGAAAGTTTATCTAGGGATTTTATTTTTGCTAACTCAGCAAAATCAGCACCTTTTTGCAGTTCTTGATAAACGGCATCCGCTTCTTTCTCAGTTGAGAATTGAATATGCGCTAATTTTTGGCTAATGAATTGTGCTTTATTTTCTTGATAATATTGTGCAATTTGTGTTTCAGTGACAGGTTGTAATTTACCTAATGCATTTGCTGAAACGCTAATATATTGCACTTTCGCTTGTTCAGGTTGAACAAGTGATTTCGCATTCGCATCATAATACGCTTTAATTTCTTCGTCCGTCACTTTTTGTTTTGCAATTTCATCGGCTAATGGAAGTGTCGCAAGACGAGCGATACGTTTTTGGAAAAAGACTTGTGCGTTATCTTTTACTTGAGCCGGCACAACAAATTCACTGTCAGCCAAACCGTTTTGCATTTGTTCAAGTGTTAATGCATTACGTAAAATAGTCGCATAAGTATCGGACGTTAAACCATTTTGAGTCAATAATTGTTGATAACGGGTATTATCAAATTTACCGTTAGATTGTAAATTAGGATCGCTTACAATCGCACGTTTGATCATGTCATCGCTGACACCTAATTTTAATTCTTTCGCATATTGACGGATTAATTCTTGATCCACTAAACGTTGAATTAAATTTTGACGAAGTGCGGTCACAAATTCCACCGAGTCAGTTTTCGCTAGGAAGCTCTCGCCTTCTTGTTGAGCTCGCGCTTCAAACTCTTGGTTATAACGATTTAAGACATCTTGTTGAGAGATGGTTTCGCCATTTACTTTTGCCGCAAAACTATCATTGCTGCTATACAGATAACCTGACATCCCACCAATCAAAAATGAAACTGGAATTAAAGCAAAGATCGCTTTTCCGATAAAGCTATGGGCGATGCCATGCATTTTTTCAATTAACATTCAATTATTACCCTTTTAAAAAAAGACAAAGTTCGTAAGATTATAATCTAAAAGGCGAAAATTCGCACTTAAAAAACACCATGTTCGTGTAGGATTTTCACAGCCATGACTAATAACACTAAACCGCCAAAAATCTCTGCTTTGCTTTTGAATTTTTTCCCTAAAAAATGACCGCTCTTTACGCCAATAAAAGAGATGACAAAGGTTGTTAAACCAATGATGAAGACAGCCAACAAAATGTCCACGGAAAGAAAAGCAAAAGAGACACCAATGGCTAACGCATCAATACTCGTTGCCACACCAAGTGTTAGCAAGTGTTTTAAACTAATCAATGAGGGAGTGGGTTCATCATCTGAGCTAATTCCTTCTCGAATCATATTCACACCGATGAGAACGAGCAAAATAAACGCAATCCAGTGATCCCAATTTTGAATCATATGACTAAATTGCAGTCCGACAACATAGCCTATCGCAGGCATGATGCCTTGGAATAACCCAAAGCAACATGCAATAGCTAATGCTTGTTTCCAACGAAAAGCCCGCATTGCTAAGCCTTTAGAGATGGAAACTGCAAAGGCATCCATCGAAAGCCCTAGAGCAATAACCCACAACATATGAAAAGTCATAAACTACAAGTTATTTTCCAATACAGAAAGAACTGAAAATATTGCCGAGTAAATCATCCGAGGTAAATTGCCCCGTAATTTCACTCAGGTTAGCTTGAACTAAACGAAGTTCTTCTGCCAGTAATTCACCCGCATGAAATTCAGTTAATTGGACTAATCCAATTTGTAAATGTTCGGCCGCTTTTTCTAAGGCATCAAGATGACGACGGCGTGCTAAGAAACCACCTTCCATTCCCGTTTGGAATCCCATCGCCTGTTTTAAATGCTCACGCAACAAATCTACACCCTGATGTGTTTGGGCGGATAAACAAACGGTCGTTGTTCCATTTTCTTCTTTTAGCCCAACTGCCTCGCCACTTAAATCTACTTTATTGCGAACAATGGTCACTGGCATATTATTTGGCAATTTTGATAAAAATTCTGATCGCACTTTTTCGATATTTTGGCTATCAGGGTCGCTGCTGTCTAACATTAAAATGATGCGATCGGCTTGCTCAATCTCCGTCCAGGCACGTGAGATCCCGATACGTTCAACTTCATCTGTCGCTTCACGAAGCCCGGCGGTATCAATAATATGTAAAGGCATGCCATCAATATGAATATGCTCACGCAACACATCACGCGTTGTACCAGCAATATCTGTCACAATGGCTGCTTCTCTGCCCGCTAAAGCATTCAGTAAACTTGATTTACCTGCATTTGGACGACCAGCAATCACCACTTTCATCCCTTCACGTAAAATCGAGCCTTGTTTTGCTTCGCTACGGACTAAATCAAGCTGATCAATAATTTCTCGTAATTTTGCTTCGATTTTACCGTCTGCCAAAAAGTCAATTTCTTCATCGGGGAAATCAATCGACGCTTCCACATAAGTACGCAGATAAATCACGGAATCCACTAACTGATTCACTTTATTAGAAAATTCACCTTGTAATGATTTTAATGCTGAACGAGCAGCTTGCTCCGAAGTCGCATCAATCAAATCAGCAATGGCTTCAGCTTGGGCTAAATCTAATTTATCGTTTAAAAAAGCTTGTTCAGAAAATTCACCTGGACGCGCAAGACGAACACCATCAAGTTGTAAGATTCGTTTTAGTAACAAATCTAATACCACTTGTCCGCCATGACCTTGCAATTCCAATACATCTTCACCAGTAAAGGAATTCGGCGATTTAAAATAAAGCGCAATGCCTTGATCTAATACTGTGCCATCAGCATCTTTAAAAGGTAAATAATCTGCCATTCTTGGTTTAGGACATTTACCGAGCACCGCCTGTGCCACTTCAACCGCTTTCGGGCCAGATACACGCAAAATACCAATACCACCACGTCCTGGTGCTGTCGCTTGTGCGACGATTGTTTCTTTCATAAAAACTCACTAAAAATTGACCGCACTTTTATCTGCGATAAAAAAATGAGAGGGCGCATTAATACGCCCATGAGATTATATATCAATCAATGATAGAAAAAAGGCATCTTTCGATGCCTTCTATTTGTTATTTTTTACGGGTATGTAACCCTTTTTTCTCTAAACCACGGTAGATCATTTGTTGTTGTACGATAGTGATTAAGTTAGACACTAACCAGTAAAGCACTAGACCTGCCGGGAACCAGAGGAAGAAGAACATGAAGATCAACGGCATGAAATTCATCACTTTTTGTTGCATTGGATCTGCAACGGGTGTCGGTGACATTTTTTGTAACAAGAACATTGATCCGCCCATTAAGATTGGGAGAATGTAGTAAGGGTCTTGTGCCGATAAATCTTGAATCCAACCAAAGAATGGTGCATGACGCAGTTCAACCGCTTCCATAAACGTCCAGTATAATGCGATAAAAATTGGCATTTGAAGGATTAATGGTAAGCAACCGCCAAGTGGATTTACTTTTTCTTCTTTGTAAAGTTTCATCATTTCTTGGCTCATACGTTGGCGATCATCACCAAAACGTTCGCGCATTTCTTGCATTTTTGGTTGCAACATACGCATTTTCGCCATAGACGTGTATTGTGCTTTTGTGAGCGGATATAAAATCGCTTTCACCACTAAGGTGACACAAATAATTGCCACACCCCAGTTAGATACAATACTTTGAATGAAAGTTAATAACCAGAATAATGGTTTCGCGATGAACCATGCCCAACCATAATCGACAGTTAAGTCTAAGTGGTTAGCCACTTCAGCCATTTTGTTTTGTAATTTCGGACCTGTCCATAATGAGCTGGTAATTGTTTCTGTTGCACCCGCTGGAACAGATACTACTGGACCACGATAACCAATAGACGCAACGTTATTTTTGCTATCTGTAATACTATAAAGTTGGTTATTTACATCTTGATTTGGGATCCAAGCTGATACGAAATAGTGTTGTAAAACAGCAACCCAACCTGCTTTGGTATCGATAGAAAGATTTTTGTCTTTCATATCGCTGAAGCTGTATTTTTTGTAATTTGTTTCAGAAGAAGAATACGCACCACCGGTATAAGTAGGCATTGCTACGTTACCGCTGCTTTCAACTAATGTATGTTTTAATTGACCGTAAGGTTCAACTTCAATTGCGCTACCACTTTGGTTCACAATTTCAAAGTTAACACCTACATCGTAGCTATCGCGTTTTAATACAAAGATTTTACGATAAGTGACACCATCTTTTTCAAATGTTAATGGTACAGAAAGTTCATTTTGACCTTCTGCTAATTTGAAATTATCACCCGTCACTTGATATTGTGCACGACCTGCTTTTGTATCGATCCCGTTTTTACCGATTAAGCCGCTTTGTGCAATGTAAACATGCTCGTTTGTATCTTTTAATAAAACGAAAGGTTCTTTTGAATTTAATTCTGCATCATATTTTAATAATTCAGAACTGATTACATCACCACCTAATGTATCCACTTTCAAACGGAATACATCATTTTCTAATGTGATAATGTGACCTTTGGTTTGTGAGTCTGCCACTACTTCGGCAGATGAAGAAGAACTTGCCGGTACATCAGAAGAGGCGGTTGTTGTTTGTTCCGTGGTCTGTTGTTGAACCGGTGGATTTTTATCAAGTTGCCATTGCTGATAAACAAGGAAAGAAATAAAGAGTAGTGCAAGCACTAATAGGCTACGTCTTGAGTCCATTATTTTTTCTCATCGTTATTATTAATCTTTTTCGGCGGAACAGGATCGAATCCACCGGCGCTTAAGGGGTGACATTTTAATACACGTTTTAGCGTAAGCCAACTACCTTTTAACAATCCATGTGTTTTTAACGCCTCAATACCATAGCAAGAACAGGTTGGCACAAAACGACAGCGAGGCCCGATTAAAGGACTAATCGCTACTTGATAAAACTTAATTAAAGCGATGAGGATTTTTGTGCCAAACGAATGTGACGTGCCCATAATTTATCCAAAGTTTGTAAAAACGTTTGATTATCAAGCTGACCAATGCCACGTTTCGCCACAAAGACAAAGTCACAAGAAGGCAAATTATGTTGGGACAAACGAAAACTTTCACGAACTAAACGTTTGATACGATTACGATCATGCGCTCGTTTAAGATGTTTTTTAGCCACAGTTAAACCTAAGCGTGGATGCTCAAGATTATTTTTGCGTGCGAGAATGGTAATTTCAGGGGTGCTTGCTCGAAACGGTTGTTCGAAGACATTTTTGAATTGAGCGGGAGTTAACAATCGTAACTCCCGAGAGAAGTTTAGCTTAATCACTAAAAGAGGTGATTATGCAGATAAACTTTTACGACCTTTAGCACGACGACGAGCTAAAACTTGACGGCCGTTTTTAGTTGCCATACGAGCACGGAAACCGTGAGTACGACTACGTTTTAATACAGAAGGTTGAAATGTACGTTTCATTATAATCTACCTAAATCAAAATGGTTTACTGTTTTGATAGCCAAAACACAACAAGGGTTATAAAAAATAGACCGCAATTTTAATCATAAATTGGGCTTTCGTCAAATAAGAAAAGAGAAAATTCCGAAATAATCTTCCGTTTCTTCTAAAATCGTGGGGATTATACGGATTTTGGGCAAAATCTCAAGCAACCTTTTTGTCTTTTTTTGATGAGCAACAGAAGATCTTTCGCCTAAATTATTGTAAAATCCTCTTCGATTTTTAACCGCACTTTTGCGGCTTTTATTTTATACGCATATAACATAAGGATAATTTATC